>DATATV010000042.1:0-83089 GCA_036268615.1 Pseudonocardiaceae bacterium
CCCCGACTGGTTTCTCAGCGACTCGCGACGGCCTGCTCGGCCGCGGCCAGCCACTCGCGCCACTGCGCGGCCTGCGCCTCGGCCTGCTCCGCGCGCCGCTTGTCACCGGCGGCCCTGGCCTTGGTCGCCTGCGCCTCGAACTGCTCGACCCGCTGGCGGAACTGCGCGGCCCGCGCCTCCGCCTCCGGGTCGGTCTTGCGCCAGCGGGCGTCGGCGGCGGTGCGGACCTTCTCCTCCACCGCGCGCAGCTTGCCCTCCAGGTCGCGCACCCGCTCGCGGGGCACCTTGCCGACCTGCTCCCACTGGTCCTGCAGCCGGTGCAACGCGGCCCGCGCGCCGTCCAGGTCGGTGCCCGGGTCGATGGCCTGGGCCTCGGTGAGCAACTCCTCCTTGCGCTTGGCGTTGGTCACCAGCTCCGCGTCCCGCTCGTCGAACACCGAGGAGCGGTGCGCGAAGAACTTGTCCTGAGCCGCCCGGAACCGCTGCCAGAGCGCGTCGTCGGCCTCCTTGGGCGCGTGCCCGGCGGCCTTCCAGTCGGTCATCAGCTGCCGGTAGCGAGCCGCGGTGTCGGCCCAGTCCTCCGAGCCCGACAGCGCCTCGGCCTGGTCGACCAGTTCCTGCTTGCGCGCCTTGGCGGTGGCCCGCTGCCGGTCGAGGTCGGCGAAGTGTGAGCCGCGCCGCCGGTTGAAGGTGTCCCGCGCCTTGGCGAACCGCTTCCACAACTGCTCGTCGAGCTTGCGGTCCACCCCCTTGATCGTCTTCCACTCGTCCAGGATGGCGCGCAGCCGGTCACCCGCCGTCTTCCACTGGCTGGCTTCCTCGGCGATCCGCTCGGCCTCCTCGGCCAGCGCCTGCTTGCGCGCCGCCGCCTCGGCCTTGGCCACCTCCCGGGCCGCGCGGCTCGCCTCGACCGCCAGTTGCGCCCTGGCGATGAGGTAGTCCAGCCGCGCTGTCAGCCCGGCGATGTCACCCAGCACGGTCGCCTCGGCGAGCGACTCGTGCAGGTGCTTCGCCGAGGTCAGCGTCTGCTTGGCGTCGCCGGCACCGGAGGCCAGCCGGGAATGCAGTAGTTCGACCTCGGTGCGCAGGTCGTCGAACCGCCGGGCGAAGTGGGTCAGCCCTTCGGCCGGCTCACCCGCCTGCCACGAGCCGATGGCCCGTTCCCCGTCCTCGGTGCGCAGGTAGACCGTGCCGTCCGCGTCCACCCGGCCCCATTTGTCGGGGTGCTGCTCGGCGGTTGCCGGCGGAGGTACGACCGCCTGCCCCTGCTGTTCGCGGCCGGGCGCGGGTGCGCTCGGGCCCGGCGCCACCACTTCGGGCGTAACCGGTATCGGCGTTTCGGTAGGCTGCGGTTGCGGCGGCTGCTCGGCGTGTCCGGCCGGTAGCTCGGTGTGCCCGGTATCCTGCGCCGTCCCGTCGGCCATGTCCTGGTCCGTCATCGCGGCTCCTCCTCGTGACCAGCTCAAAGCCCGAGACCGACGCTGTCGTCCCCGGGCGCCCCGCCCTCGTCGGGGCCTGCGCGTCGGGTGTCCCTCCGCGTTGTGCGGAACGACACCCCGCGCGCATTGAAACAGGTCAGCGGCAGAACCGGTACTCCGGTGTCCAGGTCGGTACGCAAGGTAGCCTCGATCATCATGATTGTCCGGGCCATAGCGGTGCCGTACCCGCCTTTGCTCGTACCCGAACTCGTGGGTGGAGCGGTCGCCCGGACCGAGCCGATCCGGGCCGCCTGCCAGCGCGTCGCGACCGAGTTGGTCGAGGTCGCGGAGGAGTGGATCGCGGTGGCGGCCGACCCGGCCGGGCCGGCACGGTTCGCTCCGCCGGTCGGCGGAACGTTTCTCGGCTATGGGGTGGACGTGCCGGTGTGGCTGGCCGACCCGACTGACCCGACCGGGGGAGCCGGACCCGATCCGGAACTGCCGCTGCCGGTGCTGATCGCCGGCTGGCTGCGCGCCGCCGCCGGCGCCCGCTCCGTGCGGGTCCGGCTGATCGCCCCGGACACCCCGGTCGCCGAGTGTCTCCGGCTCGGTGCCGATCTCGCCGCCGAGCACGCCGGCCCGGACCCGGTCGGCCTGCTGGTACTCGCGGACGGCTCCAACCAGCACGGCGAGCAGGCTCCCGGCGGCGTCGACGACCGGGCCGAACCCTTCGACACCGAGGTCGCCGCCGCGCTGGCCAAGGCGGACACCGACACCCTGCTGGGCCTCGACCCGGGCCTCGCCGCCGAACTGGGCGCGACCGGCCGGGCCGCCTGGCAGGTACTCGCCGGGGTGGCCGTCGCCACCGGGCCCGAGGCGTGGCGGGCCCGGCTGGAGTACTCGGAGGCACCCTTCGGCGTGGCCTATCACGTCGCGTTGTGGGAACCGGCCTGACCAGGAGCTCTAAGCTCACGTTCCGTGTCCATCAGTCCCCGGCCGATCGCGGTCGTCGGTCCCACCGCCACCGGCAAGTCCGAGTTGGGCGTGCTGCTGGCGCAGCGGCTGGGCGGCGAGGTGATCAACGCCGACGCCATGCAGCTCTACCGGGGTATGGACATCGGCACCGCGAAGCTGACCGCGGCGGAACGGCACGGCGTGCCGCACCACCTGCTGGACGTGCTGGACGTGACCGAGACCGCGTCGGTCGCCGCCTACCAGCGGGCCGCCCGCGCGGAGTTCGACCGCGTGCTCGCGGCCGGCCGGGTGCCGGTGGTGGTCGGCGGGTCCGGGCTGTACGTCAGCGCGCTGCTGGACGACCTGAAGTTCCCCGGCACCGACCCGGCCATCCGCGCCCGGCTGGAGGCCGAGCTGACCACCCTCGGCGCGCCCGCCCTGCACGCCCGGCTGGCCGGGGTCGACCCGGTGGCCGCCGAGTCGATCCTGACCAGCAACGGTCGGCGGATCGTGCGCGCGCTGGAGGTCGTCGAGCTGACCGGTCGGCCGTTCTCCGCGTCCATGCCCGTGCCCGGCCCGCCCCGGCACGACACCCTGCTGGTCGGCCTGGACCGCGAGATCGGCGAACTGGACGAGCGGGTGCGCACCCGGGTGGACCGGATGTTCGCCGCCGGCCTGGTGGACGAGGTGCGCGCGCTGGCCGACCGCGGCCTGCGGGACGGTCGCACCGCCGCCCGGGCGCTGGGCTATCAGCAGGTGCTGGCCGCCCTGGACGGTGCCGGCGGCCTGGCCGCCGCAGCCGAGCAGACCGTCGTGGCCACCCGCCGGTTCGTCCGCCGGCAGCGCTCCTGGTTCCGCCGGGACGGCCGGATCAGTTGGCTGGACGCGGGCCGCCCGGACCTGCTGGCCGAGGTCAGCCGGCAGCTCGGCGCGCCGGTCTCGTAACCTGGTCCATGTGGGACTGGCCTTCGTCAAGGGACACGGCACCGAGAACGACTTCGTGCTGCTGCCCGACACCTCCGGCACGCTGGAGCTGACCGAGCCGCGGGTGCGCGCGCTGTGCGACCGCAGGCGTGGGCTGGGCGCGGACGGCGTGCTGCGGGTGGTGCCGGCCGCGCTCGCCGCGCCGGACCAGGCGGTCGCCGCCGAGTGGTTCATGGACTACCGCAACGCCGACGGCTCGATCGCCGAGATGTGTGGCAACGGCGTGCGCGTGTTCGCCCGGTACCTGGTCGAGGCGGGCCTGGCCAAGCCCGGCGAGTTCGCGGTGGGGACCCGGGCCGGTGTGCGCGGGGTGACCACCCACGACAACGGCGAGGTCACCGTCGACATGGGACCGGCCAGGGTGACCGGCCGCTCGGTGGCCACCGTGGCCGCCGTCGAGTTCCCCGGCATCGTGGTCAACGTCGGCAACCCGCACCTGGCCTGCACTCTCGACCCCGCGGTCGACCTGGCCACGCTGGACCTCAGCCGGCAGCCCGGCTACCGCCCGGAGGTCTTCCCGGACGGCGTGAACGTCGAGTTCGTCACCCCGCTGGCACCTGACCGGGTCCGGATGCGGGTGCACGAGCGCGGCGTGGGGGAGACCCGGTCCTGCGGCACCGGCACGGTGGCCGTGGTCGCCGCCGCCCTGCACCAGGCCGGCGAGTCGACCGGCCGGGTCGAGGTGCTCGTACCCGGCGGCCGGGTGGTGGTCGCCATCGAGACCACGACCAGCACGTTGACCGGCCCGGCGGTGCTGGTGGCCAGGGGAGAGCTGGACGCCGACTGGTGGGCGACTATCCGCTGACCTGCCCGTCCGTCGGTTCGGCCGGCTCGCTCGTTGCTGCCGGCTCGGCCTCGGTCGGCAGGTCGCGGAGCCGACGCAGCGGGGAGAGCACCAGGCAGAGGGTGGCCGCCACGGTGCCGATCGCGCCCACCCACATCGTGCCGCGGATGCCGATCAGTTCGCCCAGCCCGCCGCCGGCCAGCCCGCCCAGCGGCATCGTGCCCCACACCGCGAACCGGACGCTCGCGTTCATCCGGCCGAGCAGCCGGTCCGGGCAGATGGACTGCCGGAACGACACCTGCGCGACGTTGTAGATCACCCCGCCGTACCAGACGATGATGTTGCCGGCGGCGAACAGCAGCAGCGCCAGGCCGTGTCCGGCCAGCGGGATGATCAGCGCGAACGGCGCGGTGACGACGAGCGAGAGCCAGATCGTGCGGGCCTGGCCGATCCGGGTGATCACCCAGCCGGAGCTGAGCGCGCCGAGCACCCCGCCGAGGCTGCCTCCGGCCATCAGCAGGCCGACCTCGCCGGCCGAGGCACCCAGCTGCCTGGTCAGCAGCAGCACGCTGACCGCGCTCATCACGTTGGTGAAGAAGTTGCTGAGCCCGGTGGTGCTGACGATCGCGGTGAGCATCCGGTTGCCGAAGACGAACCGCAGGCCCTCGGCGATCTGCGCGCGCAGGTTCTGCTCCGCCAGGCGTTCCGGCACCGGTTCGATCGCCCGGATGCGCCACAGGCACAGCGCGGACACCAGGTAGCTGGCCGCGTCGGCCAGCACGGCGTTGGCCGCGCCGAACCACTGGGTCAGCCCACCACCCAGCGCGGGACCGCCGATCTCGGCCGTCTCCTGGGTCGCGGTCAGCTTGGCATTGCCCTCCACCAGGTGTGCCCGGCTGACCAGTGCGGGCAGGTAGGACTGGTAGGCCACGTCGAAGAAGACGGTCAGCACGCCGACCAGCAGCCCGACCAGGATGAGCTGGGTCAGCGTGAGCACCCCCGCCCACCAGGCGGCCGGCACGGTCAACAGCAGCACCGTGCGACCGAGGTCGGCACCGAGCATCAGCCGCCGCCGGGACATCCGGTCCACCCACACGCCCGCCGGCAGCCCGATCAGCAGGAACGCGGCGCTCTGGGCCGCGCTGAGCAGGCCCATCTGGAACGGAGTCGCGGCGAGCACGAGCGCGGCGAGCAGCGGGATGGCTGTCCCGGTGACCGCGGTGCCCAGTTCGCTGACGCTCTGGCCGAGCCAGAGCAACCGGAAATCGCGGTGGTGGAGCAGGGATTCGCGGGCCACCGGGTCACGTTCGCAGGGTGATTGGAATCCGTCAATCAGTTATCCCCGTACGATCGGATCATGAGTGGTCAGCACGGGGTCCAGGCACGAGCCGCGCAGCGCAGGCCGGCCACCCCGGCCGAGGTCCGGGTGCTCGCCTCGGCGGTCCGGCTGCGCATCATCCGGCTGACCTACGGCCGGGCGCTGACCAACAAGGAGATCGCCGAGCGGCTGGACAAGGACCCGGCGACCACCCTCTACCACGTGCGCAAGCTGGTCGGCGCGGGATTCCTGGAGGCGCTGCCGGAGCGGTCGGGCAGTCGAGGAGCCCGGGAGATCCCCTACCTGTCCACCGGGCTGTCCTGGCGGCTCAACCATGCCGGCAAGGAGGCGTCGATCGTGCAGGCGATGCTGGAGGCGTTCCTCGGCGAGGTCGCCGACACCGGCGTCGGCAACCTCCGGTCCAGCCGGCTGGTGATGCAACTCGACGAGGACGGCGTCGCCGAACTACAGGCCAGGGTGGACGACGTACTGCGCGAATTCGCCGCCCGTGAACCCGTTCCTGGCGGTCGTCGAACCGCCATCTACGTGGCGCTTTACCCGAGCGAGTGACACCGAGTCCATAAATTGACTCCGGTACCCGCTCCGGGCGTGGGATCATAGAACAAGGATGACTGAATACCTAAACGCGTACAGCGCCGATGCGGACCCGGCTCCGGCCGCCGCCGACATCGAATTCGACAGCGACTTCGTGCTGATTTCCGACGTCGACCACACCGAGTCCGCCGGTGAGCTGGAACTGTCCGAGCGAGCGGCACTGCGCCGTGTCGCCGGGCTGTCCACCGAGCTCACCGACATCACCGAGGTTGAGTACCGGCGACTCCGGCTGGAACGGGTCGTGCTGGTCGGCGTCTGGACCGAAGGCGGTGCCGAGGACGCCGAGCGCTCGCTGGCCGAGTTGGCCCGGCTCGCCGAGACCGCGGGCTCGCTCGTGCTCGACGGGCTGATCCAGCGCCGCAGCCGGCCGGACGCGGCCACCTACATCGGCTCGGGCAAGGCGCACGAGCTGGCCGACATCGTCGTGTCGGTGGGTGCGGACACGGTGATCTGCGACGGTGAGCTCTCGCCCGGCCAGCTGCGTCAGCTGGAGAGCACGGTCAAGGTCAAGGTGATCGACCGGACCGCCCTCATCCTGGACATCTTCGCCCAACACGCCCGGTCCAAGGAGGGCAAGGCGCAGGTCGAACTCGCCCAGCTCCAGTACCTGCTGCCGCGACTGCGTGGCTGGGGTGACTCGCTGTCCCGGCAGGCCGGTGGTCGAGCCGGCGGTGCCAACGGCGGTGTGGGTCTGCGTGGTCCCGGTGAGACCAAGCTGGAGACCGACCGTCGGCGGATCAACAAGCGGGTGGCCAAGCTGCGCCGGGAGATCGCCGGCATGGAGCAGGTCCGGGCCACCAAGCGCGGTCGCCGGGTCACCAACAAGGTGCCCAGCGTGGCCATCGCCGGGTACACCAACGCCGGCAAGTCCAGCCTGCTCAACGCGATCACCGGCGCGGGCGTGCTGGTCGAGGACGCGCTGTTCGCCACCCTCGACCCGACCACCCGGCGCGGTGAGACCCCGGACGGCCTGACCTACACGCTCACCGACACCGTCGGCTTCGTCCGGCACCTGCCGCACCAGCTGATCGAGGCGTTCCGCTCGACACTGGAGGAGGTCGCCGAGGCCGACCTGGTGGTGCACGTGGTCGACGGCACCGACGCCATGCCAGAGCAGCAGGTGACCGCGGTGCGCGAGGTGCTCGCCGAGGTCGTCGACCGGTCGGAGCACGCGATGCCGCCGGAGCTGCTGGTGGTCAACAAGGTGGACGCGGCGGACAAGTTCGTGCTCGCCCGGCTGCGCAACCTGATGCCCGACGCGGTGTTCGTCTCCGCGCGCAGCGGCATCGGGATGACCGCGCTGCGGGAGCGGATCGCCGCCGGGCTGCCGCACCCGTCGGTCGCCGTCGACGTGCTCGTGCCGTACTCCCGGGGTGACCTGGTGGCCCGGGTGCACGCCGAGGGCGAGGTGACCACCGAGGACCACGCCGAGCAGGGCACCCGACTGCGGGCGCGGGTCTACCCGGATCTGGCCGCCGTGCTGGACCAGTTCGTGACCGACCCGGCGAGCGTGTGAGCCGTTCCCGGATAACAACTTCCTGTGTGCCGGCGCCGAAAACCGGTGTGAATGCACCATTTCCGGCGCCGGCCGGAACGGGCCGGCCACTGCGCAGCCCAAAGGGGTTATCGTGAAACGGACTGTTCCCCGCTGGCCAGGAGGAAGCTGATGGGTGAGTTGAGCCCATGGCATTGGGTGATCGTGCTGCTGATTTTCGCGCTGCTGTTCGGCGGAAAGCGGCTTCCTGACGCGGCTCGTGGGCTGGGTCGTTCGCTGCGCATCTTCAAGTCGGAGATGAGCGCGGCGGTGAAGGACGAACCCTCGCCGAAGGCCACGGCCGAAGCTGCCGCACAGGTGCCGACCCGGGAGGACCAGCGTCCGGCCGACCAGACCGCTCCGGGCGCCGCGCCGCCGCAGGTCGCGGCCGTCGCCCCGGTGGTCAGCACGGTCCCACCGGTAATCGCCCCGACCGTGGTGACCCCGCAGGACCAGCCGGTCCAACCGGCCTGAGACACCGCCCGAACACGAAACAGCCCGGCCGCCGCTTCCTCAACGGGATGCGGTGACCGGGCTGAGCCGTGCCTGGTAACTGATCAGAGTCGGCGGAGTACGGCCACCACTCGGCCGAGCACGCTCGCCTCGTCGCCGAGGATCGGCTCGAAGGCCGGGTTGTGCGGCATCAGCCAGACGTGGTCGTCCCGACGCTTGAAGGTCTTCACCGTCGCCTCGCCGTCGATCATCGCCGCGACGATGTCGCCGTTCTCGGCGGTGGGCTGCTGCCGGACGACCACCCAGTCACCGTTGGTGATCGCCGCGTCGATCATCGAGTCGCCGACGACCTTCAGCAGGAACAGCGAACCCTCGCCGACGATCTCCTTGGGCAGCGGGAAGACGTCCTCGATCGCCTGCTCGGCCAGGATCGGCCCACCGGCGGCGATCCGGCCGACCACCGGGACGTAGGCCGGCGCGGGCCGGGCCGTGTGGTTGGCCTCGGTGTTGAACTCGTCGGGCGGCAGCACGCCGACCGCGCGCGGCCGGTTCGGGTCGCGGCGCAGGTAGCCCTTGCGCTCCAGGGCGCGCAGCTGATGGGCGACCGAGGAGGTCGAGGTGAGGCCGACCGCCTCGCCGATCTCGCGCACGCTGGGTGGGTAGCCCATCCGCTCGACCCAGTCCCGGATCACTTCGAGCACGCGCCGCTGGCGCGCGGTCAGTGCCGTGCCCTCGCCCTCGGCCGGCTCGGGGAACTCACGGATCTCGGCGCCCGCGACCTGGGGTGTGACCTTGGGCGCGGCACCGTCCTCGTTCGTGCGTCCGCTCTCGGTGCTTGTCCCTACCACTGGGTCGCCTCCTTGCTGTGCCGATCGCTGTTCGACCGTCACCGTGTGTTCAACATCAACGTTAGCCCGGGCGAAGGTCCAGATCAAACACCTGTTCGAAGGACACGCCGTCCGAGGCTCGATTTTGTCGGTCGTCGGTGGTAGAAAGTCGCACAGCAGTTCGATCGAACGCCTGTTCGATCATCATTCCGGGTCGGGGTGGGCCGAGTCGGAACGGTCGGCGAGGAGGGTGCGCCATGGCGATACTGAGCATCACGAGGATCGGCACGCCGGTACGCGGCGGCTCCGGTGTGCGACGCGGACTCGGTTCGGGCGCGGTCGTACCGGCCCCTCGGGCGCCTCTCGCGCCCGGCGTCCGGCCGGCCGGGGGACGGCACCGCGCCGACCGGCAGCGGCCGGCCCGACTGGTCGCCGCGCCGGACCGCGGCCCCGCCGTCGGCTGTGCCGAGCCGCGCAGGCTCGGTTCGACGGGCTGGCTCGTGCTGGTGGGCGCGCTCACTTTCCTGATCGTGCTCGTGGTCGGCTGGATCAGCCTGGCCGCACCGTCGAGCGCGCCGACACCCGTGCCGTCCGCGGTGGTCACCGTGCACCCGGGCCAGACCCTCTGGGACGTGGCCCGGCAGGTCGCGCCGAACGGTCAGGCCGATCAGGTGGTCGGCAAGCTGCGTCAGCTCAACGGTCTTGTCGACAATTCGGTGTACCCCGGCGAGGTGCTGGCCGTACCCAGTACTGTGCGCTGATCGACGGTCGGTCGACCGGATCAGGTTCAGCCATGCGGGTGTCCTATCCGGGCGCCCGCATTCGCACTTTCGGGTGACGCTCCCGCGCCGTGTCAACTTGCGAAACCTGGCACCCCGGCCTACGGTCTACCCCAACATGTAGTAGTTACACACCTGTAGTTGGTCCACCGGTTGGGTTCGGTTGGGTAGACTGTGGTGAGTCTGCGTTGGGGTGAGTATCGGTGCGGTGTCCTTTTTGTCGTCATTCCGAGTCCAGAGTCGTGGACTCACGCGAGGTGGATGAGGGTCAGGTCATCCGCCGTCGGCGTTCGTGCTCACAGTGCAACCGACGGTTCACCACTGTCGAGGAAGCCGTCCTCGCGGTCGTCAAGCGGTCCGGGGTCACCGAGCCGTTCAGCCGCGACAAGGTGATCAGCGGCGTGCGCCGCGCCTGCCAGGGCCGACCGGTCGACGAGGACCGACTGGCCCAACTGGCGCACCGGGTGGAGGAGTCGATCCGATCCACCGGCGCCGCCGAGATCCCCAGCCACGAGGTCGGGTTGGCCATTCTCGGTCCGCTGCGCGAACTGGACGAGGTCGCCTACCTGCGCTTCGCCAGCGTGTACCGCTCGTTCTCCTCGGTCGAGGACTTCGAGAAGGAGATCGCGGGCCTGCGCGAGGCGAACGCCGCGCAGCCGGATGCGGACAGCACCGACGCATGAGCAACCGCCGGGCCAGGCGCCGCACTCGGCGGCCCGCCCAGAACTACAGCCGACACGAATTTGCCGGACCGCATCGGACGGGGAGCCCGGACGGGGCCGGGGTAGTGCGAAGCAGCGACAAGGGAGAGGGACGCGGTATGACGGAGACCGTCGGAACGCCCGCCACAGGCGGGACACTGGGTGATGACACCCCAATGGGGCTGCGCGTGCAGCGGGTGCACACCACGGCCGGCGTACATCCCTACGACGAGGTGTCCTGGGAGCACCGCGACGTGGTGATGACCAACTGGCGTGACGGCACGGTGAACTTCGAGCAGCGTGGCGTCGAGTTCCCCGACTTCTGGTCGGTCAACGCGGTCAACATCGTGACCAGCAAGTACTTCCGTGGCGCCGTTGGCACGTCGCAGCGCGAGTCCAGCCTGCGTCAGCTGATCGACCGGGTGGTCAAGACCTACGTCAAGTCCGGCGTCGAGAACGGCTACTTCGAGACCGAAGAAGACTCCGTCGTCTTCGAGCACGAGCTCACCTACATGTTGTTGCACCAGGTGTTCAGCTTCAACTCCCCGGTGTGGTTCAACGTCGGCACGCTCTCCCCA
This sequence comes from Pseudonocardiaceae bacterium, assembly GCA_036268615.1. GTDB lineage: Bacteria > Actinomycetota > Actinomycetes > Mycobacteriales > Pseudonocardiaceae > DATATV01. The sequence goes on from DATATV010000042.1 coordinate 10,946, forward strand.
CAGCAGGTCTCCGCGTGCTTCATCCTCGCGGTCGACGACACCATGGACTCGATCCTCAACTGGTACCGCGAAGAGGGCCTGATCTTCAAGGGCGGCTCCGGTTCCGGCGTGAACCTGTCCCGAATCCGTTCGTCCAAGGAACTGCTGTCCTCCGGCGGCAGCGCGTCCGGCCCGGTGTCGTTCATGCGCGGCGCCGACGCCTCCGCGGGCACCATCAAGTCCGGTGGCGCGACCCGCCGGGCGGCCAAGATGGTCATCCTGGACGTGGACCACCCCGACGTCGAGGAGTTCATCGAGACCAAGGCGCGCGAGGAGGAGAAGATCCGCGTCCTGCGCGACGGCGGCTTCGACATGGACCTCGGCGGCCGGGACATCACCTCGGTGCAGTACCAGAACGCGAACAACTCGATCCGGGTGTCCGACGAGTTCATGCGCGCGGTCGAGCAGGAGGGCGAGTTCGGCCTGCGGGCCAGGACCACCGGCGAGGTCGTCGACCGGGTCAACGCCAAGAGCCTGTTCCGCAAGATCAGCAAGGCCGCGTGGGAGTGCGCCGACCCGGGCCTGCAGTACGACGACACGATCAACGACTGGCACACCTGCCCGGAGTCGGGCCGGATCACCGCGTCCAACCCGTGCAGCGAGTACCTGCACCTGGACAACTCCAGCTGCAACCTGGCGTCGCTGAACCTGATGAAGTTCCTGCGCGAGGACGACACGTTCGACGCGGACCGGTTCGTCAAGTGCGTCGAGCTGATCATCACCGCGATGGACATCTCGATCTGCTTCGCCGACTTCCCGACCGACGCGATCGGTGACACCACACGCAAGTTCCGCCAGCTGGGCATCGGCTACGCCAACCTGGGCGCGCTGCTGATGGCCACCGGGCACGCCTACGACTCCGACGGCGGCCGGGCGCTGGCCGCGTCGATCACCTCGCTGATGACCGGCACCGCGTACCGCCGCTCGGCCGAGCTGGCCGGCGTGGTCGGCCCGTACGACGGATACGCCCGCAACGCCGAGGCGCACCAGCGGGTCATGCGCAAGCACGCCGCCGCCAACGACATGATCCGCGCGGTCGGCTCGAACGATATCGCGGTGCGTCGGGTGGCGACCACCGAGTGGCAGCGCGGCCTGGAGATCGGTGCCCGTTACGGCTGGCGCAACGCGCAGGCCAGTGTGCTCGCGCCCACCGGCACCATCGGCTTCATGATGGACTGCGACACCACGGGCGTCGAGCCGGACCTGGCGCTGGTCAAGTTCAAGAAGCTGGTCGGCGGCGGTTCCATGCAGATCGTCAACCAGACGGTGCCGCGGGCGCTGAAGACCCTTGGCTACCAGCAGGAGCAGAACGAGGCGATCGTCGAGTACATCGCCGAGCACGGCCACGTCGTGGACGCGCCGGGCCTGCGGCCGGAGCACTACGAGGTGTTCGACTGCGCGATGGGCGAGCGGTCCATCAAGCCGATGGGCCACGTGCAGATGATGGCCGCGATCCAGCCGTTCGTGAGTGGCTCGATCTCCAAGACGGTGAACATGTCGGAGACGGCCACCGTCGAAGAGGTCGAGGAGATCTACTTCCAGGGCTGGAAGCTGGGACTCAAGGCGTTGGCGATCTACCGCGACAACTGCAAGGTCGGGCAGCCGCTGTCCAACGCGCGCAGCAAGGTCGCGGCCGCCGAGCCGGAGACGGTGGTCGAGTACCGCCCGGTCCGCAAGCGCCTGCCCAAGAAGCGCCCGAGCCAGACGGTGTCGTTCACCGTCGGCGGCGCCGAGGGTTACCTGCACGCCGGTTCGTACCCCGACGACGGTCTCGGCGAGATCTTCGTCAAGCTGGGCAAGCAGGGTTCCACGCTGGCGGGTGTGATGGACGCGTTCTCGATGTCCATTTCGGTCGGTCTGCAGTACGGAATTCCGCTGGAGTTCTACATCTCGAAGTTCATGAACCTGCGCTTCGAGCCTGCGGGCATGACCGACGACCCGGACGTGCGGATCGCCACCAGCGTGCTGGACTACCTGTTCCGCAGGCTGGCGCTGGACTACCTGCCGTACGAGAAGCGCGCCCAACTCGGCGTCTTCACCGCCGACGAGCGCACCGCTCAGGTCGCCGAGAGCTATGGTTCGTCCTCGTCGAGTTCCGACGACGTGGACCTGGAGGGCCTGCGCACCAGCGTGGACGCCCGCCCCCAGCCGGCCGCCGTGCAAGGCCAGGAGTCCGCGAAGCCGGACCTCAGCACCGCGCACAGCTCGACGGAACTGCTCGAACTGCAACTCGGCAAGGCCGCCGACGCCCCGCTCTGCATGACCTGCGGCACCAAGATGCGCCCCGCAGGCTCGTGCTACGTCTGCGAGGGCTGCGGCTCCACCTCCGGCTGTAGCTGATTAGTGGGCGCTGATTGAGCGTGAACTGCCTGGTCAGATGGGGAGTCGGCCTTGCTGCCGACTCCCCGCTGTCGTGGTCGGTCGGCGACGACGTTGCATCGGATGCAACGTTTCCAGAGCGAGGTCGTAGGGTCCACGACGGCGCGTCCCGCCGGCGAGGTGAGGGGCAGCGGGCATAAGGACAGCGAGCCGAGGGCCGCTGAGGTTCCCATAGTTGATAAGTTTAATTCGGTGCTGTCTTGCTGTATCAACTTGGGAGCTTGTAGTGGTGGGTAGGGGGCGTCCGAGCCGAGCGAGTGTCTACGGCCGGCTGGACATGGCTTTGGCTGAGCTGAACCAACGATACGGAGGGCTACCGAACCCCACGGAAGCCCAGGCGATCTGGGACGACATCTGGCATCAGGAAGCCCACCATTCGACTGCCTTGGAAGGCAACACGCTTGTTCTGCGCGAGGTGCAGGCGCTGCTCGACTCCGGGCGTGCGGTCGGGGCCAAGCCGCTCAGGGAGTACAACGAGGTGCGCGGTTACGCTGATGCGGCGCGATGGGTGTATGGGCAGGCGATGGAGCCGGGGGATTGGCACGACGGCAGGCTCCTCGCGATCCGTGAAGTCCGGCAGGTCCACCATACGACCATGACTCCGGTGTGGGACATTGCACCGCATCCTGACGCAACTGCCCGTGAAGGGCCGGGCAACTTTCGTGAGCACGACATCCACCCCTTCTCCGCCGGGATGACCCCTCCATCGTGGCCACTCGTGACCGCCCAGGTGCAGCAATGGGTCGAGGATGTTTGTGTTACCGGCGACAAGATCCACGCTGGCGACGATCTCGGTCGTCCGCTGGTTGAGGAGTTGGCTCGACTCCATAACGAGTTTGAACGCGTGCATCCGTTCATCGACGGAAATGGTCGCACCGGACGCCTCATTCTCAACCTGGTCTTGGTGCGGCTCGGCTACCCGCCAGTTGTCATCTTCAAGCGGCAACGTGACGCCTACTTGGTGGCGATGCAGCGTGCTGATGTCGGTGACTACGGTGCATTGGGGGAGCTGATCGCGCGGGCGATGTACGACAATCTCAACCGGTTCATCGTGCCCAACGTCGCAGGACCGGCTCGGTTGGTGCCCCTCGCAGCTCTCATCGACGAAGAGTTCTCCTTGCCGGCTCTGCGACAAGCGGCCCAGCGTGGCCGCCTGGATGCCATTCAAGGCGCGGATGGGGTGTGGAGAAGCAGTCGCAAGGCGATCAACGCCTACCGCGCGACCAAACACCAGCGCCGACCAGGTCGAGCGTGACTGACAGAGCTGTCGGCGACGGGAATAGTGCACCGTCGGAATAAGTACCCTGCGCCAGTATCCTGGGTACCGCCTGAAGGTGAACTAGCTGGTCAGATGGGGTGTCGGCGTGATCGCCGACACCCCATCGCCGGTTTTGGGCGACCATCGGGAGGAGGTGACTTCGGTGCAGCGATACTCCCGGGACATCAGACGTTCTCCGCACACCGCCCGTCTCGTGCGGCCATCTCCGAGCACGATGAGGCAACGTCCCAATCCGGTCATCCGTCTCTGAATCGGGATGACGACAACGGAGAGGTGACTCGTGGGCGCTTTCACCGACTGGGTTGCGGAGTTCGAGGCCGGCGCGGATCGTCGGCAGGCGATCGGCGACCCGAATTGGGCCGGTGACGCGCCGTTGGGCTGCGCCCTCGTCCGCAGCATCCAGCGTTTTCAGGTCGGCGAGTCCGGCGACGGTGCCAATCTCATCAACAAGGCTGAGGGGTCCGACGACCAGGACTATGCGGCCGCGGTCCGGTTGTTCGTCGCCGAGGAGCGCAACCACGCGCGGATGTTGGCGCTGCTACTGGGGTCCGCGGGTGTCTCGACGATCTCCGGCCACTGGACCGACGCGGTGTTCGTGCGGCTGCGCCGAGCGCTGGGACTTCGGCTGGAACTGATGGTGTTGCTGATCGCCGAGGTCGTCGCGCTGCGCTACTACCGCGCGCTGCGGGACGGCACCGCCGATCCGCTGGTCACCGACGTGGCCGATCGCATCCTCGCGGACGAACAGCGCCACGTCCCGTTCCACTGCCTGCGGCTGCGCGCCGAGTTCGCGACGCTTGCCCGGCCGATCCGGGTCGTCGTCACCGGCGCGTGGCGCGTCCTACTGCTCGGCGCCGCCATCACCGTCGGCTACGACCACGGCCCGGCCCTGCGGGTTCTCGGCGTCCGCCGGCGGGAGTTCGTCATCGACGTCGTCGGGTTGTTCGAGGTGGCGCTGACCGACATCCGCAGTGCTGAACTCGCGCCCGTGCTCGTCGCCCGGCAGAGCTAGGGGACCAGCAGCAGGAGTCCGGCCAGCACCATGCCTGCCGCAGTTCCGCCGTGCATGCCGTAGGCGAGCGCCTTCGAACCCCGGTAGCGCAGAATCGTCAGCGCGTCGCCGATCGGGATGACGGTTGCGACCAGCAGGAAACAGCCCAGCGCGGTGGCCTGCCCGGTCGCCAGCAGGGCCAGCGGGATCAGCCCGGACGCGATGTCCCGCACGCCCTTGACGTTCAACCAGGCCAGCGCGGCGCCGGCCGGCCATTCGGGCAGGCCGAAAGTGGTCGCACTCGCCGCCGGTGCCGTCAGGTAGCGCAGGCCGACGAAGATGATCCCGGCGGCCAGCAGCACGGTCAGGCCATCGCCGACGTAACTCGCAATCATGACTCTCTCTCCCCGGTCAGTTGATCGAATCTAGCAACGCTAGAAACTGTATCGACGCTAACACGATCCGTGCTCGGACGGCTAGCGGCGCTAGAATTCGAGTCATGTCCATCAGTGGGCGCAAGGAACGCGAGCGGGCCGAGCGCCACGAGTTGATCATCAGCACGGCCCGGGAACTGGCCGAGGCCGAGGGCTGGGACGCGGTCACCACCCGCCGCCTCGCCGAGCGCATCGAGTACAGCCAACCCGTGCTGTACAGCCATTTCGCCGGCAAGGACGCCATCGTCAGCGCCGTCGCCGTGCAGGGCTTCGCCGAACTGGCCACCGCGCTGGCCGCCGCGCGTGCCTCGGCGGGCACGCCCGAGCAGGCGGTGGCCGCGGTGGCCGGCGCCTACACCGCGTTCGGTGCGGCCAACCCCGCGCTCTACGACGCGATGTTCACACTGACCACCGACCTGCCCTTCGCCACCGCGGCCGCGCCGGCCCCGCTGCGGGCCGCGTTCGCGGAGATCGCCGACGCGCTCGCCCCGCTGGCCGGTGAGCGCGACCCCGGCCTGTACGCCGAGGTCGGCTGGGGTGCGATGCACGGCATGGTGACCCTCACCCGGGCCGGTCGGCTGCCCGCCGACCAGCGCGAACAGCGGCTGGCGCTACTTGTCGGCCAGCTCGTCGCGCGGCCCGGTCACATCTAGGCCCGCTGTCTCGTCTGCGGTGGTGACCGACGAGATGAAGGGGAAGGGTGGACTCATGGCGAAGACGATCCTGGTCACCGGCGGCACCGGCACGCTCGGCCGGGCGGTGGTCACCAGGCTGGTGGCGGCCGGCGCCGAGGTCCGGGTGGCCAGCCGTGGTGCCGAACCGACCGAGGGACAGCGGCCCTACACCTGGCACATGGTGGACTATCGGACCGGCGCCGGAGTGGACGACGCGGTCGCCGGCGTGGACGTGATCGTGCACTGCGTCACCGGTATGCGCACCGAAGCCGACGTCACCCGCAGGCTGGCCACCGCCGCGCTGGCGGCCGGCGGTCCGCATCTGGTCTATATCTCCATTGTCGGCGTGGACAAGGTGCCGTTCGGCTACTACCGCGGCAAACTGGCCGCCGAGCAGGTCGTGCGTGCGTCCGGACTGCCGTGGACCATCCAGCGGGCCACCCAGTTCCACGGCTTCGTCCTGGCCGGCATCCGGGCGCTGGCCAGGCTGCCGATCATGCCCGTTCCCACCGGCATCCGGGTGCAGACCATCGACGTCGGTGAGGTCGCCGACCGACTCGTGGAGCAGGCCCTCGGCGAGCCGGCCGGCGCGGCGCCCGACCTCGGCGGCCCGGCCGTGCAGGACTTCGCCGACCTCACCCGCGCCTATTTCCAGGCCACCGGCCGCAGTCGGCCGATGCTGCCGATTCGGTTGCCGGGCAAGGTTGTTCGGACGGTTCGGGCCGGCGGCCTGACCACCCCCGAGCACGCGGAGGGCCGGATCAGCTTCGCCGAGTTCCTGACCAACACCCCACTGACCGGCGCGCGGAAGTAGCCTCCGCGAGCGGCCCGTTCGAGTGAACCCGAACGGGCCGCGCCCGGTCAGCCGCCCAGGATCTCCCAGAGGAACTCGTGGTTCAGCGCGGACTTCATCGCCCGCTGCTCGTTGTCGGCCGCCGCGCCGTGCCCGCCTTCGATGTTCTCGTAGTACCGGACGTGGTAACCCTGCTCGTGCAGTCGGGCGACCATCTTGCGCGCGTGCCCCGGATGTACCCGGTCGTCCCGGGTCGAGGTCACGAAGAGCGTCGGCGGATAGGGCTGGCCCGGCTTGATGTTGTGGTAGGGCGACCAGGTCCTGATGAAGGCCCAGTCCGCCGCCTCCCTCGGGTCGCCGTACTCGGCCATCCAGGACGCCCCGGCGAGCAGTTCGTGGTAGCGCCGCATGTCCAGCAGCGGCACCTGGCAGACGATCGCGCCGAACAGCGTCGGGTACTGGGTGAGCATGACGCCCATCAGCAGGCCGCCGTTGCTGCCGCCCTCGATGCCCAGCTGAGCCGGTGTGGTGATGCCCCGCTCGACCAGATCCTTGGCCACCGCGGCGAAGTCCTCGTAGACCAGGTGCCGGTTCTCCCGGATCGCGCCGAGGTGCCAGTCCGGCCCGTACTCGCCGCCACCGCGCAGGTTGGCCACCACGTAGGTGCCGCCCCTGGCCAGCCAACTGCGGCCGATGATGCCGCTGTAGGACGGGGTCAGCGAGATCTCGAATCCACCGTAGCCGTAGAGCAGGGTCGGTCCGGGCGTCGACTTCTCCTCACCCACCACGAAGTAGGGGACCTTCGTGCCGTCCAGTGAGGTCGCGAAGAACTGGCGCACGGACAGACCGGCCGGGTCGAAGAAGCCCGGGGCCTGCTTGAGCACCTCGACCTCGCCGCCGACGTGCCCGTACCGCAGGGTCGGCGGCGAGGTGAAACCGCTGGACACCATCAGGTACTCGTCACTCTGGTCCGGGTCGGTGCCCGCGATGTCGGTCTGCTCGAACTCCGGCACGCCGGCCAACGGTTGCCGCCGCCAGTTCCAGCCCGCCGCCGTCCGCTCCGGGGTGAGCACGGTCAGCCGGCTGTTCACGTCGGCCAGCACGGTGAGGATCAGGTGCTGCCGGGTCCAGTTGTAGTTCTCCAGCGAGGTGTGCGCGTCCGGCTCGAACAGCACGGTCAGTTCCCGTTGTCCGGCAAGGAAGTCCGCCAGTGGGGCGGCCAGCAGCGTGCCGGCGGCGTAGCTGGTGTCGCCGACCGTCCAGGCGGTGCGCGGGTGCACCAGCAGCCATTCCCGGTGCAGGTTGGCATCGGCGTCGTCGGGCACGTCCAGTCGGATCAGCTCGTCGGCCGGACCGCGCAGATACCGTTCGTGGCTGTAGAAGTCGACGCCACGGGAGACCATGTCGCGCTCGAAACCCTCGGTCGGGTCGTGCCACGCGTGCACCGACACGTCCTCGGGCTTGCCCTCGAAGACCACGGTCGCCTCGTCCACCGGCGTGCCCCGCCGCCACTCCTTGACGATCCGCGGATAACCCGAGGTGGTCAGCGAGTCGGGGCCGAAATCGGTGCCCACGTAGATCCGGTCGAGGTCGATCCAGCCGACCGTGCTCTTGGCCTCCGGCAGGCTGAACCCGTCGGCCACGAACTCCCGCGTGTCCAGGTCGAACTCACGCACCACGGCCGCGTCCGCGCCGCCCCGGGACAGCTCGACCAGCGCCCGCCGGTAGCCCGGCCGCAGCACCGCGGCGCCCTGCCAGACCCAGTTCTCGTCCTCGGCGGTGGACAGCGCGTCCACGTCCAGCAGCACGTCCCAGTCCGGCTGCTCGGTGCGGTACTCGGCAAGCGTCGTCCGCCGCCACAGGCCGCGCGGATGGTCGGCGTCCTGCCAGAAGTTGTAGAGGTACTCGCCGCGCCGGCGCACGTAGGGGATGCGGTCGGTCGAGTCGAGTACCTCCAGGTTGGCGTCGCGCAACTCGGCGAACCGGGCTCCGCCGGTGAGCGCGCCCAGCGTCTCGGTGTTGTGCTCGCGGACCCATGCCATCGCGGCCTCCCCGGTGACCTCCTCAAGCCACCGGTAGGGGTCGTCATCAGGGCTGGGTTGGCTGCTCGCGTCGGTCATACCATCCAGTATGGCCGCGCGGCGCTAGTCGGTGACCAGCCCGGCCCGGTAGGCGTAGGCCACCGCCTGCGCCCGGTCGCGCAGCCCGGCCTTGGCGAACACGTGGTTCACGTGCGTCTTCACCGTCGCCTCGCTGACCACGAGTTTCCTGGCGATCTCGGTGTTGGACAGGCCGGCCGCGATCAGCCGCAGCACCTCGATCTCGCGCGCGGTCAGCCCGTCGGTCAACTCGACCGACGGAGTCGCCGGCCGCTGGCCGCGGGTGGCCGCCTCGATCAGCCTGCGCTGCACCTCGCCGTCCATTGTGGACTGTCCGGCCGCGGCGGCGCGCAGTGCCCTGGCGATCGCCTCGGCGTCGGCGTCCTTGGTCAGGAAGCCGCGCGCGCCGGCCTGTAGAGCGGCCAGCACGGACTCGTCGTCGGCGTACGTGGTGAGCACCACCACTTCGGTACGCGGCGACCGCTCGCGCACCTGCCGGGTGGCCTCCACCCCGTCGCAGCGCGGCATCCGCAGGTCCACCAGCAGCACGTCCGGGTCCAGTTCGGCGACCAGCCGCACCGCATCGAGGCCGTCCGCGGCTGAGCCGACCACGTCCACCCCGGGCAACAGCCCGAGCAGCGTGACCAGGCCCTCCCGCACCACGGCCTGGTCGTCGGCGAGCACCACGCGCAGCGAGTCCGCGTTCGGCCCGGTCATGCCGGCACCACCAGGCGTACCTGCCAGCCGTCTTCGGTCGGTCCGGTGTGCAACTCGCCTCCGATCAGTTCGGCCCGCTCCCGCATCCCGGTGAGACCGTAGCCGCCCGGCTGGGCGTCCGACGGTTGCTGGCCAGGATGATCGGTGACCGTCAGTTCGGTCCGGCCGTCCTGATAGTCCAGCACGACCCGGATGGGCGCACCAGGAGCATGCTTGCGGGCGTTGCTCAACGCCTCCTGGGCAGTCCGGAAGAGGGTGTTCTCGGCCGAGCCGGACAGCTCCCGGGGTGTACCGAGCAGTTCGAACTCGGCCAGGTCGCCGGTCTCCAGGCGGGTCGTGGTGACCAGGTCGGCCACCGCCCGCGCGGCCGGCACCGGGTCGTCGCGCAGCGCGGCCACCGCGCGCCGGGCCTCGTTGAGCCCGTCGGCCGCGAGCCGCTGCGCACGCTCCACCTGGGCCACCGCGTCCGCGCTCGCACCGTCCCGGACCAGCATCAGCCGGGCGCCCTGCAGGTTGAGCGACAGCGCGGACAGCGAGTGCGCCAGCACGTCGTGCACCTCACGGGCGATCCGGGCCCGCTCGGCCAGTGCCGCCGCGCGGGCGTGCTCCTCGCGGGCCGCCTGCTCCCTGGCCAGCGCGAGCTGTACCTGTTCCAGCCGGCTCGCCCTGGACCGGCGCACCATCGACCCCATCACCAGCGAGGCCAGCCCGGCCACCGACGCGAGCACGGCGAGCCAGTTGCCGTGCACGATCGACGGGGCCGCCACGGAGAGCATCGCGGTCAGCACGACCAGGGCGGCGCCGCGCAGCGGATAGCGGCGGACCGCGATGCTGGCCACGAGATAGGGGATCGTCAGGGTCCAACTGGGTGGCAGCACGACCGCGAGCAGACCGCCGGACAGGGAGAGCACGATCAGCGCGGTGGGGGCCGCCCAGGCCGGTCGGCGCGGGATCAGCAGGCTGATGTTGGCCAGCCCCAACACCGTGGCCAGCACGTAGGTGGCGGCATGCCCGCCCGGACCCCAGTACGGACCGTGGTAGAGCGAGAGCGTGATCACCACCAGCGGGATGGGCAGGAACTCCCACCAGCGGCGGTCGACGAACCACTCCTCAAGCACCCGCGCGGTCCGCCCGACCATCCCCGAGCGGTCGGCCGGCCACGGGTCGCGCGCTGTCCTGGCGGTGGTTGCCACACCTTCCCCACTCGTCGACCTGTTCATCACCATCAAGCATGCGCCCTGCGGTCCGTCCTGTCATCGGCCCGTGGTGGGGTGGACGAGTCCATCCCTGGGTGGAGGAATCGCCACTACCGCACACCTCTGACAGTTTCGCGTTCCGCGGTGTCGGGATCGCGGAGTTGTCCACATCGGACCTGTTTGTCCACAGGGGACGGGATCGTGCTCGCGGAGCGGCCCGGATCGGTCGACAGTGGAGTCATGGTTATTCCGACTGAACCCTGTGCGCACAACCCATCCACCCGGGAAGGCCCCGGCGTCCGGCTCGCCAACCCCGGCGACCTGCTCGCGGCGATCCCGCACGTGCTCGGCTTCCACCCGGTCGACTCGCTGGTCGTCATCGGCCTGCACGGCCGGGGGAGCAGGACACTGGGCCTGTTGCTGCGGGTCGACCTGCCACCGCCGGTCCCAGCCCGCGACCTGGCCGGACAGCTGGTCGGGCCGCTGGTCGACCACCGCACCGCGGGCGCGGCGCTGGTGGTGGTCGGCGCACACGCCTACGCCCCGGACGAGGAGCTGCCGCACCGGCCGCTGCTGGCCGAGTTCGAGGCCGCGCTGGGTCGGGCGGGCATCCCGGTGATCCATCAGCTCTGGAGCCCGGACACGGCCGGCGACGCGCACTGGCGCTGTTACGACGACGCCGGCTGCGCCGGCATCGTGCCCGATCCCACCAGCACGCCGATGGCTGCGGCCAGTGCGGCCGCCGGCGTGGTCACCTACGACCGGCGGGAGGACATCGCCACCACGCTGGCACCCGACCAGGAGGACGTGCTGGCCCGCCGGGCCGACCTGCTCGCCGCGGCCAGCGAGCGCGCCGAACCGGGCGGCTCGGTCGATTCGGGTCGGCTGTTGGCGGCGGTCGACGCCGCACTGGACCGGGCCGCCGAGCGGGAGTTGCTGCTCACCGACCAGGACGTGGTCGAACTTGCCCTCGCCCTGTCCGACCACCGCGTTCGGGACGCCTGCCTCGACCTGAGCGCGGCCGACCGGACCGACGCGGCCGAGCGGCTGTGGACGATGCTGGTGCGGGCCACGCCCGTGCCGGAACGCGCCGAACCGGCCTGCCTGCTGGCCTTCTGCGCCTACCTGCGCGGCGACGGCGTGCTGGCCGGGATCGCGCTGGAGCAAGCGGAGTTCGCCGATCCCGGCCACCGGCTGACCGAACTGCTGCGCAGCGCGCTGTGGACCGGTCTGTCCCCGGAACGAGTGCGCTCGGCCGGGGAACAGGCCGCTGCCACTGCCCGCGGCCTACTCGCCGGGGAGCGGTCGTGAGCCGGCTCAGGTCGCTGTGGGCGGCCGTGCGCTCAGCTCTGCGTGCGTGCCTTCGTGAACTCCCACGCGTCGCGCACGATGCCGGCCAGTTCGGCCCGCTCCGGTCGCCAGCCAAGTTCCTGCTGCGCGCGCTCACTGGACGCGACGAGCACCGCCGGGTCACCGGACCGGCGGTCGGCCACCGTCGCCGGGATGTCGTGCCCGCTGATCTCGCGGCAGGTGTCGATCACCTGCTTCACCGAGAAACCGGTGCCACTGCCCAGGTTGTAGATCCGGTGCTGGCCGGACTCGGCATGTTGCAGGGCGAGCTGGTGGGCGTCGGCCAGGTCGGCCACGTGGATGTAGTCGCGCACGCAGCTGCCGTCCGGGGTGGGGTAGTCCTCGCCGTAGATCTGCACCTTGTCCCGCTGGCCGAGAGCGACCTGCAGCACGATCGGGATCAGGTGCGTCTCGGTGGTGTGCCGCTCGCCGAACCGGCCGTAGGCGCCGGCCACGTTGAAGTAGCGCAGGCTCACCGCGGCCAGGCCGTGCGCGGCGGCGTACGAGGTCATCGCGTGGTCGATGGCCAGCTTGGTGGCGCCGTAGGTGTTGGTCGGCGCGGCCGGCGCCGACTCGCGGATCGGCACCTCGGTCGGCTCGCCGTAGGTGGCGGCGGTGGAGGAGAAGACAAGGCGGGGCACGGAGTGCCGGCGAATCGCCTCCAGCAGCCGCAGCGAGGTCACCACGTTGCCGAACCAGTACTTCGCCGGGTCCTGCATGGACTCACCGACCAGCGACTTGGCCGCGAAGTGCAGCACGCCGTCGAAGCCGTCGGCCAGCACCTCGTCGGCCACCTCGGCCACATCGCCCCGCACGAACCGCGCGCCTTCCGGCACCGCGTCGGCGTGGCCGGTGGAAAGGTCGTCAACCACAACCACTTCGTGGCCGGCTTCGATCAACCTGGCGGCGCAGACACTGCCCACATATCCAGCACCACCGGTGACGAGCAACTTCACGGTTTTCTCCGCTTTCCCCGATGCGGCCATCGGTGTCGGTTGGGTGAGCCGCGATCTGGTGGTCCAGTGTGCCCTGGATCGCTGTGCCTGGCGCACAGGGTTGCCGGTAGCCGGATGCCATCGGCGGCCGTCGTCGACGTGCGGTCCCGCGGGCCGCCCGTGGGCGATCGGGCGCGCGTGTGCTGACCAGGGTGGACGTGGTCCGGTCCGGGCTCCGGACGGGGAAGGGAGGCGTTGCCGGGGCCCGGGACGGCGCTCAGGCGTGCAGGCTCGAATCGGCCGAACCCACGGTGAACCGGGTGAACCGCACCCGAAGGCCGGCTCGTTCCGGCGAGCAGCAGAACAGGCCGGCGGTGGCGAGCGCGTCCGGGGCCAGCGGGGCCAGTCGGATCAGCCGCCATGGCTCGTCCTGGCAGCGGGCACGAATGGTCACCGCGTCACCGGATCGGCTGATTCGGATCGTCACCTCACGGCCGGCCCATTCCGGCACCGGGGCCACCGACCAGTCCGAGCGGCCGTCGGTCACCACCGCGCCCAGTTGGGGCTGCCCGTCGGCCAACTCGACGCCGGCCTTGATCCAGGAGGTCTCATCCACTCGGACCATCGCGCCGGCCTGGTCGTAGAGCTCGTCGAACTCGGCCAGGAAGCCCACTTCCACCGCGGAGTCGGTCGGGAAGTCGGTCAGCAGCGCGTGGCCGGTGTCCCGGACGAAGCCGTAACTGGTGGTGCGCCAGAAGTCGCTGTTGGCCGCGGTGCCGACCACCAGGCCGGCGCCGGCCAGTTCGGCGGCCGGCGGCGGGTTGAGCCAGTTGGCAGCGGGCCAGCCGGTCGGGTGTTCTAAGCCGGCGGTCACCGCTGCGGCCCGGTGGAGTCCGAAGCGGCTTCCTGGCTCGGGTCGACGTCGCGCGCGGCGCCGGCCGAGGGCACCGCGGTGAACAGCCGCGGGGCGGTGAACGACTGCTCGGCGAAGGCGGCCTGCACCTCGTGCTCGACCGCCGGCAGGTCGACCACCGGCACCAGGGCGATGGCCGAGCCACCGAAGCCGCCGCCGGTCATCCGGGCACCGAACGCGCCCGCGCTCAGCGCGGTGTCCACCGCGACATCCAGTTCAGGAGAGGAGATCCGATAGTCGTCACGCATGCTCTCGTGCGACGCGGTCAGCAGCGGGCCCAGCTCGGTCAGCTTCTGGTTGCGCAGCAACTCGACCGAGTCGAGCACCCGGGCGTTCTCGGTGACCACGTGCCGCACCAGCGGGCGCAGTTCGGCGGGTAGCCGGTCCAGCGTCCCGGCCAGGCCGTCCAGTTCGACATCGCGCAGCGCGGGCACGCCGAGCAACTCGGCGGCGCGTTCGCAGCCGCGACGGCGGTCGGCGTAGCCGGAGTCGCCGAGGGCGTGGTTGGCCCTGGTGTCGATCACCAGGACCGCGAGGCCCTGGTCGGCGGCGGCGAACGGGACCTGTTCCATCGCGCCGGTACGGACATCCAGGAACAGCACGTGCTCGTCGGTGCAGCACATCGACGCGGTCTGGTCGAGCACGCCGCTGGGCACGCCGACGAAGTCGTTCTCGGCGTGCTGCGCCCAGCGGGCGATCTCGGCGCGGGCCTGCGGGCCCGGGCCGATCTCGCGGCCGGCGAGACCGAGCAGCGCCAGCGCCACCGCGCACTCCAGCGCGGCGGACGAGGACAGCCCGGCGCCAGCCGGGACGTCTCCGGCGATGACCAGGTCGGCGCCGCCCTCGACGCCGTGTTCGCGCAGCGACCAGGCCATCCCGGCCGGGTAGCCGGCCCAGCCGGTGACCTCGCGCGGGCTGAGGGTGGCGACGTCCACCGGGCCGGCCTGTTGCGGGCGGCCGTCGTCGCCGATGGTGGTCAGCGCGAGCTTGCCGTCGGTGCGCGGGGACGCGGCGACCGAGGTGCGGTGCGGCAGGGCGAAGGGCAGCACGAAGCCGTCGTTGTAGTCGGTGTGCTCACCGATCAGGTTGACCCGGCCGGGTGCGGACCACACGCCCTGCGGGGCGTGTCCGTACAACTCCTGGAAGGCCTGGGCGGCGCGGGCGGGGGCGGTGAATGCCGAGTCCGCCCTCACCGGGCGTGGACCAGCACGGCATGGGCCAGCGCGGTGTGGATGC
This sequence comes from Pseudonocardiaceae bacterium, assembly GCA_036268615.1. Classification (GTDB taxonomy): domain Bacteria; phylum Actinomycetota; class Actinomycetes; order Mycobacteriales; family Pseudonocardiaceae; genus DATATV01. The sequence goes on from DATATV010000042.1 coordinate 25,981, forward strand.
GGGCCGAGTTGCCCGCGCCCTTCACCTCGACGGTCGCGCCGCGGTCACCCAGGGCGGACACCTCAACGGTGTTGCCGGGGGTGAGGCCGACGAGCTTGAGCTCGGACAGCAGGTCGGTGTTGAGCTGCACGTGCTCGGCGATCCGGCGCACCTGGACGGTGCCGCCGCCGCGCCGGGCGACCTCGTCGACCCGAACCAGGTCCGGTTCGATCGGCGGGGCGGGCTCGCCCTCGCCGAGCTTGTCCAGACCAGGGATCGGGTTGCCGTAGGGGGAGGTGGTCGGGTGGCCGAGCAGCTGTACCAGCTTGCGTTCGACGGCCTCACTCATCACGTGCTCCCACCGGCACGCCTCGGTGTGCACCTGCTCCCACTCCAGGCCGATCACGTCCACCAGCAGCCGCTCGGCGAGGCGGTGCTTGCGCATCACGCCGATGGCCAGTTCGCGGCCGTGGTCGGTCAACTTGAGGTGGCGGTCGTCGGCGACGACGACGAGGCCGTCGCGCTCCATCCGACCGACGGTCTGGCTCACCGTGGGACCGCTCTGGGCGAGACGCTCGGCGATGCGGGCGCGCAGCGGCACAACGCCTTCTTCCTCCAGTTCGTAAATCGTCCGGAGGTACATCTCAGTGGTGTCGATGAGGTCGTTCACGCCAGTCCCCTTACGTCTTTGGCAATGGTAGTCGCAATCACCGACGGCGAAGGATCGAGTGCGTTCGCGTACCCCGGCCTGGGCCAGGCAAGATAACCATCGTGCGAGCACTGGTGACCACAGCGGAGTTGGCCGATCTCTTGATCGGGGACGAGCCCCCGGTCGTGCTGGATGTCCGGTGGCGGCTGGGCGGTCCGCCTGGCCTTGCAGAATACCGCCGTGGGCATCTGCCCGGGGCCGTGTTCGTCGACCTGGACACCGAACTGGCCGCGCCCCCGGGACCGGCCGGCCGGCACCCGCTGCCCGATCCAGCCGCCCTGCAGGCCGCTCTCCGCGCGGCGGGGGTGCGTTCGGGTCGGCCGGTGGTGATCTACGACGCGGCGGACGGCTCGGTGGCGGCCCGCGCGTGGTGGCTGCTGCGCTGGTCCGGCCACACCGAGGTGGCCGTTGTGGACGGCGGCTACGCGGCCTGGACCGACGAGCAGCGCCCGGTCTCCACCGACGAAGCCACGCCCACGCCCGGCGACATCGACGTGCGGCCCGGTGCGATGCCGGTGCTGACCGCCGACGAGGCCGCGGCGCTGGCCGAGGCGGGGGTGCTGCTGGACGCGCGGGCGCCGGAGCGCTACCGGGGTGACGTCGAGCCGGTGGACCCACGGGCCGGGCATGTGCCGGGGGCGGTCAACGCGCCGTTCGCCGGGCACCTCGGTGCGGACGGCCGCTGGCGGCCGGCGGCCGAGCTCGCCGAGCGGTTCGCCACCCTTGGGGTGCGGCCGGACGCGCCGGTCGGGGCCTACTGCGGTTCCGGGGTGACCGCGTCCTCGGTGGTTCTCGCGTTGGAGGTGGCCGGGGTGACCTCGGCGGCCGCGCCGGCCGCGTTGTACGCCGGGTCCTGGTCGAACTGGTCGGCCGACCCGGACCGTCCGGTCGCGACCGGCGACTGAGCGCGTTCCTCAACTAGAGTCGACGCATGGGTGCGTCGGCCGAAGTTGTCTGGGACGAGTCGCTGCTCGACTACGACATGGGGCCTGACCATCCGCTCAACCCGGTCCGGCTGGCGCTCACCATCCAGCTGGCCACCGCGCTCGGGGTGCTCGACGGAGTCTCGTTGCGCAAGCCCGAACCCGCGTCCGACGAGTTGATCGAGCGCGTGCACGACGCCGGTTACCTGGCCGCGGTGCGGACCGCGCCCGACTCGGCCTACGAGGTCGGGCACGGGCTGGGCACGCCGGACAACCCGATCTTCCCCGGAATGCACGAGGCATCCGCCCGAGTGGTCGGCGGTTCGGTGCTGGCCGCCGACCTGATCGCCACCGGGAGGACCGACCGGGCGGTCAGCATCGCGGGGGGTCTGCATCACGCCATGCCCAGTCATGCCGCCGGGTTCTGCGTCTACAACGACTGTGCGGTAGCCATTTCCTGGCTGCTTGACCACAGCGTGGACCGGGTGGCCTATGTGGACGTTGACGTGCACCACGGCGACGGCGTGCAGGCGGCCTTCTACAGCGATCCACGGGTGCTGACCATCTCGATTCATCAGGACCCGCGCACGCTCTGGCCGGGCACCGGCTATCCGCGCGAGCTGGGCGCCGGCGGGGCCGAGGGCACCGCGGTCAACCTCGGTCTGATGCCGGGCACGGTGGACGGGCCGTGGCTGCGCGGCTTCCACGCCGTCGTGCCCTCGCTGCTGGCCGCCTTCCGGCCGCAGGTGCTGGTCACCCAGTGCGGCGTGGACACCCATCGGACCGACCCGTTGGCCGACCTCGAACTGACCGTGGACGGCCACCGGACCATCTACCGCGCGCTGCGCGACCTGGCCGTCCAGCACGCCGGTGGCAAGTGGCTCGCGCTGGGGGGTGGCGGTTACGACCTGGTCCGGGTCGTGCCGCGATCGTGGACCCATCTGCTGGCCACCGTGTTGGACCGGGACCTCGATCCGAACACGCCGGCGCCGGCGGACTGGGTCGCGCATGGCACCACGATGCTGCCCCCACAGCTGGCCATGCCCACGTCCCTCACCGACGGCGCCGACACCACCTTCACCCCCTGGGGTGGCGACGACACCCAGACCGTGGACACGGCGATCCGGAACACGCGGCGAGCGGTATTTCCCTTGCACGGCCTCGATCCGGACGACCCGAGGGACTGAGCTGACCGGGACGGAACGGGAGGACAAGTGTCCGACAAGCGCGGTCAGGGCTTGATCGAGGACGCGCCGGCCGAGGCGTACGACTATCCGAAACACTGGGAAGCCGACGTGGTGCTCTCCGACGGCGGAACCGTCCACTTGCGACCGATTACGCCGGACGACGCGCCGAAGATCGTCGCGCTGCATGGGCGGATGTCCGACCGCACCCGCTATTTCCGTTATTTCGGCGCCTATCCACGCATCTCCGACCGAGATCTGCGCCGGTTCAGCGTGGTCGACCACCACGGGCGGGTCGCGTTCGGCGCGTTCCTCGGCGACGACCTGATCGCGGTCGGGCGGTACGAACAGCTCAACGACGGCGACTCCGCCGAGGTCGCCTTCGTGGTCGAGGACGCCCACCAGGGCCGGGGGCTCGGCTCGATCCTGTTGGAGCACCTCGCGGCCGCCGCGCGGGAACGTGGCCTGGCCCGGTTCGAGGCCGAGGTGCTCGCCGAGAACGGGCAGATGGTCCGGGTGTTCCGGGATGCCGGCTACCGGGTGAGCCGGGCGCTGGCTGAGGGCGTGCTGCACCTGGAGTTCGCGGTGGACGCGACTGAGAAGTCCGTCGCGGTGGCGCGGGCGCGGGAGCAGGCGGCCGAGGCGCGCAGCGTGCACAACCTGCTGCATCCCCGGTCGGTCGCGGTCATCGGCGCGTCCACCGATCCGAGCAAGATCGGCTACGCGGTGCTCACCAACCTGCTCGCCGCCGACTTCGCCGGCACGGTCTATCCGGTGAACTCCGAGCACCGCTCGGTGCGCGGGGTGCGCGCGTACCCCTCGGTGCTCGACATTCCCGACCCGGTCGACCTGGCCGTGGTCGCGGTGCCGGCTGCGGGCGTCGACGAGGTGATGGACGCGTGTCTGGTCAAGGGCGTGCGCACGCTGGTCGTGCTGTCCTCCGGTTTCGCCGACATCGGGCCGGACGGGCGCAGCGCCGAACTCCGGCTGGTCAGCGAGGCGCGGGCGCACGGGATGCGGGTGGTCGGGCCGAACGCGCTGGGCGTGGTGAACACCGATCCGGCGGTGCGGCTGAACGCCACCCTCGCCGCCCGGCTGCCCGGATCGGGCCGGACTGGCTTCTTCTGTCAGTCCGGTGCGCTGGGCATCGCCATCCTGGCCGACTCCGCGGCGCGTGGCCTCGGCCTGTCCACGTTCGTCTCGGCCGGCAACCGGGCCGACGTGTCCGGCAACGACCTGTTGCAGTACTGGGAAACCGACCCGGCCACCAGCGTCGTGCTGCTCTACCTGGAGTCGTTCGGCAACCCGCGTAAGTTCGCCCGGCTGGCCCGTCGGCTGGCCCGGCACAAGCCGATCGTGGTGGTGAAGTCCGGCCGGCACGCGGTCCGGCCGGGGCTGGCCGCCACGTCGGTGCCGGTGGACGACGAGAGCGTGCAGGCGCTGTTCGAACAGGCCGGCGTGATCCGGGTGGAGTCGCTGTCCCAGCTGTTCGACACCGCGCTGCTGCTGGCCAACCAGCCGCTGCCGGCCGGTGACCGGGTCGCGGTGGTCGGTAATTCCACCGCGATCGGCCTGCTGGCCGCCGACACCGTGCTCGCACAGGGACTCCGGCTCGCCGACGAACCGGTGGACACCGGCTCGGACGCTTCACCGGAGCGGTTCGCCGCGGCCGTGCGCGCCGCCCTGCACCGGACCGACGTGGACGCGCTCGTGGTGGTGTTCGTGCCGCCGCTGGCCATCCCGGTCACCGCGTACGCCCGCGCGCTGCGCGAGGTGGTCGCCGAGGGCTCGCCGGGCGAGCACGGCAAGCCGATCGTGTCCACGTTCCTCGCGGTGGAGGGCGTGCCGGCCGAACTGGCGGTGCCCGGTCCCGGCGGAGCGCCCGGTCCCGGCTCGGTACCGTCGTACTCCAGTCCGGAGCGGGCGGTGTTCAGCCTGGCCCGGGTGGTCCGCTACGCCCGCTGGCGCTCGGCCCCGTTGGGCGAGTTCGTCCGGCTGGACGGGATAAACTCCGACGCGGCGCGAACACTGACCAAAGACTCCGTTGTGGACTCCAAGCACGACCGGGTGATGTTGTCGGACAACGATTCCACTCGGCTGTTGGGCTGCTACGGCATCAACTTGGTGCCCTTCCGGCTGGCGCACTCCTCGGCCGAGGCGGTGGACCTGGCGGCCGAACTGGGTGGTTCGGTGGTGCTGAAGTCGGCGGCGGAGAACTTCCGGCACCGCACCGATCTGGTCGGCGTCCGGCTGGACCTCACGCAGCCCGACCAGATCCGCGTCGCCTACCACGACCTGTGCGAACTGTCCGGAGTGGACGATGTGATCGTGCAGCGGATGGCGCCCCGCGGACTGTCCTGTGTGATCGGCGTGCAGGACGACCCGTCGTTCGGCTCGCTGGTGTACTTCGGGCTGTCCGGTCTGCTGGGCGACCTGCTCGGCGACCGCGCCTACCGGGCCGTGCCGCTGACCAGCACCGACGCGGCCAACCTGGTCCGTGCGCCGCGGGCGGCGCCGCTGCTGGCCGGCTACCGCGGCGCCGAGCCGGCCGACCTGGACGGGCTGACCGAGCTCGTGCTGCGGGTCGCCGCGATGGCCGAGGAGTTGCCGGAGATCCGGGACCTGGCGCTGGACCCGGTGCTCGTCTCGGCCGACTCGATCGCGGTCACCAGCGCCCGGATCATTCTCGGCGCGCCCACCCCGCGCTCGGACGAGGCACCCCGCCAACTGCGCTCGTTCGGGGCAGGCGCCCGATGAACTCCGAACCCGCCTTCGAACCCGGCTCCGAACCGACGCCCGGGCCCGGCCCCGATGACGCCGGGGAACCGTTCGCCAGCCGGCACCATGCCGACCGGCCGGTGCGGGCGGGCATTCCCGACCACGGCCGGGTGCCGCGCTACTACACCGTGAAGGTGCAGCTGTTCGACCTGCTCACCGAGCTGGGCGAGGGCACGATGCTGCCCTCCGAGCGAGACCTGGCCGAGCGGTTCGGGGTGTCCCGGCTGACCATCCGGCAGGCGGTCGGCGAGCTGGTGCTGGAAGGGCTGCTGGTGCGCCGGCAGGGCAGCGGCACGTTCGTGTCCCCGCCGAAGTTCGTCCAGTCGCTCGCGCTGGTCAGCTACACCGAGAGCCTGCGTGACCAGGGCGCCCAGCCAGGTCGCAGTGCGATCAGTGTCGAGCACGTGCTCGCCGACGAGCAACTGGCTGCCGAGCTGGCGGTGGCGCCCGGCGCGCTGGTGATCCACCTGGAGCGGGTGCTCACCGCCGACGGCGAGCGGGTCGGGCTGGAGTCGACCTACCTGTCGCACGACCGCTTTCCTGATCTGCTGGGCAACTTTGATGCCACCGCGTCGCTCTACGCCTACCTCGGTGAGCGGCTGGGCGTGGTGCTCACCCGGGCCACCGAACGCTGGGAGACCGTGCTGGCCACGCCCCGGGAGGCACTGCTCATCGGTACCAGCCCGGCGCTGCCGATGTTGTTGCTGCACCGGGTGTCCTACGACCAGGACGACCGGCCGATCGAGCGGGTGCGCGCGCTCTACCGGGGAGATCGCTTCAGCTTCGTCACCACGCTCTACGCCGACCAGGGGAGATAACGAAAAGATAACTCATCTGGTCCACATCCGTTGTTCATGGTCGGTTCGTGCTTCGGTGGGTAGGGGTTGGCGACCAAGGACAAGGGTGATGACATGCGGGTGTTGATCGTCGGTGGCGGCGTACTGGGCACGATGCACGCCTGGCACGCGGTGCGCCGCGGCCACCAGGTCGTCCAGCTGGAGCGCGAGGCCGAGGCGCGCGGCGCGTCCGTGCGCAACTTCGGCCTGGTCTGGGTGGGCGGTCGGGCCGCGGGGGAGGAACTGGACACCGCGGTGCGCGCGCGGGAGCTCTGGGAGCAGATCGGCGCCGAGGTGCCGGGCATCGGCTTCCGTGCCAATGGTTCGCTCACCGTGCTGCGGACCCCGGCGGAGTTCGCGGTCGCCGAGGAGGTGCACGCCGGTCCGGACGCCGACCGGCGCGGCTTCACCCTGCTCGACCCGATCCAGGCCAGGGCGGTGAACCCGGCGCTGGCCGGCGACTACCTCGGTGCGCTGCACTGCGCGCGGGATGCCGCGGTCGAGCCGAGAGTGGCGCTGCCGGCGCTGCGCGCGCAGCTGCTGGCCGGCGGCCGCTACGACTGGCGGCCCGGCCGGGAGGTGCGCGAGGTGGTGGCCGGGGGAGTGCGCGACGACCGCGGCGAGCGGTACACCGCCGACGTGGTGCTGTTGTGCACCGGCGCGTGGTTGTCCGGCGTGGTCCGGGAGCTGGTCGGCGAACTGCCGGTGCACCGGGTGCGGCTGCAGATGATGCAGACCGCGCCACTCGCCGAGCCGCTGACCACGTCGGTGGCCGACGGGGACAGCCTGCGCTACTACCCGGCCTACCGGGGCCCCGCGCTGGACGCGCTCGCCGCCGGGCAGCCGCAGGAACCGGTCGCCGCCCGGCACGCCATGCAGCTGCTCATGGTGCAGCGGCTGGACGGCGGGCTGACCATCGGTGACACGCACGGCTACGACGAACCCTTCCCGTTCGACGTGACCGAGGAGCCCTACACACACCTGCGGCTGGTCGCCGAGGCGCTGCTGGGCCGGCCGCTGCCGGCCGTCCAGCGGCGCTGGGCCGGTGTCTATGCGCAGTGCGTGGACACCGATCGGGTGGTACACCGGCAATCCGTGGCGGACGGGGTCGTTCTGGTCACCGGGCCGGGCGGCCGGGGCATGACCTGCTCACCGGCGATCGCCGAGCAGACGATGGCGGAGGTTGGACTGTGACCGAGCAAATCGAACTTGTCGTGCTGGACATGGCCGGAACCACGGTGGCCGACGACGGGGTGGTGGTCGAGTCGTTCATCGCGGCCATCGGCTCGGCCGGCGTCGCGCCCGACGATCCGCGCTTCCCCGGCATGTTGGACCACGTCAACCAGACCATGGGCCAGTCCAAGATCACCGTCTTCCGGCACCTGGTGGACAACGACGAAAACCTTGCCCAGCAAGCGAACCAGGCCTTCGAGCAGAGCTACGCCAAGCTGGTCCACAGTGGACGATGTGCGCCGGTCGACGGGGCGGCGGAGACCATCGGCCGGTTGCGTGCCGACGGCCTCAAGGTCGCGCTGACCACCGGTTTCGCCCCGCCCACCCGGGACGCGATCCTGGCCGCGCTGGGCTGGCAGGACCTCGCCGACCTCGCCCTGTCGCCGGCCGACGCCGGCCGCGGCCGGCCGTTCCCGGACCTGGTGCTGGCCGCCGTGCTCCGGCTCGGGGTGACCGACGTCCGCCGGGTCGCGGTGGCCGGCGACACCCCCTCCGACATGCTGACCGGCCTGCGCGCGGGCGCGTCGGTGGTGGCCGGGGTACTCACCGGCGCCGGCACCCGGGAGACGCTGGAGTCCGCCGGGGCGACCCACCTGCTCGACTCGGTGGTCGAGCTGCCGGAACTGCTCAAGGTCGCCTGACGGTTCGTGCAACCTGTTGGGTGCCCTGTTCCGTCCTGAACACATGAGACAACGGGGAAGTACTCGCACAGCGGCCGGGGCGGCCGTCGGCGCGGGCCTACTCGTGTTGCTCGCCGGCTGTGGTTCACCGACCGTCGACACGGCCCAGCCGCAGATCGACACGGCCGGCCCGGCCACGTCCGCCGCCGGTGGCCCGGCACTCAATGGCCCGGCACTCAACGGCCCGCATCTGCCGGCCGGTTCCGAGCCGGTCGCCGGCAATCGGGTGAACACCAGTGAGCTGCCCGCCGGATTCCCGCGCGAGGTCTGGACCGTCGGGGACGGCCACACCATCGGGTTCTACGGTGAGGCCGGCAGCTGCCAGACGGTCAGCGCGCAGCCGATGACCCAGACGGCCGCCCAGGTGACCATTCGACTGGTCCAGATCCAGCAGCCACAGACCGGACATCAGGCGAGCTGCGCGAAGGCCACGCTCCAGCCGATGACCGTGACACTGGCCCAACCGCTCGGCAGCCGCTCCGTGCTGCTGCAGCTGAGCACTGAACAGGGGTGAACCGATGACGCGAACCGTGACCAACCGAACCGTCGTTTCCGTTCTGCTCGGCACACTCGGCGCCCTGCTGGCGCTCAGCACCCTGACCGGCTGCGGCAGCCCCGCCAACACCTCGTCGGCCGGCGGCGGCCCCACCGTGTCGATCGAGCCGACCACCCCGGGCGGCAGCACCGCGCCTTCGGCGCCGGCTACGCCGACCACATCGGTGGCGCCCGGGGCGATCTCCGCGCTGGCGCACATCCTGCTGCCCGCCTCGCAGGTCGACGCGTCCTCGGCGACCGGCCGCGCGCCCACCCAGGTCCAGGTCGCCGGTGGCACCTACCTGCTCTTCGATGTCGAGCAGGCCGGCTGTGAGCTGGTCAGCGCGCAGGCCACCGACCAGACCGCCACCCAGGTGGTGGTGACCGTGACGACCACGGTCACCAAGAAGGGCAACCAGATGTGCCCGATGCTCGTGCGCAACGTCCAGCAGATCGTGGAACTGTCCGCACCGCTGGGCAGCCGCACCGTGGTGTTCCACTCGCAGACCACCCACGGCTGAGTTGGCGGGATGACCGCCCACTGACCGAATCCGGAACGAGACGGACCCGCCAGATGAACTCTGGCGGGTCCGTTGTCGAATCCGCCGTTCAAATCGGACAAACGCCGGGTCGTCAACGGTCAAGTCTTCTTTCGCAGGTCAGCGCGCTGGTACCTATGGGATGTCGGGATTTACCAGTCGGTACAACCGGCCGGTAGGTCTGGAGTGCCGCCCCTGGAGGGTCCCTGTGCGTCGATCCGTTGTCCTCGCCGGTGCGTTCAGCGCGATTACCTTGGCCGCCACCGTTTTCGGTGGTGCGGTCGCTGATGCGTCAACAGCTCACTACGTCGCCCTCGGCGACTCGTACTCGTCCGGTGTCGGTTCAGGCAGTTACGACCTCAGTTCGAGCTGCGACCGCAGTTCGGCCGCCTATCCCGCGCTCTACAAGGCGGCGACCGCGCCGAGCGTCTTCACCTTCGTGGCCTGCACCGGCGCGACCGCGTCGGACATCGAAAGCAGCCAGCTCTCCTCGCTCAACTCCAGTACGACGCTGGTCAGCGTGACCGACGGCGGCAACGACGCCGGGTTCACCACGATCATGGAGGACTGCATCCTGGAGAGCGACAGCGGCTGCACCTCGGCGATCAACAGCGCCGAGTCCTACGTGCAGAACACGCTGCCCGGTGTGCTGCACACGCTGTACTCCGACATCCGCGCCGACTCGCCCGGCGCGCACGTGGTCGTGGTCGGTTACCCGGAGTTCTACGACCTGTCGCAGTCCAGCGGCTGCATCGGGCTGGACACCACCAAGCGCACCGCGCTCGACGGCGCGGCCGACGATCTGGACAGCACCCTGTCCGGCGTGGTCGGTGGGTTCAGCGACTTCAGCTACGCCGACGTGCGCAGCCACTTCGCCGGGCACCAGCTGTGCGACTCCAGCCCCTGGCTGCACAGCCTCAACTTCGGCGACCTGACCGAGTCCTACCACCCGACCGCGGCCGGCCAGCAGGCCTACCTGGCCGCCTTCGAGTCCGGCGTCTGATCGACCGACGGCAGATCGGCCCCTGACCCGTCGCGGGTCAGGGGCCGATTGCCGTCAGTCGGGGAATGCTCAGCGGTGGAACGAGATCTGCAGGGTCGGCGCGGAGGTGCCGGCGAAGAAGTCGTTGCCCTTGTCGTCGACCACGATGAACGCGGGGAAGTCCTCGACCTCGATCTTCCAGACCGCTTCCATGCCCAGTTCCGGGTACTCCAGCACGTCGACCTGCTTGATGCAGTCCTGCGCCAGCCGGGCGGCCGGGCCGCCGATCGAGCCGAGGTAGAAGCCGCCGTGGCTCTGGCACGCGTCGGTGACCTGCTTGGACCGGTTGCCCTTGGCCAACATCACCAGCGAGCCGCCGGCCGCCTGGAACTGCTCGACGTAGGAGTCCATCCGGCCGGCCGTGGTCGGGCCGAACGAGCCGGACGCGTAGCCGTCCGGCGTCTTGGCCGGACCGGCGTAGTAGACCGGGTGGTCCTTGAGGTACTGCGGCATCGGCTCGCCGGCGTCCAGCAACTCCTTGATCTTGGCGTGCGCGATGTCCCGCGCGACCACCAGCGGGCCGGTCAGCGAGAGCCGGGTCTTCACCGGCAGCGCCGCGAGCGTCTCCCGGATCTCGGCCATCGGCCGGTTCAGGTCGATCCGGACGACCTCATCGGAGAGCTGCTCGTCGGCGACCTCGGGCAGGAACCGCGCCGGGTCGCGCTCCAGCTGTTCGATGAACACGCCGTCGGCGGTGATCTTGGCCTTGACCTGCCGGTCGGCCGAGCAGGACACCGCGATGCCCACCGGGCAGGAGGCGCCGTGCCGGGGCAGCCGGACGACCCGCACGTCGTGGCAGAAGTACTTGCCGCCGAACTGCGCGCCGATGCCGAACTGCCGGGTCATCTCCAGCACCTGCTGCTCCAGGTCCGGATCGCGCATCGCGTGGCCGAGGGCCGAGCCCTCGGTGGGCAGTTCGTCCAGGTAGTGGGCCGAGGCGAGCTTGGCGACCTTGAGGTTGTACTCGGCGGACATCCCGCCGACGACGATGGCCAGGTGGTAGGGCGGGCAGGCCGAGGTGCCCAGGCTGCGCAGCTTCTCGTCCAGGAAGCGGGCCAGTCGCGTCGGGTTCAGCAGCGCCTTGGTCTCCTGGTAGAGAAAGGTCTTGTTGGCGCTGCCACCGCCCTTGGCCATGAAGAGGAACTCGTAGACCGGGTCCGCGTCGGGCTCGGCGTCCTTGTGGAACAGCTCGATCTGGGCGGGCAGGTTGCTGCCGGTGTTGCGCTCTTCCCAGAAGTTCAGCGGTGCCATCTGCGAGTAGCGCAGGTTGAGCTGCTGGTAGGCGTCGAAGATGCCGCGGGACAGCGCTTCCTCGTCGGCACCGCCGGTGAGCACCGACTCGGTGCGCTTGCCGATCACGATCGCGGTGCCGGTGTCCTGGCACATCGGCAGCACGCCGCCGGCCGAGATGCACGCGTTGCGCAGCAGGTCGGTGGCGACGAACCGGTCGTTCGCGCTGGCTTCCGGGTCGTCGATGATGGCGCGCAGCTGGGCCAGGTGCGCGGTGCGCAGCAGGTGCTGGATGTCCTTGATCGCCTCGTGCGCCAGCCCGGTCAGCGCGGACGGTTCGATGGCCAGGAACTTCCGGCCGGCGGCCTCGACGACCGAAACCCCCTCAGCGCTCACCAACCGGTATTCGGTGTGGATGTCCTTGCCGAGGGGCAGCACTTCGGTGTGCTGAAAAGCGGTGGTGGTGGCGGTCACAGTTCGCCGGCTCCCTTGCACGCTGCTCACAGTGGTTGCGCCGACGGTACCGCCGTGCCGCGCGCGCCCAGGCCGCGGCCGGATGTGATTCACAACCGATTCGGGCCGATGCTGCCGCCGGCTGAGGCTCCCGCGAATAACGGAAGGCCGGACCGGCCCCCGACCGTTCCGACCTCCCGGGGCACGCGGACGTGGTGACGATCTGCGACCACGTCCGCGAGAGTCCCGTGCCTGTTCAGAATCCGGTGATTTTCATCACAAGTCAATGCCGCTCTTCGGGTGGTTCCCTGCTCAGCTCGCGTATGCGCGCAGTCGCTCGGCCCGGTCACCCTGCCGCAACTTCGACATGACCTCGCGCTCGATCTGGCGAACCCGCTCGCGGGACAGTCCGAACGCCTTGCCGATCTGGTCCAGTGTGCGCGGCTGGCCGTCCTCAAGGCCGTAGCGCAGCCGGATCACTGCCTGCTCGCGGTCGTCCAGCGTGGCCAGCACCCGACGCAGGTCGTCCTGCAGCAGCCCGGAGATGACCGCGCTCTCCGCGTCCGACGCGTCGCTGTCCTCGATGAAGTCGCCCAGCGGGGCGTCCTCGTCGCTACCGACCGGCATGTCCAGGCTCACCGGGTCGCGGGCGTGGTCCAGCAGATCCGCCACCTTCTCGGCGGTCAGCCCGGACTCCTTGGCCAGCTCCTCGTTGGTCGCCTCCCGGCCCAGCTGTTGGTGCAGGTCACGCTTGACCCTGGCCAGCTTGTTCACCTGTTCGACCAGGTGCACGGGCAGCCGGATGGTGCGGCTCTGGTCGGCCATGCCCCTGGTGATGGCCTGCCGGATCCACCAGGTCGCGTACGTGGAGAACTTGTAGCCCTTGGCGTAGTCGAACTTCTCCACCGCCCTGATCAGGCCGAGGTTGCCCTCCTGGATCAGGTCGAGCAGCGGCATGCCGCGGCCGGTGTAGCGCTTGGCCAGCGACACCACCAGCCGCAGGTTGGCCTCCAACAGGTGGTTCTTGGCGACGCGCCCGTCGCGCACCAGCGAGGTCAGCTCACCGCGCCGCTCGGGAGACAGCTGCTTGGCTGTGTCCAGCATGTGTTGCGCGAACACACCTGCCTCGATGCGCTTGGCGAGCTCGACCTCCTGTGCGGCGTTGAGCAGCGCACGCTTGCCGATCCCGTTGAGATACACTCGAACGAGGTCAGCTGCTGGCCCCTGTGCGTCGAGGTCCGCCTCGGCAAAAGCTTGAGCGGTATCCTGGATGTCGGGGTCGATGGTCTGTGGGACGGTCATCGTGCTCCCTCCCCCTTGTCGCGGGCTGGCGTGCGGGTGCTTCGCGTCACACACCGAGCTGCATTGCGCGGCGAGCCGTTCCGCGCGCCGCCCGGATACTTTTCCCCGACCGCCTCGCCGTCTGGCTGGACTACTCTTGAAAACGTCGCTGTCTTCGATTTCGTTCCCAGGTTCCTATAGGGGAGACGTCGCGGCTGTCACATCGGTTGCGCGACAAAACCTGAGCTTTGGCTGAGAGATCGAACACGTGCCCCGCTGACCAGGTTGACCGGGCGAGGTATCGAGTGGGTGTCCGGTGCCGGACTAGACCTCGACCAGCACCGTGAACGGACCGTCGTTCACGCTCTCCACCGCCATCTGCGCGCGGAACTTTCCGGTCCGTACCACCGCTCCGCGCTCCCGGAGCTCGCTCACCACTGCGTCCACGAGCGGCTCGGCCACCTCCGGCCGGGCGGCTGCTGTCCACGATGGACGCCGGCCCTTCCTGGTATCGCCGTAGAGGGTGAACTGGCTCACCACCAACAGTGGCGCACCGGTGGTGGCACATGACTGTTCGCCGTCGAGGATGCGCAACTCGTGCAACTTGCGGGCCATCGTGGCCGCGTGCGCGGGCGTGTCGGTGGTGGTGATGCCCAGCAGCACCAGTAGGCCGGGCTCGTCGATCTGGCCGACCACCTCGTCGGCCACGGTGACCCGCGCCCTGGTCACCCTCGCGGCCACCGCCCGCATCCCGCTTTTCCTTCCGGCCGATCCGACAGATGACCATGACCGGTGGTCGAGACCTACTGCCGAGTTGATATTCGCGCCATCGTCGCATGCGCTGTTCGGCGACTCGTTTTCGTGCCAGGCTGGCAACACCGAGTGACAGGATTCCGTATAACAGCTGGATAACTACGGAGGCGTTATGGGTTTCTTCGACGGTGCCACCGACGACCCGCGCGCCGCCACGCGACCGCAGGAGCAACGTGCGGTGCCCGGTCGGGTTGAGCCACCCGAAGGATGGGTACTGCCCACTGTGTTGCCGTGGGTCCGCGTTCTCGGCCAGTCCGATCATGCCCGGATCGCGTTGGTGGGCCTGCGGTGCTGGCCGGAGGGGGTGAGTCTGGACCTGCACGTGTTGCGCCGGTTCGCGCCGCCCACGTCCCGGGCCGGGCTGGGTTTCCCGCCCGACCAGGACGACTGGCCGTTCCGGTTCGGGCTGCGCTTCAGCGACGGCCGGCGGGCCATCGCGCCTGGCCGCGCGCCGGCCCGCGGAGCCGCCGACCAGGACGCGGTCTCGTTACGTCCGCGTGGTGCCACCGGCAGCCCGTTTCACCGCCACTACGACTTCCACCTGTGGCCGCTGCCGCCGAAGGGCAGGCTGATCCTGGTGGTCGAGTGGCCGGCGGAGAAGATCCGGGAGACCTACACCGAGTTGGACGCGGGCGAGATCCGCTCGGCCGCGGCCCGCGCGGTGGTCGTCTGGCCCGACCTGCCGCGCGGCGAGGCCGAGCAGACCGGCAACCGGACGGGCGCCACCAGTACCCGGCACAGCACGAGCTTCGCCACCAGCTTCTCGACCAGTACGGCGGCCGCGCACAGCCGGCCCACCACTGGTGGATCCTCGACGGTAGGCGAATGAGGACGATGGTGAGAGCATGAAGGACGGACATGGAGGTGGTGCCGTGCAGGACTCCGAACGGGAGTATCCACCGGTCCTGATCACCGAAGCGGCGCCATCCCAGGACGACCAGCTGGCCGTCCGCAAGCGCCGCTACCTGATCACGATGGGTATGCGTATTCCGTGCCTGATCCTGGCCGTGGTCTTCGTCAACACCTGGTGGCTGATGCTGCTGTTCGTGTTGATCTCGATCCCGCTGCCCTGGATCGCGGTACTGCGCGCGAACGACCGACCGGCCCGCCGGGCCGAGCGGATGAGCCGGTTCCGTGGCCGGCCGGACTCAGCAGGCGAGCTGGAGAGCCGCGATCACCCGGTGATCGAGGTCTGACCGGACCGTCGCGGGTGCGCACCGACCCGACCGACGGCCGAGCTGCCCGCCCGTACCCCGGCCCGGAGCGCCGCGACCGGGCCGGCACCGGTCAGCCAGGCCGTGAGCAGTCCGGCGTCGAACGCGTCCCCGGCCCCGGTCGAGTCGACGCAGTCCGCCGGCTGGGCGCCGACCGTGCTGATCTCGTTCTGATCCACCCAGCACGCGCCGTCCGCGCCGAGCGTGACCGCGACCGCCCCCACGGTGGACAGCAGCTCCTGGGCGGTCGCCGGGTCGGGGCTACCGGTGAGCGCCGCCAGTTCGTCCGCGTTGGGCAGCAACAGGTCCACTCCGCGTACGGCGGCCAGGAAACCGGCCGGGTCGTGGATCAACGGCGCCGACTGCGGGTCCACCGACGTGCTCAGTCCGGCGGCCCTGGCCGCCGCGAGCATGGCCACCCCGGCCGGCCGGGACCGCGGGTCGAGCAGCACGTAGCCCGACAGGTGCAGGTGCACCGCCTCGGCGAGCAGTTCGGGGGCGAGGTCGGCGGCGGCCAGCCGGGTGCCGGCGCCACGATCGGGCAACATGCTGCGCTGGCCGCGTTCGTCCACCAGCACCACCACGCAGCAGGTGCGCGCGGACTCGTCCACCCGCAGCGCGAGTCGCACGCCGGCCGCGGTCAGCTCGGCCCGGACCTGCGCGCCGGCCGGATCGGCCCCGACCCGGCCGACCAGCACCGGATCGGCGCCGAGCGCGGCCAGCCAGGCGGCCGTGTTCGCGGCGGCGCCGCCCAGCGCCATGCTCACCTCGGCCGGACTGTCCCCGTCCGGCGCCACCGGCCCGCTGTGCTTGGCCAGCACGTCCAGGCCTGCGTCGCCGACGACGAGCACCACCGGTCTCATCGGCCGGCCAGCGCGACCGCCACCTGCGCGGCGAGAATCGCGTTGGCCACCACCAGTTCCTCGTTGGCCACCAGGCTGACGCCCGCGCTCGCGGTGTGGAAGTGCTCCAGCAGCACCGGCGTCACGTCCTTGCCGCGCACGCCCTCGGTGCTCAGCCGCTCCAGGCCACCGACCAGCAGCCGGTCGTGCAGGTCGCGGTCCATCTCGTACTCGGCCGGGATCGGGTTGGCCAGCACCACGCCGGACACCCGGGAGAAGGGCAGCGCGCGGTGCGCGGCGAACACGTCGGCGGCCTGCGCGGCGGTGTCCACCCGCCAGGGCACGTCGAACTCGGACTCGCGTAGGTAGAAGGCGGGGAACCGGTCGGTCCGGTGACCGAGCACCGGCACCGAGCGGGTCTCCAGCGCCTCCAGCGTCGCGCCGATGTCCAGCACCGACTTCACCCCGGAGCAGACCACCAGCACCGGCGTGTCGGCGAGCACGTCCAGGTCGGCGGACACGTCCCAGGTGCTGGCCGCGCCCCGATGCACGCCGCCGAGGCCCCCGGTGGCGAACACGCCGATGCCGGCGGTCACGGCGAGCGCGGCGGTGCCGGCGACCGTGGTCGCGCCGCTGCGGCCCAGCGCGAGCGCCGGCGCCAGGTCCCGGCGGGACAGCTTGGCCAGGTTCTCGGCCGGATCGCAGACCCGGTCCAGTTGCCCGGCGGACAGGCCGATCAGCGGGCGGCCGTCCAGCACGGCGATGGTCGCCGGCACCGCTCCCTGCTCGCGGATCACTCGTTCCAGCCGTCGGCCCACCGTGCGATTGCGGCCGGCGGGCAGCCCGTGCGCCAGCAACGTGCTCTCCAGCGCCACCACCGGCTGCCCGGCCGCGAGCGCGGCGGCCACCTCCGCGCTGATCTCCCCGTTCCCGACCACGCCACCTGCGTTGATACCAGTACTCACGAGCGGCAATCCTGCATGGTGGGGCCCCGGTGGCATCATTGAGGGCGTGAGTACGCAGACGCTGCCGGAAGTCGACACCCGGCCGGAAGGCACCGAAACCACCGGTGACGACAGCCCGAAGATGTTCCACTACGTGCGCAAGAACAAGATCGCCGAGAGCGCGGTGATGGGCACGCACGTGGTCGCGCTGTGCGGCGAGGTGTTCCCGGTGACCAAGTCGCCGAAGCCCGGCTCGCCGGTGTGCCCGGACTGCAAGCGCATCTACGAGGGTTTCAAGCCCGGCGGGGACGACGACTGAGCGCTGCCTCCGCCGAGCGTGAACCGGTTGCCGATGTTGTCGGACCTGCCGCTTATGGTCGGGTCGTGGGGACTGACATCAGGGAACTGGATCGGCGTGCGGTGCTGCGCAGCGTGCGGATCGTGGACGGGCTGAAGCCCGACCAGCTCGACGCGCCGACGCCGTGCGGCAACTGGACGCTGCGCGAACTGCTCGCGCACATGATCGCTCAGCACAACGGGTTCGCCGCGGTGGCGGGTGGCGAGATCGAGGACCTCTCGGTCTGGACCAACCCGCCCATCGGCGCCGACCCGGCGGCCGAGTACGCGGCCGCGGCCGAGCGGGTGATCGCCGCGTTCGCCGCCGAGGGCGTGCTCGACTCGCGGTTCTGGCTGCCGGAGATCCGTGACGGCGGGCTTTTCCCGGCCACCATGGGGATCAGCTTCCACTTCGTGGACTACGTGGTGCACGGCTGGGACGTGGCCGCGGCGCTGGGGATGCCGAGCGACTTCGACGAGGACCTGCTGCTCGGTGCGCTGGAGGTGGCCAAGGTGGTGCCCACCGGCGCCGCTCGGCTCGCTCCGGGAGCCGCCTTCGGACCGGAGGTCTCGTTGTCCGACAACCCCTCCACGCTGGATCGGCTGCTCGGCCAACTCGGTCGCGCGGCCGACTGGCAGTCGCGGTCGGCCTGACCGCTCAGGCGTCGGCCGGGGCGTCGTCCCGGCTGTCCGCGGGCTCGGCCGGATTGTCGGGTGCGGCTTTGTCGGCCGGCGGTTCAGCGGCCGGTGCCGACGTGGCTTCCGCAACGGCTTCGGTCGGGGGTTCGTCGCGCTGCCAGGACTGCTCGGCGGTGGACCGGCGACTGTCCTCGGCCCGCCGGACCATCTCCAGCCGACGCCACTTGCGGCGCTGTCGCCGGGTCTTCCTGGCCGGCCACATCTCCTGGATCGCGCTGTTGAAGTGCGCGCCGATCACGATGGCCAGCCCGATGAAGAAGGTGAACAGCAGGAACGCGATCGGCGCGGCGAGCGCGCCGTAGGTGTACCCGGTCCGGCCGATCAGGGTCAGGTAGATGCGCAGCCCGATGCTGGCCACCAGGAAGAAGACCATGGCCAGCACGGCGCCGGGCACACCCCGGTGCCAGGGCAGCTTGTGCGGCAGAGCCAGCTTGTAGAGCGTGGCCAGCGCGAGCACGAGCAGCACCGCGACCACCGGGTAGTAGAACGTGCCGACCAGGCCGCTGATGGTCGGCTGCCACGAGCCGGGGAAGACCTTGGGCAGGAACTCCGGGCCCAGCGCGAGCACCGGCAGACCGATCAGCGCGAGCACCAGGCCGACCAGGTAGAGCAGCAGCGCGAAGATCCGCTGCCAGACCTCGTGGCGCACGTTGTACTGCCCGTGCGCCACGGTGATCGCGTCGACGAACGAGGCCATCGCCGAGGACCCGGCCCACAGCGAGATGAGGAAGCCGAACGAGGCGACCTCAGCCTGGGCCTTGGTCAGGATGTCGGTCACCGTCGGCTGGATGATCGTGTCCACCACGTTGGAGCTGAACACGGTGCGGCAGAAGCCGATGATCTTCTGCTGGACCGCGACGACGAAGTGCGGGCCGAACAGGTCACCGAGATAGCCGACCATGCCCAGCAGGCCCAGCAGCAGCGGTGGCAGCGACAGCGTCTGCCAGAAGGCCGCCTCGGCCGCCTCGGAGAAGATGTTGCCGTGCCAGGCCTTTGCCACCGTGCGCAGCACAAGGCGCCCCGGGCCCCGTCGCTGCTCGGCCGTGGCGGGCGTCTCTGGCTGCACGTCCATTGTGATGTCCAGCATGGTGCATGACCGGCTGTTCGGCCGAACAACAGGGCCGGCACCGTGCGGAGTGTCGCGTCGCACGGATGCGCGGTCCGCCCGGCCCGGTAAACTCTCCAACGCCAGCAGGCACACCAGTCGGTCCAGCACGAAGGAGGGGGAGTCCGTGGCCCAGCCCGACTCCCTGGTGCAGTCCGGCCCGCCCACCCTCCAGCGGCCACTGCGCGACTGGCAGCGCCGAGCGCTCACCCGCTACCTCGCCGCCCGTCCCCAGGATTTCCTCGCGGTCGCCACACCCGGCGCCGGCAAGACCGCGTTCGGCCTGCGCATCGCGGCCGAACTGTTGGCCGACCGCACGATCGCCGCGCTCACCGTGGTCACCCCGACCGAGCACCTGAAGCACCAGTGGGCCGTTGCCGCGCGTGAGGTCGGCATCTCGATCGACTCGAACTTCCGCAACACCGTCGGCGTCACCTCCTCGGACTACCACGGGGTCGCGGTGACCTACGCGCAGGTCGCCGCGCACCCGACCATGCACCGGGTGCGCACGGAGAACCGCAAGACGCTGGTCATCCTGGACGAGATCCACCACGGCGGGGACGCGAAGAGCTGGGGCGACGCGATCCGCGAGGCGTTCACCCCGGCGGTGCGCAGGCTGTCGCTGACCGGGACGCCGTTCCGCAGCGACGACACGCCGATCCCGTTCGTGAGTTACGAGCCCGACCCGGCCGGCTTCCGGCGCAGCAAGGCCGATCACTCCTACGGGTACGCCGATGCTCTGCGCGACGGCGTGGTCCGGCCGGTGATCTTCCTGGCCTATTCCGGCGAGGCGAGCTGGCGGACCAGCGCGGGGGAGGAGTTCACCGCCCGGCTCGGTGAGCCGCTCACCCAGGAGCAGACCGCGCGGGCCTGGCGCACCGCGCTGGACCCCAGCGGCGAGTGGGTGCCCTCGGTGCTCGGTGCCGCGAACACCCGGCTGGACCAGGTGCGCCAGGTGATGCCCGACGCAGGCGGTCTGGTCATCGCCTCCGACCACGAGACGGCCAAGGCATACGCGAAGATCCTGGCCACCGTGTCCGGCGAGGAGCCGGCGGTGGTGCTGTCCGACGACCCGAAGGCCAGCGGCCGGATCGCGGAGTTCGCGGCGACCACGCAGCGCTGGCTGGTCGCGGTGCGGATGGTCAGTGAGGGCGTGGACGTGCCGCGGCTGGCCGTCGGCGTCTACGCCACCAGTGCGTCCACCCCGCTGTTCTTCGCCCAGGCGATCGGCCGGTTCGTCCGGGCCCGGCAGCCCGGCGAGACGGCCAGCGTCTTCCTGCCCAGCGTGCCGGTGCTGCTCGACCTGGCCAGTCAGATGGAGGCCGAGCGCGACCACGTGCTCGGCAAGCCGCACCGGGAGTCCGAAGGCTGGGACGACGACCTGCTGGCCGACGCCAACCGGACCAAGGACGAGGGCGAGGAACTCGCCGCGTTCACCTCGCTGGGTGCTTCGGCCGAGTTGGACCAGGTGATCTACGACGGGTCCTCGTTCGGCACGGCCGCGCTGTCGGGCACCGCCGAGGAGCAGGAGTACCTGGGCCTGCCCGGCCTGCTCGAACCCGACCAGGTGCGGGCCCTGCTGCGCTCCCGCCAGGACCAGCAGCTCGCCGCGGCGAGCCGGCGCAACGCCGAGAAGCCCGCCCAGGCCACGCCCGAGCGGGTCCGGCCGGAGTCGGTGCAGGAGCGGTTGGCGATGCTCCGGCGCGAGCTGAACACGCTCGTCGCGCTCTACCACCACCGCACGGGTAAGCCGCACGGCACCATCCACGGGCTGCTGCGCAAGTCGTGCGGCGGTCCGCCGACGGCCATGGCGACCGTCGAGGAACTCGAAGAGCGGATCGCGACGCTGCGTTCGTGGTGACCCCGCGTGGTAACCGCTGGTAGTCGGCTCCGCACTCTTGGCCGATCCTTTCCCCGTAGTTGACGTTTCGATTGCGTCGCCGTTGCCGAATCGTGTCGAAATTCGACGGGTGAATCGATCCAGTATGGCTTCCATCACTGCTGAAGGTGACATAAGTTGTCGTCCACAACATTCATATGTTGTGGAGCGCAACATTTTCGGCCCGCGTTGCGACCGGGTCGGAAGGAGTGAAACTGCAGTGACGAAGGGGTCGCGGATGCGGAAGAACACCCTCGCCGTGCTCGCCGTGGGAACTGGCCTGGTGCTTGCCCTCACGGCGTGTGGAGCGAACAGCAGCAGTTCCGGTAGCTCAGGTGGGTCCACCACCGCAGCGAGCGGCGGCAGCGGCCCGAAGGTTGGGGTGATCCTGCCGGAGACGGCCACCTCAGCCCGCTGGGAAGAATTCGACCACCCGATGCTTGAGGCCGCGCTGAAGGCGCAGGGCCTCGACCCGATCATCGAGAACGCCCAGGGCGACGACCAGAAGTTCTCCCAGATCGCCGACAGCATGTTGTCCCAGAAGGTCAAGGTCCTGATCATCGGCGCGACCAACAGCGCCACGGGTGCCGCGGTCGAGCAGAAGGCCGAAACCCAGGGCGTGCCGGTCATCGACTACGACCGGCTCAACCTCGGCGGCAGCGCCAAGTACTACGTGAGCTTCGACAACGTGAAGGTCGGCGCCCTCCAGGGGCAGGCCATGGCCGACTCGCTGAAGAGCAAGCCCGGCGCACAGGTCATCGAGATCGAGGGCGCGCCGACCGACAACAACGCCACCCTGTTCCACCAGGGCCAGGAGCAGGTTGTCGGGCCGCTCTACCAGAACGGCACCCTCAAGCTGGTGAGCAGCCGGGCGATCGACAACTGGGACAACCCGACCGGCGGCACCGTCTTCGAGCAGCTGCTCACCGCCAACGGCGGCAAGGTTGACGGCGTGCTCGCGGCCAACGACGGTCTGGCCGGCGCGATCATCACCGTGCTGCAGAAGGACGGTCTGGCCGGCAAGGTTCCGGTGACCGGCCAGGACGCCACCGCGGCCGGCCTGCAGGACATCCTGGAAGGCCTCCAGTACTCGACGGTCTTCAAGCCGATCAAGCAGGAGGCGGACTCCGCCGCCCAGCTGGCCGGCGCGCTGATCAAGGGTGACACCGCGGGTGCGAACAAGATCGCGAGCCAGACCAGCACGGACCCGACCGGTCACCGCACGGTCGCCTCGGTGCTGCTGAACCCGGTGTCGATCACGAAGGCCAACGTCAAGCTGGTTGTCACTCAGGGATACGTGAAGGCCTCTGACATCTGCGGCGGTGCCGCGGCTGCTGCCTGCACGTCGCTCGGTATCTCCTGACCGAAACCAACTCGGCCGTGAGTGCGGAGACGGATCACCATCCTGAGCTCCGCACTCACGACCGCATGATCGTCGCGGCGGGGCATGCCACCGTGTCCCATGCCCCGCCGCGGCCCATCGTCGTCAGGGAGATTTTTCGTGTCTAGGAGACTTCAGTGAACGAGCCGATTCTCGCGCTGCGCGGCATCAACAAGAGCTTCGGTCCGGTGCACGTGCTGCACGACGTGGACCTGACGGTGCGAGCCGGCGAAGTGACCGCGCTGGTCGGCGACAACGGCGCCGGCAAGTCCACTTTGGTCAAATGCATCGCCGGCATCTACCCGATGGACAGCGGCGAGGTGCTCTTCGAGGGCAAGCCGGTGCACATCCGGACCCCGAAGGACTCGGCCGACCTCGGCATCGAGGTCGTCTACCAGGACCTCGCGCTGGCCGACAACCTGGACATCGTCCAGAACATGTTCCTCGGCCGCGAGCGCGGGCCGGCCCTGCTGCTGGACGAGGCGGGCATGGAACTGGCCGCGCGCCGCACGCTGGCCTCGCTGTCGGTGCGCACGGTGAAGTCCGTGCGGACCCCGGTGGCTTCGCTTTCGGGCGGGCAGCGGCAGACGGTGGCGATCGCCAAGGCGGTGCTCTGGAACAGCCGGGTGGTGCTGCTCGACGAGCCGACCGCCGCCCTGGGTGTGGCCCAGACCCGCCAGGTGCTCGACCTGGTGCGCAGGCTGGCCGAGCAGGGCCTCGGGGTCGTGCTGATCAGCCACAACATGAACGACGTTTTTGAGGTGGCCGACCGGATCGCCACCCTCTACCTCGGCCGGATGGCTGCCGAACTGCCCACCAAGGACGTGACCCACAGCCAGGTGGTCGAGCTGATCACCGCTGGCCGGTCCGGCCAACTGGGTCTGGCTCGGCCGGACGTCGACGTGGTCGCCGGGACCATCACCGAATAGGGAAGCAGAGCGTGACTGACACCACACCGGCCGCCAAATCGGCCAAGAAGACATCCGACGCGGATGCCGGACTTTCCTCGGACTTCGGCATCGACACCACGTCCCGGTCCACCAGCGAGGCGCTGCGCGACTACGTGAGCAAGGTGCGCTCGGGTGAACTGGGCGCGCTGCCCGCGTTGTTCGGCCTGATCGTGCTGGTCATCCTGTTCAGCGCGCTGTCCGACTCGTTCCTCACCGTCAACAACCTGGCCAACCTGCTGGAGCAGGGCGCGGGCGAGACGATCATCGCCATGGGCGTGGTCTTCGTCCTGTTGCTCGGCGAGATCGACCTGTCCGCCGGTACCGCGTCCGGCGTCACCGCCTCGGTACTCGCACTGCATTTCCAGAACCACGGCAACCTGCTCACCGCGATGGACACCGGCGTGTTCTACGCCTTCATCATCGCGCTGGCCGTGGCGACCATCCTGGCCGCGCTGATGCGGATCTGGATCGGCGCCGCGCTCTCCGCGCTGGGCCTGGTGATCATGCTGCTCGGCGTGCCGCCGAACGCCTGGCTGGAGATGCTGCTCGCGGTGTGTGTCGGCGCCGGCATCGGCAGCCTGACCGGCTTCCTGGTCGCGAAGGTCGGCATTCCGTCCTTCGTCGTCACCCTGGCGCTGTTCATCGCCTGGTACGGCGTTGTCCTGCAACTGGTCGGCGAGGGCGGCACCGTCTCCGTGCGGCAGAGCCCGGTGCTGTTCAACGTGGCCAACGGCAACCTGAGCACCCTGAACAGTTGGCTGTTGTTCGTGATCGGCGGTGGTGGATACGCGGGCGTCGTGCTGTTCCGGCACTTCAGCCGGTTGCGCAAGGGACTGGTCGCGCGACCGACGGCACTGATCGCCCTCCAGGTCGTCCTGGTGCTGGTGGTCGGTGCGGTGGCGACCTACGTGCTGAACTTCAACCGTTCGCCCAACCCGGCGTTCGCCACCATCAAGGGCGTGCCCTACGTGGTGCCGATCGTGTTGGTGCTGTTGGCCATCGGCACCTTCGTGCTGGACCGCACCCGCTACGGACGGCATGTGTACGCCGTCGGTGGCAACCGGGAGGCCGCGCGTCGTGCCGGTGTGAACGTGCCCCGGATCCGGATGAGCGTGTTCGTGATCTGTTCGTCGGTGGCCGCGATCGGGTCGATCGTCTACACCTCGAAGGTCGGCTCGGTCGACGGCAACGCCGGTAACGGGACGGTGCTGCTGTTCGCGGTCGGCTCGGCGGTCATCGGTGGTACCTCACTGTTCGGCGGCCGCGGCCGGGTGCGCGACGCGGTGTTCGGCGGACTCGTGCTGGCCGCCGTGGAGAACGGGCTCAACCTGCTCGGTTTCCAGGCTGCCGCGGTGAACGTGATCACCGGTGTCGTGCTGTTGATGGCGGCTACTGTGGATGCATTGTCCCGTCGGCGTGCAGCGGCCCGCTGACGCCGGCCCGCCAAGGAACCGAGTGACCACCAGCCCTACCTCCGGGACCCGACCGGACGAGGTCCGGCGGCACAACCGGGCCGCTCTGCTGCGCCGGCTACACGTGGCGGGGCCGTGCACGAGGGCGGATCTGGCCACCGAACTGGGCCTCAACCGGAGCACCATCAAGGCACTGGTGGACGGCCTGGCCGGGGACGGCGTGGTCGAGGAGCGGGTGCCGGCCCAGCGCAGCGGCGCTGGGCGGCCCTCGCTGCTGGTGCTGCCTCAGCCCAACGCGGCGGTGGTGCTCGCGGTGGACATCCGGGTCGAGCAGGTGGCCATGGCGCTGGTCGGCATCGGCGGCCAGATCCTCGGCCGGGCGAGTTGGTCGCTCCGGCCGGAGACCCGGCAGCCCCGCGAGATGTTCACCAAGATCGTCGACAACGGCGCGCTGCTGGTCGAGGAACTCGGGGTCGAGGTGACCGCGGTCGGCGTGTCGGTGCCGGGCGTGGTTCGGCGGGCCGACGGCCTGGTGCACGAGGCACCGAACCTGCACTGGACCGACGTGCCACTGGGCGCCCGGCTGACCAGGGCGCTGCGCTGGCCGGTGCACGTGGGCAACGACGGCGATCTGGCCGCGCTGGCCGAGCACCTGCGCGGTTCGGCCCGGGGCGCGACCGACGTGGTGTACGTGACCGCCGACGTGGGTGTCGGTGGCGGGGTGATCTCCAGCGGCAGCTCGTTGCGGGGCACCGCGGGCTACGTCGGCGAGATCGGGCACATGGTGGTCCGCTCGGACGGCCGGCAGTGCTACTGCGGCGCGTCCGGCTGCTGGGAGACCGAGGTGGGAGAACGCGCGTTGAGCCGGGCGCTGGGGATGCCGGAGGACTCGCCCCGAGGGGCGATCGTGGCTGAGCTCCGGGCCATCGCGCGCGATCCGGCCGAGGTGTCCAGCCGGCTCGGTGAGTTCGGCGAATGGCTGGCCATCGGCCTGTGCAACGCGGTCAATCTGCTCTGCCCGCAGCTGGTGGTGCTGGGCGACCTGTTCGCGGCGCTGCCGCCGACGCTGGTCGAACAGGTCAGCACGACCGTGCAGGAGCGCAGTCTGGTCAGCCGGGCACTGGGCGGCACGAAGATCGTCGCGTCGGCGCTGGGTACCGACGCCAAGCTGCTGGGCGCGGCCGAGCTGGCGTTCGAGCCGGTGCTCGCCGACTACTGACCGGCCGAGCCCACCGTCCCGACCCACCGGGCACCTGATCGAGAACGACCTGACCGGGCACGGAAAGCGGCCGACAGCGAAGGGCGGGACCGATCGACGGTCCCGCCCTTCGTGGTTCGCTAGGTGGTTGTCAGTCCTTGAGGTCCTGGTCCTGCTGAAGCTCCGCCGCCAGTTCACGCAGCCGGGTCTCGTGCTCCCGTGCGTGGTGGTTGCAGAAAAGCAGTTCTCCTCCTGACGGAAGGACGGCGCGTACGCGAGCTGCTGCGCCGCAGCGGTCGCAACGGTCGGCAAGGGTCAACTCGGGGCGGGCGAGTGCGGTGGTCATGGTGGATCTCCCTCCGTCCCGGCACCGGCGACCCGGTGCCTCCTGCGGCCACGATCCCCTCGGATCTCTCCTCGGTGGTTCGTTGGCTCCACTCTTGCAGACGCTTGGGAGGGCGCAAGTGTTCCCGCGCCGTTGGGATCGTGGTCACGTCATGAAGTACCCGGATGCAGCAGCGGCCCGCCCTGGTACCACTGCGTTCGGTGACATTTCCCGGTGTTTTGTCCGAAATCGGCCGGCCTGCTTGTGACTGGTATCACCGGGAAGCCCTGGTTACGTCCGTGCTGGGCCTTGTTCGCTGTGCGTGAACGCCGGGTAAAACCTGCTCGATCCCGGCGAATGAGACAGCCGGAGATAGGGAACAGATTGGTGCCGCGGATAGGCCATTCGCATGTTGACCCGCAAACCCGGCAGGAGAACGCTCTATCCGTCCACTCGTGACGGTTTTAGGGGCTCATCGATGACCAGATCCACCCGAGGGCGTGCCGCGCTTGCTGCCCTCGTCTTACTCGGCGGCCTGCCGTCGAGCGCCGCCGTGGCCGCCCAGTCGGCAGCCCCGGTGGGCCAACTGTCGGGCCCGAGCCTCCCAGGTGCTCTGTCCGGCCCGAAACTCGCCCCGGCCAAGGCGACGGGCACCAGCCCCAACTGGGTCGGCTACGCGGCCACTGGGGGCGGTTTCACGAGCGTTGAGTCGACCTGGATCGAGCCGACGGTCGACTGCACCAAGGGCGATGGCTCGGTGGTGTTCTGGGTGGGTCTGGACGGCTGGGGTTCCAACGCCGTCGAGCAGACCGGCACCGAGGCGCAGTGCGCCGGCGGCACCGCCAGCTACCGGGCGTGGTGGGAGACCTTCCCGGTGAACTCGGTCACTCCCTACGCCGACCGGATCGAGCCCGGCGACGTGCTCTACGCGAACGTCGCCTCGACCGGCGGCCAGTCCTACGACCTCTACCTGGCCGACCAGACGCAGGGCTGGGTCGAGAACAACCCGGTGACCGCGTCCAGCGCCGCGACCGACGCGAGCGCGGAGATCGTCGCCGAGACGCCCGGGATCGGCGACAACGCCTACACCGGCCTGCCCGACTTCCTCACCGCGCAGTTCACCGGCGCGGAGATGAACGGCCAGCCGCTGACCGCGGGCAACCCGGTCGGGATCAGCATGGTCCGCAACGGCAGCACCCTGGCCACCGTGTCCGACCTGGTTGGCGGTACCGATTTCACCGTCAACTGGCAAGGAAATTCTTGACCGCGGGCGCCCCGCGCAGGATTGAATGGCCCCTGACAGACATGACACTCGTTCGGGTTGGCAAGATACGGGCTTCCGGGCGTTGATCGCCGGCTCAGCCGGGCGCGGATATCAGGAGGGTGCCAGGTGAACCCGAACTCGGACACCATGCAGGTGGACGACCTACAGCTGGTCGCGTTGCCCAGCGCGATCAACTGCGCCGAACTGTTCGTGCGGTTCGCCCTGACCGAGTGGTCCCTGCGCGCGATGGTCGATGAGGCGACGCACGCGGTGACCACGCTGGTCGGGCAGGTCGTCGAGATTTCCGACCAACGCTCGCCGTGCATGATCACGGTGCGGTTGCGGGTGCACAGCGACTGTCTGGTCGTCGAGATCGAGGACGACTCGCTGGCGCTGCCGCCGGCCGAGCCGCCGGCGCTCACCGTCGGCCGGACCGGCATCGTGCCGGGTCGGATGCGCGGCAAGCTGGTCTGGTGCGAGCTGCCGCTGCCCAGCGGGATGAGCGCGTCCTCGGTCCCGCTGCCTCGGCGCGGTCGTCGGCGGGCCGGCAACAGCGGCGACCAGATCTCGGTCGAGCAGGTCGCCGCGAACTCGGCGGCCAACGCCGACGTGGACCCGCAGGTGATGGAGCGCATCCTCTACGGCCTCCGCCGCTCCCCGGACGCCCAGATCGAGTACGAACCGCCGATGGATTATCAGTGACCTGGTGCCGCCACAGCGGCATCAGGAGATGACCACTTGAAAACCGCAACTTGCAAAAAAGCCCGACCCAAGATCCTAGATCCGGCCGAGATCCCGAAAACCAAAGACCGTCCGCAAGCCAGAAACCGGCCCGAGATCCAGGAATCTGGATCTCGGGCCGGTTTCTGGCTGGTGCGGGCCGTCAGTCGAGGTAGTCCCGCAGAACCTGCGACCGCGACGGGTGCCGCAGCTTGGACATGGTCTTCGACTCGATCTGCCGGATGCGCTCCCGAGTGACCCCGTAGACCTGGCCGATCTCGTCCAGCGTGCGCGGCTGGCCGTCGGTGAGGCCGAACCGCAGCCGGACCACACCGGCCTCACGCTCGGACAGCGTGGCCAGCACCGACTGCAGCTGGTCCTGCAACAGGGTGAAGGACACCGCGTCCACCGCGACGACCGCCTCGGAGTCCTCGATGAAGTCACCGAGCTGCGAGTCGCCCTCGTCGCCGATGGTCTGGTCCAGCGAGATGGGCTCCCGGGCGTACTGCTGGATCTCCAGCACCTTCTCCGGGGTGATGTCCATTTCCTTGGCCAGCTCCTCCGGCGTCGGCTCGCGGCCGAGGTCCTGGAGCAGCTCGCGCTGGATGCGACCGAGCTTGTTGATCACTTCGACCATGTGCACCGGGATACGGATGGTGCGGGCCTGGTCGGCCATGGCGCGCGTGATGGCCTGCCGAATCCACCAGGTGGCGTACGTGGAGAACTTGTAGCCCTTGGTGTAGTCGAACTTCTCCACCGCGCGGATCAGGCCGAGGTTGCCCTCCTGGATCAGGTCCAGGAACGCCATGCCACGCCCGGTGTAGCGCTTGGCCAGCGACACGACCAGTCGAAGGTTCGCCTCAAGCAGGTGGTTCTTGGCCCGCTCGCCGTCCCGGATGATCCACCGCAGGTCACGGCGCATCTGGGTGGTGAGCTTCTCGTTGTCGTCCTCGGCCTTGCGCGTGCGCTCGGCCGCGTAGAGGCCGGCCTCGATCCGCTTGGCGAGTTCGACCTCCTCCTCGGCATTGAGCAGCGCGACCTTGCCGATCTGCTTGAGGTAGGCACGGACCGAGTCGGCGGACGCGGTGAGCTCGGCGTCCTTACGGGCCTGCCGCAGCGCCTCGGACTCTTCTTCGTCCCAGACGAAGTCGCCGTCCTTGCTCGTCTTGGCGGCCTCCTCGACGACCTCGTCCTCGACGACGTCTTCGACAACGTCCTCGATCTCGACGTCCTCAAGGTCCTCGGGCGAGACATCGCCCTCGATCTCGCCCTCGGGGTCGTCCGAGTCGCCGGCCTTCTTGGCCTTGCCGGTTGTGCCTGTGGTGGTCTTGGCGGTCGTCTTCTTGACGGTGCGCGTGCCCGCTGCCTTGCCGGCTGCCGGCTTCTTCGGGGCCGGCTTACGAGCGCCAGGTGCTGCGGCGTCGATCTGCTGATCGGCGTCCACCGCGTCCACCGCGGTGGACGCGCCAGTGGTCGTCTTCGCGGCGCTCGCTGGGGTGCCTGAGCGTCGGGTCACGGTTTCTGCGGCTGCCACGTACGCCCTTTCGCGACGGTCGATCATGACGGCCGAGGTGAGCGGACCTCGGTGCCTGAGTTCGGGATTCGCCCGCCGGCCTGACGACGGGCACGCGTTCCATTGTAACTACGCTCCGGGCACCTCATGGCAGCGCGCAGTCGTTCGGCTTTTGAGTACCGCAAAAGCACCGAATTGATAACAGATCAGTGCTGGATACCGTGGGTGGCGCCGGCCGCCGCGCCGACGATGCCGGCGTCGTTGTGCAGGGTCGCCGGGACCACCTTGGTGCGCACGTCCAGCAGCGGAAGCCACTTGTCGGACTTCTTGCTGATACCGCCGCCGACGATCACCAGATCGGGCCAGATCAGGTTCTCCAGGGTCCGTAGGTACTTGGACACCCGGTGGGTCCAGTCCTCCCAGGACAGGCCTTTGTCGTCCTTGACCGAGGCCGCCGCGCGCTTCTCCGCGTCATGCCCGTCGACCTCGACATGCCCGAACTCGGTGTTCGGCACGAGCTTGCCGTTCAGGAACAGCGCGCTGCCGATGCCGGTGCCGAAGGTCAGCAGCACGACCACACCGGTGCTGTCATGGCCGTCGCCGTACTTGATCTCGGCCACGCCGGCCGCGTCGGCGTCGTTGAGCACGGTGATCTGGTCCTTGGGCCGGCCGATGCGCTTGGCGAACACCTCGGCGGCGTCGGTGTTCAGCCAGCCCTTGTCCACATTCGCCGCGGTCAGCGCGGTGCCCTGCTTGATCACACACGGCAGGGTGATGCCGATCGGACCGTCCCAGTTGAACTTCTGGACGACCTCGGCCACCACGTCCGCGACCGCGTCCGGCGTCGACGGCTGGGGCGTCGCGATGCGCAGGCGCTCGCCGTCCAGCCGGCCGTTTTCCAGATCGACAACGCATCCCTTGATGCCCGATCCGCCGATGTCGATCCCGAAACCACGGGTGCTGGTGCCCATCGGAGGACCCTCCTACTCGATTCAGCTGATTGGCGCTGACCTTAGCGTGTTGCGGTTGGATGCTGGTGTGCCCACTGACAACTATGACGTCTCTCAACTTCGTGACCAGGCCCGACTGGTGGCCGCCGAGGCCGCCCGACTGGTCGCCGGGCTGCGGGCCGCCGGGCCGGGCGAGGTGTCCACCAAGAGCACCGAGACCGACGTGGTCACCTCCGGCGACCGGGCGGCCGAGCGGCTCGTCCGGGAGCGGCTGGCGCAGTGGTGGCCGGACGCGCCGGTGCTCGGCGAGGAGGAGGGCGGCGAGACCCCGTCGGCCGGGCTGGCGTGGGTGGTCGACCCGATCGACGGCACGGTCAACTACCTCTACGGCCATCCCGCCTACGCGGTGTCGGTGGCCGCCCAGGTGGACGGTGAGTCGGTGGCCGGGGCGATCGTCGAGCCGGCCACCGGCCGGACCTGGCTGGCCGCCAGAGGAGCGGGCGCGACCCTGGACGGCAGGCCGCTGCGGGTGTCCGCCGCCGACCGGCTGGAGCTGACCCTGGTGGCCACCGGGTTCGCCTACGACCGGGACCGGCGGGCCCGGCAGGGACAGCTGTGGGCCGGGTTGCTGCCCACGGTCCGGGACATCCGCCGGGGCGGCGCCGCCTCGCTGGAGCTGTGCGCGGTCGCCGCGGGCTGGGTGGACGCCTACGTCGAGCACGGCCTGCACCGGTGGGACTGGGCCGCAGGCGCGCTGATCGCCCAGGAGGCCGGCGCGGTGGTCCGGCTGCCGACCGACCCCGGGCAGTCCCGCGCCGACGACGGGCTCGGCGCGGAGGCGGTGTTCGTCAGCACCCCGGGCGTCGCCGAGCAACTGCGGGCCGCCCTGGCCGGGGCCGGCGCCGGCACGGTCTGACGGACGAGCCCCGCAGGCGATTGCCTGCGGGGCTCGTCAAGTCGGTCGGGTCGGGTGTCAGCAGGCGATGTTGTGCGCGCCGGCCAGCAGCGTCGGGCTCAGTTGCGGCTGAAGGCCGCCCTGGGCCTGCTGACCGCCCTGCGGCGCCGGGTGTGCGTTGGCCCACGCGGTGAGCTGCTGCAACGCGCTGGTGGCCGAGGCGTTCGGCGCGACCGCGATGAAGTCCTTGCCGACGGCGAGGTCGACCGTGGTGTCCTGCCGGTTGTCCCGGATCAGCTGGGTGCACGGCAGGACGAGACTGAGCGTGCGCGCCTCGGCCTGACCGTTGGCGCCGAACCGGATCTGGCCGACGCACGTCATGTTCTGCTTGGGATACAACGGGTCGTCGGCCGGGCTGGCCGCCTGCTGGAAGCCGAGGCCCAGCAGCTGGGTGGAGACCGTCTGGGCCTGGCCGCGCTGGGCGCTCGCGTTGAGCACCCGCACCTGGACCTGGCCGGGAGCGGCCGGCGTGACGCTGTCCAGCGCGTTGTAGGGGAGTGCCTGACCGGCTGCGGCGCCGGTGGCCACCGTGGACGGTGGGCAGGCGACCGCGACGTTGACGTTGCTGTCCTTGTTGATGACCTTGAACCACACCACGACGGCTGCCACGAGCAGCAGGGCCACGATGATGATGGCCGGCAACGGCTTCCGCTTGCGGTATATCCCGCTGCGGTTCCCCCGCGCCAAGCCTCCGGCAGCCACTTGCCCGTCCTCCCCGGCTAGCGCCTCACATGCCATGCGTACTGATGTTTCCCGCTGATCAGCCTAAGCGTCTCAGCTCGACCGGGTGCACTTGGCTCACCCTTCCGTCGGGGTGTCGTGTCCCTGTCGTTCCCGTTGCCGAGCGCGGTCAAACAAAGACGTAGCGTCACCGGTCGTGTCGCAGTGTGTATCGCACCACGACGGAGTGACGCCGACAAGCCGCCAGACGTTGCTCAAGGCGACACATGTCACGTGTGTTAACACGAATGGGTGATCTGAGGTGTAGGGGCCCGCGTGATGGGCTACCCTCTGGCCGCTGCACACGTCGATGACCTCGGCCGGATCAACTCGGGGCGGGCCCACCGGCACTGATCTGCGGCGAGACCTCCGTCACCATCGACGTGGGCACAAAATGCTGTGTTGAGACGTTGTGCAGCGCACGAACAGAAGTATCCGTTGACCGCAGGGGTGAAAATAGATGGCGACCGACTACGATGCACCGCGCCGCAGCGAGGCCGACGAACTCGCTGAGGACTCCCTTGAGGAGCTGAAGGCTCGGCGCAACGAAAACCAGTCTGGTGTCGTCGACGTGGACACGGACGCTCCTGACGAGAACTTCGAGCTGCCGGGCGCTGACCTGTCCGGGCTTTCCGGCGAGGAGTTGACCGTCAAGGTGCTGCCCAAGCAGGCGGACGAGTTCACCTGCTCGAAGTGTTTCCTGGTGCACCACCGCAGTCGGCTGGCCGACGAGCACGATGGCCAGTACGTCTGCCGCGACTGCGCCTGAGAGCTGCTCCGACCAGCCGGTTCGTGCGCCTGTAACGACACCGTCACGCTGACCGACCACCCAGAATCCGACGATCACAACTCATCTGAGCACCCGCGTCCAGCGCGGGTGCTCAGCGCTGTTCAGACCTCTTCGGCCGGCTTTTCCGGGGTCCTGCCCGCGTTGGTGCTGCCGTCACCGGTGCTGTCGTCGTTGGTGCTGTCCGTCTCCAGGGCGATGGCCGCGGTGATCGCGTTCACCAGGTGCTCGGGCGTGCGCGAGCTGATCAGCCAGTAGGGAGTCGGGTCGTCGGGGTCGTCCAGCTTGAGAAAGACCATCGGCCCGACCCAGCTGCGGTGCAGCGCGAACGCGGCCGGGTCGAAGTTCGGACCGAGCACCTTGCGCTTGGCCGTCGCCGGCACGATCCGGATCTCCTCGATGAACTTCACCGGAAGGTGTGCTTCGCCGACAAAGATCTCGCCGTCGTGCACCTCGACCTTGGCGGCGCTGAACCGCCAGAGGATGAGCAGACAGAGCGGAATGGTGATGACGTAGGGCAGCCAGGCCCGGACGCCCGGGTAACCCATGTGCACCTCGGCGGCCAGCAGGCCGGCGGCCAGCAGTGGCAGCAGCCAGTGCCACCACGGCAGGTAGAGCCGCTCGCTGTAGTTCGGGCCGGCGGCCGGTGCGTCGGTGGCCGACGCCTCGGTGCCGGTTGCCGCCGTGCTCGCGCTGTCGGTCACGCAACCAGGGTAGTCCGGTAGTCTCGCCGCCCGTGTCCAGCGTCGAGGTACTGCTGTCCCGAGTCGATCCCGGCGTGCCCCTGCCGTCCTACGCGCGCGCCGGCGATGCCGGCGCCGATCTGGTCGCCACGGCCGACGTGGTGATCGCGCCCGGCGAGCGGGCCGTGGTCGGTACCGGAGTGGCCATCGCGTTGCCCGAGGGCTACGCGGGGTTCGTGCATCCGCGGTCGGGTTTGGCCGCGCGGGCGGGTCTGTCGGTGGTGAACACGCCGGGCACCATCGATTCCGGCTACCGTGGCGAGATCAAGGTCTGCCTGATCAATCACGACCTGCGCGAGCCGATCGTGCTCACCCGAGGCGACCGGATCGCCCAGCTGGTGATCCAGCGGGTCGAGCAGGCGGTCTTCCGCGAGGTCGAGGTGCTGCCGGAGACCGAACGCGGGGCTGGCGGCTACGGGTCGACCGGCGGGCATGTCACCCTGGGAGCGCGGGCCGGTGCGGTCGGCGTTCACCGGACGGAGGACTAGTGGGCATCTTCGGTCGACGCAGCAGTGGACGGCACGCGCACGAGGTCGCAGATGACGTGGACGACGCCGACGGTGCCTACGCCGACGACTACGACGAGTACGAGGACGAGCTGGATGGCGGCCGCGACCCGTACGAGCTGACCGACGGCCCCTACGACGAGGACGAGGCACCGGACGACGGGCTCGCCCGGCTGGACCTCGGCTCGGTGAAGCTGCCGCTGCCGGAGGGGGCCAGCGTCCAGGTCGAGATGGACCCGACCGGTCCGCTGCGCGCCGTGCACGTGGTCACCGCGAACGGTCGGCACACGGTGAGTGCGTATGCCGCGCCGCGGTCGGCGACGCTGTGGGCCGAGGTGGCCCGGGAGTTGTCCGAGCAGCTGCACGGTGACGGCGCGCGGGTGCGCAAGGAGAACGGCCCGCTCGGCATCGAGCTGGTCGCGTTCGTCAACGATGTGCTGCTGCGCTTCGTCGGCGTGGACGGCCCACGCTGGATGCTGCGCGCTGTGGCGGCGGGACCGAAGGAGCAGTCGGCGAAGGCCGCGGAGGAGATGCGCGACATCGTGCGCGGGACGGTTGTGGTGCGGGGAGAGCACCCGATGCCGGTGCGCACGCCGTTGCCGCTGACGTTGCCCGAGCAGATCGCGGCACATTTGCAGGCGCAGGGTGGGCCGCAGCCGTCGAACCCGGCGATGCCTGGCTGATCTCACCGGCTGGTCTGCTGGGTGGCTGATTTTGTGGCTCGTTGGCTCGCGCGGGTGGCCTGTTGCCAGGTGGGCAATGGTTCCCGATCGGGTGATCTGCGGACGGCTTGGTCCTTGGGATGTGGTCCGGCCGGCCTGCTGCTTGGTGGGTTCGGCTCCGGTTCGCTGGGTCGGGTCGCTTGTTGCCAGGTGGGCAATGGTTCGCCGGTCGGGTGGTTTGCGTCCGGCTTGATTCCTGGGGGTGCGGCCCCGTGCCCAGCTGCTCGGTGGGTTCGGCTGTGCTCGGGTGACTTGGCTGGGCTTGTTGCCAGGTCGGCCAGGCTTCTCGATTGGGTGATCTGCGGATCGCTCGGTTTTGCGGTGCAGGCCGGCGGCCCGCTGCTTGATGGCTTCGAACCCGACTGGCTGATTGATTGGGCTTGTTGCTAGGTGAGCAAGATTTCTTGATCAGGTGGCCTGCCTCGCGATGCGCATAGGAGGCTGCCGCCGGGTGAATTGGCTGGCTTGTTGCCATGCTGGCAAGGTTTCTCGGCCATGCGGCTGGCCAATAAGGGGTTGGTCGGTTTTCGCCAGGTGGCCGAATTGGGCGGAACTGCAAGGCTGGCAAAGGTTTTTGCTGGGCGGCCTGCCGCAATGTGCGCTCGGTTGACTGCTGGGGATGGCTGAATTCAGCTGGCGGCAGTGCCGGGTAGGCAAGGTTTCTTCGGGCCGATAGCCGATAGCCGATAGCCGGTCGTTGATCGTTGGCGCTCGGCTTCCGGCGGATGCGGTTGTGCGGGTTCCCGGCACTGGCGGTGTCAACGGCGGATCACGGACGGGTGAATTGGCTGCCGTGTTGCCAACTAGGCAAGGTTTGGCAGGCGACCGACATACCCGGTTTGGCAGATTTGTCGGCCACCAAGCCACCAAGCCACCAAGCCGCCGGGCCACCAAACCGCCGGGCCGCCGAGTCACCAAACCGCGAAGCCCTCAGGTCGCCGAGCCACCAAGGTCGCCGAGCCACCAAGGTCGCCGAGCCGTCACGCCACCAAATCGTCAGACCGTCGCGCCAATCAGACTTTTCCGGCAGGCCGATCCACGGACGGATGAATCTGGCTCGCTTCTTGCCAAGCCTGCACAGTCGCCCGACCGAGTGACCGCCGATCCGCACCAAGCTCGGCGAGCGAGATCAACCGCAGGCCGGCCGTCGGCAGAGCGGCCGCCCACGAACGAGCCACCGAGACCGGATGTACCGGATCATCCGTACAACCCGCCACCCCGACCGGGATGCCGAGCCGCCCCAGTTCCGCCAGCGCGGGCGCCGGCCGACCGGCCGCAACCCGCAGTGCATCGGACAGCCGCGGCCCCGCCCGACGCCATGCCCGGTTCAGCTCCGCCGCCAACCACTCGGGCACCCCCTGCGTGGCCCGCGACAGCGCCTCGTCGACACCCAGCGCGTCGACACTCTCCGCGCTCGCCCGAGCCGCCAGCGCGGCCGGCGGGGGCTGCGTCGGCGGCGGACCGGCGACCGGACCCGACCAGCCGGGCATGGCCAGCAGCAGCCCGACGCAACTGCCCGGATTGGCCAGCGCCCACTCCACCGCCAGGTGCGCGCCCAACGAGATGCCGCCCGCCAGGATGGGGCCGTCAGCCGCCGCTCTGTCCAGCGCGGCGAGGCACTGACCTGCGAGTTCTTCTCCTGGAACCGGTCGGATCGGGATCAGTCGGACACCTGTTTCGGCCAGTGGAACACCGAACACGTCGGTCACGAAGACCTCGTCGGAACCGGTCCCGGGCAGCAGCGCGGCAGCCTGGTTGAAAGTCACCTAATCTCCCTGCCTTCGAAGGCTTTGCGGGCCCGTTGGCGCGGTTACCCTGACGGTGAACGGGCCGAGTCGGGGCGGTCCCCAGTACACAGGAGTACGACATGGCCACCAAGGCCAACTACTGGCGTCGGATGATGGACCGGCTTACCACGGACGTGGCCGAGTTGGACGCCGACGACCTCTCCAGGGAAGCCGAAGAAGCCGGGGCGACTCCGGCGTGTGACTGTCAACTCGGCAAGGAGGTGACAGTCCGGGGTCGCCTGCGCAGTGTCGAGCTGTGCCCGAAGGACGCGGCCGCTACGGTGGAGGCCGAGCTTTACGACGGCACCGAGGGCGTGACGTTGGTATGGCTCGGCCGGCGGAAGATCGCCGGGATCGAACCTGGCAGGACCATCAAGGCCACCGGCCGCATCGCCGTACGCGACGGCCACAAGGTGTTGTACAACCCCTACTACGAACTGCAGACAAATACATGAGTCAATCCGCGCCGACCCCGGCCGAGCAGTCCACCACCGCTCCGCAGACCGATGGTGAAACCGCCTTCGTGGCGGACTCGGCCGAGCAGGTCGACGAGCACGCGGCTGTCGAACTGACCGAAACCGTTGAGCCGAGCGAAACCGCTGAGCCGAGCGAGACGGCCGAAACCGACGAGCCGACCGAACCGACCCAGACCCTGCTGGAACAGATGGGCGGGGTCAGCGGTCTGGTGTACTCGTCCGTCCCCGTGCTGGTGTTCGTCGGCGTGTACCTGCCGACCACGAACCTCGCCGCGGCGATCTGGTCCTCGGTGGCCAGTGCGGTCGCCATCCTGATCTGGCGGGTCGTCCGCCGGGAACCCGTGCAGCCCGCGGTCTCCGGCCTGTTCGGCGTCGCGGTGGCCGCGTTCATCGCCTACCGCACCGGCTCCGCGCGCGGTTACTTCGCCTTCGGTATCTGGACCAGCCTCGCCTACGGCGGTGCGTTCCTGATCTCGGTGCTCGTGCGCTGGCCGCTGGCCGGCGTCGTCTGGTCCGCACTGAACAGCACCGGCATGGCCTGGCGCAGCGACCGGATCGCCCGCCGCTACTACGACGTGGCCACCGCCGTCTGGGTGCTCGTCTTCGCCGTGCGGTTCATCGTCCAGGAGTGGCTCT
Source organism: Pseudonocardiaceae bacterium (assembly GCA_036268615.1). Taxonomy (GTDB): domain Bacteria; phylum Actinomycetota; class Actinomycetes; order Mycobacteriales; family Pseudonocardiaceae; genus DATATV01. The sequence goes on from DATATV010000042.1 coordinate 64,259, forward strand.
ACCAGAGCAACCAGGTCGGTTGGCTCGGCGTCGCCCGGATCGCGATGGGCTGGCCGCTGACCGCGGTCGCCGCGCTGGTCACCGTCTGGGCGGTGCGCAAGGCTGACCGGCGGGTGACGGAGGTGAAAGCCGCCTCGGCTGAGGCGGCCGCACCGGAAACCAGTGATGTCGAAGAGGTTGCTGTTCGGGCTGAGTAGTGACAGGACCGGCTGGGTGGTTTACAGACCCACAGCCGCCCGAATGGCCGGCTCCACTTCGGAGGAGGCGACGAACAGGAGTTCGTCGCCGGATTCGACGGAGTCGTCGGAGGTCGGCACGATCACCCGGCCGCCGCGCAGGATGGCCACCAGCGCCGCGTCCCTCGGCAGGTCGATCTCCCCGGCCGGCTTGCCGGCCAGCGGGGTGTTCTCCGGCAGGGTGATCTCCACCAGGTTGGCCTGGCCCTGCCGCAACGTCAGCAGCTGCACCAGCCCGCCGACGCTGACCGCCTCCTCGACCATGGCGGCCATGATCCGTGGCGTCGACACCGCCACGTCCACGCCCCATGCCTGGGTGAACAGCCATTCGTTGTCCGGGTTGTTGACCCGCGCGACCACCCGCTTGACCGCGAACTCGGTCTTGGACAGCAGCGCCACCACCAGGTTCACCTTGTCGTCGCCGGTCGCGGCGATGACCACGTCGCAGGTCTCCAGGCCGGCCTCCTCCAGCGAGGACAGCTCGCACGCGTCGGCCAGCACCCACTCGGCCTGCTCGACGACGGGCGGGTCGAACTGGTGGGAGTCCCGTTCGATCAGCATCACCTGATGGCCGGCGGCCACCAGTTCCTTGGCGATGGACCTGCCCACCGCGCCGGCTCCGGCGATCGCGACGCGCATCAGTGCTGCTCCTCTTCCGGCGACCGGGCGGCCGCGACCGTCACATCGCCAACGGTGCCGGACACGGCGGCCACGTACACCAGATCATCGGCCTGCAGCACGGTTTTGGCCGTGGGCAGCAGCCCGGTGCCGAACCGCATGATGAACGCCACCCGACTGCCGGTGGCCTCCTGGAAGTCCCGGATCGACCGGCCGATCCAGCCCTGGTGGAACGGCAACTGCACGATCGCCACGGAGCCGCTGGGGTCCCGCCAGGCCGACGCGATGCCCTCGGGCAGCAGCGTGCGCAGGAACCGGTCGGTCGTCCACGGCACGGTCGCCACGGTCGGAATGCCCAGCCGCTCGTAGACCGCGGCCCGGCGCGCGTCATAGATCCGCGCGACCACCTTGGACACACCGAACGTCTCCCGGGCCACCCGGGCCGCGATGATGTTGGAATTGTCCCCATTGGACACCGCGGCGAACGCCTCGGCCCGCTCGATGCCCGCCTTGGTCAGGATCTCCCGGTCGAACCCGTTGCCCACCAGTTGCTGGCCGTGAAAATCCGGGCCGAGCCTGCGGAACCCCTGTGCGTCCTTGTCGATGACCGCGACCGTGTGGTCGAGGCGCTCCAACGCCTGCGCGAGCCCCGACCCGACCCGGCCGCAGCCCATGATCACCACGTGCAACGAAGCGCCTCCTCATCCAATGCCGCGTGTGAACCTACCTGGTAGGCCACCCCGGGTCACTGGATCATCCGTCTCATCTGGTCGGCGGACCAGAGCGCGAAGCACGCTCATCGCCGAACGGCCGACGGTACCGGCGGCCGGTGCGCGGCCGCGGGCCGTGGCCACCAGCCGATCCGGTCGCACCGAGCTCGTCGTCGCCGGCGCGTCGCGGACCGATCTGCGGAATCGTCCGCGCCGGCCTCGATCGGCGCGCTGATCGCTGACCCGACGGTCAGCCGGTACTGGTCGCGCCGATGATCTCGATCAGGTGACCGGGCAGCGGGTAGGCCGGCTCGGTGGGCAGCGCGTCGCGGGCCTCGGCGAGTCGGCCGTTTCCGACAAGATCGCCGATTTCCCGCATAACCGGCGTGACGTCGGTTATCGAGACGATCCATTCATCCAGGTAACGGTCGACGGCCTCGTCGCTCAGGCCGATCTGGATCGCCCGGTGGTCCAGCGGTTCGTGTCGCAGGCCCCGTTCGGGGTCCCACTGCACCCGAACCGGGGACTCGCGCAACCGCCGCGACCAGTCGGCCTGGTCGGGCTCGGCCCCCGATCGGGGTGGCTCAGACAGGAGTGCGTCAGCGCCTTCTCGAACCCGGCCCGGCTCAGCCGCACCGCCAGGACACGTTCCTGGCCTGGCTTTGTGGCCCAGCCACAGCGGTAGGCCATCCACCGGAACGACGGCTTGATCCAGGTCATCCGCTCCCGCCGGAACGGCGCCACGAACGTGCCGGCGGCGAGTGCCGCGTCGGCGATCACCGGTGGATATGCCTGGTAGACGGTGATTGTCCGGTCGGTGTGCTCGGCCCGGATCTGCCGGAAGGGGACCGTCGGACTCGTCGGCGAGGTGCCCGACCGTGCTGCGCTCACGTGTTCAGCGTCCCACCTCGTCACCCGGCTGATGGACATCGGGCGTAGACGCCATAGCCTCTCTACCTGTGTCCAAGTTGACGACGGCGACCAAGCGCCTGTTGGTCGGGCGGCCGTTCCGCAGTGACCTGCTCGGCCACACGTTGCTGACCAAACGCATCGCGTTGCCGGTGTTCGCCTCGGACGCCCTGTCTAGCGTCGCGTACGCGCCGGAGGAGATCTTCCGGACGCTGAGCATCGCCGGCCTGTCCGCCTACGGCTTCTCGCCGTGGATCGGCGTGGTGGTCGCCGCGGTGATGCTCGTGGTGGTCGCCTCCTACCGGCAGAACGTGCACGCCTATCCCAGCGGCGGCGGTGACTACGAGGTCGCCACGACCAACCTGGGCGGCAAGTTCGGGCTGACCGTGGCCAGCGCGCTGATGGTCGACTACGTGTTGACCGTCGCGGTGTCCACCTCGTCGGGCATCGCCAACATCGGCTCGGCCATCCCCTACATCGGTAGTCACGAGCTGCTGTTCTGCCTGCTGGTGGTGGCGCTGCTGACGGTGATGAACCTGCGCGGCGTGCGTGAGTCGGGCGCGGCCTTCGCCATCCCGACCTACGGGTTCATGATCGGCGTGTTCGGCATGGTCATCTGGGGCGTGGTCCGCTCGCTGTCCGGCGCCGACCTGCGCGCGGAGAGCGCGAGCTTCCACCTCAGCGCGCAGAGCAGCACGCCGATGGTCGGGCTGGCCTTCGGCTTCCTGATCCTGCGCTCGTTCTCCTCCGGCTGTGCGGCGCTCACCGGGGTCGAGGCGATCAGCAACGGTGTGCCGGCGTTCCGCAAGCCCAAGTCGAAGAACGCGGCCACCACGCTGCTGCTGATGGGCACGATCGCGGTGGCCATGCTGATGGGCATCATCTGGCTGGCCCGGCTGACCCACGTCAACTTCGCCAACGAGACCTCCCAGCTGATCGGCGCACCCGCCGGCTACCAGCAGAAGACGATCGTCGCGCAGATCGCCCAGGCGGTGTTCAGCAACTTCCCGCCGGCCTTCTACTACGTGTCCTTCGTCACCGGCATCATCCTGGTGCTCGCCGCGAACACCGCGTTCAACGGCTTCCCGGTGCTCGGCTCGATCCTGGCGCAGGACCGCTACCTGCCCCGCCAGCTGCACACCCGTGGCGACCGGCTCGCCTACAGCAACGGCATCCTGTTCCTGGCCGTGTTCGCCATCGTGCTGATCGTCGCCTTCGACGCCGACCCGACCAAGCTGATCCAGCTCTACATCGTGGGTGTGTTCGTCTCGTTCACGTGTAGCCAGGCGGGCATGATCCGGCACTGGAACCGGCTGCTGCGCAAGGAGACCGACGGCTCGGCCCGGCGCCGGATGCGCCGCTCGCAGATCATCAACACCATCGGCCTGTGCATGACCGCGCTGGTGCTGGTGATCGTGGTGATCACCAAGTTCCTGTCCGGCGCGTGGATCGCGATCGCCGCGATGGTGGCCATCTTCGCCCTGATGACCTCGATCCGCCGGCACTACGACCGGGTGTCCGACGAACTCGTCGGCGACGCCGAGGACACGATCATGCCGGCCCGCAACCACGCGGTCGTGCTGGTGTCCAAGCTGCACCGGCCCACTCTGCGCGCGCTGGCCTATGCGAAGGCGACCCGGCCGGACACGCTGACCGCGGTCACGGTTAATGTGGACGACCCGGACACGAGGGCACTTGTCGAGCAGTGGGAGAATGACGACTTCAAGATCCCACTGGCCGTGATCGAGTCGCCGTACCGGGAGATCACCCGGCCGGTCCTGGATTACGTCCGCAGGCTGCGCACCGACAACCCGCGTGACGTGGTCACCGTGTTCATTCCCGAATACGTGGTCGGCCACTGGTGGGAGCAGGTGCTGCACAACCAGAGCGCACTGCGGCTCAAGGGCAGGCTGCTGTTCCAGCCAGGTGTGATGGTGACCAGCGTGCCGTGGCAGCTGACCTCCTCGGCTGCGGCCCTTGAGCGGGCCAAGCGGTCCCGGCGGCGCTCGATCATCAACGCGCCCGGTGCGGTGCGTCGTGGCTTCGAGAACCGCCCGAAGGAAACGAAAGACAAGGAACGGACCTGACGTTGAGCAACCCCGAGCCGGCCACCGAACAGGTGCTGGACGAGCCCACCGCCCCACCGGCGCTGAACTGGACCGGTCGGCAGGTGGAGGCCGAGATCGGTGCGGTCGCACACGGCGGGCACTGCGTGGCCAGGGTCGAGGGCCGGGTCGTGTTCGTCCGGCACGCGCTGCCCGGCGAGCGGGTGCTGGTGAAGATCACCGAGGACAACGGCGGCTCGTTCTGCCGGGGTGACGCGATCACCGTGCTGACCGCGTCGGCCGACCGGGTCGAACCGCCCTGCCCGCTGGCCCGACCGGCCGGCTGTGGCGGCTGCGACTGGCAGCACGCCACCCCTGAGGCCCAGCGCAGGCTCAAGGCCACCGTGGTCAGCGAGCAGCTGGAGCGACTGGCCGGGCTGACCGTCCCGGTCGAGGTCGAGGCGCTGCCCGGCGGCTCGCTGCACTGGCGGACCCGGCTGCGGCTGGCCACCGCGGGCAACGGCTATCCCGGTATGCGGGGGCACCACAGCCACCGGGTGCACCCGATCCGGGACTGCCCGATCGCGGTGGAGGGCCTGCTCGACGGTGTACTGGACCACCGCAGGCCCAAGGGCAACGAGCTGGAACTCGTGCTGGACGACACCAACACCCAGCACGTCGCGCTGCGCGAGCCGATCGGCCGCTCGCGCAACTGGCGGACCAAGTGGCTGGCCGGCGGGGTCGCCGAGCAGCACGCCGCGGGCCGGACCTGGAAGCTCGGCGCGGACGCGTTCTGGCAGGTCCACCCGGCGGCCGCGAACACCCTGTCCGATCTGGTCCGGGAGTGGGCCCAGGCGCCGGTCGGCGGCACCGCGTGGGACCTCTACGGCGGGGTCGGCCTGTTCGCCGGCGTGCTCGCCGAGCAGGTCGGCGAGACCGGGCGGGTGCTGCTGGTCGAGTCGGTGCGTTCCTCGGTGCAGGACGCCGAGGCCAACCTGGCCGACCTGCCGCAGGTGCGCTGCGTGGCCGACAAGGTCGAGCGCGCGCTGGTGGACATCGATGAGGCCCCGGACGTGGTCGTGCTCGACCCGCCGCGCAAGGGCGCCGGCAAGGCCGTGGTCGACCTGATCGCCGCGGGTGAGCCTGATCGAGTGGTCTACGTGGCGTGCGATCCGGCGGCGCTGGCCCGGGATGTGGCCGGTTTCGCCGAGCACGGGTATCGATTGGCCCAGTTGCGGGCGTTCGACACCTTCCCGAACACACACCATGTGGAGTGCGTCGCTCTATTGGCCCGCACACCTTCTGGGGAAGGTCATGACATGGCGAACGGCCTAAACTGACGCTTCAGATGATCGCGCGGAGGGGTGAGGAGCACGTGGTGACCTTGTTGGAATCCGTTCGGGGTCCGGCCGATCTGAAGCGTCTCTCGCCCGACGAGCTGGATCAGCTCGCCGAGGAGATCAGAGCCTTCCTGGTTGCCAAGGTCGCCCTGACCGGTGGTCATCTGGGCCCCAACCTGGGCGTCGTCGAGCTCACCATGGCGCTGCACCGGGTGTTCGACTCGCCGCAGGACGCGCTGCTGTGGGACGTGGGCCACCAGAGCTACGTGCACAAGATCCTCACCGGCCGACAGGAGGGTTTCGACCGGTTGCGGCAGGCCAACGGCCTGTCCGGCTACCCGAGTCGGGCCGAGAGCGAGCACGACTTCCTGGAGAGCAGCCACGCCTCCGCCGCGCTGTCCTACGCCGACGGCCTGGCCAAGGCGTACCAGCTCTCCGGCGCGCGCCGGCACGTCGTGGTCGTGGTCGGTGACGGCGCGCTGACCGGCGGGATGTGCTGGGAGGCGTTGAACAACATCGCCGCCGCGCCGAACCGGTCGGTGGTCGTCGTGGTCAACGACAACGGCCGCTCGTACTCGCCGACCATCGGCGGGGTGGCCGAGCACCTGGCCACGCTGCGGCTCAACCCGGGTTACGAGCCGGCGCTGGAGCGGGGCAAGCGTGCCCTGCTCGGCACGCCGGTGGTCGGCCGGCCGATGTACGCCGCGCTGCACGCGGCCAAGCGGGGCCTGAAGGACGCGCTGAGCCCGCAGGGCATGTTCGAGGACCTCGGCCTGAAGTACATGGGCCCGGTGGACGGTCACGACGTGCCCGCGCTGGAGGCGGCGCTGCGCAAGGCCCGCGAGTTCGGCGGCCCGGTGCTGGTGCACGCGGTCACCCGCAAGGGCAACGGCTACCCGCCGGCGGAGAACGACGAAGCCGACCAGATGCACCAGACCGACCCGATGGACCCGGCCACCGGCGCGCCCACCGCGATGAAGAAGCTCGGCTGGACCGCGGTGTTCGGCGAGGAACTGGTGCGCATCGGCGCCGAGCGGCCGGACGTGGTGGCGATCACCGCCGCGATGCTCGGCTCGACCGGCCTGAACAAGTTCGCCGCCGCCTACCCGGACCGCTGCTTCGACGTGGGCATCGCCGAGCAGCACGCGATGACCTCGGCCGCCGGCCTGGCGATGGGCGGTATGCACCCGGTCGTCGCGATCTACTCGACCTTCCTCAACCGCGCGTTCGACCAGCTGTTGATGGACGTGGCCCTGCACCGGCAGCCGGTCACCGTGATCGCCGACCGGGCCGGCATCACCGGGCCGGACGGCCCGAGCCACCACGGCATGTGGGACCTGTCCATTCTCGGGTTGGTGCCGGGCATCCGGGTGGCCGCGCCGCGCGACGCCGGCACGCTGCGCGAGGAACTGCACGAGTCGGTCGCGATCACCGACGGCCCGTCGGTGATCCGCTTCCCGCGGGGCGCGGTGACCGAGTCGGTGCCGGCGGTGGAGCGGATCGGCACCGTCGATGTGCTGCGCCGGCCGGCCGAGGGGGAGACCCCGGACGTGCTGCTGGTCGCGGTCGGCGCGTTCGGCGCGCTCGCCCAGCAGGCCGCCGAACGCCTCGCCGACCAGGGCATCGGTGTCACCGTGGTGGACCCGCGCTGGGTGTTGCCGGTGCCCGCCGAGATCGTCGAACTCGCCCGTGGCCACCAGTTGGTGGCCACCGTCGAGGACAGCGGCCGGCACGGTGGCTTCGGCTGGGCGCTGGCCGCCATGCTGCGCGACGCGGACCTGTCCGTGCCGTTGCTGGACCTGGCCGTGCCGCAGCGGTTCATCGACCCGGGCACCCGGGACGAGGTGCTCGCCGAACTGGGCCTGACCGCCCAGGACGTGGCGCTGCGGATCACCGGCTGGGCGGCCGACCGGCTGGGCAAGTCGGTGGCGGACAAGGCAGAAGCCGTCGCGGAGCAGGAGATCAGCGAGCACCGCGACATCAACTGAGCCCGAATCGAACACCGACAGCGGGGGCGCGCCGAAATTCCGGTGCGCCCCCGCTGTCGTCGTGGATATAGTTTCTTTCGTCGATATCAGCGGTCGGGGCGGCACTGCCGGCCACGATTCCGCGCGTTGGTGTCGATCGACAACTGGCATGCCGTCGGGCTGGGGTTCGAATCCCTTCCGGGCGGCCCCGATCCCATCGGCCAACCGGTCGAGTGGCCGAATGTCCTTGTGAAGCAACGATTATCCAGCTTCCCGGCGAACGGCCACGGATCGGGGCCGTTCGCTGCCGCTGGTCGGGGAAACGACTGTCCACGGTGAATTGTTCGGGAGGTGACGTGGTGAACAGAATTGTCGTGCACGAATGGGAGCGGGTGCTGCGGTTCCGTAATGGTGTTGTGGTCGACGAATTGTCGGCCGGTCGCCACCGCGTCGCCCGCCGGGACGAGACCCACCGGGTCGACCTGCGGCCGCGCTGGATCACCATCGCCGGTCAGGAGATCCCGACCAGCGACGGCATCATGGTCCGGCTCGGCGTCGCGATCCGCTGGGCGGTCACCGATGTGCGCCGCTTCGTGACCGTCGCGGAGAAGCCGGCCGAGGCGCTGCACCTGGCCGTGCAGTTCGCGCTGCGCACCGCGGTGCTGGCCCGCGCGCACGACGCGCTGGACCAGCAGCGGGCCGAGGTGGGCGCGGAGGTGACCACGGCCGTCGCCGGGACCGCCACCGAGCTCGGCCTGTCCGTGGCCGAGGCGGTGGTCCGGGACGTGCTGCTGCCGGCCGAACTGCGCCGGGTCGTCGTCGGCGAGCTGGTGGCCCGGCGGGAGGGCCGGATCGCGCTGGAGCGGGCCAGGGCGGAGACGGCCGCGCTGCGGTCCCTGCTGAACGCCGCTGAGCTGGCCGAACGGCACCCGGCGCTGCTCCAGCTGCGCACCCTGCAGGCCGCGAGCCAGCCGGGCGCGACGGTGGTGCTGGAGCGTCCGCACTGAAAACGCGTCGGGCAATCTGGTAGTTCGCTGAGAGTTTCACGCTCCGCAATGGGCTTCGGGTAGCGAGTCGGCCGGTCTGGGGGTCGACTCGCTGCTCGGGCAGCACGGGTCCGCGTCCCTCCGCGCAACGTCCTATCTGGTTGATGTGGCACCGTGGAGGGGTGCGGATCCTGGTTGTTGAAGACGAACAGCCGCTGGCCGAGGCGATCGCCAGGGGCCTGCGGCGTGAAGGAATGGCCGTGGACGTCGCGCTGGACGGCGACTCCGGTCACGAAAAGGTGACAGTCACCCGGTACGACGTGGTGGTGCTCGACCGAGACCTGCCGGGAATGTCGGGTGACGAGCTGTGCAAGGAGATCGTGGCCACCGGCGCGGTCAGCCGGGTGCTCATGCTCACCGCGAGCGACGGCATCGCCGACCGGGTCGAGGGCCTGTCCCTGGGCGCCGACGACTACCTGGCCAAGCCGTTCGCGTTCGCCGAACTGGTCGCGCGGGTGCGGGCGCTGGGCCGTCGGTCCACGCCGGCCATCCCGCCGGTGCTCCGGGCCGGTGACATCGAGCTGGACCCGGCCCGGCGCACCGTGCTGCGGGCCGGCGAGGCGGTGGAGCTGACCCGCAAGGAGTTCGGCGTGCTTGAGGTGCTGCTGGCCGCGGGCGGCTCGGTGGTCAGCAGTGAGGAACTGCTGGAGCGGGTGTGGGACGAGAATGCCGACCCGTTCACCACCACCGTGCGGGTGACCGTGATGACCTTGCGCAAGAAACTGGGCGAGCCCGGCATCATCGACACGGTGGTCGGCTCCGGCTATCGGGTGCCCGCGGCCGGCACGGCCGGTGTGGAGGTTGGCTGACGGGGTGATCGCGCGAACCCTGAGCTTTGTCGACGCCCGGCCCGGCGTGCGCCGTCGGCGTGGCCCTGGCCTGCGGTTACGGCTGACTCTGCTGGCTACCGGGCTGACCGCCGGGGTGAGCGTGCTGCTGCTGTGGCTGGGTTGGGTGCTGGTCGGCAACGTGGCCTCGGAGCTGCCGGTGGTGCCCTCGGGCAGCGTGGTGGTCAACGGGCAGCAGATCGACGCGTCCCAGTGGGGGATGCTGCTCCAGGACCACGCGCGCGACCAGGTGTTGCAGGCGGGTTCGGTGGCGTTCCTGTGCGTCGTGCTGGCGGCGGCGATCCTGGCCTGGACGCTCACCGGCCGGCTGCTGCGGCCGCTGCACGAGGTCACCGCCACCGCTCGCCGGCTGTCCGCGGAGTCGCTCGGTGAGCGGATCGCGCTGCGCGGCCCCCGGGACGAGGTGGCCCAGCTGGCCGACACCTTCGACGGGATGCTCGACCGGTTGCAGGCTACTTTTGAGGCACAGCGCCGATTTGTCGCCAACGCGAGCCACGAGCTGCGCACGCCGCTGTCGGTGATCCGGACCGAGCTGGACGTGACGCTGACCGATCCGGATGCCGACGTGACCGAGCTGCGTCGAATGTCCGGAGTGGTCGGTCAGGCCGCACTGCGGGCCAGTCAGCTGGTGGAGGCGCTGCTGTTGCTGGCCCGCACCGAGGGCGCGGGCCTGGCGGTGCGCGAACCGGTCGACCTGTCCTTGCTGGTGAGTGCCGCGTGGTCGGCGGTGCGTGCCGACGCGGCCGCGTTGGGCCTGCGCACGAGCTTCGAAACCGAGTCGGCCGGCGCCGTGGGTGATCCCGCGCTGCTCGAACGGATCGCCGGCAACCTGCTGGAGAACGCGGTCCGGCACAACGTGCGCGGCGGCTGGATCGAGGTGCACACCGAGGCCGGCAGCGAGTGGTCGGTGCTGCGCGTCGGTTCGTCCGGGCCGCTCGTGCCGGCCGGCCTGGTCACCGAGCTCTTCGAACCGTTCCGCCGGGGTGGGGTCGATCGCACCGCCCAGACCGGCACCGGCCTGGGCCTGTCGATCGTCCGCGCGGTGGTGGCGGTGCACGGTGGCCAGCTCTACGCCGACCCGGTCCCGGACGGCGGGCTGACGGTCACCGTCCGGCTCCCGCCGCGTCCCCAGCCCTGAGCGGTCGCTGCCGTCCGGTCCGCTGTTCAGGAGGCGCTCGCCCCCGCAACCGGCGGCGCGGCGTAGCAGTGCATCGGGACGAACTCCCCGTGAAGCGAGTAGTCGATCGTGCGCAGCAGGCGCCAGCCGAGGCGGTCGTACAGCGCGATCGCGTCCTTGTTGAGCGCCAGTACCTCCAACACCGGTTGCCGGCCGAGAACCCGGGCGTGTTCGGCTGCCCGAGCGAGCAACTGGGCGCCCAGCCCGAAGCCGCGCGCGGCCGGCGGGACGAACAGGCGGCAGAGCACCCCGGCCGGCCGCTCGCCGAACTCGGCCCACACCCGCGCGCAGGCGTCCCCGTTCTCGGCGTTCAGCGCGATATGGCCGGCGATCCGGTCGTCGTGCTCGGCCACCCACGCGCCGAGCGTGCGGCCCTGGCTGAGCCACCCGGCCGGATCAGCCTGCCAGCGCACCGGATACGCGTCGGCGGCGTGCACCTCGGCCAGCGCCGCGACACACGCGGTCAGGTCCTCGGGGCGCCGCTCGCGGATCACCGGGGGATTGTCGCCATGATCGACGGCCGCGGGCAACCGGAATACCGGCCCGCCGGCACCGGTTGATCGCGGCATGAGCAGCACCGACCCCGATCGAACCCTGCACGTGGTCAAGGTTTTTGTCGGTCCGGACGGCACCGGCGGCAATCCGCTCGGCGTCTTCCTCGACACTCCCGACGTGCCCGCCGAGCGCCGGCAGCAGATCGCTGCCGACCTGGGGTTCTCCGAGACGGTCTTCGTCGCCGACGCGGTTGCCGGTCGGCTGTGGATCCACACCCCGGCCACCGAACTGCCGCTCGCCGGGCACCCGCTGGTCGGCACGTCCTGGCTGCTCGCCCAGGCCGGCCGGCCGGTGTCCGTGCTGCGCCCGCCGGCCGGCGACGTGCCCACCTGGACCGTTGAGGACCGCACCTGGGTCCGGGCCGACCCGAACTGGGCGCCCCACTTCGACCTGACCCAGTTGGCCACGCCCGCCGAGGTGGACGCGCACCCGGGTGCCGGCCCGGACGCCCACCTGCAGGTCTGGGCGTGGGAGGACGAGGCCGCCGGCCGGGTGCGGGTGCGGGTGTTCCCGACCCGGATGGGCATCGTCGAGGACGAGGCGACCGGCGCCGCCGCGCTCCGGCTGGGCGCGGTGCTGAGCCGGCCACTGGTGATCCGGCAGGGTGTCGGCTCGGAGATCCTGGTCGCCCCCGGTCCGGACGGCACCGTCGAGGTCGGCGGCCGGGTCGCTCCGGTGGAGACCAGAAGCTACTGACCGACGCGGCCCGGACCTCCACAATGGACGTCCGGGCCGCGCCGTGTTTGTTGTCAGGAAACGGGAACCGAGGCCACTCCGGTGGCCAGGAAGCGCTTTCCGGTGACCTTTTCGGACACTCCGGACCGGTCGAGGTACGGCGTGATGCCACCCAGCCAGAACGGCCAGCCGGCGCCGAGCAGCAGGCACAGGTCGATGTCCTGCGCCTCGGCCACGACACCCTCGTCCAGCATCAGCCGGATCTCCTCGGCGAGCGCGGCCAGCGCCCGGTCCCGCAGCTGCTCCTCGGTCAGCGGCGAGTCGCCGGGCTGCCAGAGGGCCGCGACCTCCGGGTCGACCGTCTGGTTGCCCTTGTCGTCCCACACCCAGACCGCGGTCTTGCCGGCCTCGACGAACCGACGCAGGTTCTCGCTCACGCCGTAGCGGTCCGGGAAGGCCGCGTGCATCGTTTCGGCCACGTGCAGGGCGACCGCCGGGCCGACCAACTGCAACAGCACCAGCGGGCTCATCGGCAGGCCGAGCGGCTCCAGCGCCCGGTCGGCCACGTCGAAGGGAGTGCCCTCGTCGACCGCGCGGACCACCTCACCGAGGAACCGGGTGAGCAGCCGGTTGACCACGAATGCGGGCGCGTCCTTGACCAGCACGGCCGACTTCTTCAGCTGCTTGGCGGTGGCGAACGCGGTGGCCAACGCGGCGTCGTCGGTCTGCTCGCCGCGGACGATCTCCAGCAGCGGCAGCACGGCGACCGGGTTGAAGAAGTGGAAGCCGACCACGCGTTCCGGGTGCCGCAGCTTCGCCGCCATCTCGGTGACCGACAACGAGGACGTGTTCGTGGCGAGCACACACTCGGCGGTCACGTACTCCTCGACCTCGGCGAAGACGGTCTGCTTGACCGACAGCTCCTCGAACACGGCCTCGATCACGAAGTCCGCGTCGGCGAAGGCCGTCTTGTCCAGCGAGCCGGACACCAGGGCGGTGAGCCGGTTCGCCTCGTCCGCCGAGATCCGCGACTTGGCCAGCAGCTTGTCGATCTCGCTGTGGACATAGCCGACGCCCTTGTCGATCCGGGCCTGGTCGATGTCGGTGAGCACCACCGGCACCTTCAGCCGCCGGACGAACAGCAGGGCCAGCTGGCTGGCCATCAGCCCGGCGCCGACCACGCCGACCTTGGTGACCGGCCGGGCCGACGACTTGTCCGGCGCGCCCGCGGGCTTGCGGGCCCGCTTGTTGACCAGGTTGAACGAGTAGAGCCCGGCGCGCAGCTCGTCGGTCAGCAGCACCTTGGCCAGCGCCTCGGTCTCGGCCGCGTAGCCGGCGTCCAGGTCGTTGTTCCTGGCCAGTTCGAGCAGCCGGAGCACCTGCTCGGCGCCGGGGGAGGCGCCGTGCGTCTTGGCGGCGACGATCGTGCGGGCCGTGTCCAGCGCGGCATCCCAGCCTGCGCCCCGGTCGATCTCCTTGCGTGGCACGGAGATCTCGCCACCGAGCACCTTGGCCAGCCAGGCCAGCGACTGTTCGAGGTAGTCCGCGGAGTCCAGCACCACGTCCACGATGCCGAGCTTCACGGCCTCGGCCGGGCGGAGCATCTTGTTCTGGTTCAACGCGTTCTCGACGATCACCTTGACCGCCGCGGTCGCGCCGATCAGGTTGGGCAGCAGTTGCGTGCCGCCCCAGCCGGGGAACAGGCCGAGGAAAACCTCAGGGAACGCGATGGCCGCCGCGTTGGAGATGAGCGTGCGGTAGTCGCAGGACAGCGCGAGTTCCAGGCCGCCGCCCATGACCGCGCCGTTGACGAAGGCGAAGCTCGGCACGGTCGACTCGGTCAGCCGGCGGAAGACATCGTGGCCGGTCTGCGCGATCGCTTCCGCCAGCTCGGCGGAAGCGACCTGCTCCACCCCGGAAAGGTCAGCGCCCACCGCGAAGATGAACGGCTTGCCGGTCACGGCGATCGCCGCGGGCTCGGCCGCGAACGCCTCGTCCAGCGCGGTGTTCAGGCTGATCAGCCCCTGCGGGCCGAAGGTGGACGGCCGGGTGTGGTCCAGGCCGTTGTCCAGGGTGATCAGCGCGACCGGCCCGGCGACGCCGGGCACCCGGATCACCCGGGTGGTCGCCTTGGTGACCACCTCGTCGGGAAAGGCAGCCTTGGCCTCATCGATCGAGAGGGTCATTTCGCGTCGCTCCCGTCCCAGTTCGGGTTCTCCCAGATCACGGTGCCGCCCATGCCGATGCCGATGCACATGGTGGTGATGCCGTAGCGCACGTCCGGGCGCTCGGCGAACTGGCGGGACAGCTGGGTCATCAGCCGTACGCCGGAGGAGGCCAGCGGGTGGCCGCAGGCGATCGCGCCGCCCCACTGGTTGACCCGCGGGTCGTCGTCGGCGATGCCGAAGTGGTCCAGGAAGGACAGCACCTGCACGGCGAACGCCTCGTTGATCTCGAACAGACCGATGTCGGAGATGGACAGCCCGGCCTTGGCCAGCGCCTTCTCGGTGGCCGGCACCGGTCCGATGCCCATCACCTCCGGCTCGACGCCCATGAAGGCGTAGCCGACCAGCCGCATCCCGACCGGCAGGCCGAGTTCGCGGGCGGTGTCCTCGTCGGCCAGCAGACAGCCGGTGGCGCCGTCGTTCAGGCCGGCCGCGTTGCCCGCGGTGACCCGGCCGTGCGGGCGGAACGGCGTCTTCAGGTTGGCCAGCGTCTCCATGGTGGTGCCCGGGCGGGGCGGCTCGTCCTCGGTGGCCAGCCCCCAGCCCAGCTCGGCCGAGCGCACGGCGACCGGCACCAACTCGGGGCCGATCTTGCCGGTCTTCACCGCGTCGGCGAACTTCTCCTGGCTGCGCACGGCGTAGGCGTCGCAGCGGTCCTTGGTCAGCTGCGGGAACCGGTCGTGCACGTTCTCCGCGGTGTTGCCCATCACCAGCGCGCTCGGGTCGACCAGCTTGTCGGCCAGGATGCGCGGGTTGGGGTCGACGCCCTCGCCCATCGGGTGGCGGCCCATGTGCTCGACCCCGCCGGCGATGACCACGTCGTAGGCGCCGAAGGCGATGCCGGCGGCCGTGGTGGTCACCGCGGTCATCGCGCCGGCACACATCCGGTCGATGGCGAAGCCCGGGACGGACTTGGGCAGGCCGGCCAGCAGACTCGCGGTGCGACCGATGGTCAGGCCCTGGTCGCCGATCTGGGTGGTCGCCGCGACGGCGACCTCGTCGACGCGCTCGGGCGGCAGCTCGGGGTGGCGGCGGAGCAGTTCGCGGATGACCTTGATGACCAGGTCGTCCGCGCGGGTTTCGGCGTAGATGCCCTTCTTGCCGGCCTTGCCGAACGGGGTGCGCACCCCCTCGACGAAGACGACGTTGCGCACGGAGCGCGGTGCGGACGCCTGAAAAGCCGGCGTTGCGCCGGTGCTCTCGGCCACAGGTGCGGCCACGGCGGTTCCTCCTTGCGTGATGGACTGCGCGACAGCCAGCCGTCCGGCGCGCCTGGTGTGGGCACACCCCCAGCCATCGCTACCGGCCGGTAGCACCCACTCTAGCCCGGGTTACCGGCGGGTAACAGTTGGGCCCTGGCGTGGGTCCTGTCGCGCCAGCGACGAGGGAGGACCAGGAGCGAAGCGACCTCTTTGTCTGCTGGATGAGCGTCGCGCCACTCCGGTTCTTGGTCGGATCAGTGCACGCGCGAGCAGGTCCGGTGTGGGTGGGTGGTTCCTTCACCCTGATCGCGCGATTGTCTGACGGTCGTGGCGTGCGCTTCGTATCGGGAAGAAGGGGGCAGAGCGGCCGACGGGCGTGGGCTGCTGGCCCGTGTTGCTGTGCTCTTGCTGGTGCGCTCGCGTTGTGCGGATCTTGCTCGGGCCAGCGGTCAGGCCGCAACCTGGCGAATCATCTGATCGGTCACGATCCCGTCCTCATCGCCTTCCGGCGGATTCCACTCGTAGCCGTTGCGGGTGAGGAACTCGATCATCGCCATGAACGCGAGACGTTTGTTGCCGTCCATCAATGGATGGTTCTTGGCCAGGTGCGTGCACAGTACGGCTGTCTTCGTTGCCAGGTCGGGATAGAACTCCACGCCGTCGAATCCGGCTGCCGGCGCGTGCGAAGCGGATTCAGGCAGTTCAGGGCGACGTGTTTTGGCCAAGTCCTCGGCAGGGGTGGCAAGAACGAGTTCGGCGATGACCAAGAGGTCCGCCAGATCGAGGTGCTCGGTCACTCGGCCAGCCGCTCCAAGGCGCGCCTGGTGCGCTCCATCGCCTTCCTGACCGGGGTGACGAACGCCGTGTCCTTACGCTGAGCGGCGATACGATCAGCGAGGGTCTCGGTTTGCGCAGCCGGGGTTCGAACAGTGGACGCACGAGTTTCTGCCGTCACCGGACGCACCCCTCTCACCGGTCAGGCTACCCGTACCGCGGTGTGGCCGGGTCAGTCCTGGTGTTCGAGTGCGGCGGCCTCGACGATCTTGGCGGCGGCCTTGGCGGTCAGCGCCTCGGCGAGCGCGGCCGCGGTGAGATTGATCTGCCACTCCCGGGCGTTGCCGGTCCGCAGAGCCTCGCCGACCGTCTCAACTGTCAGCTCGGCCGGCGGCTGCCAGCAGGTGCGGCGGACCAGGTCCGGTTGCAGCAGGTTCTCCACCGGCAGCCGGTGCGACTCGGCGATCGTGGTGAGTGCTGCCCTGGCCGCGGACAGTCGCGCCGCGGCCTCCGGGTCCTTGTCGGCCCAGCGGCTCGGCGGCGGGGGACCGTCGTGCGACGGGGACGCTTCGGGCAGCTCCGTGCGCGGCAGGTCGCGGGCCTTCTGCAGGGCCGCGGCCCAGGTGCCGGCCAGCCTGCGCTGTGCGCGGCCGCGGAACACCGGCAGCTTCACCAGTTCCTGCTCGTCCAGCGGGTTGACCACGGCGGCCTCGATCACCGCCCGATCGGGCAGCACCCGGCCGGGGGAGATGTCGCGTTCGCGGGCGACCGTGTCGCGGGCCTCCCACAGCGCGCGCACGGCGGCCAGCTGCTTCGGGTTGCGCACCCGGTGGATGCCGGACGTGCGGCGCCACGGTTCGGGTCTCGGTCTGGCCGGCGGAGCGGTACGGACCGCCTCGAACTCCTCCAGGGCCCAGTCCAGCTTGCCCTGCTCGGCCAACTCGGCCTCAAGCGACTCGCGCAACGGGATCAGCAGCTCCACATCCAACGCGGCGTAGTTCAGCCAGTCGTCCGGCAGCGGGCGCTGCGACCAGTCGGCGGCGCCGTGGCCCTTCTCCAGGGTGTATCCGAGCAGCCGTTCGACCAGCGTGCCCAGCGCCACCCGCTCGTAGCCGGCCAGCCGGCCGGCGAGCTCGGTGTCGAACAGGGACGTGGGGTGCAGATCCAGTTCGGCGAGGCAGGGCAGGTCCTGGGAGGCGGCGTGCAACACCCATTCGGCGTCGTTGATCGCCTCGATCAGCGGGGCCAGCTGCCCGGCCAGGGGGATCGGGTCGACCAGCACGGTGCCGGAGCCCTCTCGGCGCAGCTGCACCAGATACGCCCGCTGCGAGTATCGATAGCCCGAAGCCCGTTCGGTGTCCACCGCGATCGGTCCGGTGCCACCCGCCAGTGCCCGGGCGGCACCGGCCAGTGCGGTCGGGTCGGTCACCACCGGCGGCACGCCCTCGCGCGGCGCCGTCAACGGCACGGCCACCGGTCCTGACGGTTCGGCCTCGACGAGAGGTACGTCGGGATCGGGCACAGTCGCGCTCGGTGCGACAGATCCGGACATTGCTGCTGCTCCGGTCGACTCCGCGGCTGACTCCGAGCTTTCGACTGGGTATGCCTCCACGGACGGAGACCCTACGTGCTGGTCAGCCTCCGTGTTCACTGTTTGACCGGACCGGTCCTGGCGCGTCGCCGGACGGTCGGCGAACGCCGGTTTTCACGTGGAGAACCCGCCGGCCGGGCAACACCGGTACCGCTCCCGGGCCCACCGTGCTCGAACTGAGCACGGTGACCCGGGAGGGGCACCTTGCGCCCGTCACCCGGCCTGCGGGTGCACCGCTTGTAGTAGATCTCGCCCTAGCGAATGACGCCCGCCCGCATGGCCAATGCGACCATTTGGGCCCGGTCACCGGTACCGAGCTTGCGCCCGATCCGGGACAGGTGGCTCTTCACCGTGAGCGCCGACAGATTGAGCGCCTCGCCGATTTCCTTGTTGGACTGGCCATCGGCGACCAGTTGCAGGACCTCCACCTCACGCGCGGAAAGCTCCCGCGGTGTGTTGTCGGTGCCTGGCACCCTGGTGCCCGTGGCAAGCACGGGCGCGACACTCGGGTCGGCGTACACCCCGCCGTCGAGCACTCGACGCACTCCGTCGGTGACCACCATCGGCGAGGCGGACTTCAGCAGGTACGCCTGAGCGCCTGCCTGGAACGCCGACCGAACAGCATAGGGGTCGTCGGAGGACGCGAGTACCACGATGCGTGGCCAACCATGGGCACGGAACTCCGTGACCAGGTCGATGCCACTACCGTCGGGTAGCCCGAGATCGAGAATTGCGAGGTCACACGGCCCGGTCGCTAGGGCTCTCGCCCTTGCCTCCGCGACCGACGCGGCCTCGTGTACTGTGCCCGCGCCCATTTGGGTGAGCCGGGCGGCTATCGCCTCCCTCAGCAGCGGGTGGTCATCGACCACCAGCACCGAGAACAGTTCCTCCCGCGGATGCGGGACCATGTTCG
>DATATV010000043.1:0-37243 GCA_036268615.1 Pseudonocardiaceae bacterium
TCCTACAACGATTCGGTGGATTACGGACAGAAGGTCTTCGGCCAGGCGGACAATTACGCCAGGCAGGCACTCAAGGCCCTGACCGGCTGAGACGTCGCCCGGTCGGGATGCAGGTCACATCGGGCGCGGTGCTAGCGTCGAGACGTGCCTCGCCAGGGTCTGTTCGGTTCGCGCACGTTGGCCAACATCGGGGTCAGCGTGTTCGCGTTGATCGGTGGTGCCCTGCTGGCGTGGTGGCAGTGGACCCGGTACGAGTCGGCCAGCGGCACCCTGCAGAACCTCGGGTACGTGTTGCAGTGGCCGCTGTTCGGGGTGTTCCCCGGCTTCATGTTCTGGCGCATCCGCAAGGCACATCTGGCCTCGCTGCTGGAGGACCAGCAGCTCGCCGTGCTGAGCGGTCAGGACGTTCCCGCCGCGGGCGAGGTCCCGCGGCCGGCCGATCCGGTGGACGACTGGACCTCGCAGGTGGCCTACAAGCAGAACCGCACGGTGACCTACCAGGTCGATGAGGACATCGACCTGCTGGCTTACAACTCCTACCTCTCCAACCTGTCCGCTAGGGAGCAGCGTCATGACGGCTGAGACCACCGCGTCACCCATCGAGGAACGGCGGGCGAAGCAGATCCAGGCCGCGCTGGGCCGCTACCGGGTGATCGCCTACGTGGTGGGTGTCGGCCTGCTGCTGCTCACCGTGGCCACGATCCTGGACTGGGGCTTCAATATCCCGCAGTACGCCGAGGTGGTCGGCCCGCTGCACGGCTTCCTGTACATGGTGTATCTGGCGCTGGCCATCGACCTGGCGCTCAAGGCCCGCTGGTCGATCCCGGGCGCACTGCTCATCCTGATCTCCGGCACCATCCCGTTCCTGTCCTTCGTGGCCGAACGCCAGGTCAGCGCGCGGATGCGCGACGGCCGCAAGATCTAGTCCCGGCTCGACCGCCGGCTCCGGTCCGAGCCGGTGGTCGATGGCCTGCCGGAACGCCGGGCAGTCGGCGATGTCCTCGTACGGGCAGTCCACCGCGTGCCGCAGCAGCCGGTGCGCCTTGTTCAGCCGCAGCAGGCTCTGCTCGATGTCGGGCAGCTTGCGCTGCACCATCGCCCGCCAGGACGACCGGTCGACCGCCCCCCGTTCGAACAGTTCGCGGATCTCCGTGATGGTGAAACCGGCGTCCTGGCACAGCCGCAGCAGCGCCACCTGGCCGCGGGCCTCCTCGGTGTAGCGCCGCTGGCCGGCCCGCCGGGCGGCGGGTTCGAGCAGCCCCCTGCGCTCCCAGAACCGGATGGTCGACGTGGGCACGCCACACGCCTCCGACAACTGCCCGATCGTGAGCACCGCGCGCCCCCCTTGACTTGAACCATGGTTCAACCTCCAGTGTGGTGCGGGTGACGACCGCACGCCAGTACGACCTCGGCACCCTGTTCGATCCCGCGACCCGCCCGAACCCGTATCCGGTGTTCGACGCCCTCCGGCAGGCCGGCCCGGCCAGTTTCTTCGACGGCGCGCTGACCCTCGTCGGTGAACACGAGCTGAGCGGTCGGGTGCTGCGTGATCCGGCGATGAGCAGCGACCGGCGGCACAGCCGGATGAACCGGATGATGAACCCGAACCGGGAGCAGGACGCCGAACCGACCTCGTTCCTGTCGATGGACGCCCCCGACCACACCCGGCTGCGCCGGCTGGTGTCCAAGGCGTTCACCCCCCGGGTGATCGCCGCGTTGGAGCCGCGCATCCGGGACGTGGTGGACGAGCTTGTGACCGGGTTCGCCGCCGACGGGACGTTCGACGTGGTCAGCCAGTTCGGGTATCCGCTGCCGGTGCGGATCATCACCGAACTGCTCGGTGTGCCCGACGAGGACCAGGACCGGTTCGAGCAGTGGTCCAAGCGGCTGGTGCGTGGCCTCGACCCGGCGATGGCGGTCACCGACCAGAGCGAGATCGAGGACATCTGGTCCGCGCAGCTGGAGTTCAGGGAGTACTTCACCGCGCTGATCGCCCGGCGCCGCGCCGAGCCGGGCACGGACCTGCTGTCCAGCCTGGTGGCCATCGAGGAGCAGGGCGACCAGCTGTCGGAGGGCGAGCTGATCGGCACCTGTGTGCTGCTGCTGGTGGCCGGGCACGAGACGACCGCGAACCTGATCGCCAACGGGGTGCTCGCGCTGCTGCGCCACCCCGACCAGCTGGCCGAGCTGCGGGCCGACCCCGGGTTGGTCGGCGGGGTGGTCGAGGAGGTGCTGCGCTACGACCCGCCGGTGCAGCTGACCAGCCGGGTGACCCGCAAGCCGATCACCGTCGGCGAGATCGAGGTGCCCGCCGACGGTGTGCTGCTGATCCTGATCGGCGCGGCCAACCGTGATCCGGCGACGTTCGCCGACCCGGAGCGGTTCGACCTCCATCGGGACGCCCGCGCGCACCTGTCCTTCGCCGCCGGCGCGCACTACTGCCTCGGCGCCGGGCTGGCCCGGCTGGAGGCGGGTATCGCGTTGTCCGCGTTCGCCAGCCGGATCGTCGACCCGGAACTGGACACCGACGCGCTGCGCTACCGGCCGCACGTCAACCTGCGCGGCCCGGAGCACATGCCGGTGCGGTTCAGCCGGGTCTCGGCCTAGCTAGTCGCCGTCCCGGGCCAGCCGCATGGTGTAGCCGACGCCGCGCACGGTGTGGATCAGCGGCTGGTCGCGGGCGTCGACCTTCTTGCGCAGGTAGCTGATGTAGGACTCGACGATCCGGCTGTCGCCGCCGTACTCGTAGTTCCACACCCGGTCGAGGATCTGCGCCTTGCTGACCACCCGCTCGGCGTTGACCATCAGGTAGCGCAGCAGGTTGAACTCGGTCGGCGACAGCTCGACCAGGCGACCGCCCCGGCGCACCTCGTGCGCGTCCTCATCCAGGCTGAGGTCGGCGTAGCCCAGCCGCGCGTCGACCAGCTCATCGGCGCGCGCCTGGGTACGGCGCAGGATCGCCCGCAGCCGCAGCACGACCTCCTCAAGGCTGAACGGTTTGGTGACGTAGTCGTCGCCACCGACGGTCAGCCCGGCGATCCGGTCCTCGACCGAGTCCCGGGCGGTCAGGAAGAGCACCGGCACGCTTTCGTGCTCGGTCCGCAACCGTCTGGCCAGGCTGAAGCCGTCGGTGTCGGGCAACATCACGTCCAGCACCACGATGTCGGGCGCGGCCGCGGCCGCAGCGGTCATCGCCTGCGCACCGCTGGCCGCGGTGTGCACGTCGAAACCGCTGAGCCGCAGCGCCGCGGCAAGCAGGTCGAGAATGTTCGGCTCGTCGTCGACCACCAGTACCCGGGCCGCGTTCCCGGCGTTCAGCGCACCCATCCCATCAGGCTGACCGGCCAACATCGGTGTGAGCTGGATGCCTTCTGTGAGCCGGCTGGGAGCTTGCCGAGCGGGCCGGCTCAGCGTGCCGTGCAGTCGTAGAGCGTCTGTCCGGTGCCGCCGGCCGCCGAGCCGCCGTAGGCGCCGGCCGGTACCGCCGTGCAGTGCTGGCTGATCCACTGGGTGCGCTGGGTCGCCGGGCTGTCCGTGCCGCCGGCCCGGCCGCCGAAGCCACCGAACCCGCCGCCCGTGCTGCCCAGCACGAACGTCAGCCGGCCACTGGCCACCCAGCTGTTCAGCTGGGCGACGGAGGGAGCGTTGTCGGTGCCCGAGAAGCCGCCCATGCCGATCACCGTCACGTCGGAGTTGATGATCCACGGCGCGGCCTGGTTGGACGTGCCGTCGACGGCGAGCTTGATCTGCGCGTTCGGCGCGTTGCGCACGACGTAGTCGAGGATGGCCTGCTGTTGGGCGGTGAGCGCGGACGCGTCCATCCCGGCGAGCGCCGAGCGCGCCGAGTTGCCGCCGTCTCCGCCCCGGGAGCCGCCGCTCTGCGGTCGGCCACCCTGCGGTAGATCGCCCGGGAAGCCGCCCGGGAAGCCGCCGGGGGCACCGCCGAAGCCGCCGGGGAAGCCACCCCGGCCGGTCCGACCGCTCCGGCCGCCGAAGCCGCCCCGCCCGCCGCCGAAGCCACCGCCGAAGCCGGTGGTCGGCCCGGCCGCCGCCATCGCGCCGCCGGTCCGGGTGCCGGCGAACGCGGTGGCCGACGACCACACCGCGGGCACCAGCAGCAGGGCGATCGAGGCCAGGGCCAGGCCGGCCCGGCCGACCGACGCGCGGCTGAGCAGCTTCGCCGCGACCAGCCCGAGCACCGCGAGCACGCCGACCACGAGCACCGCAGGCCCGGTCCAGCCGTTCCACGTCGGCGTGCGGTCGACCAGCACGTACGCCCAGACCGTGGTGATCAGCACGCCGAGCGGCAGCAGCAGCCAGCAGAGCCGGGCGACCCCGGTCAGGTCGGCCGAGTTCCGGTGGTAGCGCCGCAGTTGGGCCAGACCGGCGGCGGCGATCGCCGCGATCGGCGGGGCGAGCATGGTCGTGTAGTAGGAGTGCCAGATGCCCTGCGCGTAGCTGAACACCAGCGCGGTGACCACCAGCCAGCTGCCCCACAGCCACCAGCCCGCGCGCATCGCCGGCCGGGCCGGGGCCCCGCGCCGCCACCGCAGCACGCCGACCACCGCGGTCACCGCGAGCACCAGCAGCGCGAACGGGATCAGCCAGCTGATCTGGCCACCGACCGACGCGCTGAACATCCGGCCCAGCCCGGTCTGACCGCCGAACAGTCCGGCGAAACCGCTGCCGCCGCCCCGACCGCCGAAGCCGCCTCCGCCGCCGGGGCTGTCGTTGCCCACGATCCGGTTCACCCCGTTGTAGGCGAAGATCAGGTTCAGTGCGGTGCCGTTGGTGCTGTTGTCCATGTAGGGCTTGGTTCCCGGCCACCAGTCGTGCAGCAGCGGCCACCAGAACGAGCTGACCAGCAGCATCCCGGTCGCGCAGGCCAGGTCGAGCAGCCTGCGTCGCCAGCTGCCGCCGGCCGCGGTGAGGAAGGCCACCGCGAAGCCGGGCACGACGATCCACGCGGCCAGCATCTTGGTGAGGAACCCGCAGCCGAGCAGGAACGCGCACAGCAGCAGCCACTTCGTCCGGCCGGCCGGGCTGATCCCGTCGGCGACCGCCCTGGTCAGCGCGTAGGCGGCGGCGACCGACCAGAGCACGAGCAGCGCGTCGGGGTTGTTCACGTGGTTGATGGCCACGGTGATCGGGGTGAGCGCCAGGACCAGCGCGGCGAGCAGCGCCACGTTCGCCCCGAACCAGCGGCGGACCGTCCGGTGCAGCAGGAAGACCGCGGCGACGCCTTCCAACGCCTGCGGCAACGCTACCGACCACTGATGGAAACCGAAGATCCAAACCGAGAATACCTGCGGCCACAGTCCCATTGGTGGTTTGTCAACAGTTACCACACCGGCAGGGTCGAAGGACCCGAAAAGGAAATTAGTGAAATTGTCGGACATCGATTTAACGGCCGCGGTGTAGAACGTATTACCCCACCCGGCCGACCAGATGTCCCAGCCGTAGAGAGCCGCCGACAACACCAGGATTGCCAGCAGTGCCCACCGCTGCCACGGGTGGCCGGCGGCCCTGGATGGGGCCGTGCCGGGGTCGCTGCCGGTCGGCGCCGCCGGTGTGGTCGGTTCCGCGTACTGAGCGGGCGCGGTCATACGGTTTCCTTCACCTTCCTGTCGACCGGCCGGTTCGCCGGGGTGAACACCCATGCCCTGAACAGCACGAATCGTCCCGCGGTGCCGACCACCGACGCGGCCAGCAACACCGCCAGCTCCAGCAGCCGGGAGGGCCGCGCGACGGTGGCGTCCAGGACGAGCAGTGCGCCCGAGGTGAGCGCGTAGTACAGGCCGAACACCAGCAGCCCTTGCAGGTGTACCCGGCTCGACGAGCCGCGCACACCGACGAAGGTCAGCCGCCGGTTGGCCTCGGTGTTGAGCAGTGTGGTCACCACGAGCGCGACCAGGTTGGCGGCCAGCGGCGGCCACCACTGGCGCAGCCAGGCGTAGAGCAACAGCGTGGCCAGCGTGGACAGGCCACCGATCACCGCGAACGACAGCAGCTGCCAGAGCAGACCGGTGTCCCGCCGGGCGATCACCGCGTCGGGGTGGATCGGCCGCGGTTCCGGGCGCCGCGGCAGGTCCGCGACGGTGGCCGCGCCGCTGGCCTTCGCCCTGGCCACCCGGATCAGACCGCGCAGGTCCTCGCCGACGGTCCTGCCGATGTGCACCCGGCTGTCGGTGTCCTCCACCCAGTCCACCGGCACCTCGTGCACTCGCAGACCGTTGTGCTCGGCGAGCAGCAGCAGTTCGGTGTCGAAGAACCAGGAGTCGTCCTGGACGTGGCGCAGCAGCGGCCGGAGCACCTCGGTGCGGGCGGCCTTGAAGCCGCACTGCGCGTCGGAGAACCGGGCGCCGTGCACGGCCCGGATGAGCGCGTTGTAGCCACGGGAGAGCAGCTCCCGCTTCGGCCCGCGCACGGTCCGTGCGCCGGCTGCCAGCCGGGAGCCGATCGCCAGGTCGGAGTGCCCGTTGACCAGCGACGCGACCAGCGGCAGCAGCGCGTCCAGGCCGGTGGACAGGTCCACGTCCATGTAGACCACCACGTCGGCGGGGCTGAACGACCACGCGTGCCGCAGCGCCAGGCCGCGGCCCTTGCGGTCCAGCGTGAGCACCCGGAGCCGGTCGTGCCGGGCGGCCAGCCCGGCGGCGACCACCGGGGTGGCGTCGGTACTGGCGTTGTCGGCGATCGTGATGGTCCAGTCGAACGGGAACCGGTCAGCGAGGTAGCCGTGCAGCACTTCGACACAGCCGGGCAGCGCCCGCTCCTCGTTGTAGACCGGAATGACGATATCCACCGTGGCGCTGCGTTGCGACCGTTTCTGCAGATCAACCCGGGCCGGCACATCGGTCGGCTCGTCCGCCACCGCGGCGCCATTCATGTGCACCACTCCTGCCTGTTGCCGGTCGAACACGTTCCGTACTGAGCCAGGGTTCCATGACAGTGGTGCGAGATACCTTGGGAGAACCTCAAAGGAACCTGGGAGTCCACCACGATCGTGTGATCCTCGGCGCCGGTCGGTGGTGGAGGCGTTACCGTTCTGTTGTGCGATGTGGCTCAAGGTCGGTCATTGTGTGGCATTTCCGGTTTTACGCTGAGTTGTGTTGACAATTACCCGGTTTTTCGCCGTCCCAGCCGTGCGCTGCCCGGCCGATTACGGCATGGCGTGGCGAAGCGCACACGAAGCGCAATCGAGGGTGTACTTGCGTTCCGAAAAAAGAATTCCCGACCCCGGAGACAGACTGACCACATCTGGCTTCGTCCGGGTATCGGGAGTACTCTCTGTTACGCCATCCGGCGTCCGCCTCATGAGTCCTGGTGCGGGGTCACGGCGGACTGCGGTGTCGATCCGGACCCTGTCGACATTGATCAGAGGATGCCATATTCCATCTGGGTTCCCTGGGGGGACGCGATGACTGAAATGTTGATCCGGGGGCCGGCTGTGGTGCCACTGGTACCGCCTGTTGATCCTGCGGTAGCACCTGCCGTGCTGCCCGCGAACGTGGATGTTTCCGATCTCGCGCTGGTGGTCGCGGCGGCGGTGGCCGGCGACCGGCGCGCGACCGAGCGGCTGTTGTCCGTCGTGCGCCCCCTGGTGGTCCGGTACTGCCGGGCCAGGGTCGGTCGGCAGGAGCGTTCCTTCGCCTCGGCCGACGACGTGGCCCAGGAGGTGTGTCTCGCGGTGCTGACCGCGTTGAACACCTACCAGGACCAGGGGCGCCCGTTCCTGGCGTTCGTGTACGGCATCGCCGCGCACAAGGTGGCCGACGCGCACCGCGCGGCCGCCCGCAACAAGGCCGAGCCGGTGGCCGAGGTGCCTGACTCGCCCGAACTGGACGCGGGCCCCGAGCAGCGGGCCATGCGCGAGGAGCTGTCCCAGCGGATGGCGGAGCTGCTGAAGGTGCTGCCGGCCAAGCAGCGGGAGATCCTGGTGCTGCGGGTGATGGTCGGACTGTCGGCCGAGGAGACCGCCGACGCGGTCGGCTCGACGCCCGGCGCTGTCCGTGTCGCCCAGCACCGCGCCCTGGCTCGGCTGCGCACTGCGGCGAAGCAGTTGGATCTGGTCTGACGACGGCACAGCTTTGACGACCGCGCAGCATTTGACGACCGCGCAGCGCCGGTGCGGCTACATTCTGGACCCGTGGACTTCCAGGACGTGGTAGCTCGGCGCAGGATGGTTCGCCGGTTCACCGACCAGTCGGTACCCGAACCCGCCATCGACCGGCTGCTGCACAACGCGACCCGCGGCCCGTCGGCGGGTTTCTCCCAGGGACAGGCGTTCCTGGTGCTGCGCGGACCTGACCTCGCCCGGTTCTGGCCGGTGGCCAGTGGGGCCATCGACGAGTCCGTGCACAGCGCGCCGCTGGTGATCGTGCCGTTGTCGTGCAAGCGGGTGTACCTGGACCGCTACGCCCAGCCGGACAAGGGCTGGACCGACCGCGACGAGGCCCGTTGGCCGGTGCCGTTCTGGCACATCGACACCGGCATGGCCACGCTGCTCATCCTGCAGACCGCGGTGGACGAGGGCCTCGGCGCGCTCTACTTCGGCATTCCGCCGCACGAGGTGGACGCCTTCCGCGCCGAGTTCGGCGTACCGGCCGACCACGAGCCCATCGGCGCGGTCGCCGTCGGGTACAGCGCCGAGCAGACCCGCCGGGATCTCAGCGTACGGCGGCGGAAGGCCGACGACGTGGTGCACCACGGCAACTGGTGACCTGACGACGCCACAGTGCCGTCAGGAGATCCGTGGCGAAGCCACGGCCGCCACCTCGTGAACTCGACCTTGGCTCCAGCCTGACGACGACGCAGGATCGGGACAGCAGTGGTTTCAGTCCTGACCAGGGACAACGTGGCTTCGCCCCGGAGTCGTAACGGCGCTGGGGCGCCGTTACGACTCGAACATCCTCGCCAACGCCGCCCGAGCGGACGCGTCGCGTTCGGCGAGGGCGGAGAGTTCCTCGGCAAGAACGGCGAGCCACTCGTCGATGGCCACCCGCTTGCGGCTGATCACCACGTCCCGCACGACCGTGCGGATCTCCGCGTCCACCCCGTGCTTGCCCTGGCGCAGTTCCAGCTGCCGCTCCTGGCCGTGCACCAGCACCGAGATCGGCTGGCCGGGCCGGCCGGACACCCGGTCGGACATGCTGCGTCGGTAGTCGACCTCGACCATTCCCTCGGGCAACGCGTCGCCGAGGGTCGCGGTGAGCACCCGGGTGTAGGACGCGACGTCCGCCCGGTCGGTGCGCAGCGCCGCGATCATCATGTGCATGTCCCAGGTGGGACCGAGTTCCGAACCGCTCATCAGGAGTCGACCAGCGGGAGCACCAGCTGCGGCTTGGCGATCGTATGGTCGGCGCGCAGCGGGCGGATCGCCGTGCCGATGGCGAAGAACTCGGTGGTGTGGCCGCCCCAGCGGTGCGCGAGAGACAACAGCTGCACGCCGACGATGCCCTCGGAGTGCAGCGCCTCGGCCTCCGCCTGCATCCGGCTCATGGCCAGCTCACGGGCGTCGTAGAGGGCCTCGGTGAACTGCGGGATCTCGACGTTCTGGCCGATGTTGCCGATCGTCTGCCAGAACCGCTGGTGGGCGATGTGGTAGACGCACGTGCCCATCACCATGCCCTGCGGGGCGTAGCCGGCCTGGATCAGCGTCCAGAAGTCCTGGCCGGACAGGTCCGAGGTGAACGGCTTGTTCTGGTTGTTGCGCCACTCGCCCGGCTCGTCGGCCTTGACCGCCGTGCCGACCGCGATGAACTCGGCGAGGTCGTTGCCGAACTCCTTGAACTCGATCTCCAGCCGCACGCCGACGATGCCGTCCGCGCCGAGCACGTCGGCCTCCGCCTCCATTCGCGACATCGCCAGTTCTCGGGCGTGGTACATCGCGTTGGACAGCGTGTCGAGTTCCTGGTTCTTGTTCCACCGGCCCATCTGGAAGCCGACGTGGTAGATGCTCGACCCCAGCACCAGGCCCAGCGGCCGGAAGCCGGCCTCGCGGACCAGCAGGAACTCGTTGACACTCAGGTCCGAGGTGAACAGCGTGGTGCGCTGGCCCGGCTTCATCTCGGCCAGCCTGCGCATCGCGTCTTCCGGGATTCGCTGTTCCTCGGACTCCGCGGCACTGGTCATCTGAACTCCACTCATTTGGTCGGCCGGAGCGGCATGATCTTCAGGGCGGAAGTCGGCGCCTTCCGGCCCGTGTGGAACCTGGCGATGGTGCTGCCGAAGACCGAGGACTCCGCACACAGCAGCGGCGCGCCGTTGGCCTCCTGGTGCCAGGACCGCAGGGTCATGTTGGACACGATGGCACCGTCGGCGTGCACGTCCTTGGCGTGTTTGGCGAACCGCTCCCGGGCCTGGGCGCGTACCCGGGTGATCAGGTGGGTCGGCGCCTGCACCTCGACGTTGCCGGCCATCAGCGACATCTGGTTGCGGCTGGCGTAGTCGAGGAACTGCGTCTCCACCGCGATCCCGATGGCGATCCGGGCCGGCACCCAGCCGGCGTGCATCAGTTTGGCCACGTCCTGGCCGGCCAGTTCGGTGCTGAACAGCTTGCGCGGCCGGACCGAGGAGTTGGCTCGCACGGCCGTGCCGAGCGCGACGAACTCCTGGTTGTTCTCGCCGAGCCTGCTCACCGTCAGCCGCACGCCCACCACGCCGTCCGCGCCCATCGCCCGGGCCTCGGTGAACATCCTGGCCAGGGCGGTGTCGTAACCGTGGTAGAGAGCGTTCACATAGGGCGCGTAGCTGACCGAGCCCAAGTAGTTGCCGCCGTTGAACGCAGCCGCGCCGCCGACGCCGTAGGTGGCGCCACCGACCCAGCCGACCTGCTGGACGATGCAGCCCATCACCTCGCCGACCGCGGACAGTCCGACGGACTCGATGCCGACCGCGCCGGGAACCGAGAGCAGGGACGTTCGCAGGCCGGAGGCGTCGAACCGGCCCATTCGCTTCCGGGCCGCTTCGGGTAGCCAGTCCCCGTCGGTCACCCTGTCCTCCCTTGTGCGATCTCTCGCTGTTCATCGTGCCACGCGGCCGGGCCCGCCGGGGTTTGACCGTCCGGCCGATCGGGGCAGATTCGCTCGCAGTAGGCCGCACCGGCGGTCGGGTGTGACTAGGATCATGGGTTGCCTGAGTAACGTGAACAGGTTGGGAGTTGAAATGTCGACTGCGGCAATGGAGCCGGGGTTCACCAACGTGTTGAGAAGTTCCATTCCAGCCCGAATCGACCGCCTTCCCTGGTCGAAGTTCCATACCCGACTGGTCCTCGCGCTGGGTGTGGCGTGGATCTTGGACGGGCTTGAGATCACCATCGCCAGCGTGGTCAGCGGTGCACTCACCGACAAGGACACACTGAATCTCTCGGTGGCCACGTCCAACGCGGCCACCGGCACGATCTACCTCATCGGTGAGGTGATCGGCGCGCTCGTGTTCGGCCGGCTGTCGGACAAGCTCGGCCGGAAGAACCTGTTCATGGTCACCCTGGGCGTCTACCTGGTGGGTTCGGGCCTGACCGCGGCCACCGCGGGCGCGGGCACCGGCTGGGTGATCTTCCTCTTCGCGACCAGGATCATCGCCGGTATGGGCATCGGCGGTGAGTACGCCGCGATCAACTCGGCGATCGACGAGCTCATCCCGGCCAAGTACCGCGGTCGGGTGGACATCGGGGTGAACGGCACCTACTGGGCCGGCGCCATCCTGGGCACCCTGGTCGAACTGCTCATCTACAACAAGTTCGTCGCGCACGACCCGAGCCTGGCCTGGCGGTTGGGCTTCCTGCTCGGTCCGGTGCTCGGCCTGGTGATCATCTACGTCCGGCGCAACCTGCCGGAGAGTCCACGCTGGCTGATCATGCACGGCCGGGTGGAGGAGGCTGAGCGCTCGATCGAGTTCATCGAGCAGGAGGTCATCGCCGCGGGCCACACCCTGGAGCCGGTGGACGACTCCAAGATCCTGGAGATCACCCCGGCGGAACGAACCGGTTATCTGACGACACTGCGGGTGATCTTCTCCGAGTATCCATCGCGAGCCGCGCTGGGCTTCGGCCTGATGATCACCCAGTCGTTCCTGTACAACGCGATCTACTTCAGCTACTCCTCGGTGCTCAAGTACTTCTTCAACGTGCCCGACGCGAGTGTCGCCTGGTACGGGCTCGCCTTCGCGGTGGGCAACCTGTGCGGTCCACTGTTGCTCGGGTCGCTGTTCGACACCCTCGGCAGAAAGAAGATGATCGCCGGCTCCTACCTGATCGCCGGGGTGCTGCTGGCGATCAGCGCCTTCCTGTTCAAGGCGGGGGCGTTCAACGCGACCACCCAGACGGTCGCCTGGGTGGTGGTGTTCTTCTTCGCCTCGGCCGGTGCGAGTGCCGGTTACCTGACGGTCAGCGAGATCTTCCCGCTGGAGATCCGGGCGCAGGCCATCGCGATCTTCTTCGGCACCGCGCAGATCGTCGGCGCGCTCGCCCCGCTGTTCTTCGGGCTGTTGATCAACAAGGACAACCCGGAGCGGTCGATGTTGTTCATCGGCTACATCGTCGGCGCGGCGTTCATGGTGATCGGGGGACTGATAGCCGCGGTCTTCGGGATCAACTCCGAGGGTATGTCGCTGGAGGACATCGCCCAGCCGTTGTCGGTGGTGCGTAAGGCTGTCAATGCCGTGACCGACGGCCCGCCGGCCGCTTCGGGGGGCGTGGTCGCCGACGACTGAGCTGGCCCGGCGGCCGGGTTGACCCCGGCCGCCGGGTGGCTCGTCACGGCCTACCGGTAAGGTGGCGCGCCGCGCCGACCTGTGATTGACTCGGGTCGGTCGTCAGTCTTCGTGTTCGTGTTTGGGCACGCCGCACAAGAGTTGCGAGCGTGTGGATCTCCTCCAACTGGAGCGGTGAAGCAGCCTCGCTCTGGACGACCCGGGTGACCGTACCCGCGGTCTCCTGTTCTGGTTGTTGGTTGAGGAGATTTTGTGGCACAGGGCATTGTGAAGTGGTTCAACTCCGAGAAGGGCTTCGGGTTCATCACCCCGGATGGCGGCGGCGCCGACGTCTTCGTGCACTACTCGGAGATCCAGGCGACGGGCTTCCGTAGCCTGGAGGAGAATCAGCGCGTGCAGTTCGAGGTCGGCCAGGGCACCAAGGGGCCGCAGGCCACCGGTGTGACTGCCATCTGAGGCGAGCCCACTACGTAGCACCGAGGCGGTCATCCAACGGGATGACCGCCTCGGTCGTTCTCCGCCCCCGCTCCGGCGCTACTTCCCGCTGAGCTGCCGGACCAGGGTGTTCGCGTCGTTCTCGCTGTAGGGCCCGGTGATCTGGATGTCGTCGCCGAGGATCGGTGCCTGCACGGTCGGCGCGGCGAGCACCACGCCGTTGACCACCACGGCCATGTCGTGCGAGACGTTCGCGGTCGTCCAGGTGGACACCGTCTGCGCGTCGGTGGGGATGAGCTTGAGGTCCACGGTCCAGAACGAGTTCACCCGGTCGTCGGGGTAGTTGTCCGGGAACACGTCGACCGAGTCCAGCCGGTGGAGCTGCAGGAACGGCGGGTCGAGCAGGTAGCACGCCTGGTGCTGGGTGTCCGGGACCGCGCCGGGGCTGCCGCAGGCCGTCGGGTTGATCACGTTGGCCAGGGCGACCGGGTCGGGCAGCGCGACCGCGCCGGACTCGGCGGTGTTGGTCGGGACGGCACCGGGCGGCGTGAGCGGATTGCCGACGACCAGCGCCGTGCAACCGGTCAGGGCGAGCGCGCTGAGGGTGGTGATCAGCGCGGCGAGTCCGGTGCGCGTGTTCTGCCTGGTTGGCGCGCTTGGTCGGATTTGTGGGGCCGTCGCCGGGCTGGTGCTGCGGTTCTGCTGGCGGCGCGGGCTCACCCGACGGATTCTATGCCGGCGCTGCGAGCCACCTCGTCGGCTAGTACTTTACGCGTCAGTAGTATTACTCTTCAGTAGGTTGACGACGCGACTCGGTAGTGAGGTGGCGGCATGGCCCTGTGGAACCCGATGGGGATCGGCCTCTCGGTGCTCAACCGGCTGGCCGGCGCGCCGGTGCTGGACCGGCTCGGCCTGCGCAAACCGGCCGAGCGAGCCGTGTACCAGGCCACCAGGACCGGCTTCCGCACGGCGGCCGTGGCCGGCCGGACCTTCGAGTCGGTGCGCTCCGCCGGCAAGCCCGCCCGGCTGCCCGACGCGCCCGACCGCAGTCTGATCGACCTCACCCCGACCGAGGACCAGCAGTTGATCGCCGAGACCGTCGGCGAGTTCGCCCAGGAGCAGCTCCGGCCGCAGGCTCCGGCCGCCGACGAGGCGTGTGCGCCGCCGGACGGCCTGGTCGCGGCCGCCGCGGAGTTGGGCATCGCCTCGGTCGGCGTGCCGGAATCGTTGGGTGGATTGGGCAGCGAGCAGTCGGTGGTGACCGGGGTGCTGGTCGCCGAGGCGTTGGCCAAGGGGGACATGGGGCTCGCGGTGGCCTGTCTCGCGCCGGCCGCGGTGAGCACCGCACTGGTCGCCTGGGGCGACGCCGACCAGCAGGCGACCTACCTGCCGGCGTTCGTCGGCGACGACGTGCCGGTCGCGGCGCTGGCGATCAGCGAGCCGCGACCGTTGTTCGATCCGTTCACGCTGCGGACCACGGCGCACCGCACCGCGGGCGGGTTCGTGCTCAACGGGGTCAAGTCGTTGGTGCCGCAGGCCGCCCGGGGCGAACTGTTCCTGGTCGCCGCCGAGTTGGCGGGGCGTGGGCCCGCGCTGTTCGTGGTCGAGTCCGGTGCCGCCGGGCTCGCCGTCGAGGCCGAACCGGCGATGGGTCTGCGCGCCGCCGGGTTGGGGCGGCTCGTGCTGGAGAAGGTCGCCGTCCCGGACGCCGCGCTGGTCGGCGGCGAAGCCCTGCTCGCCGGCGGCGCGGCCGAGGCGTATGCCGACTGCGTGCGGCGGGCCCGGTTGGGCTGGTGCGCGCTCGCCGTCGGCACCGGCCAGGCCGTGCTCGACTACGTGGTGCCCTACGTCAACTCGCGGGTCGCGTTCGGCGAGCCGATCAGTCATCGGCAGGGGGTCGCGTTCCCGGTCGCCGAGATCGGCACCGAACTGGCGGGGATGCGGCTGCTCACCTACCGCGCCGCC
Organism: Pseudonocardiaceae bacterium; assembly: GCA_036268615.1. Lineage (GTDB taxonomy): Bacteria > Actinomycetota > Actinomycetes > Mycobacteriales > Pseudonocardiaceae > DATATV01. Next base: position 15,112 of record DATATV010000043.1, read on the forward strand.
AGCCGGGCCGAGCAGGGCCTGCCCTTCGCGCGGGAGACCGGACTGGCCCGGAAGTTGTGTGTGGACAAGGCAATGCTCATCGGCAGCAGCGGTGTGCAGCTGCTCGGCGGGCACGGGTACGTGAAGGAACATCCGGTCGAGCGGTGGTATCGCGACCTGCGGGTGATCGGTGTCGCCGAGGGCGTTGTCCTGGTCTGAGCGGTTGCTGGTCTGAGAGAGGGCGCGATGATCAACCTTGAGGTGCCGAAGAAACTCGGCGGACTGGTCGAGCAGGCTCGGCTGTCCGCGGCGGAGATCTTCCGGCCGAACTCCCGCAAGTACGATCGGGCCGAGCACACCTACCCGATCGAACTGGACATGCTCGCCTCGCTGATCGACGGGCTGAACGCCTCCGGCCAGGGTGGTGCCGGTGCGAGCGGCGTGCGTCGGGACAAGAAGGCGGAGCGCCGTTCGGGTGTGCGCAACGGCGGCAACCTGGCCACGGTCCTCGGCACCATTGAGATGTGCTGGGGTGACGTGGGTCTGCTGCTGTCGATGCCGCGCCAGGGGCTCGGCAACGCGGCGATCGCGTCGGTCGCCAACGAGGAGCAGTTGGCTCGGTTCGCCGGCAAGTGGGCGGCGATGGCCATCACCGAGCCGGACTGCGGGTCGGACTCCGCCGCGATCCGCACCACCGCGGTGGTGGACGGCGATCACTACGTGCTCAACGGCGAGAAGATCTTCGTGACCGCCGGGGAACGGGCCGACGCGGTGGTGGTGTGGGCCACCCTGGACCGCGGTCTCGGCCGGGCGGCCATCAAGTCCTTTGTGGTCGAAAGGGGAACGCCCGGTTTCAAGCTGGTCCGGCTGGAGAAGAAGCTGGGCATCCGGGCGTCGGACACCGCCCACTTCATGCTCACCGACGTGCGGGTGCCGAAAGAGAATCTGCTCGGCGACCCGGAGGTCAACGTCCGGCAGGGCTTTGCCGGCGTGATGCAGACCTTCGACAACACCCGGCCGCTGGTCGCGGCGATGGCGGTCGGGGTGGCCCGGGCCGCGCTGGAGGAGACAGCCACCCTGCTGGCGGAGGCCGGCGTCGAGGTCTCATACGACCGCCCGGCCAACTCTCAGCACGCCGCCGCGGCGATCTTCCTGGGCCTTGAGGCCGACTGGGAGGCCGCGTATCTGTTGACATTGCAGGCCGCCTGGTTGGCCGACAACGGAAAGCCCAACTCCCTCCAGGCATCCATGGCGAAGGCGAAGGCCGGCCGCAGCGCCACGGACATCGCGTTGCGCTGTGTCGAACTGGCCGGCACCGTCGGGTACTCGGAGAACCTGTTGCTGGAGAAGTGGGCCCGGGATGCCAAGATTTTGGACATTTTTGAGGGCACCCAGCAGATCCAGAACCTGATCATCGCCCGCCGGCTGCTCGGACTGACCAGTTCCCAGCTGAAATAAGAAAAGTCGGCTCCAGCCCTACCGCGGTCCTTCGGACCCCATGCTCCCCGGGCCGGCCTCCGACGGTCGGCGCGCCAAATTGTGCTTTGATTTTCAAAGTACAGTGTGCTTGACTCTGTTCACAGGTTCGACGCCTGAGACAGCCAAGCAACTGGCGCGCCTGACAACCGAGGAGGACACCATGAGGGCCATCCAGATCACGGCCTACGGCGAGCCGCGCGAGGTGCTGCACGTCGTCGACCTGCCCGAACCCGCCGAGCCCGGCAACGGTGAGGTTCTGGTCGGGGTCGAGTTCTCACCGCTGAACTTCCACGACCTGAACCTGGTCAAGGGGCTGTTACCGAAACGGCCGCCGCTGCCCCTCGTACCGGGCAACGAGGGCGTCGCCCGGGTGCTGCGTGCCGGTCCGGACGTGACCGACCTGGCTCCCGGGGACCGGATCGCGCTGCCCCTGCTCAGCGGTGCCTGGCGGGAACGACTGGTGATCTCCACCGTTGGCCTGAGCCCGCTGCCCGACGCCGATGCCAAGCAGCTGTCCATGATCGTGGGCAACCCGCCGACGGCAAGCCTTGCCCTGAGCGAGTACGCGCCGCTGGGCCCGGGTGACTGGATCGTGCAGAACAGCGCGAACGGCGGCGTCGGCCGGAGTCTGATCGCGATCGCGAAGCGGCGCGGCATCAAGACGGCCAACATCGTGCGCAGGGCCGATGCCGTGGCCGAACTCGTCGCGCTCGGCGCGGATGTCGTCGTGGTCAACGGCCCGGACACGGCCCGCGAGATCCGGCAGCGGATCGGGGCCGATACGCCGCTGCCGGTCGCGGTCGACTCCATCGGCGGAGATGCGGCCGACCCACTGCTCGAACTGCTGTCCCCGGGCGGAACGCTGGTGTTCTACAGCAACGCGACCGGGAAACCGGTCGACATCGACGGGCCGGTGGCCAGGAGCAAGAACCTGACCGCGACCAAGTTGTTCGTCGGTGCCTTCGACCGGCAGACCACGCTGCTGCCGCTGATCGAGGAAGCCGCGGCGATGGTGGCATCGGGTGAGATCAACACGCCCATCGAAGCGGTCTACCCGCTTGCCGAGATCTCGTCGGCTCTCGATCACCTGTACCGCGGCGGCAAGATCCTGCTCGAAATCGACCCGGCAGGTTCGTGATGTCCTTACTGGCAACGCTGCACCGGCGCACCGGCTCGGCATCGGCTCTCGCGCCGACCGGGGTGGCCGTGCCGCCCGGGGCCACCGGGGCCACCGGGGCGACCGCGCTGTCGCCCCGGGAACGGCGGGTGCTGGCGGTGGCGATCATGGCCTCGGTCGTGGTGTTTCTGGACGCGTCGATCGTCAACATCGCGAACGCGTCCATCTCCGCGTCACTGCACGGCGGGCTTGTCCTGCAACAGTGGGACTCCGACAGCTACACGCTGACGCTCGCCGCCTTCATCCTCACGGCCGGCGCCTTGTCCGACGCGCTCGGCCGCGTCACGATCATGAAGCTCGGCGTGGCCGGCTTCGGCCTCGCGTCGCTGCTGTGTGCGGCGGCGCCCTCGGCGGGTGTCCTGGTGGCGGCGCGCGCGGCCCAGGGCCTGGCCGGCGCCCTCCTGGTGCCCAGTTCGCTCGCCCTGATCGCGTCGACATTTCGCGGACCCGCGCAGGCCAGGGCCATCGGCAGGTGGTCGGCCGCGACCAGCGGATCGTTTGTCGTCGGCCCGCTGCTGGGTGGTGTCCTGGTCGACTCGCTGGGCTGGCGGGCCGTGTTCGCCGTCAACGTCATCCCGGTGCTGATCACGCTGCGGCTGCTGCGGCGGATAGCCGAACCCACCGTCGCGGTCGGCCGGCGGAGGGTTGATATCGCCGGGTCCGTGCTGGCCGTCCTCGGGCTCGGCGGGCTGGTGTTCGGACTCATCCAGACCGGTCACGCGTCGATGTCCGGCGGCCTGTCGATCGCCGCACTGGCCGTCGGGGTGCTCGGCTTGGTGGGGTTCGTGCTACGGGAGGCGCGTGCGGCAAACCCGATGCTGCCGCTCCGGTTGTTCCGGTCGCGGAACTTCTGTTTCGGCAACCTGGCCAGCGTGCTGGTCTGGGGCGCGTTGTATCTCGGCGTGTTCATCGTGCCGACGTTTCTGCAGCAGGTCGCCGGTTACTCGGCGAGCGCCGCGGGCGCGGCCACCGCGCCGATGACGGTCATCGGCGTGTTCGTCGCCGCGTCCGTGGGCCGACTGGCGGCCCGGTTCGGTCCGAAATGGTTCGTCGCCACCGGACCCCTGCTCGCCGCGGCCGGCTACGCGTGGCTGGCACTGTCGTCGCGGCCGATCTCCTACTGGTCGGACCTGCTGCCCGCTGTCGTGCTCGTGGGCCTCGGCATCTCGTTCACGTCGACACCGGTCACCGCGGCCGTGTTGAGCGCGGTCACCGGCGAACAGGCGGGCATCGCCTCGGCGGTCAACAACGCGGTGACCCGGGTCGCCGGACTGGTCACCATCGCGGTCGTGGGACTGGTCACCGGGTCCACATTGGACTATTCGGGCTTCCATCGTGTCGTCCTGGTCGTGGCCGCGCTGATGGTGGCCGGCGCCGCGGTGGCCGCCATCGGACTGCGCAACAGGCCGGCCGGCGTGGCCGCGCCTTCGGCCTGACCATGTCGTCGGCTCCAGGAGTCACCGAGCACCGTCACTTTCCCCGCTGGCACGGGACAGTGCTCATCGTCGGGCTACCTGGTCGGTTGCGGGTCGACCGGGCCGGCCGCATCCCAGCCGGGCACCGTCATCTCCCGGACGACGTCCGCGCCGATCTCCTCGCCGCACACCGCGCAGACCTGCCGGACAACCACCTGGTGGTCATGATGGGTGGCCCGCATCGGCGGTTCGGTCACCGCCCACCGGTCCCCCCAGCGGGTCAGGGGTTGCATCGCCTCGCCGAGGGCTTGCCCGGCCTCGGTGAGGTAGTAGCCGTCATATCGGGACGTCGGCTCCCGCCGTCGCTCCAGTATCCCGGCGGCGACGAGGTCCTTCAGTCGAGCGGCGAGGCGATCCGTCGGCGCGCCGGTGTTGCGGGCGAGCTGGCCGAACTGGTGATTGCCGAACATCACCTCGCGCACGGCCAGCATCGCCCACCGTTCCCCGACCAGTTGCAGCGCGGAGGCCAGGGAACACGGCCTGCCCGGCAACGTGGTCGGATCGATCCGGTGGTTCGCCATACCGTCACGATGCCACATCTAGGTTTGATTTTCAAAGTGATGAGGCGTGGCGATTGGCCAGGGCGCCCGGCAGGTCAGCGCAGGCCGGCCAGCGGGGCGGCCTGTTGTTCCAGCCACGCCGACACCCTCGCGACGTCCGGGGAGTCCTTGGTTTCGACGAACACTTCCAGGGCGACCGTGCCGTACGAGCCGTAGGCATCAGTTTCGAGATAGCCGTCCTTGTCCGGGGCCGGGCTGCTGAACATCTGTAGGCCGGCGGCGGCTGCCGCGACCGCGGGCGGGACGGTGATCTGCTGGTAGTCCTCGGGATCGGCCAGGTCCTCGCTGTCGTCGGAGGAGGACCAGCCGATGGCACTCTGGTCCGAGCCGAAGTCGAGCAGCACCACGTCGGCCAGATCCTGGTCGATGTCCCGGGCAACGCCCAGGTGCACGATGGAGATGACGCCGTAGCCGGACAGGCCGGACATGACGTCCTGTTCCGTTTCCGGGCCGAAGAAGTCGTCGGCGTACTGCTTCGGGGTCAGCGCCCCGTTGGGCGCCTCGCTGTCGGTCATCAGCTGCGCGTCGGTGGGCACCGCCATCAGACAGCCGATCAGCTTGCCGGGATCGCACGGCGGGGTCGTGACCGTGTCGGCGGTCGGGTCGGTCGGGAGGGTGGGCAGGGCTGCCACCGGAAATGGGCTGCCGGCGATGTGCGCCGCGCAGCCGGTGGTCAGGATGGCCACGGCTAACAGGGCGAGGGGAGCGAATCTTCGACGGCCGGTACGAGCCGTACCGGTAATGCCGTACATGTGACCTTCTCCGGGGAAACTCAGCCGCCGAAGCGGCGCTTGCGAACCGCATATGAACGTAGCGCCCGGAGGAAGTCGATTTGCCGGAAACCCGGCCAGTAGGCGTCGCAGAAGTACAACTCGGAGTAGGCCGACTGCCAGAGCAGGAAGTTCGACATACGCTGCTCGCCGCTCGTCCGGATGATCAGGTCCGGGTCGGGCAGGCCGCTGGTGTACAGGTTCGCGGCGATCTCGTCGACGGTGACGGTTTCGGCCAGTTGGGCGAGGGTCGCGCCGGTGCGGGCGCCCTCCTCCAACAGGGACCGCACCGCGTCGACGACCTCCTGGCGACCGCCGTAACCGGCCGCGATGGTGATGTGCCGCCCGGTTGTCACGTCCTGGGTGGCTTCCTTGGCCTGCTTGAGCACCCGCGCGGTCGAGTCCGGCAGCAGGTCCAGCAGGCCGGCGAGGTGGACCTGCCAACCGCTCTCCGGCCTGGCCAGCCGGGCGCCGATGACCTCTTCGATCACCCGCATCAGGAACTGGATCTCCGGCGACGGCCGGGAGATCAGGTTCTCGGTGGACACCAGGAAGATGGTCACGTGGCTGACGCCCGATTCGGCGCACCAGTCGAGGACCCGCTCGACGTGTTCGGCGCCGTACCGGTGGCCGATGCTCGGGTCGGCGAACCCCATCTGCCGAGCCCATCGGCGGTTGCCGTCCATGATGACGCCGACGTGCCGTGGAATGGACTGACCGGCTAACCGACTTTGTAGCCGCCGCACATAGAGCGCGTCCATCCGCTGGCGGATCGTCATGGCGGCCAACCTAGCGCAGCCCCGAATGACCGGGACCGCCCGCCCGGCAAGGGCCTTCTACAGCTCCAGGGCCTGCTCGGCGGCGCACGCTGCCCGGCAGGGCCACGGCTGGCCGCACGAACCACAGGTGCTGCCCACGCACAAATGGCTGGCCAGGACGTGGACCGCGGTCTGCCGGTAACTCTCCAGCAGCGGTCCGAGGTCGGCGATGGGCGTCCGTCCGGCGGGCGGGATCGGCACTGCCCCTACGGTCATGTCGGTCGTCTCTACGTTGAGCGGCTTCGTCATGATGATCACGGCCTTCCAGGTGCGGCCATTGTTACTACTCGGATGGGGCTTGGTGGGGACGACTCGCCGCCACGATCGTGACGCCGCTTCGACACCGACCTCAACAACTATCGACGCGCCGGCCCGCCGACCGGTTCACACCTCATGGACGAATCATGGACGGTTCATGGCCGCTGGGATACCGCCGCGGCCATCATCACCGTCCGCATCCGGGGTGATCACGAATCGGTGCCCACCACCCCGTTCGTGCCCCGGCACTGGCAGGGTACGCGCCGTGTTCGGCGACGACGTGTTCCTGCGGCCCGAAGTGGCCACCGTTCGGGGTGAAGCGCTGCACTTCTGGCGCATCGGTCGGGATCGGGCGGACCGGGGTTTCCCGGAGACGGTGCTGCTGCTGCACGGACTCGGCGGGGACCACGTCGGCCTGGCCGAGTTGGCCGAACTGCTGGACGAGTACGACGTGGTGGTGCCGGATCTGCCGGGTTTCGGCGACTCGGCCGCGCTGGCCGGGGCGCACACGCTCAGCGCCTACGCCGAGGCGGTGGACGGGCTGCGCGAGTGGCTGGGACTCGACCGGTTCCATCTGGTCGGGCACTCGCTGGGAGCCTCGATCGCGCTGGTCTACGCGGCCCGGTTCGGGGCGCACCTGGACGGGCTGTGCCTGCTCAATCCGGTCTCCACCGCGTCCGGCCCGACCGCGTGGCTCGGCCGGTCCTACTACCGGATCGCCGCCCTGGCGCCCGCGTGGTTCGCCCGGCTCTGGCTGGTCAGCCGGCCGGCGGTGGCCCTGTCGGACGCCTTCGTGATCGTGACCGAGGACCGGGCACGGCGGCGGTGGATTCTGCGGCAGGACTATCGCAACTATCGCCGGTCCTGCCTGCGGGCGATGGTGGAGAGCTTTCTCAGCTATTTCGACACGCCGTTCGACGAACTGGCCGCCGAGATCGCCGCGCCCGCGCTGGTGATCACCGGGGACCGGGACGGGATCGCGCCGCCCGCCGAGGTCAGCGCGCTGGCCGGGCGGATACCGACTGCGACGCTGCTGATCGTGCCCGGTGGGGGCCACCTGTTGCCGGTGGAGGACCCGGATCTGGTCGGCACGGCGGTGCGTGAATTTCTTGCCGATCTCCGCCTGGGTAGGATGGCTGTTGCTGAAGGGGAGTAGTCCGACACCGGTGGATCGACATACTGGCGTCCGTCAACCACGCGGATGCCCGGTTCCCGGGCCTGCGGATTCGCGGGTGGGCGAGACCTTCCGTCTCCTGACCATCTCGATGGCCAGCGCGGAAGCCTCCCCTGCAGACGCTCCGCGTGGGTCGGAAGCGGAGCACCGTGCCCATCTTCAGCATCGCCATGATGCCGACCGTCTTCGGCATCGTGTTCATCGGCGAACTGCCGGACAAGACGATGTTCGCCTCGCTCGTGCTGGCCGCCCGGGGTCACCGTGGCCTGGTGTGGATCGGGGCCGCGGTCGCCTTTCTCGTGCATGTGGTGATCGCGGTCACTGTCGGCGGGGTGCTGTTCACCCTGCTGCCGCACCGGGTGGTGCAGATCGTCGCCGCGCTGCTCTTTCTCGTCGCCGCGATCTTCGCCTTCAGCGATCGGGGCGGCGAGGAGGACGACGAGGTCGGTGGCGAGCAGGACCGGTCGAGCGGACTGCGGACCGCGTTGACCGCGTTCGCGGTCATCTTCATCGCCGAGTGGGGCGACCTGACCCAGATCCTCACCGCGAACCTGGCCGCGCGCTACGACGACCCGATCGGCGTCGGCGTCGCGGCGGTGCTCGCGCTGTGGGCGGTCGCCGCGGTGGCCATGTTCGCCGGCCGCCAACTCGCTAGACTGCCCATCTGGCTGGTGCGCCGGATCACCGGGGTTGTGCTGCTCGTCCTGGCCGGTCTCACCGCGTTCTCGGCGATCACGGGGCGGGCGACCATTGTCTGACGAGCCTTTTCGGCACGCTGTTCTGGACGGTGTGCTGGAGCGGATCACCTACGCCAACGAGGACACCGGTTACACCGTCGCCCGGGTCGACACCGGTCGCGGCGGCGACCTGCTCACCGTGGTCGGCGCGCTGCTCGGCGCGCAGCCGGGGGAGAGCCTGCGGATGCGCGGCCGGTGGGGCTCGCATCCGCAGTACGGCAAACAGTTCCAGGTCGAGGACTACACCACCGTGCTACCCGCCACCATCCAGGGCATCCGCCGCTACCTGGGTTCCGGGCTGATCAAGGGGATCGGGCCGATCCTGGCCGACCGGATCGTCGAGCACTTCGGGCTCGGCGCGCTGGACGTGATCGAGCAGGACCCGAAGCGGCTGATCGAGGTGCCCAAGCTCGGGCCGAAACGGACCAAGCTGATCGCCGCGGCGTGGGAGGAACAGAAGTCCATCAAGGAAGTGATGGTCTTCCTGCAGGGCGTCGGCGTGTCCACCTCGCTCGCGGTGCGGATCTACAAGCAGTACCAGGACAAGGCGATCAACGTGGTGCGCACCGAGCCCTACCGGCTGGCCACCGACGTGTGGGGGATCGGCTTCAAGACCGCCGACACCATCGCCAAGGCCGTCGGCATCCCGCACGACAGTCCACAACGGATCAAGGCCGGCCTACAGTTCACCCTGTCCGAGGCGACCGGTGACGGCAACTGCTTCCTGCCCGAGCAACGGCTGATCGCCGAGGCGATCAAGATCCTTCAGGTGGACGCCGGCGCGGTGATCGACTGTCTGGCCGAGCTGGTGGCCGAGGAAGGTGTGGTGCGCGAACAGGTCCCGGGTCCCGACGCCGACGAGCCGGTGCTGGCCATCTACCTGGTTCCGTTCCACCGGGCGGAGATCTCGCTCGCAGGCCAGCTGCGCTCGCTGCTCTCGACCGGCGCGGAGCGGCTGCCCGCGTTCGCCGACGTCGACTGGAGCCGCGCGCTGGCCTGGCTGCGCAACGACACCGGCACCGAACTGGCACCCGCGCAGCAGGACGCGGTTCGGCTGGCGTTGACCAACAAGGTCGCCGTGCTCACCGGCGGTCCCGGCTGTGGCAAGAGTTTCACCGTGCGCTCGGTCGTCGCGCTGGCCCGGGCCAGGCGGGCCAAGGTGGTGCTCGCCGCGCCCACCGGCCGGGCCGCCAAGCGGCTCACCGAGCTGACCGGTCACGAGGCGTCCACCGTGCACCGGCTGCTGGAGCTGCGGCCCGGCGGCGACGCCGCCTATGACAAGGACCGGCCGCTGGACGCCGACCTGGTCGTGGTCGACGAGGTGTCGATGCTGGATGTGTTGCTGGCCAACAAACTGGTCAAGGCCGTGCCGCCGGGCGCGCACCTGCTGCTGGTCGGCGACGTGGACCAGCTGCCCTCGGTGGGGCCCGGCGAGGTGCTGCGCGACCTGCTCACCGAGTGCACGCCCATCCCGCACGCCCGGCTCACCCAGATCTTCCGGCAGGCGAAGGAATCCGGGGTGGTGACCAACGCGCACCGGATCAACTCCGGTGAGTTCCCGGTGGTGCGCGGGCTGTCCGACTTCTTCCTGTTCGCCGTGGACGAGGCGGAGGAGGCCGCGACGCTGACCGTGGACGTGGTGGCCCGGCGGATTCCGGCGAAGTTCGGGCTCAACCCGCGGCGGGACGTGCAGGTGCTCACACCGATGCACCGCGGGCCGGCCGGCGCGGGCGCGCTCAACGCACTGTTACAGGAAGCGCTCACGCCGTCCCGGCCGGATCTGCCGGAGCGGCGGTTCGGCGGCCGGGTGTTCCGGGTCGGCGACAAGGTCACCCAGATCCGCAACAACTACGACAAGGGCGCCAACGGGGTGTTCAACGGGACACTGGGCGTCGTCACCGGGCTGGACCCGGTGGAGCAGAAACTCGTCGTGCGCACCGACGAGGACGAGGAGGTCGACTACGACTTCGCCGAACTGGACGAGCTGACCCACGCCTACGCGATGACGATTCACCGGTCCCAGGGCAGCGAGTATCCGTGTGTGGTCATTCCGGTGACGATGAGTGCGTGGATGATGTTGCAGCGCAATCTGCTCTACACCGCGGTGACCCGGGCGAAGAAAATGGTCGTTCTGGTCGGTTCGCCCAAGGCGATCAGCCAGGCCGTTCGGGCCGCCGGTGCAGGTCGGCGACACACCACTGTGGACTACCGCCTTCAGGTCTGAAGTATTGCCTTGACCTGCCAGTATGCTGGGAAGATGACGCAACCCAGGTGGCTGGACGAGCAGGAGCAGCTGACCTGGCGCGCATTCCTGGCCACCACCCAGCTGCTCGACGAGGCGCTGGACCGGCAGTTGCAACACGACTCCGGCATGCCCCATGCCTACTACCGCATTTTGGTCTCGCTGTCGGATGCGGCCGATCGGACCATGCGGATGAGTGATCTCGCCGCGGCCAGTCAGTGGTCGCAGAGTCGGCTCTCCCACGCGGTCAACCGGCTGGAGGAGGCCGGCTGGGTCAGTCGTCGCAAGTGTGACCAGGACAAGCGGGTTACCTACGCGATCCTCACCGGGCAGGGGTTCAGCGCGCTGGCCGCGGCCGCGCCCGGCCATGTCGAAGCGGTCCGGCGGTATCTGTTCGACCAGCTCAGCCGCGACCAGGTCGGCCAGCTGCTGGCGATCTGCGAGGCAGTGCTGCCCAAGCTCGCCGCCGAGGCGGGCCACGAGCTGTTCCCCGGTGCCTGACGCTCAGCGCATCAGGCGCATGGACGGATCGCGGGTCAGCGCGAACCCCAGCGACTCGTACAGCGGCCGGCCCTCGGCCGACGCGTTCAGGCTGATCGAGGTGATCCCGCGCTCGGTGAACCAGGCGAGCAGCGCGGTCATGCAGGCCCGGCTGTACCCCCGCCGGCGGTATTCGGGATCGGTGGACACGCTCATCACGTAGCCGGTCTGCCCGCCGGGGTTGTGTGGGCTGGGCAGCCGGGCGTCGATCGTGCCGATGACACACGCGGCCAGTCCGCCGGGCCGGTCGGGTTGGTCCACCACGTAGGCGGTCAGCGTGCGTTCCGGCTCCGCCAAACGTTTGCGCAGGGCGTAGATCCCATCCTGGCGCCAGGCACTGTCGGACGGCGTGCTGTCGTCGTTCAGTGCGGCCCACATGCCCTCGCGCAGTCTGCCCAGTTCCTCGGCGTCCTGCTCCGTCGCCCGGCGTGCCTCAACCATGTCCGGCACGGTAGTCAGCGACGCCGGGTGACGTCGATCGACTTTCCGGTCCGGCCCCTGCCGGTCTCACCGCCGCACGTGTTCGCCCTCGACGTGTCCGCCCTCCACAGTGGAGGATCGGGATCGCAACCGGTAGGTGGTCTTCAGTCCGCTGCGCCAGGCGTGCGTGTACAGCGAAGACAGCTCGCCGAGCGTCGGCGCGGGCCGGAACAGGTTCACTGCCTGACCCTGGTCGACGTACGGGGTGCGCGCGGCGGCCAGCTCGATCAGTGCGCGCTGCGGCAGTTCCCACGCGGTCCGGAAGAGCAGCCTGCTGGCCGGTGGCAGCCCGGCCAGGTCGCGCACGGAACCCTCGGCGGTCCTGATGGCCCGCCGGCTCTCGGCCGTCCAGTGGCCGAGGCGCTTGAGTTCGGCCACCAGGAACGGATTGACCCGGCCGGACTCGTCGACGTTGGACACGGGCGGCTCGATACCCGGGGTGCGGCCGGCGATCGTGGCCGGTGTGTTCGCCGGCGCGATGGCCACCAGCAGCGAGTTGCGCAGACCGTGCCGGGCGATCCGCTCGTGCAGCGCGGCCCAGCGCTGGGTGTGCCGGACGGTCCGGTTCGGATAGTGGTCGGGGTGCAACACGCCGGTGGCCGCGCGGGTGTCGGCGAAGGCGGGGTGGGCGCCGTGCCTCGCGGCGAGTTCGGCCGAGGTCTCGTGGGCGACCAGCGCGACCTCCTCGGCGATCCGGGTGGACAGCGCGAGCGCCTCGGCGGAGTCGAACGGCAGTCGCAGCGCGAGGAACACGTCGGCCAGGCCGAACACGCCGAGGCCGATCGGCCGCCAGCGCTGGTTGCTGCCGGCGGCCGACCCGGTGGGGTAGTAGCTCAGGTCGAGGGTCCGGTCCAGCAGGCGCACCGCGGCCCGCACGGTCCCGGCGAGCGCGCTCCAGTCCAGGTCGCCGTCGGCCAGGTGGGCGGCCAGGTTGACCGAGCCCGCGTTACCGACGGCGGTCGCGGTGTCGGCGGTGACCGCGATGGTCTCGGTGCTCAGGCCGGCCAGGTGCACGACGTTGCGTGGCTGCTGGGTCTGGTTGCTCGTGCGGTTGGCGGTGTCCTTGAAGGCCAGTGCCGCGCCGCTGCGCAGCATCGCCGCGTAGAGCTGCCGGGCCGGCAGGGTGTCCCGGGCCCGGCCGGCCGCCTCGGCCGCACGGTAGGTCCGGTCGAAGTCCGCGCCCCACCGGTCGACCAGGTCGGGCACGTGCTTGGGGTCGAACAGCGACCACGGCCGGTCGGCCTCGACCCGGCGCATGAACTCGTCGGGCAGCCACAGGGCGAGTTCGAGGTTGGGCGTGCCGTCGGGTTCTTCGCGCAGGCGCAGGAATTCCAGCACGTCGGCATGCCAGGGTTCGAGGTAGACGCGGGCCGTGCTGGTGGCCCGGTCGCCCTGGTGCACCGCGGCCACCGACGCGTCGAACATCCGCAGCCAGGGCGCGATGCCCGAGGAACGGCCGTTGGTGCCGTTGATGAGCGAGCCGCGCGAGCGCACCCGGCTGAACGAGAGGCCGATCCCGCCCGCATGCCGGGACAGCCGGGCGACCTCGCCGTACCGCTGGTAGATCGCGTCCAGTTCGTCCCGCGGCGAGTCGAGCAGGAAGTGCGCGGCGAGTTGCGGGTGCCGGGTGCCGGCGTTGACCAGGGTGGCCGAGCTGGGCAGGTAGGCCAGCCGGTTCATCAGCCGGTACAGCTCGGCCACGTCGGCCACGGTCTCCGCGAGTCCACATGCGACCCGGAGTAAGAAGTGTTGCGGCGCTTCGAGAGTCGTGTTCGTTTCCGGGTGGCGCAGCAGGTAGCGGTCGCGGATGGTGCACAGCCCGAGGTAGTCGAACCGGTCGTCGGCGGCCGGGTCGAGCAGCGCGGCCAGTTCGGCGGCGTGGCCGGCCACGAACCGCGCGGTGTACTGGGAGATCAGGCCGGCCGCGTGGGCGGCGGCGACCGAGCCGGGGAAGTCCACCGCGCCGGCTCCGCTCGCCTCGGCGCGCAGCTGCGCGGCCAGCAGCCGCGCCGCCAGGGTGGAGTACTGCGGGTCCGCATTGATCAGCTCGGCGGCGGCATGGATGGCCAGCTCGCGCAGGTCGGCGGCATCGGCGCCGGGGACGTGACCGCCCAGGACGGCCGAACGCACCCGTTCGATGTCCACATCGGACAGATCGGTGGTGGTGATCTCGGTCAGGACCTGGTCGAGGATGCGAATCGATTCGCTAGCCGTTTCGGAAGCGACGGCGGTCAAGATCGTCTCCTGGGCGTCGGAGTGTGTGGCGGTCGGCGAGCGAAACCATACATGTAGTGGTGACGTGCGACCAGCACCCCAACTTGTTGGGTGTGTCCGAGGAGGTGGTTAAGATCATCCGGCTCGGCCGACGATGCCGCCGGCCCGATCGATCACCACCACGTCCACCGCGACCGGTGCCTCCCGCAGCACTCCCGTCGCGGTCTCCCGCGCCCGCGCGGCCACCAGGTCGCCGAGCGGGATGTTCGCCTCGGCGCAGATGCGCAGCGCGTCCAGCGCGGTGTTGGCGGCCCGCACCCGGTCGAGCAGGTCGGGACTGCCGCCGGCCGTCCCGGCGAGGTCGGCGAGCAGTTCGGGGTTCACCGTCGAGCGGCCGGAGTGCAGGTCGAGATGGCCGTCGGCGAGTTTGGCCAGTTTGCCGATGCCACCGGCGACGGTCAGCCGGGGCACCGGGTGCCGGCGCAGGTACTTGAGCACGGCGCCGGCGAAGTCGCCCATGTCCAGCAGGGCGTCCTCGGGCAGGTGGTGCAGCTGCGCGGCGACCCGTTCGGAGGTGCTGCCGGTGCACCCGGCCACGTGCTGGTGCCCGGCGGCCCGGGCCACGTCGATGCCCCGGCGGATGCTGTCGATCCAGGCCGAACACGAGTAGGGCACCACCACACCGGTCGTGCCGAGAATGGACAGCCCGCCCAGGATGCCCAGCCTCGGGTTCCAGGTGTGCCGGGCCAGTTCCTCGCCACCGTCCACCGAGACCTCGACCGACACGTCCACGCCGCCACCGTGCGCCGCCGCGACCTCCGCGAGGTGCGTGCGGATCAGCTGACGCGGCACCGGGTTGATCGCCGGTTCGCCGACCGGCAGCGGCAGCCCCGGCTTGGTCACCGTGCCGACCCCGGGTCCGGCCCGGAACACCACCCCGCTGCCCGGCGCGCCGAGCCGGACCGTGCAGGACACCAGGGCGCCGTGCGTCACATCCGGATCGTCGCCGGCATCCTTGATGACCCCGGCGCTGGCCGAGTCGGCGGTCAGCGACTCGCGGGCCAGGGCGAACGCCGGCCGGTGGCCGCGGGGCAGCAGGATGGACACCGGGTCGGGAAACGTCCCGGTGAGCAGTGCGGTGTAGGCCGCGGTCGCCGCGGCGGTCGCACACGCACCCGTCGTCCACCCGTAACGCAGGCCACCCGCTGGCTTGTCCACACCGATCAGCATGAACGAGGAGCACGCGGATGACAGCCCGGGTCCTGATCCTCGGCGGCACCGGCGAGGCGCGCCGGCTGGCCGAGGAGTTGGTGGCGCGCCCCGGGCTGCGGGTGCTGACCTCGCTGGCCGGCCGGACCGAGACCCCGGCGCTGGCCGGCGAGGTCCGGGTCGGCGGGTTCGGCGGTGCCGACGGCCTGGCGGACTGGCTGCGGGACAACCCGGTGGCCGCGATCGTGGACGCGACCCATCCGTTCGCCGAGCGGATCAGCGCGTCCGCCGCGTCCGCGGCCGGCCGGCTCGATATCGCGCTGCTGGCGCTGCGTCGTGCGGCGTGGACGCCCGAACCGGGTGACGACTGGCGCTGGGTGGACTCGCTGGAGCAGGCCGCGGCACTGCTGCCGGCGGCCGGACGGCGGGTGTTCCTGAGCATCGGTCGGCAGGGCCTCGCGGCGTTCGCCGGGGTGACCGGCGGGTGGTTCCTGGCTCGCTGTGTGCAACCGCCGGAGTCGCCGCTGCCACCGCACTGCCAGCTGTTGCTCGATCGCGGACCGTACACTGTGGACGGTGAGGTGGCGCTGCTCCGCCGCTACCGGATCGACCTGATGGTCAGCAAGGACAGTGGCGGCGCGCAGACCGAGGCGAAGCTGATCGCCGCCCGGCACCTCAGCCTGCCCGTCGTACTGGTGGCGCGGCCCACGCCCGACGACACCGTCAGCGCGGTCGAGACGGTTCCGGCCGCGGTGGCGTGGCTGGATCGGGTGCTAGCGCGTTGACGGCCGCGGCGGTGATCGCGCTGCCGCCCCGCCGACCGCGCACCACCAGATAGTCCAGCCCCAGCTCGTTCTCGGCGAGCGCCTGCTTGGACTCGGCCGCGCCGACAAAGCCCACCGGACTGCCGATGACCGCCGCCGGCCGCCCCGCGCCCTGCTCGACCAACTCCAGGAGGCGGAACAGCGCTGTCGGCGCGTTCCCGATGGCGACCACCGCGCCGGCCAGTCGGTCCCGCCACAGTTCCAGGGCCGCGGCCGAGCGGGTCGTACCCAGCTGTTCGGCCAGGTCAGGCACGCGCGGATCGGCCAGCGCGCAGATCACCTCGTTGTCGGCGGGCAGCCGACGGCGGATCACCCCGGCGGCGACCATCGCGGTGTCGCACAACACAGGCGCGCCGCCGAGCAGCGCCGCGCGCGTGTTCCGCGCCACGTCCGGCGACCATGCCAGGTCGGCCACGAGATCGGTCATCCCGCACGCGTGCACCATCCGCACCGCGACATCGACCAGGTCAGCGGGTATGCCGGTCAGGTCGGCCTCGGCCCGGATGGTCGCGAATGACCGGCGGTAGATCTCCGCACCGTCCCGGACGTAGTCTGGGCTGGTCGCCACCTGAAACCTCCCTGTGTCCGGATGACCTTCATGTGTCCGGTAGACTAGCTAGGTCGCACCGAGCACGACCCATGTGTTGTGCCTGCCCGTGACGGCAGTCTCCGGTGCAGTCATCGCGGTCCCATCGGCGCACAGTGCGCCTGGCTCGTCCTTTTAGGTAGTGGCACATCGGTGTGCATATACCTCTCTGAGACGTGCCACGTTTCGGAGAGGTTTTTGTATGTCTGTAGTGTCCGCACGCCCTGAGTACGCTCGCCGGCCGCCTCGTCGTCGGCCGAACGGGCACCGGGGCCCGGTCACCCGTCCGGTCGAGCAGGCTCCGGCGTTCCCCGAGCCGATCAACACCGTGCCCGACGGTCCGCTCCCCACGTTCGCCGAACTCGGCCTGCCCCAGGTTCTGGTCGACACGCTCGCCGCAGGCGGCGCGCACACCCCGTTCCCGATCCAGGCGGCCACCCTGCCCGACGCGCTCGCCGGTCGGGACGTGCTCGGCCGGGCCGCCACCGGCTCCGGCAAGACGCTCGCGTTCGGTCTGCCCCTGCTGGTTCAGCTCTCCACCGGCCACGCCAAGCCCAAGCGCCCCCGCGCGCTGGTGCTCGTGCCCACCCGCGAACTGGCCATGCAGGTCACCGACGCGCTCACCCCGTTCGCTCGCGCGCTGGGTCTGCGCTGCCGCACCGTTGTCGGCGGCACCTCGTTCGTCCGCCAGGTGGACGCGCTTCGGCTCGGCGTCGACCTGCTCATCGCCACCCCCGGCCGGCTGTCCGACCATGTCCGCCAGGGCACGGCCATCCTGTCCGACATCGGGTTCGCCGCGATCGACGAGGCCGACCAGATGGCTGACATGGGCTTCCTGCCCCAGGTCCGGGAAATCCTCGACCTGACCCAGCAGGACGGTCAGCGGATGCTCTTCTCGGCCACCCTCGACGGTGGCGTGGACGCGCTGGTGCGCGCCTACCTGAAGAACCCGGTTGTGCACTCGGTCGCTCCGGCGACCGCGAGCATCAGCACCATGGACCACCACGTCCTGCTGGTGACCGGCGAGGACAAGCAGAACGTCGTCGTCGAGGTGGGTGCCCGTGAGGGTCGCACCATCATGTTCGTGCGCACCAAGCACCAGGTGGACAAGCTGGCCAAGCGGCTGCGCTCGGTCGGTGTCCGCGCCGGCGCGCTGCACGGTGGCAAGGCGCAGAGCGCCCGCACCCGGATTCTCGCCGACTTCAAGGACGGCGTGACCCCGGTGCTGGTCGCCACCGACGTGGCGGCCCGTGGCATCCACGTCGAGGACGTGAGCCTGGTTCTGCACGTCGACCCGCCGGCCGACCACAAGGACTACCTGCACCGCGCGGGCCGTACCGCCCGGGCCGGCGCGACCGGCACGGTGGTGACCCTGGCCACCATGGCCGAGCGTCGCCAGGTGCTCAGCCTGACCGCACGGGCCGGCGTCAAGCCCAACAGCATGCGGGTGCGGCCCGGCGACGAGGAACTGAGCCGGATCACCGGTGCCCGTCAGCCCAGCGGCGAGCCGGTGCCCGACGAGCCGGAGCCCGCAGCCCGGCCGCGCAACGGCCGCAGTGGCGGCTACTCGGGCAACGGTCGGCGTGGCGGTGGCCAGTTCGGCCAGCGGGACCGTTCGCCCAGCGCGGGTGGCGGCCGTGGTGGCCAGGGCCAGCGTCGGGAGTTCCGGGGAAACCGGGAGAACCGCGCCTACAACGGCTGAACCCGTCCGCGTTCGACGCGGACAATAGTTTTTCACTCAGTGAAAACGGCGATGGCCGGCACCGGGTGACGAGCCCCACCCTCGTGGACAGCGAGGGTGGGGTTTCGTCGATGGAGCCGGAGAGCCAGATGAGTGCGTTTGTCCGCAACCAGTGGTACGTGGCCGCCTACGGTCGCGAAGTCGGCCGGGAACTGCTCGCCCGGACTGTGCTCGGCGAGCCGCTTGTCTTGTACCGCACCGAATCCGGCGAAGCGGTGGCGCTGGCCGACCGGTGCGTGCACCGCCGGTTCCCGCTCTCGGAGAGCCGGCTGGACGGCGACCGGGTGGTCTGCGGCTACCACGGTTTCACCTACGACAGCAGCGGCGCGTGTGTGGCCGTGCCCGGCCAGCGCCGCATCCCGCGGACCGCTCGGGTAGCCGGCTATCCGGTGGTCGAGCAGGACTCGTTCGTCTGGGTGTGGATCGGTGACCGGGACCGAGCCGGGTCCACCCCGATCCCGCGCGCGCCCTGGCTGGTCGACCCCGGATACACGACGGTGTCCGGGATGGAGCCGCTCGCCGCGCGGTACGGGCTGCTCGTGGACAATCTGCTCGACCTGTCGCACGAGACCTACCTGCACGGCGGCTACATCGGCACGCCGGAGGTCGCGGAGACGCCGATCAACACCGAGGTGGACGAGGCCAACGGAGTCATCTACGTGAGCAGGCGGATGGCCGACGCGGCCTGCCCGCCGTTCTACGCGCGGTCCACCGGTATCCAGGGGCGGATCACCCGTTGGCAGGACATCGAGTACCGGCCGCCATGCCTGTACCTGCTGCACAGCCGGATCGCGCCGGCCGGCGTGCTGCCCGACCCGGGCGGCACCGACCCGGCCGCGTTCCACGTCGAGGTGGTCTACGCGATCACCCCCGAGACCGAGCACAGCACGCACGACTTCTGGGCGGTGGCAAGGGATTTCGCCCTGGCTGACGAGTCGGTGTCGGACTTCCTCGGGGAGAACAACCGGACCGTGGTGTTGCAGGACGTGGCCGCGCTGAACATCCTGGAACAGGTACTGGAGTCCGAACCGGACGGTTATCAGGAGCTGTCGGTCAACATCGACACCGGCGGCCTCGCGGCGCGGCGGATGTTGGCCAGGATGACGCAGGCCGGCCGGGCGGTGCCGGTGGGGTCGGCGTGACCGGCGAGCCCCGGATGCTCACCGGGGAGCAGGTCTACCGGGTGCACTGGGTGCTGGGCACCGATCTGCTGCTTGGCGTCTGCCACTGCGGGGCAGAGTTCCAGGCCGACGATCCGGTGCTGCTCTGGGATTGGCTGCTGGCCCACCCCGACGGTCACGGCCACGTGGATTCCGTGGTGCGGCAACCAGTTGAGCCGTCGGTGCCGCGCCGGCCGGTCGGCGTCGGAGGTGACCGGTGATGGACCTGGAGCTGGTCGTGCACAGCCGCGAGTTGCTGGCCGCGGGCGTGGTGGGGCTGACCTTGCGACCCGTCGACGGCGGGCCGCTGCCGGAGTGGCAGCCGGGGGCGCACGTCGAGCTGGTGCTCGGTCCGGGCCTGGAACGTCAGTACTCGCTGTGCGGCGACCCGGCCGACCGGGCGGGTTGGCGGATCGCCGTGCTGCGGGAACCGGCCGGGCGGGGCGGGTCGGCGTTTGTGCACGACCGGCTCGCCGCGGGTGACCGGGTACGGGTGCGCGGGCCGCGCAACCACTTCGCGTTGGTGGCCGCGCCGCGGTACCTGTTCGTCGTCGGCGGGATCGGCATCACCCCGATCCGGCCGATGCTGGCCGCGCTCGCCGCGACCGGGGCGGACTGGCGGTTGCTCTACGGCGGGCGGACCCGGGCCTCGATGGCCTTCCGGTCGGAGCTGGCCGAGCGCTACGGGGACCGGGTCCGCGTGTGGCCGCAGGACGAGCACGGCCTGCTGGACCTGGACGCCGTGGCCGGGTTCCCGGGGGCGGTGTACTGCTGTGGGCCGGAGCCGTTGCTGGCGGCGGTCGAACAGCGGTGCCCGGCCGCGCACGTGGAGCGGTTCACCGCCCGGCCCGACGAGCGGCCGACGGACGCGTTCGAGGTGGAGCTGGCCCGGGCCGGGCCGACCGTGCGGGTGCCGGCCGACCGGTCCATTCTGTCGGTGGTCGAGGAAGCCGGGGTCGCGGTGCTGTCCTCCTGCCAGGAGGGCACCTGCGGCACCTGCGAGACGACCGTGTTGGCCGGCGTGCCCGACCATCGGGACTCGCTGCTCACCGAGGACGAGCGCGCGGCCGGTGACACGATGATGATCTGTGTGTCCCGCTCCCGCACCCCGCGGTTGGTGCTGGACATCTGAACCGTCCGTGGAGGCAGTGGTGCCGTCAGCGTCGGTGACCAGCAAGGTGCTCGCACTGTTGGCCGCGTTCTCACCGGCCACGCCCGAGCTGACGCTCAGCGAACTGGCCCGGCGGGCCGGCGTCTCGGTGCCCACCGCGCACCGCCGGGTGGCCGAGCTGGTCGAATGGGGTGCGCTGGAACGTGGACCGGACGGGCGTTACCGGATCGGCCTGCGGCTCTGGGAGGTCGCCGCGCTGGCCCCGCGCGGTCTCGGCCTGCGTGAGCTGGTCATGCCCTACCTGGAGGACCTCTACGAGGTGACTCACGAGAACGTGCAGCTCGCCGTGCGGGAGGGGCTGGAGGTGGTCTACGTGGAGCGGATCGCCGGCCGGGGATCGGTGCGGGTGCTGACCAGGGTCGGCGGCCGGTTCTCGCTGCACTCCACCGGCGTCGGGCTGGTGCTGCTGGCCAACGCGCCGGCCGAGGTGCAGGAGGAGGTGCTGGCCGGACCGCTGCGCCGGCTGACCGCGCGGACCGTGGTCGATCCGACCCGGTTGCGGGCGGTGCTCGCGGACGTGCGCCGGGAGGGCTACGCGGTCAGTGACCGGCAGGTGACGATGGACGCGCTGTCGGTGGCCGCGCCGATCCTCGACCACGAGGGCACGGTGGTGGCCGCGGTCTCGCTGGTGGTCCGCTCGGCCGACGCCGACCCCAGCGCACTGGCCGCCCTGATCCGCACCACGGCCCACGCGATCTCACGTGGGGCCCTGTCGCGCCAGCGACGTGGGAGGGCCAGGAGCGAAGCGACCGTCCCTGAACCTGTCGCGCCAGCGACGTGGGAGAGCCAGGAGCGAACCGACCCCGCCCCTGAAACAACAACCCAGCTGAAAGCTACCGGAGCTGTGCACCCACCCCAGCAGCCAGGAACAGGCAGTTCTCACACGGCATCCCTGCTCCGAACGGCACCGCCTCGGCGTCGGTGATCGCCAACTGCTCCCCGCACAGGCTCGTCAACATCACGCCGAGTCGCATTCCGGGCACGAGTCGCACCACATGGGTCAACCGCCGGACCGCGCGCACCCGGCCGGGCCGGTGTCGCAGGGCCAGTGGGACCACGTCGTGCTGCTGCTCGCTGAGCTGCCAGTAGCCCGTGGCCTGCTCGTCCTCGGCGATCCAGGCCGTTATGCGATCGATGATGTCGGTGATGGTCAGTGCATTCGCACTCACCAACTCTCCGTGAACGGTGCCGGACACGACAAACGGCATTATCACCCGGTCGGCGGATTGATTTGCGCAGGCGGGCAAATTCGTGTGCGCTGTGTGTCCGACAGAAGCAGTCATGCTGGTCACCTCCCTGGTTGCGTGGGGATTAATCCTAGTGGACGATTAATCGCCGTGTCGACCGCCCTGTCGAACCCGAGGAGATCAGAATGGCCGCTGACAAATTCCCTGAATCTGCGCCGGACGCCATGGTTCTGCCCGATGGTAACTGGCTGCGCTCGACATTCTGTGGGCCGAACGGCGGTAACTGTGTCGAGGTGAATCTCGGTGTCGCCGGCGTGGTCGGGGTTCGGGACAGCAAGTCCGCGGTTGGTT
>DATATV010000044.1:0-77753 GCA_036268615.1 Pseudonocardiaceae bacterium
GGTCGTCGGCGGTGGGTTGGTGCAGCTGGTCGTACTTCCCGCAAGATCGCCGGTCACGTCGTTGAACAGCGTGTTCGCCGGATCGTTGAGGTCGTACATGGAAAACATCATCGTGCCGGCCAGGCCGTTGCAGTGCACGTAGTCGGTGCGGGCCTTGATCGACTGGGCCGACTCGCCGGTCCAGAAGTTCGTGCCGTCGTAGAACCAGGCCGACTGGGAAACCGGATCCCAGAAGGTGTCCGCGGGATTGTCCACCGTCCCGGTCAGTTCTTTGTACATCCTGATGCCCGCGACGTTTCCGCTGTCCGACGCGCCGGCGGCCGGTGCGCTCGCAGTCTGGTAGAGCCCGTGGTTGCTGCCGGCGGGCACCCCGGTCCAGCCGCGGTAGTAGAACGGGATGCCGAGCGTCAGTTTGCTCGCCGGGAACCCGCCGGCTATGCCGTAGGCCGGATCGCCCTGGGTGTATGCCTTCACCGCGTTGTCGGTCGCGTATTTCTCGGTGCCCGGGGAAACCGGCGCGGACGGGTCACTGGGTGACTGGTAGAGCGGGTCGGCGAAGTTGGTCGGCCCGGTCGCCTCGAAACCGCCGTGCATGTCGTAGCTCATCAGGTCGCCGAAGTTCAGGTACTGCGCGATCTGGTTCGTCTGGAGCTTGGCGATCTTGTCCTGACCGGCCGGCAGTGCCGCGGTGAGCGCGTAGGACTTGCCGGCCGCCGCGCCCTGCGTGTTGAGCTCGCTGCGGAACTCGGCCAGCAGGGCGGTGTAGTTCGCGGTGTCGTTGGCGCTCACGTGGTTGCCCAGGTGCCCGCCGGTCGAACCCGGGTACTCCCAGTCGATGTCGAAGCCGTCGAAGATTCCCGCCGCCGTGCCCGGGCCGCCGTAACCGCCCGAGGCCGGGATGTTGCCCTTGAGGAACATGTCGACGCACGAGCTGACGAACTTCTGCCGGGACGCGCTGGTCGCGGCGACATCGGAGAAGTACTTCGAATAGGTCCAGCCGCCGATGGACAGCAGGATCTTCAGATTCGGGTATTTCAACTTCAGTTCCTGCAACTGGTGGAAGTTGCCGGCAATCGGCTGGTTCCACACGTCGGACGTGCCGTCCACGCTGATGCTGGAGTCGAAGGACTTCTGGTAGTCGGCGAACTGGTCACCGGCGCCGTCGCCGGCGTTCGGGTCGTTCTCGCCGGCCGGATCGGGATCGCTGGCCTTGGTCGACTCGAAGCAGGTCAGGTTGGTCGGGTCGACGTTCTCGAAGTCGTAGATGAGATAGTTGAGTTTGCTCGCCGCGCCGGAGTTGGCCAGGTTCTTCAGGTAGTACGCGTTCTGGTAGATGCTCCACTGGTCGTAGTACGCGACCGAGATTCCGCCGCTCGGACTGGCCGCGGCCGCCGCCGGAGCGGGCCCGGCCGCCGCGCTCTGGCCGGCCACCACGCTGAGCGCCGCGAGCACGAGCGCGCTGGCGGTGCCGAACGCCAGCGCCGCGCGTTTGGATACTCGCATCTGCTGCCTCCTGTTGCTCGGAGTAGCGAGTTCACCACTGATAGCCCGAATGTGGACTAGACCAACTATCAGTGTCAAGGGTTTGGACTAGACCAATAAATGAGCGGCGTACCGCGCTCTGTCGCTGGTCCGGGCGGGGATGGTCACCAAGGCGACCTGGCTGTCACGTTTCGATTGGCTGTCTCGTCCGACTGGATGACACCGAACCGACGAGACCGGCGTGAGGTCACCATGAGCAATTCGAATCAGCCATCAACAGCCGAGCCGCTGGCGGGGTTCGCGCGGCAGTCAACGGTGCTGCTGACGACGTTCCGGCGCGACGGCACCGGCGTCGGCACCGCGGTCAGCCTCGCGGTCGACGGCGCGCACGGCTACTTCCGGACCTGGGACACGGCGGGAAAAGCCAAGCGGCTACACAACAATCCGGCCGTCACCGTCGCCCCGTCGACGATCCGCGGGCGGGCGAGGGGGCCTGCCGTGCCGGGCACCGCGCTGCTGCTGAGCGGCGCGCAGGCGCGGCGGGCGGCCCGGCTACTGGCCGGCCGGCACCGGCTGTTGCAGGGCTTCCTGGTGCCACTGGCGCACCGGCTGCTGCGTTACCGGACCCTGCACTACGAGCTCACCCTGGCCGCGGGCGAGCGCTGAGCGGGACGGGTCGCGGGAGCCTCCCGCCGACGGGAGGCTCCCGCAACGATTCCGGGGACTTTTCGGCTAGCTGACGGTGAAGTCGTCCGCGTAGACGTTGCCCTGGGCGTACCAGCCGTGCACGTACACGGTGACCGTGCCCGAGGCGCCCGTCGTGAACGGCACCGTCAACTGGGTCCAGCCGCTGCCTGAGGCCCAGGTGCTCGCGGTCGCCCCGCCGGACACCCCGACGTAGGCGTAGTTGCCCTGCACCCATGCCTTGAGCGTGTGGCTGCTGTTGGCCGACACGGTGATCGTCTGGTCGCACTCACCCGTCTGCGACGAGGTCGCCGCGGCCTGGAGCGCGTGGCTGCCGGAGTGCACCGGGCTGCTCACCACGGCACCACCGGGCTGGCAGGTCCACGGGCTCAGGCTCCCGCTCTCCAGCCCGGCGTTGGTCAGACTGCCCCCGCCGGTGCCGCCGGAGCCGGTGACCGTCACGCTGAGCGCGGCGGTGTGGCTACCGGAGGCGGCCGCGCCGGTCAGCGTGATCGAGTACGTGCCGGCCGCCGCGGTGGACGACGCGGCGACCGTGACGGTCGACGAGCCGCCTGCGGTGACCGACGCCGGGTTGAACGACACGGTCACCCCGGCCGGGGCGCCGCCGGCCGACAGGCTGACCGACTGGGCCGAGCCCGAGGTCACCGCCGTGCTGACCTTGGCCGTGGTGGAGGCGCCGGGTGCGATCGACGCCGAGGCCGGCGACACCGACAGCGAGAAGTCGTTGGTCGGCGTGCCCGTCGTACCACCGGCGAACGGCTCGAACGCCTTGCTGAACTGCCAGGTGCTCTGCGAGACACCCGAACACGTGCCCGAGCCACCGGTGCCGACGCAGCCGCCGTTGTCGCGCTGCAGGGCCCAGTAGGACAGTTCGCTGATGCCCTTGGAGACCGCCCAGTTCTCCACCGTGGTCGCGTCGGCGGTGGTGAAGGTCTCGGCTGCGCCGTAGTCGTCGATGCCCATCATCTCGGTGATGCCGACCATCGCCCACAGCTGCGCGCTGCTCTTGGACGGGTACAGGCCGGCCAGTTCGCTTTCCAGCGAGGCGGCCGCGGTCTCGGTGTCGGTGGCCATCTCGTGCGGGGTGCCGGTGTAGTAGTCGAAGGTCATGATGTTGTACTCGCTGATCACCGCCCCGTCGCTGATCGCGTCCTGCATCAGGCTGGTCTCGCTGGGGTTCAGACTCGTCTGGTTGGTCGGGATCGTGTACTGGAACTGGATCGTGTGGCCGGTGCTCGAACCCCACGCCTCAGCCATCGCGATCGCCTTGTTGCGGCGGTCGATGCCGGCGGTGTTGTTCAGCGAGTCGGCTTCCACGTCCAGGTCGATCCGGGTGACGCCGTAGGTGGTGACGAGGCTTTCGTAGGCGGCCGCGATCGAGGCGACATTCGTGCAGCTGTCGGCGATCTCGGTGTTGGTGGTGTCGGCGGTGTAGCCGCCGAGCGAGGGGATCACGTCGCCGCCGGCGGCCCGGATCGAGGTGATGTCGCTGCCGTAGGTCGCCGAGGACACCGGGGTGGAGGTGTCGCCGTTCCAGTCGATCGTGCAGGAGCCCTGGCTGGCGGTCTGCAGGAAGGCCAGGGTCAGGTCCTTCGCGCCGGACTGCTGGGACAGCGTCGCCGGGCTGTCGCCCATCCAAGCCTCGAAGTAGGGCGCGTAGAAGTGGGTCGGCAGGGTCGCGGCGCTCGCCGCGCCTGCGCCGGTGATCAGCAGGCCGGCCGCGGTCACGGTGGTCGCCGCGGCGGCCGCGGCGACCATGACGAACTTGGGTAAGGGCATGGCTCTCCTAGTTGAGCCCTGTCACGTGACGGTGCGTCAGGGCCAAGAGCGAAGCGACCCGGGACCTGCTGGGGCTGGGCGGGTCACCGCGGGGTGGGGTTGTGCGGGTGATCTCACAATTGGACTAGACCACCTCGGTGTCAAGACCTGAATCGATGCCGCAACCCCGTCCGGCGGAGCCACCTGGACAGATAAGGTCTAGACCATTAAAATAGGCGGAATTGCCCTGCGGACAACGGATCTACCCGACTACCGGCCGGGCACGCGGATCAGGCTGAACGACGGCCGGCGGCGCAGCTGGAAGCCCAGCGAGGTGTACAGCCGGATCGCGTTGGTGTTGCTCGCCGCCGCGTGCATGAACGGGGTCTCGCCCCGGTCCCGGATGCCGGCCGCGACCGCCTTGACCAATCGGGTGCCCAGGCCCTGACCGCGGTAGGCGGCGTCGGTGCAGACCGCGCTGATCTCCGTCCAGCCCGGCGGGTGCAGTCGCTCGCCGGCCATCGCGATCAGCGCGCCGTCCCGGCGGATGCCCAGATACGTGCCCAGCTCGATCGTCCTCGGCAGGAACGGTCCGGGTCGGGTGCGGGCCACCAGGTCGAGCATCTCCGGCACGTCGGCCGGGCCGAGCCGCACGGCCTCCTCGTCGGGCACCGCCTCGATACCCGCGTCGATCAACTGCACGCCGGGCAGTGCGGTGGCCACCGTCCAGCCGGGCGGCAGCGCGACACCGTCCGGCGCCACCACCGAGACCTCCGCGCCCGGACCGACCAGTTCGGCCAGCTGCGCCCAGGCGTGCTCGTCGGCGCCGGTGGCCAGCGTGGTGAACGGCGCGACGTCGGTCTGGTAGCGCGCGGCCTGGCCGTTGATCTCGGCGAAGCGGGCGTGGAACGGGCCGGTCAGTGCGGCCCAGACCGCGTTGTCCAGGGGATGCTCCTCGATCCGCGCCGACCGGTCCTGGGCGGACACGCTCATCCTGGACTCTCCTCACGTACCGAAAGCTGTGCCGGGTCGATTCACTGTAGGCATACTGTTGGCGGTCCCGGCGGCTGCTCTCAGTGGGTGGGCGGTTCCATCGTGGCACGTAGGGGCGCGGTCGTGCGGGCAGCGCGGGCGGTGTGGGTACCGCGGGCGGGCGGTGGGTGAGGTCGCTTCGCTCCTGGCCCTCCCTCGGCGCTGTCGCGACAGGGCCCCCGCGACAGGGCGGTTTTGCGGTTTTTACGCAAGTTCTTGCACGGTCTGGCGTATACTTGCGCGCATGGCACGGAGACTTGCGGAAGTAGCCAAGAAAGTTGGCGTCAGCGAAGCCACGGTGAGCCGGGTGCTCAACGGGAAGCCGGGTGTGTCCGACGCGACCCGGATGGCCGTGCTGACCGCCCTTGATGTGCTCGGATACGAGCGGCCGACGCAGCTGCGCGGGGAGCGGGCCCGGCTGGTCGGGTTGGTGCTGCCGGAGCTGCAGAACCCCATCTTCCCGTCGTTCGCCGAGGTCGTCGGGGGTGCGCTGGCCCAGCAGGGGTTCACCTCGGTGCTCTGCACGCAGACCGCGGGCGGCGTGTCCGAGGCGGACTACGTCGCGCTGCTGTTGCAGCAGCAGGTCTCCGGCGTGGTGTTCTTCGGCGGCCGGTACGCCGAGGCGGAGTCGCCGCACGACCACTACGCCCTGCTGGCCGAGCGCAGGCTGCCCACGGTGCTGCTCAACGCGTCCATGGACAACCTGGACTTCCCCCGGGTCAGCTGCGACGACACGGTCGCCGTCGAGCAGGCGATCCGGCACCTGGTCTCGCTTGGCCACCAGCGGATCGGCCTGGTGCTCGGCCCGCCGGACCACATCCCGTCCCGGCGCAAGCTCGCCGCGGCCACCCAGCTCGCCGCCCAACTGGGCATCGACCTGCCGGCCGACGCGGTCGAGCACACCCTGTTCGGGGTGGAGGGCGGCCAGGCCGCCGCGGCCCGGCTGGTCCGCGGCGGGTTCACCGGACTGGTCTGTGCGAGTGACCCGCTCGCGCTGGGCGCGATCCGTGCGGTCCGCCGGCAGGGGCTGTCCTGCCCCGGGGACGTGTCGGTGGTCGGCTACGACGACTCCGCGTTGATGAGCTGCACCGAACCGCCGCTGACCACGATCCGGCAGCCGATCGACTGGATGGGGCAGGCCGCCGTCGAGCTGCTGACCAAGGAGATCTCCGGCGTCCGGGTCACCCACGACGAGCTGCTGTTCGAGCCGGAACTGGTGGTCCGGGGGTCGACCGGCCCGGCACCCGGTTCGGTCCGGTCCTGGGGCAGCGGCGGGCGGTCGATCGGCTGATCCCATGGTCGGCTCGCATAGTCAATAACTTGCGAGTTCTCATCAGGATATTGCGGCAATCTGTTTGGCATGGTTGAGTGCTGCCTATCACATCAAGGCAGCCTCGGCCCTGTCGAGGCGTCCGCGTTCAGAAGGGTTCACAACGATGAGGACTCCCCGGCTACGCAGACTTGCCGCGTTATCCCTCGCGGCGGGCGGTGCGCTCACCCTCGTCGCCTGTAGTTCGTCGAGTAACGGAGACAGTGCGAACGGTGCGGTGAGCATCACGGTCAACTGCGAACCGCCGACCAGCGATCCCATCGACAGGAAGAACTTCACCGACGACATCGCCTCGTTCGAGAAGCTGCACCCGAACATCACCATCGTCCCCAAGGACGAGTTCCCCTGTGACGACCCGAAGACCTTCGACGCGAAGCTGGCCGGCGGCCAGGAGGAGAACGTCTTCTACGTCTACTACACCGATGTCGCCCGGGTGGTCGCCGAAGGACAGGCCGCGGACATCAACGACTACGTCAGTGCCGTGCCCGGCCTGAACGACATCCAGGCCTCCACGCTCAACGTGTTCAAGGGGCCTGACGGCCACTACTACGGCCTGCCCAAGACCAACTACTCGATGGGCCTGGTCTACAGCAAGAAGGTCTTCAGCCAGGCCGGTCTGGACCCGAACTCGCCGCCGCGCACCTGGGCCGAGGTCCAGCAGGACGCCAAGAAGATCGCCGCGCTGGGCAACGGCATGGTCGGCTATGCCGACTTCAGCGCGAGCAACGAGGGCGGCTGGCACTTCACTGCCGAGCTGGACTCGCAGGGCGGCAGCATGGTCAGCGCCGACGGCAAGAAGGCCGCGTTCAACAGCCCGGCCGGCGTCGCGGTGTTGCAGAACCTGCAAACCATGCGCTGGACCGACAACAGCATGGGCAGCAAGCAACTGCTGACCATTCCCGACGTGCAGGCGCTGATGGGCGCGGGCAAGCTGGGCATGTACGTCGCCGCGCCGGACAACATCCCGACGTTGGTCAAGCAGTACCAGGGTTCCTACTCCGACCTCGTCGTCGCGCCGATGCCCGGCAACAAGGCCACCCTGCTCGGCGGCGACGGCTACATGTTCAACGTCAAGGACACCCCGGCGCAGATCAAGGCCGGCGTGCAGTGGCTGACCTACGAAAACCTCACCCCGGGCCTCGGCCAGTTCAACTACCAGCGGTCCAAGGCGCAGAACCTGCCCGTCGGCCTGCCCGAGCCCGACCTGTGGGGCGGCGCGACCGCGACCACCGACCAGGCGGCCAAGGCCAAGTACGCCACCGTGCCCGCGGAGAACTACAAGCTGTTCGAGGACACGATGACCACGATGCCCGGCAAGATCGAACCGCCGGACGCCCAGGAGATCTACTCGGTGCTCGACGGCGTGATGTCGGCCGTACTGACCAACCAGAACGCCAACATCCCGCAGCTGCTCAGTGACGCGTCGACCAAGGTCGACACGCTGCTGGCCAACCAGTGACCCGGCGCCGACGATGACCGCCACTACCGACAGCACAACGGTCACGCCGGCAGGGCCGACCCGGTTGACGCAAGTCAGCCGGGTCGGCCGGGGCCGTGGCCGGTTGCGCCGTAAGGTCGCCGACAACCTGATCGCGTACACGCTGCTGGCCGGCGGAGTGCTCTGCTTCGCGGTGTTCTCCTGGTACCCGATCGTCCGGGCGGTGCTGCTGAGCTTCCAGCACACCAACTTCGTCGGCACCTCGACCTGGGTGGGCTGGAAGAACTTCCACCGGCTGTTCACCGATCCGGAATTCGTCGCGGCCTGGCGCAACACCTTCGAGTTCACCGGCATCGCGCTGGTGATCGGGTTCGCCATCCCGTTCGTGCTGGCCGTGGTGCTCAACGAGATGCGGCACGCGCGCACGCTGTTCCGGTTGCTGGTCTACCTACCCGTGATGATCCCGCCGGTGATCACCGCGATCCTGTGGAAGTGGTTCTACGACCCGGGTGACGGGTTGTTCAACGACGCGTTGCGGTTCCTGCACCTGCCCACCTCGGACTGGACCAACTCGACCAGCACCGCGATCATCTCGCTGGTGCTCGTGTCCACCTGGGCCAACATGGGTGGCACCGTGCTGATCTACCTGGCCGCCCTGCAGAACGTGCCCGGCGACCTGTACGAGGCGGCCGAGCTGGACGGCGCGAACATCCTGCAGCGGGTCCGGCACGTCACCGTGCCGCAGACCCGGTACGTGATGCTGATGTTGATGCTGCTGCAGATCGTGGCCACCATGCAGGTGTTCACCGAGCCGTTCATCATCACCGGCGGCGGGCCGCAGGACGCGACGATCACCGTGCTGTACCTGATCTACAAGTACGCGTTCGTCTATTTCGACTACGGCGCCGCGTGTGCGTTGTCCGTGCTGCTGCTGGTTTTCCTCGCCATCTTCTCGGCCTTCTACCTCCGGCTGACCCGCAACCAGGATTGATGAGGTGATTCGCGATGGCCACCACACTGACCCAGGGGGCGCGTACTCTCGCCTCGCCGATGGCACTGCGCACCCGCCGGGGTAAGTCGATCTACTGGACGGTCTTCTCCGTCGTTCTGGTACTGTTCGTGCTCGCTTTTCTCTTCCCGATGTACTGGATGGTCACCGGCGCGTTCAAGTCGACGCCGGAAATGGTCAGCGTGCCGCCGACGCTGGTGCCGACGCACTGGCTGGGGAGCAACTTCTCCCAGGCTTGGTCCAAGATGGACCTGGCGCAGTACCTGACCAACACGGTGGTCCAGGCGGTCGGCGCGTGGCTGCTGCAGATCGTGTTCTGCACCGCGGCCGCGTACGCGTTGTCCAAGCTCAAGCCGGTACTCGGCCAGCTGATCCTGGGCGGCATTCTGGCCACCCTGATGGTGCCGGCCTCAGCGTTGCTGGTGCCCAAGTACCTGACCGTGGTGGACATGCCGCTGATCCACCTGAACCTGTTGAACACGCCGCTGGCGATCTGGCTGCCCGCGGTGGCCAACGCGTTCAACCTGTACCTGCTCAAGCGGTTCTTCGACCAGATCCCGCGCGAGCTGATCGAGGCCGCCACGCTGGACGGCGCCGGCCCGATCCGCGCCCTGTGGTACCTGGTCCTGCCGATGTCCCGCCCGGTGCTGGGCGTGGTGTCGATCTTCGCGGTGGTCGCCGTGTGGCAGGACTTCCTCTGGCCGCTGTTGGTGTTCAGCGACACCAGCAAGCAGCCGATCAGCGTCGCGGTGGTGCAACTGGCGGCCAACCTGCCGCTGAACGAGACCATGGCAGCACTGGTGCTGGCCAGTATTCCGATGGTGGCCGTCTTCCTGGTGTTCCAACGGCACATCATCGCCGGCATCGGCGCCGGCAGCATCAAGGGCTGACCACCGAAACAATCCAACAGAACAACAATCGAACGGCCTGCGCAAAAAGCTGCGGCAGCAGCAACAAGGCCGGCGTACGAAGCTGACCAACCGGGCGCGCGGACTAATGCCGCGCGTCGAATACCTACCTGACCCCGAACCGCTGCTCTTGTTCGGAGAGAGAGGACGCGCCGTGGGCGAGCCCAACCCTGTCCAGAGTAATGACCGTTGGTGGCGCGACGCGGTGATCTATCAGGTCTACCTGCGCAGTTTCGCCGACGGAAACGGCGACGGCGTCGGCGACCTCGACGGGCTGCGCTCGCGCCTCCCGCACGCGTCCGAACTCGGCGTCGACGCGCTGTGGCTCAACCCCTGGTACCCCTCGCCGATGGCCGACGGCGGGTACGACGTGGCCGACTACCGCGACATCGAGCCGGTGTTCGGCACGCTCGGCGAGGCCGAGAAACTCATCGCGGACGCGCACGGCTACGGCATCCGGATCATCATCGACATCGTGCCCAACCACTGTTCCTCGGCCCACCCGTGGTTCCAGCGCGCGCTGTCCGGCGGGCCGGGTGCCGCCGAACGGGACTGCTTCTGGTTCCGGCCCGGCCGCGGCGAGCACGGTGAGCTGCCACCGAACAACTGGTCGTCCATCTTCGGCGGCCCGGCCTGGACCAGGACGACCAACCCGGACGGCACGGCGGGGGACTGGTACCTGCACCTGTTCGCGCCCGAGCAGCCGGACTTCAACTGGGCCAACCCCAAGGTGCGGCACGAGTTCGAGGAGATCCTCCGGTTCTGGTTCGACCGGGGCGTGGACGGCGTGCGGATCGACTCGGCCGCGCTGCTCACCAAGGACCCGCTGCTGTCCGAACTGGACCCGGAACCCGCCGAGGGTCAGGTGCACCCGTTCCTCGACCGGGACGACGTGCACGATGTCTACCGGGCCTGGCGGCGGATCTCCGACGAGTACCCCGGCAGCCGGGCGCTGATCGGCGAGATCTGGTTGCCCGACACCGAGCGCTTCACCCGGTACCTGCGGCCGGACGAGCTGCACGTCGCGTTCAACTTCGACTTCCTCTGCCGGGCCTGGGATGCCGAGCAGTTGCGGGCGAACGTGGACGAGACGCTGGCCGCGCACGCGCCCGTGCGGGCGCCGGCCACCTGGGTGCTGTCCAACCACGACGTGGTCCGCGATGTCACCCGGTACGGCCGCAAGGACACCTCCTTCGACATGGCCGACCGGCGGATCGGCGAGCCGGTCGACCTGGTGCTGGGCGAGCGGCGGGCGCGGGCTGCGGCGCTGCTGGCGCTGTCGCTGCCCGGCGGGGTGTACATCTATCAGGGCGAGGAACTCGGCCTGGAGGAGGTCGAGGACCTGCCCGACGAGCTGTTGCAGGACCCGATCTGGAGCCGGTCGGACCACACCGACCGGGGCCGGGACGGCTGCCGGGTGCCGATCCCGTGGTCGGGCGGTGAGCCGCCGTTCGGCTTCAGCCCGGCGGACGCGACCGCGCCACCGTGGCTGCCGCAGCCCGCGCACTGGGCCGGCCGCACAGTGGAGGCCCAGACCGGGCAACCGGACTCGATGCTGGAGCTCTACCGGGGGGCGCTGCTGATCCGGCGCGCCGAGGCCGCGCTGCACACCGAGTCGCTGCGCTGGCTGCCCGCTCCTGAGGGCGTGCTCAGTTTCGACCGGGGCGCCGACTTCCGGTGCGTGGTCAACACCTCCGGCGAGCCGGTCGACCTGCCGGCGCACGAGCGGGTGCTGCTGGTCAGCAACGAGCTGGCCGAGGGCAAGCTGCCGCCGGACACCGCGGCCTGGCTGCGGGTCGTGCCCGACCCGGCGGCCGGCTGATCAGGGGGCGACGTGAGTGGCGACCGTTCCGACGGACGGTCGTCACTCACCCCCGTGTCCCGGTCTCGTCGAGCTCGGCGGCGAGCCGGTCGAGGAACGGCCGCTGACCGCCGACGATCTTCGTGCCGGCCGTGTCGAGGTCGAACCAGCTCACCCGATCGAGTTCGGGGAACTCCTGTATCCGGCCCGATCCTCGCGGCCACTCCAGGTCGAACGTGCCCGGCACCATTCGGGCCGGATCGAGGTCACCGGCGAGCGCCCAGATGGTGACGATCTTGCCGCCGGCCTGCTTCGCGTCGCCCAGTTCGATCAGGTCACCGGCGGGCACCGGCAGGCCGAGTTCCTCGGTGAACTCCCGGTGGGCCGCGTGCAACGGGTCCTCGTCCGGGTTGCGCTCGCCCTTGGGGATGGACCAGCCGCCCACGTCCTTGCGCGCGAAGAACGGTCCGCCCATGTGCCCGAGCAGGACCTCGATGACTCCGTTCGTCCGCCGGAAGAGCAGGATGCCGGCGCTGTGCTTGGCTGCCACGCCGGTCAGTGTGCCCTGGTCGAGGAGGAATAGCGGGGGCGACCCGGGCGTTCGACAGGGTAGTTGAGTAAGCAACTAGTTTAGGGCGCGGGTGACTGGCATGCAGTTCGGAATCTTCACCGTCGGTGACGTGACCACCGACCCGACCACCGGGCGGACGCCGACGGAGTTCGAGCGGATCAAGTCGATGGTGACCATCGCGTTGAAGGCCGAGGAGGTCGGGCTGGACGTGTTCGCCACCGGTGAGCACCACAACCCGCCGTTCGTGCCGTCCTCGCCGACCACCATGCTCGGCTACGTCGCCGCCCGCACCTCGCGGCTGATCCTGTCCACGTCGACGACGCTGATCACCACGAACGACCCGGTGAAGATCGCCGAGGACTTCGCGATGCTGCAACACCTCGCCGACGGCCGGGTCGACCTGATGCTGGGCCGCGGCAACACCGGCCCGGTCTATCCGTGGTTCGGCCAGGACATCCGGCAGGGCCTCCCGCTGGCCGTGGAGAACTACGCGCTGCTGCACGAACTGTGGAGCACCGACGTGGTCGACTGGGCCGGTCGGTTCCGTACTCCGCTGCAGGGCTTCACCTCGACGCCCCGGCCGCTGGACGGCGTGCCGCCGTTCGTCTGGCACGGCTCGATCCGCAGCCCGGAGATCGCCGAACAGGCCGCCTACTACGGCGACGGCTTCTTCGCCAACAACATTTTCTGGCCGACGGAGCACTACCTCAAGCTGATCAGCCTGTACCGGGAGCGCTTCGCGCACTACGGGCACGGCACGCCGGAACAGGCCGTCGTCGGCCTCGGTGGACAGGTGTTCATGCGCCGGAACTCGCAGGACGCGGTGCGTGAGTTCCGGCCCTACGTCGACAACGCGCCGGTCTACGGACACGGCCCGTCGTTGGAGGAGTTCACCGAGCAGACCCCGCTGACGGTGGGCAGCCCGCAGGAAGTGATCGACCGCACGTTGACCTTCCGCGAGTCCTTCGGCGACTACCAGCGCCAGCTGTTCCTGATGGACCACGCCGGCCTGCCGCTCAAGACCGTGCTGGAGCAGTTGGACCTGCTCGGCGAGGAGGTCGTGCCGGTGCTGCGCAAGGAGTTCGCCGTCAACCGACCGGCCGAGGTGCCCGACGGCCCGACGCACGCCGCGCTGGTGGCCGCCCGCGACACACAGGAGGTCTCGGCCGACGCGGCTGTCTGACTGTGGTCTAGTAACGCTGCGCGAGACCACGCGTCAGCCCGCTGAGAGTTGCTCGGAGACAGGAGACCGTCATGACCGCGCCCGTTCCGTCGATTCCCCGGTTCCATCTGGCCGTGCCGGTCGACGATCTGGGCGCGGCCCGGCGGTTCTACGGCGAGGTGCTGGGCTGCGCGATGGGGCGCAGTTCGGACACCTGGGTCGACTGGAACCTGCGCGGCCACCAGTTCGTCACCCACCTCGCGCCCGGTCGTGGGGTGTCCGCGCACAACGCGGTGGACGGGCACGACGTGCCGGTCCCGCACTTCGGGCTGCTGCTCGCCGTCGCGGAGTTCCACGAACTGGCCGACCGGCTGCGCGCGGCCGGCACCGACTTCGTGATCGAGCCCTACCTCCGGTTCGCCGGCCAGCCCGGCGAGCAGTGGACGATGTTCCTGCTCGACCCGGCCGGCAACGCGATGGAGTTCAAGGCGTTCGCCGACGACGCCCAGGTGTTCGTGGCCTGACCGGAGTCGCGAGGGAACGGCGCGGGGGGAAGACTGGTGCTGACGCTCGTCGGGGTGGGCAAGCGCTACGGCCGGGGCGACTGGGTGCTGTCCGACGTGGATCTTCAGCTGCCGCCGGCCATGGTGGCGGCGATCACCGGCCGCAACGGCTCGGGCAAGTCGACGTTGCTGCGAATGCTGGTCGGGGTGTCCCGGCCGAGCCTCGGCCGGATCACCGGCCGGCCCGATCCGGTGGGTTACGTGCCCGACCGGTTCCCGGCCACCGAACGACTGTCCGCCCTGGCCTATCTCACCCACCTGGGTCGGGTGCGCGGCCTGACCACGGCGGCGGCCCGCGCCCGCGCGGCTGACCTGCTCGACCGGCTCAGTCTCGTCGGCGGTCCGCACACCCCGCTGCGCCTGTTGTCCAAGGGCAACGTGCAGAAGGTCGCACTGGCCCAGGCACTGCTCATCCGGCCGGCCCTGCTGGTCCTGGACGAGCCGTGGTCCGGGCTGGACGCGACCAGCCACGGGGTGCTGGCCGAGATCATCGCCGAAGTGGCCGCCGGCGGTGGCACGGTGGTGTTCACCGACCACCGCGAGTCGGTCACCCGGGCCAACGCCGCCCAGGTCCACCTGATCGAGGGCGGCCGGCTGTCCCGGCTGAGCACCCTCCCGTCCGTCGCAGCGGCGGCGATGGTTCTGTTGTCCGGCAACGGGAACCATTCGGACACAGCGGCGGCCCTGCCGGGTGTACTGGCGACGACGACCGAGGACGGTCTGGTGCGCGTCGAGGTGGCCGAGCGCCAGTGCGACGCGCTGCTGCTCGCGGCGCTGCGGGCGGGCTGGTCGGTACGCGAGGTCCGGCGGACACCGGCGGTGGCGCCGGTCGACTCGGACGGGGGAGAGCAGACGTGATCGCGCTGGTCCGGTACGCGCTCGCGGTGATGCTGCACTCACAGCGCTATCTCGCTCCCGTGCTGCTCTTCCTGGCCGTGCTCGCGGTCTTCACCAGCAACGATCCCGGCCCGGTGCTGCCGGTGTACGCGCTCGCCGCGGCCGCGCTGTTCAGCTGCGCCGCGTGGCTGACCATGACGCTGCTCAACATCGAGGAGCCGGTACAGCGGGCGATCACCGCGGTGAGCGCGGGCGGTTCGCTGCGCGCGCTGCTCAGCTGGGTGTGCGTCGCCGTGCTCGACTGCCTGGTGCTGAGCGCGCTCGCGCTGCTGTTTCCGTGGGTGGACGGGCATTCGGTCAGCGGCGTCGAACTGCTGGTCGGTGTCGAGGCGCTGGTCACCTGCGCGCTGTCGGGGGTCGCGATCGGCCTGGTGTGTTCCCGGCTGGTCATCCGCCGGCCGGGCTACGCGTTGCTCACCGCGCTGGGCCTGGTGCTGCTGCTGGTGCTGGTGCGCGGCCTGCCGCCGGTCAACCCGATGTTCCGGCTGCTGGCCGGAACGGGCCGGCCCGCCGGCCTGGTGACTTCGGCCGGCGCCCTGACCGGCGTGGCGGTGCTGCTGCTGGTCCTCGGCGTGACCGTCACCCAGTTGGTGGCAACTCGGCGAGACTGATCACGACGCGGGCAACGTTCGGGGGGCCACCCGCGTCTTAGCACCGGAGCCGCCGCGATCGGGCGGGTCGGGGGAGTGCCCACTAGGCTGGAGCGGGCAAGGAGGACGTGGGTGCGGGCTGTTCGGGGCGTGTTGATCGCCTTTGTCGTCGTGGTTCTTCTCGGAGTCGGAGTGGCGCTGTTGGTCACCCATGTCTTCCGGGACACCACGCCGCAGTGCTCGGTCGCCGGAGCGGCCAACAGTGGGGGCTTCACGCTCGCGCCGGAACAGGCGGGCAACGCGGCCACCATCGCCGCGGTCGGCATCAAGCTGGGCATGCCCGACCACGCGGTCACCGTCGCCCTGGCCACCGCGCTCCAGGAATCCAAGCTGGAGAACCTGACCAGCGGCGACCGCGACTCGGCCGGCCTGTTCCAGCAGCGGCCGAGCCAGGGTTGGGGCACCTACGCGCAGGT
The DNA here is from genome assembly GCA_036268615.1 of Pseudonocardiaceae bacterium. Taxonomy (GTDB): domain Bacteria; phylum Actinomycetota; class Actinomycetes; order Mycobacteriales; family Pseudonocardiaceae; genus DATATV01. The sequence goes on from DATATV010000044.1 coordinate 15,723, forward strand.
GACCGACCCGGTGTACGCGGCGACCGCGTTCTACGACCGGCTGAAGTCCGAACCGGACTGGACCAACCTGAGCGTCACCCAGGCCGCCCAGCTCGTCCAGCACTCCGGCGCGCCGGAGGCGTACGCGCAGTGGGAGAACGAGGCCCGCGCGTTGGCCAGCGCGTTGACCGGGGAGACGACCGGCACCTTCACCTGCAAGAACCTGACCATCGCCGCGCCGGCCGCGAACGTGCTGACCACCACCGCGGCCGACGAGTTCGGCACCAGCACGGTCACCGGGGCGCAGAACAGCGCCCGCGGCTGGTCGATCAGCAACTGGCTGGTCGCCCACGCCACCCTCTTCGGCGTCGACCAGGTTACCTACAATGGACAGACCTGGACCGCGAAGTCCGGTGCCTGGGCCACATCCGGCCCGGCCGACGGACGGCTGAGCCTGCACCAGGCGTCCTGACCGGTCCCGGCCAGCGCTACAGTCCTTCGCGCACCAGCAATCGACGTCGCGCAGGAGTGCCGATGCCCTACTCCCTTGGTTCGCACGATCTCGGCCACGACTGCCACGCCTGGTTGCAGCCCGACGGCGGCTGGGGCCTGAGCAACGCCGGGCTGATCGTCGGGGACGGCGCGTCGCTGCTCGTCGGCACGCTGTTCGACCTCCCGTTGACCCGGCGGATGCTGGCCGGTTTCGCGCCGCTGACCGGGGCGGCACCGATCACCACGGTGGTCACCACGCACGGCAACGGTGATCACTGGTTCGGCAACGAACTCGTGCCCGGCGCAGAGTTCGTGGCCGCCGAGGCGACCGCGGCGGACATGCGCACGGTCGGCCCGGCCGAGGTGGCCGCGCTGCTCCAGGCGCCCGACCCGGTCGGGCGGTACGGCCGGGAGATCTTCGGCCGCTACGAGTTCGCCGGTATCACGCCGACCTACCCGACCCGGACCTTCGAGCGCGAGCTCGACCTGGTGGTCGGCGGGGTGGATGTGCGGCTGGTCAACGTCGGCCCGGCGCACACCGCCGGCGACACCGTCGTGCACGTGCCGGCCGCCGGCACCGTCTACACCGGCGACATCCTGTTCATCGGCGGCACCCCGCTGACCTGGACCGGTCCGCTGGCCAACTGGCTGCGTGCCTGCCAGTTCCTGCTCGACCTCGACGCGCCGACGATCGTTCCCGGCCACGGCCCGGTCACCGATCAGGCCGGTGTGCGCGAGGTGATGGCGTACCTGGAGTTCGTGTCCGAGCAGGCGACCCGCCGGCATGCGGCCGGAATGTCCGCCGCCGAGGCCGCCCGGGACATCAACCTCGGCCGGTTCACCGCGCTCGGCGAGTCCGAGCGGCTGGCCGCCAACGTGCGGGCGGTCTACGCCGAACTCGACCCCGACGCGGCGGCGCTGTCCGCGCCGGTGATGTTCGGCTGCATGGCCGAACATCACCGGTCCTGAGCGCCCGCGACAAATTCGCGACGGTCCCCAGGCGTCCGACCGAATTGACGCAGCGTGGTCGCAAGAGTGCCCGATCGGCCTATTGTGACGCTGGTTCTGGCAGGTCAAGCTCTTGTTACTGGCGCGTAACCCGCTCAATTCGCCGCCATTTCCAGCCATGTCGAAAAACAGGTGAGAAAAGGGACAACTGTGCGCAGAATCAGCCCACAACGACGTTGGCTGACGGTGCTGGCGAGTCTTGTGCTCTCGCTCGGCGCCGCCGTGCTGGCCACCACTCCGGCGTCGGCGGACACCGGTCCGCCGCAGAACAACTTCGTCACCGCGTTCCTGTACTCCCAGGTCGATCCGACCGCGAACCCACCCGGCGCGAACGACTGGAACTGTCGGCCGGGCTCCGCGCACCCGGTGCCGGTCGTGCTGGTGCACGGCACCTTCGAGAACCAGTACGACAACTGGGCCGAGATCTCGCCGGTACTCAAGGCAGCCGGTTACTGCGTCTACGCACTCAACTACGGCGGCGCCGCCGGCAGCGCGATCCAGGGCACCGGTGAGATCGCCGCGTCCGCCGGCCAGCTGGCCACCTTCGTGAGCCGGGTGCGCACCGCCACCGGAGCGTCCAAAGTGGACCTTGTCGGCCACTCGCAGGGCGGCATGATGCCGCGCTACTACGTCAGGAATCTCGGCGGGGCGAGCACCGTGGACAAGCTCGTCGCCCTCGTGCCGTCCAACCACGGCACCACCCTGGACGGGCTGGGCGCCCTGGCCACCGAGTTCCCGCCGGTCGCCGGCCTGGTCACCACCGCGTGTCCGGCCTGCACCGAGCAGCTCGCCGGCTCGTCGTTCATCACCGCGCTCAACGCGGGCGGCGAGACGAATCCGGCCGTGACCTACACGGTGATCAGCACGACACACGACGAGGTGGTCACCCCGTACACCTCGGCGTTCCTGGCCGCCGGGGCCAACGTCACCAACGAGACCGTGCAGTCGTTCTGCCCGATCGACCTGTCCGAACACGTCGGCATCGCCTACGACCCGACCGCGATCCGGCTCGTGCTCAACGCGCTGGACCCGGCCACCGCGCGGCGCGCGACCTGCTGACCGAACCACCGGCGGGGGTGACCGGAGCCGTCCGGCCGCCCCCGCCGGCTCAGTTGCGGCGGGCCAGGGATTTGTTCTGCGCCACCAGGTTCGGCGCGACCAGCTGTTGCGCGGCCACTGCCGCCCCGCCCCGGGCCCACTCCTCGAACGGCAGCGGGCGCACGCTCAGGTCGGCCCCGGCGGCCGCGCCGAACGCCTGGGCGGAGAACGCCTGCCGGATCTGGTCGGCGAACAGGTCGTAGGAGGCCACGCCCTCCCCGGAGATGATGATCCGCTCCGGGCCGATCAGGTTGGCCACCGACGCGATCGCCAACCCCAGCGCGTGCCCGGCGCGGCTGAACACCGCGCGCACCGCGGTGTCCCCGGACCGGGCCAGCCGGACCGCCTCGGCCATCGTCAACCGGTCGTTGCCGGCGGCCTGCCGGGCCTGTTCGACGATCGCCTGGGTGGACGCGATCGCCTCGACGCAGCCGGTGTTGCCACAGGTGCACATCCGGTCGCCGCTGCCGACCGGAAGGTGGCCGACCTCGCCGGCGACCCCGTGCGCGCCGGAGACCACCCGGCCGTTGATGGACAGTCCGCAGCCGATCCCGGTGCCTACGGTGATCAGCGCGAACGAGGACAGGCCCGCGCCCGCGCCGAACCACTGCTCGGCAACGGTGAGCGCGCGCACGTCGTTCTCGATCACCGTCGGGATCTCGGTGGCCGTCTCCACCAGCCGGGCCAGCGGCACGTCCCGCCAGTTCAGGAACGGCGAGTTGTGCACGGTGCCGGTGTGCCCGTCCACATCGCCGGAGATGGTCACGCCCAGGCTGTGCACGGTCGCGGCCTGTTCGGTGACGCCCGCACCGACCAGGCGTTTGACCAGCCGGGCGATGGCCAGCACGACGCTGCCGACATCCCGGGAGTCCAGCTTGGCGCGTTTGGTCGCGATCGGTTGCGCGGTGAGGTCGGTGAGCACGCCGATCAACTCGTCGGCGGTCACCTTCACGCCCAGGAAGCTGGCCCGCTCGGCGCGCACGGCGACCAGCGTCGCCGGTCGGCCGGCCAGCCGGTCGCCGGGCGGCCGACCGAGTTCGACGATCCAGTCGTCGTCCAGCAGTGGGGTGGCGGCCTTGGTCACCGCACCCGCGGACAGGCCGGTTCGCCGGCCCACCTCGGCGCGGGTCAGCGGTCCGTGGGTGAGCACGGTCTGGAACACCAGAGTGACCGCTGGCGCCTGGTTCGGGAGTTCCACTCGGCGATCATAGCTGCTCGCGGAAAGATAAAAAGCACCGAGTGAGCTGGTGGTATGCCGGCGAGTCTCGTTCGACAGCGGCCGAATATGTTGACGACGGAACAAAACTATGGGTACGGTCCCCGGCACACGGCCGCAGCCGTGAATGGTCAGCAATGATGCGACTGAGATGGAGCGACCATGGCAGGTCCACGTCGGTCGGCGCGGTCGGGAGCCGCGCCGGCTCGGGTGACATCGTCAGGCAGGATCGTTCTCGGGTTCACCGTCTTCGCGCTCACGGCCGTTGGTGGCGTGTTCACCGGCCCGGCCGCGGCGAACGCCGCACCGGCCGACCCCCCGGCGCGGCACGCGCCGGCGCAGGCCCTCGCCCAGACCCCCTACCTGGGCTGGAGCAGTTGGAGCCTGGAGTCGACCAACTATCCCGGCGTCAACCCGACCGGCAGCGCCAGCTTCCTGACCGAGGCGCACGTCATCCAGCAGGCGGACGTGCTCGCGGCGAAGCTGAAGTCGCACGGCTACGACTACGTGAACATCGACGCCGGCTGGTCCACCGGCTTCGACGCCTACGGACGCCCGATCGCCAACCCGGCCACCTTCCCCGACGGCATCGGCTTCGTCGCCGACCACGTGCACGCCGAGGGTCTGAAGCTGGGCGTGTATCTCGCCGTCGGCCTGGACCCCAAGGCCTACAACGGTGGCAGCACGCCGATCTACGGCACGACCGACTGCCACACCAGCGACCTCGTCTACCCGGACCTGCGGCTGACCAACGGCTGGAACAGCGCCTACAAGATCGACTACAGCAGCCCGTGCGCGCAGGCGTACCTCAACTCGATCGCCGACGAGTTCGCCGGCTGGCACGTGGACTTCCTGAAGCTGGACGGCGTCGGCCCCGGCTCGGTGCAGGGCGACGCGAACCACGACAACACCGCGGACGTGGCCGCCTGGTCGGCCGCGCTCAAGCAGACCGGCCGGCCGATCCAGTTCGTGCTGTCCTGGTCGCTCTCGCACAACGAGGCGAGCACCTGGGAGCAGAACAGCAACGGCTGGCGGATCGACACCGACGTCGAGTGCTACTGCAACACGCTGGTGACCTGGAACAACTCGGTCAAGGAACGCTGGGACGACGTGGTCCAGTGGATTCCGGATGCGGGCCCCGGCCACTGGAACAACCTCGACTCACTGGACGTGGGCAACGGCGCGATGGACGGTCTGACCAACGACGAGCGGCAGAGCTACATGACGCTCTGGGCGATCGAGAACGCGCCGCTGTACTCCGGCGACGACCTGACCAAGCTGGACAGCTACGGGTTGTCGCTGCTGACCAACGACGAGGTCATCGCGGTGGACCAGGCCGGCCATCCGGCCAAGCCGGTCAGCCAGAGCACCGACCAGCAGGTCTGGTACGCCAGGAATGCCGACGGCAGCTACACGGTCGCGCTGTTCAACCTCGGTGCCGCAGCGGCGCCGGTCACCGCGGACTGGAGCGACCTGGGCATCGCCGGGCCGGCCGGCGTGCGGGATCTGTGGAGCCACAGCAATCTGGGCAGCGTGACCAACAGCTTCTCGGCAACCCTGCCCGCGCACGGCTCACGGCTGCTGCGGATCACCCCGACCGGGCCGGCCAACGGCTTCGGCGCCCCGGCCACCCCGAGTGCCGTGCACGGCACCGGGTCGACCGCGACCGGTGTCTCGCTGGCCTGGGACGCCTCGGCCGACACCAGCGCCACCGTGTCGGGCTATGACGTGTACGCCAACGGCACGAAGGTGAGCACGGTTCGGGGCACCTCGGCCACGGTCACCGGGCTGACGCCGGGCACCGGCTACCAGTTCACCGTGGTGGGCCGGGACAGTCACGGCCGCACGTCACCGTCGAGCCAGCCGCTCCCGCTGACCACGCCGGCCGCGAGCCGACCGGTGACCTACGAGGCGGAGGCGTCGACCAACACGGTTGCCGGCGGCGCGGCGGTGGCCGGCTGCTCCGGGTGTTCAGGCGGGGCGAAGGTCGGTGACCTCGGTGGCACCGGCACGCTCACCATCCCGAACGTGACCGCGCCGGCCACCGGCACCTACCTGATGACAGTGGCCTATGTGGACGGTGACTCCAGCCGGACGGCGATCCTCACCGTCGACGGGACCCCGATCGAACTGCCGCTGGCGGGCACGAACGACAACAACTGGGACACCGCCCAGTCGGTCACGATCCCGGTCCGGCTGACCAGCGGGACCAACACCGTCGAGTTCGGCAACCCGACCGACTACGTGTCCGACATCGACAAGATCACCGTCTGATCCACCAAGGTAGTTGTCGCACCCGGGCGGTGCGGGACGTTCTGCTCGAAGGAGAGTGCCGTGACGACGATTCCGGAGCACGACGCACGGATTCTGGCCAACGCCGCGGTCGAGCAGGTGGTCACGTCCCGCACCGCGCCGCGTCGACAGCGCAGGCCCCGGCGGGCCAAGGGCCCGAGCATCCGGTCGCTGGCCGCCACTCCGGTACACCGGCACGACGGCCGGCTGGCCTGGCTGCTGATCACCCCGGCGGCCGTCGGCTTCCTGGTGTTCGCCGCCTACCCGCTGGTCCGTGGCGTCTACCTGAGCTTCACCAGCTTCCACGTGCTCACCGCACCGGTCTGGACCGGCCTGGCGAACATCCGGGAACTGTTGCAGGACGACACGTTCTGGAGCTCGCTGGGGGTGACCGTCTACTTCGTGCTGCTGTCGGTGCTCATCGGCATGGTGCTCTCCCTGGTCACCGCGGTGGTGCTGCACCGGCTGACCAGCTCGACGGTCATCCGCGGGCTGATCATCCTGCCGTTCCTGATCTCCGGGGTGATCGCCGGGCTGGTCTGGTCCTGGATGCTGGACACCCAGCTCGGCATCGTCAACAACGTGCTGGAGAAGCTGACCGGGCACCCGGTGCTGTTCCTCGGCTCGACCAGTTGGGCGGTGCCGACGGTCGCGCTGATCAGCGTGTGGAAGTCGATGGGCTACAACGCGATCCTGCTGTTCGCCGGACTACAGGTGATCCCGGCCGACGTGTACGAGGCGGCCCGGCTGGACGGGGCCGGTGAGGTCCAGATGTTCCGGCGGATCACCATTCCGCTGCTCCGGCCGATCCTGGTGATGGTGGTGATCCTGACGGTGATCGGCTCGTTCCAGGTGTTCGACATCGTCCAGGTGACCACGGCGGGCGGGCCGGCGAACGCGTCGATGGTGTTGCAGATGTACATCTACAACAAGGCCTTCACCCAGTTCGACTTCGGTTACGCGGCAACGATGTCATTGGCCCTGTTCGTGATGCTGATCGCGATCACCTTCATGCAGATGCGGCTCGCCCGCGCCAACGAGACCGACACGGACTGACGGAGGCCGACTTGTCCATCGCACTCACCACCACGTCGAGCCGGCCGGCGCGCCGCCGGTTCTCGCCCGGCCGGATCGTCTCCTGGGTCTACCTGGTCGGCGTCCTGTTCGTGACCATCTTCCCGTTCTACTGGATTCTGCGGACGTCGTTGTCCAACAACTACTCGCTGGACACCGATCCGGCCTCGCCGCTGCCGGTCGGGCTGACCCTCGGCGCGTTCAAACGGGTACTCGGCCTGGCCACCCCGGCCGAGGCGCTGGCCCAGGGCGGGTCCGGCGCGTCCCTGGACATCCTGCTGTACCTGCGCAACTCGCTGATCTACGCGTCCGTGCTCACCGCGTGCGTCGTGCTCTGCTCGGCGATGGCCGCCTACGCGTTCGCCCGACTCTACTGGCGGGGCCGCAACACGGTGTTCTCGCTGTTCCTGTGCGCGCTCATGGTGCCCGGCATCCTGACCCTGCTGCCCAACTTCGTGCTGATCAAGGACCTCGGCCTGACCAACACGTTCGCCGGGATGATCCTGCCGGGCGCGCTGTTCTCCGCGTTCAACATCTTCTTCCTGCGCCAGTTCATGCTCGGCCTGTCCACGGAGATCGAGGAGGCCGCGGTCATCGACGGCGCCGGCAAGCTACGGGTGTTCTTCCGGATCATCCTGCCGATGACCGCGGTGCCGATGACCACATTGGCGCTGCTGACGTTCATCAACACCTGGAACGACTACTTCTGGCCGCTGCTGGTCACCAACGACGAGGGCGCCCGCCCGCTCACCCTCGCGCTGGCCGTGTTCAAGCAGTCCTCACCGGAGACGGCACCGGACTGGGCCGGCCTGATGGCCGCCACCCTGGTCGCCGCGTTCCCGATGTTGTTGCTGTTCATGGTCTTCGGCCGGCGCATCGTCAACTCCATCGGCTTCACCGGCCTCAAATGACCAGCCCCCAGTCAGGAGCCGACGAGATGGCCACCGACCTCGTGCTGCACTGGCCGCGACCCGCGGAGAACTGGTTCGCCGCCGCGCCGATCGGCAACGGGCGACTCGGCGCGATGGTGTTCGGCGGTGCTCGGCAGGCCCGGCTCCAGCTCAATGACTCCACTGTCTGGTCCGGCACGCCGAGCACGCCCCGTGCCGGCCTGACGGAGGTACTGGCCGCCGGCGCGGGGGCGGACCGGCTGGCGCAGGTCCGGGCGGCCGTCCGGGCCGGCGACCACCGCACCGCCGAGCTGCTGCTGATGTCCTTCGAGGGTCGCTACAGCCAGGAGTACCTGCCCTTCGCCGACCTGCTGATGACGCTGCCGGCCGCGGCCGACACCGACTACCACGGCCGGACGCTCAACCTGGACAACGGCGTGGCCAGCGAGTGCTTCACGGTCGACGGCCACCAGGTCGAGCGCCGCACCTGGGCCAGCCGGCCGGCGCGGGCGGTGTGTGTCGCGCTGACCGTCGAGCAGGGCACTGTGGACCTGCGGCTGGAACTCGGCTCGCCGCTGCGGGTGGTGCACCGGCTCGCCGTGGACACCGGCCTGCGCCTCGGGCTGGAGATCCCGGTGGACGGCGCGCCACTGCACGAGGAGGCCGTCGCCGAGCCGTTGCGCTACGCCGACGGCCCGCTCGACGGCTACGACCCGTTCGGCGCGGTCGCGCTCGCCGTGGACACCGACGGCGCGGTCAGCCAGTCCGGCGACGGCCTGACCATCCGGGGCCTGTCCCGGCTGCTGGTCACGCTGGCGAGTTCAACCGCCGCGGCCGACGCGTGGGCCGTGCCGCCCGGCCGGCCGGTGCCGGACTCGGCGAGCCGCGAGCAGCACCTGCGCCGAGCCGCCGACACCGCGTCCGTCGCCCTCGCGGCCGGCCCGGAGGAACTGCTGCGCGCGCACGAGGCCGACCTGCGCGGGTTGCTCGGCCGGATGCGGCTGACCATCGGCAGCCGTCGGGGCGGCACCGTCGACGTGGCCGAGGAAGTGTTGTCCGGCAAGGACGAGCAGCTGACCGCGACCGTGCTCGTGCAGTACGGCCGCTACCTGCTGGCCGCCTCGTCCCGCCCGCTCGGCGGCCCGCCGGCCAACCTGCAGGGCCTCTGGAACGAGGACCTGCGGCCGGCCTGGTCGTCGAACTACACGCTGAACATCAACACCGAGATGAACTACTGGGGCGCGGAGGTGGCCGGGCTCGGCGAGTGCCACGAACCGTTGTTCCGGCTGATCGAGCGACTGGCCGACACCGGCGGCGCGGTCGCCACCGGGCTGTACGGCGCACGCGGCTGGGTGGCGCACCACAACAGCGACATGTGGGGCTGGGCGCTGCCGGTGGGCTTCGGACACGGCAACCCGTCCTGGGCGATCTGGCTGATGGGCGGCACCTGGCTGGTCCAGCACGTCTGGGAGCACGTGGAGTTCAGCCAGGACCTGGACTTCCTGCGCGACCGGGGCTGGCCGCTGCTGCGCGGCTGTGCCGAGTTCTGCCTGGACTGGCTGGTCGAGGGGCCGGACGGTCGGCTGGACACCATCCCGTCCACCTCGCCGGAGAACCTGTTCGTGGTCGAGGGCGGCCCGGCGTCGCTGACCTGGTCCACCACGATGGACATCGCGCTGATCCGGGCGCTGTTCGAGCGCTGCCTGGCCGCCGCCGGCCTGCTCGGCCTGGCCGACCCGGTGTGCGCCGAGATCCGGGCCGCGCTGCCCCGGCTGCGACCGCCCGGCGCCACCGCCGACGGCCGGCTGCGCGAGTGGGCGGTCGACCACGTCGAGGCGGACCCGCAGCACCGGCACATGTCCCAACTGGTGACGGTCTACCCGCTCGGCCAGATCGACCCGGCCAGCACTCCCGAACTGGCCACCGCCGCGGCCCGCGTGCTGGACCGGCGCGGACCCGGTGCGATGGGCTGGTCCTGGGCGTGGAAGATCGCCCTGCGGGCCCGCCTCGGCGACGCCGCGACCGCACGCGAACTGCTGCTGGAGGCGAGCCGACCGCTCGGTGGCGACCTGACGCGCAACGCGCCGGTGGACGGTTCGGAGTGGGGTGGGCTGCTGCCCAACCTGTTCAGCTCACACCCGCCGGTCCAGCTCGACGGCAACTATGGGCTGCTCGCCGCAGTGCTGGAAATGCTGGTGCAGAGCCACAACGGGGTCATCCGGGTGCTGCCGGCGGTGCCCGAGCAGTGGCCCGACGGTTCGGCCCGCGGCCTCCGCTGCCGGGGCGGTCTCGCCGTCGATCTCGACTGGCACGGCGGCCGACTCGCCACCCTCACCGCACGACGACTGGCCGGTGCCGGCGAGAGTCCACTGTGGATCGAATACCGGGAGAGCCGGCGGGAGCTCCGGCTCGCCGTCGGTGCGCAGGTCCACCTCGACGCGAAACTGATGGAGCTGGACGGATGCTGACCGACCTGGACGAGGCGGCGCTGTGGCAGTACCGCAGCGCCTACACCGAACCCGTCGACTTCGACGCCTTCTGGCAGGCCACGCTCGCCGACGCGGACGCGCACCCGCTGGACACCCGGGTCGTGCCGGTCGAGACGAACCTGCGCACGGTCGAGGTGTTCGATGTGACCTTCGCCGGCTTCGGCGGCCACCCGGTGCGCGCCTGGCTGCGGGTACCCCGGCAGCGGGACGCGCCGCTGCCCGGGATCGTGCAGTTCCACGGCTACGCGAGCGGTCGCGGGCACGCCATCGACGACCTGCTCTGGGCCAGCGCGGGTTATGCGCATCTGATGATGGACGCCCGCGGCCAGGGCGGCCACTACGCGGGCGGCGACACCGGCGATCCGGTCGGCAGCGCGGCAGCCCACCCCGGCTACCTCACCCGCGGCATCGAGGACCCGGAGAACTACTACTACCGCCGGGTTTTTGTCGACGCCGTGCGCGCTGTGGCGGTGCTGCGCGGCCTGGACCTGGTCGACCCGACGCGGGTGGCCGCCGTCGGCGCGAGCCAGGGCGGCGGCATCGCGTTGGCCGTCGCCGGGCTCGTGCCCGACCTGGCCGGCCTGTTCACCCAGGCCCCGTTCCTGGTGGACGTGCGGCGCGCGTCCTTGCTCACCGGCGCCGGTCCGTATCCGGAGATCACTGAATACCTTGCCAGCAAACGACATTCGGTGGCGACGGTGTTCGCCACCCTCGGTTACTTCGACGGCATCGGGTTCGCCCGTCGGGCCACGGCTCCGGCCTGGTTCTCCACCGGCCTGATGGACGACATCTGCCCGCCGTCGACGGTCTTCGGCGCGTACCACGCGTATTCGGGGCCCAAACAGATCCAGGTCTGGACCTACAACGGCCACGAGGCCGGCGGTCCGGACGATCTCGACCTTGTGCTGTCTGCTTTCCGTTCCCTGTTGTTGGAGGAGTCATGAAGGTTCGCAGGTGGTCGGCCATCGCGGTGGCGGCCGTGACGATGCTGGTCGCAGCCGGCTGTTCGGGCGGCAGCGGTGCGTCCGGATCGAACACGGTCAACTGGTGGACCTGGGACCCGACCCAGGCCGCGGCGTACAAACTGTGCGCGGACGCGTTCGAGAAGGCGAACCCGGGCGTCACGGTGAAGATCTCGCAGTATGACGTCGCCGACTACTTCACCAAGCTGACCGCGGCCTTCGTCGCCGGCAACGCGCCGGACGCGTTCCAGAACAGCGTGCAGTACTTCCAGGCGTACGCCAGCCAGGGCCAACTGATGCCGCTGGACGACGACATCGCCAAGACCAACTACAACCTCAAGCAGTTCTCGGTCGGCGTGGACGCATGGAAGTACACCGATGGCAAGCAGTACGGCCTGCCGCTGGACTGGGCCACCTCGGCCATCGTCTACAACAAGTCGATGCTGGCCAAGGCCGGCTACAGGCAGCAGGACGTCGACTCGCTGAACTGGAACCCGACCAACGGCGGCTCGTTCGACAAGATGGTCGCCCACCTGACCGTCGACAACAAGGGCGTGCGCGGCGACCAGCCCGGCTTCGACAAGAACCATGTGGCCACCTACGGCATCGGCACGCTCAACTCCGACGACTTCATCGGCCAGACGACGTGGAGCTCGTTCGTGTCCACGCTGGGCTGGACGATGGGCGACAAATCCAGCTGGCCGACCCGGTTCAACTACAACGACCCGCGGTTCGTCAAGACGATGGACTACCTCCGGTCGCTCGCCGACCGCGGTTTCATGCCGAAGTTCGGCCTGTTCAGCCAGAGCAACGGGCAGGCGTCGGTGAGTGACGTGGACCTGCTCGGGTCGGGCAAGGTGGCGTTGGAGACCTCCGGTTCGTGGGAGGCCGCGACGTTCGCCAAGCTGCCCGGCGTGCAGGTCGGCTTCGCGCCCACCGTGCTCGGTCCGGACGGCAGGACCCGCAAGGCGCTGAGCAACTCCAATGGCAACAACATCTGGGCCGGCACCAAGAACCCCGACCTGGCCTGGAAGTGGGTGTCCTACATGGGCTCCACCGCGTGCCAGAGCATGGCCTCGCAGACCGGCTCGTTCTTCCCGTCCATCCCGGCCGCGATGGACGCCGAGGCGAACACGATGGGCAAACAGGGCGTTGACCTGTCGGTGTTCACCGCCGACCAGAAGGACGGCGCGCTCTACTCCGCCACCGTCTACGGCAACGGAGCCGCGTTGCAGCAGGCGATCCAACCGCTGTTCGACGCGTACTTCGCCGGCCAGCGCAACGACGACGTGTTCGCCGAGATGCAGCAGAAGAGCCAGCAGATCCTGGCGTCGAAGTAGTTCCCGAAGTAGTCCCCGATCCGTGGTGCGGAGCGTCGGCCGGGCCGGCGCTCCGCACGGACTGTCCTGGAGCGAGCAACCATGCCGAGTCCGACCGGGCGCGTCGTCCAGCTGCGCGCCGCCGCCACCAGCCTCGTGGTGGAGCTGACCGAACCCGTGCCCCGGGTGCTGCACTGGGGCGGCGATCTCGGTGCGCTCGACGAGGCGGGCCGCGCGGCGCTTCGGCTCACCGCCGAGCCGGCGGTACTGAACAACGCCATCGACGTGCCCCGGCACTTCTCCGTCTGGCCGACCGAGGCGGAGGGCTGGCTGGGCACACCGGCCCACCAGGGTCACGTCGACGGCCGGGCCACCGCGCCCCGCCCACGGCTGACCAACGCCGAACACCGCTCGTTTCCCGGCGGGGGCGGGGAACTGGCCCTCACCCTGACCGACGACGTGTCCGGAGTGGACATAACCCTGACCTACACCCTGCACGCCGCCGGCGTACTGGCCGTCGACAGCACACTCACCCGGGTCGCCGACGGGCCGCCCTACCAGCTGGCTGACGTCAGCACGTTGCTGCCGCTGCCCCGGCGGGCCGCCGAGGTGCTCGACTTCACCGGCAAGTGGTGCCGGGAACGCGCGCCGCAGCGTCGCGCGCTGGGTTTCGGCAGTTACCTCCGTGAGGTCCGGCGCGGCAAGCCGGGCCTGGACTCGCCTTATCTGCTCACCGTGGGCGTGCCCGGTTTCGGGTTCCGGTCCGGCGAGGTGTGGGGTGTGCACGTCGGCTGGAGCGGCAACCAGCGCTACCTGGTGGAACAGCTGCCCGAGGGCGCAGGCGCGCACGCGGCCGTGCTCGGCGGCGGCGAACTGCTCAAGCCCGGCGAGATCAGCCTGCCGACCGGGGCCAGCTATCGCGCGCCGACCTGCTACTTCGGCTGGTCGGACGCGGGCCTGGACGGTCTCGCCGATCGGTTCCACCAGCTGCTGCGAGCACGCCCCGGCCATCCGGTCACGCCCCGACCGCTGCTGCTGAACACCTGGGAGGCGGTCTACTTCGACCACGACCTGGACCGGCTGACCGAGCTGACCGACCTGGCCGCGCGGATCGGCGTCGAGCGGGTCGTGCTGGACGACGGCTGGTTCCAGGGCCGGCGGGACGACACCGCGGGACTGGGGGACTGGACGGTCGACGCGAAGGTGTGGCCGGACGGTCTCGGTCCGCTGGCCGACCACGTGCACGGGCTGGGAATGCAGTTCGGCCTGTGGGTCGAGCCGGAGATGATCAACCTCGACTCGCGGCTGGCCCGGGAGCACCCGGAGTGGATTCTCGGCCCGTCGGTCGGACTGGGGGCCAGCGCACGGCATCAGTACGCGCTGAACATCGCCGACGAGCGGGCCTGGACGTACCTGCTGACCAGCATCGACGACCTGGTCGGCCGGTACTCGATCGACTTCCTGAAGTGGGACCACAACCGGGACCTGCCCGAGGCGGTGCTGCGCGGCCCGGACGGGGTTGATCGCCCCGGTGCGCACGCGCAGACCGTGGCGCTGTACCGGCTGCTGGACGCGTTGCGCGAACGGTACCCGAACCTGGAGATCGAGAGTTGCGCGAGCGGCGGCGGTCGGATCGACCTCGGCATCCTGGCCCGCACCGACCGGGTCTGGGCGTCGGACTGCAACGATCCGGTGGAACGCCAGTCGATCCAGCGCTGGACCGGCCAGCTGCTCACCCCGGAACTGATCGGCACGCACGTCGGCCCGGCGCTCGCGCACACCACCCATCGGCACACCGACCAGTCGTTCCGGCTGATCACCGCGCTGTTCGGGCACGCCGGCATCGAACAGGACCTGACCAGCTGCCCGGACGAGGAACTGGAGCGGCTGAGGGCGTGGTCGGCGCTCTACCGCGAACTACGGCCGTTGCTGCACTCCGGCACGGTCGTGCGCGCGGACCTCAACTCCGAGGCGACGCTGCTGCACGGCGTGGTGGCCGCGGACCGGACGGCCGCGGTGTTCTGCTGGGCCCGGCTGGCCACCTCCGCGGAGGGCCAGCCCGGCCGCATCCCGATCCCCGGTCTGTCGGCGGAGCTGACCTACCGGCTGCGGATTCGGAGCGAGCTGGGATTGCCGTCCTACCACCAGATCAGCCCACCGGCATGGGTCACCGAGGCCGGCGCGGCCGGGATCACGCTGCCCGGCGCGGTACTGACGGTGAGCGGTCTGCCGATGCCCATGCTCAACCCGGAGCAGGCGATGCTGATCGAGCTGCACGCGGTCAGCGGCTGATCGAAACCCGGTGGCCGGTCGGCAGAACCATCTTTAAGCTGCCCGGCGTGTGGCAGTGGGATTCGACTTTGTTCGCCGGCAGCGCCCCCTACTACGCCCGTGGCCGGCTCGCCTATCCCACTGAGCTGGCCGACGCCCTGACGGCACGGCTGCACCTGGACGGTTCCGGTCGCCTGTTGGATGTCGGCTGCGGCCCCGGCTCGCTGACCCTGCTGTTGGCCGACCGGTTCGCCGAGACGATCGGGGTCGACGCCGACCCGGGCATGATCGACGAAGCCGGCCGACTCGCGGCCCTGGCCGGCATCGGCAACACCCGCTGGCTGCACCTGCGTGCCGAGGAACTACCGGCCGGGTTGGGCGAATTCACGCTGATCACCTTCGCCCAGTCGTTCCACTGGCTGGATCGTCCGCTGGTCGCCGCGACGGTCCGCGGCATGGTCGCCGCCGGAGGAGCGTGCGCCCACGTGCACGCGATGACCCACCAGGGCGTCGAGAGCGAGACGACGCTGCCGTTTCCCCGGCCCCCGCACGCGGCGATCGCCGAGCTGGTCGGCCGCTACCTCGGTCCGGTGCGCCGCGCGGGACAAGGTCTACTGCCGCAGGGCACGGCCGGTGGAGAGGCGGAGATCTATCGGGCTGCCGGGTTCACCGGCCCGGAGCGGATCGAGCTACCCGGCCGACCGGTCACCCGGGTCTGCGACGACATCGTCGCGGCGGTCTTCTCCCGTTCCACCTCGACTCCGTATCTGCTCGGTGACCGGCGCGCCGAGTTCGAGGCCGAGCTACGCGCGCTGCTGCGGGATACCGCTCCCAGCGGCAGCTTCAGCGAGCAGGCGGCCGGGATCGCGGTGGACATCTGGCGTCCGTAGCCGCCGGGGAGCCGGTCAGGCGGCCGACCCGGGCGTCTTGCGGCGCGCGGCCGAGTCGACCTCGTTGAGGTCGCTGACCGCCTTGTCCAGCAGCGCGCACATCGCGGCCTCGGCAGCGCCCGGATTGCCGGCCGAGATCGCCTCGAACACGGTGCGGTGGCTGGGTACCGGGTCGTCCGACGGGTTGGCCTCGTGCACCAGTTTGTCCCGCTCGGCCAGCCCCACCGTGATCACCCGGCCGATCTGCTCCAGGAACTCGTTGTGCGTGGCGATCAGCAGCGAGCGGTGGAAGTCCACGTCGGCGGTGATCATGTCCTCGGTGTCCGACCCGGCGCCGGCCATCCGGTCCAGCGCCGCGCCGAGGGTGGCCAGGTCCGCGGGCGTGGCCCGGTCGGCGGCCATCCGGGCGGCGGCCGGCTCCACGATCGTGCGGACCTCGGTGAGCTTGCCGAACAGGCTGGGGTCGCCCGAGGACATCACCTGCCAGCGCATCACGTCGGAGTCGAGCATGTTCCACTCCGACCGGGGCCGCACGAAGGTGCCGCGCTTCTGCCGGGCGTCGATCATGCCCTTGGCGGTGAGCACCTTGAGCGCCTCGCGCAACGCGGTCAGGCTGAGGTCCAGTTCCTCGCGCAACGCCGGCAGATCGAGGATCGCGCCCTCGGCCAGTTCGTTGGACAGGATTCGGTTGGCCAGAACCTCTACGGTCTGCCCATGTACGCCGCGCGGTCGATGTGGGGTCAACGGTGCGTCTCTCGTCTCGTGCCGGGTGCTGTCTGGATGGTAGCCCTAGATCCGCTCTGATAATAATTTAGGAATACATCTTGACAGGATTCGGCCGGATTGCGAGCCTGTCGACGTTACTTCCGCCCGCCGGGACACACCCGGTCCCCTCGGTTGGCGGTCCGGCAGATAGGGGTTCATCGAGATGGACAATGCTGTCCTGACCCAGTGGGGTCAAGCGGGACTCAACCGGCGTCGTTTCCTCGCCGGACTCGGTGCGGTTGGTGGTGCGGCGCTGCTCAGCGGGTGCGCGACCTCGGCCACCTCCACCGGGCCGGTCAAGCAGACCTCCGGCGCCGTCACCATCCAGTCGAACCTGTCCTCCCCGCAGGCCAAGGTCGCCATCGAGGCGCTGGCCAAGGACTTCAGCTCCAAGGGCCAGGCGACCGCCACGGTCAACACGATCGCCTCGGAGACCTTCCGTACCCAGCTGCCCAGCTACCTCACCGCCGACAACCCGCCCGACGCGTACACCTGGTACCCCGGCTCGCTGCTCAACGGCTACGCCAAGAAGGGCCTGCTGCTGGACGTCGACGAGGTCTGGCAGGGCATGTCCAACTACAGCAGTGCGTTCCGCACGCTGTCCGGCGACGGGGCCGGCCACCAGATCTTCGTGCCCACCGACTACTACTGGTGGGGCTTCTTCTACCGCAAGTCGAACTTCGCCAAGTGGGGCGTGGCCGAGCCGAAGACCTGGAGCGACTTCATCGCGCTGTGCAAGACGTTGCAGGGCAAGGGAGTCGCCCCGATCGGGGTCGGTGCTGGCGGGGACACCGCCTGGGTCGCGTCGGCCTGGTTCGACTACCTCAACATCCGGATCAACGGCGCCCCCTACCACCGGCAGCTGCTCGCCGGGCAGAGCCGGTTCGACGATCCCCGGGTGACCAAGGTCTTCAACCAGTGGAACACCGTGCTGCCCTACTTCGACCCGCAGAGCACCGCGCTCGACTTCCAGGACGCCACCACGTCGTTGTTGCAGGGCCGCACCGGAATGATGCTGATCGGCACCTTCTTCGCCGACGCGGCACCCAAGGACATCCTGCCCGACCTCGACTTCTTCCAGTTCCCGGTGCTCGACCCCGCGGTGCCACTGGCCGAGGAGGGGCCGGCCGACGGCTACTTCGCCAGTTCGCGCACGGCGCACCGGGCCGAGGTGATGGACTGGCTGAAGTACGTCGCCACCGCGCCCGCGCAGGAGCTCTACATCAAGAACTCCTCGGGCACCGTGCTGCCCACCAACCCCGATGCCAAGGACAGCGGCACCCCGCTGGTCGCCAAGGGCCGGGCGCTGCTGGAGTCGGCCAAGGAACTGACCCAGTTCTTCAACCGCGACTCCAGCGACGCACTCCAGCCGACCGCCGACTCCGCGTTGGTGCGGTTCATCCAGAAGCCGAACGAACTGCCCTCGATTCTGTCCGACTGGCAGGCGGCCGCGCAGAAGGTGTGGTCGTCCTGACATGACGACGCTGTCCGCACCGACCATCAGCGCACCCGTCCGGACCCGGCGGCGGCGCACGCCCCGGCTGCCGCCGGTCCTGATCCTGTTCGTGTTGCTGCCGCTGGCCGTTGAGGGATTCTGGGTCTTCTGGCCCGCACTGCAAGGGTTCTACCTGTCGCTGACCGACTGGGACGGGGTGTCGGCACCCCGCTGGGTCGGCTTCGGCAACTTCACCGAGCTGTTCGCCGATCCGATCTTCCGCACCGCCCTGGTCAACACGGCGATCTGGCTGGTGCTGTTCGGCGGCATCTCGGCGGCCGGCGGCCTCGGCCTCGCGTTGCTGCTCCAGCAGGAGCGCCGAGGCGTCGGCTTCTACCGGGCCGCGCTGTTCACCCCGGTGGTGTTCTCACTGGTGGCCACGGCACTGATGTGGCAGGTGATCTACCAGCCCGACGGCCTGGCCAACCGACTGCTCGGCGCGATCGGTCTGGGCAGCTGGCAGCACTCCTGGCTGGCCAACTCCAGCACGGTGCTCTACGCGGTGCTGCTGCCGGCGCTGTGGCGGCAGCTCGGTTACGTGATGGTGCTGTACCTGGCCGGCCTCAAGGGCATCGACCCGGTGCTCTACGAGGCGGCCAAGCTCGACGGAGCGACAAAGATCCAGCAGTTCCGCAACGTCACCTGGCCGCAGCTGCGCAGCGTCAACTCGGTGATCCTCTCGGTGATCGTCATCGACTCGTTGCGCTCCTTCGACGTGGTCTGGTCGATGACCAAGGGCGGTCCGTACCACTCCTCGGAGCTGCTGAGCACGTACATGTACTCGACCGCCTTCCAGTCGTTGCAGCTCGGCTACGCGTCCGCGTTGGCCGTGGTGATCTTCGTGCTGGCCTTCGGCGTGATCGTGACCTACCTCGTTCGTGCCTTCCGGGAGGATGCCTCGTGACCGTCACGACCACCCCGGTGTCCACCCCGTTGTCTCCACCGGCCCTTTCCGCGCCCGCACTGCGCCGTCGCAGGTCCCGCCGACTGCGCACGGTCGGTTTCCACACGGTCGCCGGTGGCCTGTCCCTGCTCTGGCTGGTGCCGATCGCTCTGGTGCTGCTGACCAGCATCCGCACCTTCGACGACATCGCGGCGAACGGACTGGGCGCGGCACCGCACACGTTCACCCTCGGCGGCTACGGCGCGGCGTGGACCGGCGGCGGCATGGCTCGGGCGATGCTCAACAGCCTGATCGTCACCGTGCCGACGGTGATCCTCTCCCTGGTGTTCGCCTCGGCGGCGGCGTTCGCGCTGAGCAGATACCGGGTGCCCTTCCGGCGCGGCATCATCCTGCTGATGCTGGCCGGAAACCTGCTACCGCCACAGATCCTGCTGGTCCCGGTGTTCAAGCTGACCGAACTGATGGGCCTCTACGACACCCTGCCGGCCGACATCATCGTGCAACTCGGCTTCGGCCTTGGCTTCTACACGTTCGTCCTACAGGGTTTCATGCGCTCCATCCCGAATGAGATCCAGCAGGCGGCGGTGATCGACGGAGCAGGCCCGGTACAGATCTTCGTCCGGATCATCCTCCCGATGACCAGGCCGGCCCTGGCGGCGTTGTCCGCACTCGCCTTCACCTGGACGTTCAACGACCTGCTGTGGTCGATCACCGTGCTACGGACCGAAACGGTGATGCCGGTGACCCCCGCCCTGCTGGGTCTGCAGGGCCAGTTCGTGTCCAGCTGGAACGTGATCGCGGCCGGTTGGGTGATCGCCGCTATCCCGACGGTGCTGGTGTTCCTGCGTTTCCAGAAGCACTTCATCTCCGGACTCGCGATCGGCGCGGTGAAATGACCGAGGATCAGACCAGGTGGACCCTGCGGATGGCCACCACTTCCTACACCGTCGAGCTGGAACCGGAACGCCGCTGGCCGGAGCTGGTCGCCTGGGGCCCGCAAGGAGTGGAAGACGGCCCGTGCGCACTGCGCAACACGGGCGAGGTCCACTTCATCACCCCGGTCGACGCGGCCCCTGTCGAGTACGCCCCACGTGGCCTGCGCCCGTTCTCCGGCGCCGACCTGATCGCCGGCCCGGTGGGCGCCGACCACGAATCCTGGTGGACCTACCAGGAGGCCGAGTTCGCGGACGGCCACCTCCGCCTGACCTTCGCCGACGACCACGCCGGCCTGCGAGTGGCACTCTGCTACCGCGTAGTTCCCGGCGTGGATGTGTTGTGCCGCTGGGTGGAGCTGACCAACACCGGTACCGGGCCGGTGGACGTGGACCGCATCGACTCGGCCGGAGTCTGCGTCCCGACCGGCCAGCACGGCGCCCGCCTGACCTACCTGACCGGCCAGTGGTCCCAGGAATTCCAACGACAGGAACTCGTACTCCGGGCGGGACGCCTCGAACTGGCCAGCCGGTTCGGCGTCCCCGGCCACGCCTACCTGCCCTGGCTGGCCGTGCAGGATGCCGAACCGGTCGACGGCCCGGCGTGGGGCGTATCCCTGGCCTGGTCAGGATCGTGGCGCCTCGACGCCGACATCGAACCAACCGGCCTGACCCGAATCCGCGCCGGCCGCCTCCCGCATCCCGGTCCACTTCGCCTAGGCGCCGGCGAAACCCTGCGCACCCCGGAACTAGCCCTCGCCTTCAGCGCCGAGGGCCTGGACGGCCTGGCCCGGGTATGGCACGACTACGACCGCCAGCTGACCGGCGACCGCCTGGCCCGACCCCACCAGGTGCTCTACAACTCCTGGGAAGCAACAGCCTTTGCGGTCGACGGCGCCAGCCAACTACGGCTGGCCAAGATCGCCGCGGAACTGGGCGTCGAACTGTTCGTGGTCGACGACGGCTGGTTCATCGGCCGCCCCGACGACACCGGCGGCCTCGGCGACTGGACCCCGGACGAGTCCGCCTTCGAGGGCGGCTTCGGCACGTTCATCAACCAGATTCGTGAACTGGGCCTTGACTTCGGCCTCTGGATCGAACCGGAGGCCATCAGCCCGAAGTCCCAGCTCTACGCCGACCACCCAGACTGGGTCTACCACCTGGACGGCCGGCCGAGCACGCTGATCCGCAACCAGTTGCTGCTCGACCTTGGCCGCGAGGACGTTTACGAGTTCCTCAGGGACACGCTGGACAACCTGCTCACCAGCTACCCGATCAGCTACCTCAAGTGGGACATGAACCGCCCGGCAACCGAACGCGGCCGTCCCGGAGCAGGCTCGGTCGACCTGGACGGCGACCACGTCACCAACTACCTGCGTCTGCTGGACCACCTGCGCACCCACCACCCCGACGTGACGATCGAGGCATGTGCCGGCGGCGGCGGCCGAACGGACCTGGCGACGGTGGCGCGCACGGATGTGTTGTGGCCCAGCGACAACACCGGCCCGCTGGACCGGCTGCGCATCCAGGACGGGTTCCTCCTGGCCCACGCACCCCACCTGCTGAGCTCCTGGGTAACCGACGCACCGGGCGTCTTCGACCCACGCGCGAGGTCGCTGCGCTTCCGTTTCATCCTGGCCATGGCCGGAGTACTGGGAATCGGCGCCGACCTCGCCGGCTGGTCCACGGACCAGCGAGCCGAAGCAGCGGACTGGATCGCCCGCTACAAGGAAATCCGGACGCTGATCCACGCCGGCAAGGTACACAGGATAAGTGGCCCCGACAGCCCGACGGCCGCGATCGAGTACGTAGGCGAGGACGCAGCAGAGATAGCAGTCCTGGCCTGGAACACCGGCCCGCTGACCGGCGCCCCGGCGGTCCCCGGAAGAGAAGACCGAATCAAGCTACGCGGCCTGACCGCAGGGACCGGATATGTCGACCAGGAAACAGGAGCCCACTACTCGGCAGCTCACCTGACCCACGTCGGCCTCCCGGTAGCCTGGACACAAGATCAAGACGCGGCGGCAACAGTCCTGAGAAGGACAGCAAAGTAACAAACCGAAAGAGCAAGGCCATGAGGCACCCCACAACGGGCGCGCCCCCTGTCCGGCGAGCCGAAACTACTCCTCAACAGCCCCACCAACCCTCCGCAAATGCTCCCGAAAGGTAACCCCACCACCCCGTCCGGCCAAGTACGCGGAAAACTGAAGCTGAGACCGAAGCGAACGCCCACCCCGGATCGACTCGGCCTGCCCCTGCTCGGTATCCCGAATCCTCTCGGCCAACAGGACAACCTCGTCAGCGCAGGCCCCAGGAACAAGCAAGACCCCATCGGAATCACCAAAAACCACATCATCACGAGAAACCGACCACACCCCGACGGAAGCGGTCGACAACGCATCCTCCGGCCGGTCGGTGAGGCTGAGCGGACCGGTAGGAACAGACCCCAAACTGAACACCGGCAACCCGATCGACTGAATATCGGCAGTATCCCGGTGCAGCCCCCAGACCACGATCCCGGCAAGCCCGGCAGCCTGAGCCTCCAACACCACCAGATCTCCGACGCAGCTCTCATCAAGCCGCCCACCGTTGTCAACAACCAGCACGTCACCCGGAGCGGCCGTCTCGAACGCCTCCAGGAAGACGTCCACGCTGCCGACATGCCGAGCCGGACAAACCCGCCCGGCAACGCGCCACTCCGGGACAACAGCCCGAGTGCCAGCGGGCGCACACCGCACCGGTACCCCTGCCCGAATGCACCCGTCAGCCAGGTGCGCGGTGGTCAGTCCGGCGAACCGGACCGTCAACTCGTCAGCGTTCACGCTTCGCTTGCCGCTTTCATCCCTGCCGCCTCCTGCTTGACATACCGCGCACTACGCCGCCCGGTAAGGAAGTTCACCAGCCCGGCCAGCGGCCCGGACTGATCGAGCGTCACGGTGATTCGGATGGTCCCGTCGGGGTTGGAAGTCGCCCAGTGCTGGCCGACCATCTGTAGCCCAGGCGTACGCGCGACCCAACTGAACCCGTCCGGCTGCCGGATCTCGCTGACCTGCCACACGATCGGCGGTGTCCCGAGCTGCTTGACCCGGGCCCGACTGCCCACCCGCAGCGGGCCGGGGCCCAGCAGCGTCACCGACGTCGTGGACGGAATCCACGTGGGCCACCCCTCGACGTTCGTCAACGCCGACCAGACCTGCTGCGGGCCGGCTGACGTATCCGCGGTCTCCTCCAGGCGCATGGCTCGAATCGTAAGCCCACCAGCTCACCAACCTGCGGCAAGAAGATCAGCGATAGTCGGGCGCGACAACCACGCAGGTAGGCGACCCGACCGCGGTCCGCCCAACCTCGACGGACGCCTCGAACCCGTCCGTCGGCACGCTGCGGACCACCACCGAGTCCTCATGCTGCGCGGCCACGTAACACTGCCCACCCGAGAGCGCAAACTGTCGCGGCCCGACGCCGCTGGGCAGATCCACCACCGGCACCGGCCGATCGTCAGCCAGGCTGAAGTAGGTCAGACAGTCCGGTCCCCGGTTGGACAACAACAGCCCCCCGTCGGCGGTCAGCTCCAGATGTGCGGCCAGGTTCTCGTTCACCGAGTTGTCCGGGGTGGTGGCGGTGGTCGAATCGACCACGGTGAACGTCCCGGCCGGCTCCTCCCGCACCGTGATCAGCGACCCGGCCAGCTCGCCGACGACGTAGGCGAACGAGCTACCCGGCCGCCGGACCAACTGACGCGGCCCGGTCCCGGGCCGCAGGCCGGACACCGCGAGCAGCGCGAGCGTTCCGGCGGCGGAGAGCTGATAGCTGCGAATCTCGTCGGTGCCCAGGTCCACCGCACTGATCAGCCCGTCCGTGCCAGGCACGACCATGTGCACATGGGCCGACTCCTGCCGCCCGGCGACCGGTCCGGAGCCGTGGTGACTGACCAGATCGGTCCGGTCGACCAGTCGACCGTCCGGAGCGAGCGAGAACACCGCGAGACTGCCACCGGTGTAGTTGGCACACACCAGAAACCGGCCGTCCGGAGTGACCGCGAGGTGGCACGGGTCGGCGCCGCCGGTGGGCAGTGAGTTCAGTGCGGTCAGCTCGCCCTCGGCGCCCAGCGCGACTGCGGTGACCGCGCCTTCCGGGGTCTCGTTGGCCGCGTAGAGCACCGGAACCGTGGGGTGCCAGGCCAACCAGGACGGTGAGTCCAGCGTCAGTTCGCCGAGGGCGGTCAGCTCGCCGCTGTCCGGATCGCGCCAGAAAGTACTGATGCCGACACCTCGACCGCCCGTGATGGCGGTGTAGGAACCGACGCAGACCAGCTCACGGTTGTCAGTCACGATCCAGCTTCCCATTCGTCCGGGACCACGTCGCCGCGGGGCTGATCACACCTTATCTGAGTCCATAATTTAGGAATTATTATTGACAGTGGCCAGGCCGTCCCGGCATGCTGCTCGGGCGGGAGATCCGGTCGCACACCAGCACCGGAGCCACTCGCCGTTGGGGCTGATTTTCCGATGACGAAAGGTGAGCCGCCATGCGTTTCCGTCCGGAGACACCGGGCCGGTCCGGCCTTCCCGGCCGCGTGGTCCGCCGCGCCGGGCTGGCCGCGTTATCCGTGCTGACCCTGTGCGCGGTCGCCGTGCCAGCCGGCGCGAGCCCGGCCTGTCCGCCCACCACCGCCAGCACGACCGTCGACCAGGGCGCGCCCGCCTACTACGACAGCGGGCTGGACCCGACGCCCTACATGGGCTGGAACACCTACTACGGCACCGGCGCGCCCACGGAGGCGACCGTCGTGTCGGTGGCCAACTTCCTCATCTCCAGCGGCCTGCGCGACGCGGGCTACAACTACGTCTGGCTGGACGGCGGCTGGACCGCGCCGACCCCGCGGGACGCCAACGGCAACCTCGTCGCCGACCCGGCCAAGTTCCCGCACGGCCTGCCCTGGCTGGTCGACTACCTGCACAGCCGTGGCCTCAAAGCCGGCATCTACACCGACGCGGGCGCCTCCGACGGCGTCAACTGCGCGGCCGGCAGCCTGGGCTACTACGGCGCCGACACCAAGCAGTTCGCCGCGTGGAAGTTCGACGCGGTCAAGGTCGACTTCCTCTGCGGCATCGCCCAGAAGCTCAACCCGCAGACGGTGTACACCCAGTTCAGCGCGGCCATCGCCCAGTCCGGCCGGCGGATGCTGCTCAACATCTGCGATCCGGTGACCAGCGCGTGGGGCGACTACCCGGCCGACGAGCAGGCCGGCTTCTCCTACACCTTCGGCCCGACCGTGGCCGACTCCTGGCGCACCGACACCGACATCGCCTTCGGCTCCCCGACCCCGGGGGAGTGGCCCAACGTGCTGCGCAACATGGACGACAACGAAGCGCACCCGGAGGCCGAGGGCCCCGGCCACTACAACGACCCGGACTTCCTGCTGCCGATGCGTGTGCTGCCCGACGGCAGTGACGAGTTGACCCAGGTGGAGTCGACCTCGCAGTTCGCGATGTGGGCCGAGATGGGCTCCCCGCTGATCATCGGTTCGGACCCAAGGACGCTGCCGACCGCCATGCTGCAAACCCTGGAGAACCCGGAAATCCTTGCCGTGGACCAGGACCCGCTGGCCGTTCAGGGCGTGCGGGTGGCCAGTTCGGGCAGCACCGACGTGTACAGCAAGGTGCTCTCGGGCACCGGCCAGCGCGCGGTGGTCCTGCTCAACCGCGGTGACACGGCCGCGCCGATCACGGCCGACTTCAGCACGGCCGGCCTGTCGGGCACCGTCTCCGTGCGCGACCTGGAGGCCCGCAAGGACCTGGGCAGCTTCACCGGCTCCTACACCGCGACCGTGCCCGCGCACGGCACCGTGATGCTCCGGCTGCACGGCACCGACTACCTGCCCGGCCAGGACCTGGGCGCCCCCAACGGTTCCGCGTCGGCCAGCCCGGCGCTGGTCCGGTTCGACGACACCCACGCGCTCGCCCTGACCCGGGCTGCCAACGGTGCTCTGGCCGAGCAGACGCTCGCCGGCAGTACCTGGCCGAGCACGTGGACCAACCTCGGCGGCCCGACCGACGGCCAGATCCTCGGCCAGCCCGCCGCCTACGGCAGCACCGGTGGCCGGGTCGACGTGTTCGTCCGGGGTACTGACAACGCGGCCTACCAACGGACCCTGCTCAACGGGAAGTGGGGCGGCTGGGTGAAGCTCGGTGGCACGCTCACCGACGCGCCTTCGGTCGCGTTCACCAGTCCGAACCGGTGGACCCTGTTCGCCCGGGACGGCAGCGGGCTGGTGTCCAGCCGTACCAACAACAGTGGCTGGACGAGCAGCGGCGCGCCGAACAACGCGGCGATCTACGGGCGGCCCGGTGCCGCCGTCGACTCCGACGGCTACACCTACCTCGCCGTCCGCGCGGCCGACGACAGTGTGTGGGAACGCACGCAGAGCCCGCAGGGTGTCTGGTCGGACTGGACGAGTCTGGGCGGGGTGGTCAGCGGCAGTCCCACGCTGGTGTCCACACTGGACCGGGTATATCTGTTCGACCGGGCCAGCGACTACACCCTCTGGCAGGTCAACCACACCGACGGGGCCTGGGGCGGCTGGTTCGAGCGTACCGAGTTCCCGAGCAACAGTGTGGTCGGCTCGGTCGGGGCGGCCGCCGGGGCGAACGGCTCGGCCTGGATCGCCGCGCGCGGCCCGGACGGCCTGATCCACCAGACCGCACTCTGACCCGGACCGCCGAACAAGCCGAACAAGGAGTAGATGCGTGAACTCGCCGCCGGAACGGCCACCCACCGAGGAGCAGCCCGGACCAGGGACCGGCAGACGCTGTGCCGTGGTCACCGGAGCCGCGTCCGGGATCGGTGCGGCGGCCGTCCGGCGGCTGGCCGGCGACGGCTACCTGGTGCTCGCCGTGGACATCGACCCGTCGGTCGGCCGCGCGCCGGCCGACGGGGTCACGGCGATCACCGGGGACGTCGCCGACGAGGCCACCTGGCGGTGGGTGGCCGCCACGGCGACGGCGCTGGCCGGTGGGGTGGACGCGCTGATCAGCAACGCGGTCACGGTCACCGTCAAACCGCTGCACGAACAGTCCGCCGCCGAGTGGGACCGGCAGGTGCGGGTCAACCTGACCGCGGCCTACCTCGGCGCGCGCGCCTGCCTGCCCTCGTTGACCGAGCGGGGCGGCTCGATCGTGCTGGTGTCCTCGGTACACGCCAAGGTCGGCCTGCCGGGCCACTCGGCCTACGCGGCGACCAAGGGCGCGCTGGTGTCATTGGCCCGCCAGCTCGCGGTGGAGTACGCGCCGAGGGTGCGGGTCAACTCGGTGCTGCCCGGCCCGGTGCTCACCGCCGCCTGGGACCGGGTCAGCGAACCCGACCGCGAGCGCAGCGCGCGGGCCACGCCGGCCGGCCGGCTCGGCGAACCCGCGGAGGTGGCCGCGGCGATCGCGTTCCTGGTGTCGTCGGAGGCGTCCTTCATCACCGGCGCGGAACTGCTCGTGGACGGCGGCTGGACGGCCGCGAAGGACTCCGCGTGAAGGGGGATCGGTGAAGGTCACCGGGATCGAGACGTTCCTTGTCGCGCCGCGCTGGCTGTTTCTCAAGGTCAGCACCGACGAGGGCATCAGCGGCTGGGGTGAGCCGGTGGTGGAGGGCCGCGCGGAGACCGTCCGGGCGGCCGTGCACGAACTGGCGGACCTGGTGATCGGCCAGGACCCGTTGCGGATCGAGGACCACTGGCAGGTGTTGCGGCGCGCCGGTTTCTACCGGGGTGGCCCGGTGCTGTCCAGCGCGCTGGCCGGTTTCGACCACGCGCTCTGGGACATCGCCGGCAAGGCCCGGTCGGCGCCGGTGCACGAACTGCTCGGCGGTCCGGTCCGCGATCGGGTGCGGGTGTACTCCTGGGTCGGCGGCGACCGGCCGACCGACATCTACCGGGCGGTGACCGCGCAGGTCGAGGCGGGTTACACCGCGGTGAAGATGAACGTGGCCGGCCCGCTGACCGCGATCGCCTCGCCGGCCGAGGCGGACGGCGTGCTGGCCAGGGCGCACGAGGCACGCGAGGCGCTGGGCCCCGATCGGGACCTGGCCATCGACTTCCACGGCCGGGTGTCCCCGGCCATGGCGCGCCGGCTGGTGCGGATGTTGGAGGAGGTGCAGCCGATGTTCGTCGAGGAGCCGATCCCGCCGGAACTACAGAACCGCGAGCTGCTCGCCGGCATCGTCGCGGCCAGCGGGGTGCCCATCGCGGTGGGGGAGCGGCTGTACTCCCGCTGGGACTTCAAGCCCGCGCTGGAGGCCGGCGTCGCCGTGGCCCAGCCCGACCCGTCACACGCGGGCGGCATCTCCGAGTTGCGCCGGATCGGCGCGCTGGCCGAACTCTACGGCGCGAGCCTGGCGCCGCACTGTCCACTCGGGCCGATCTCCCTCGCCGCCAGCATGCAGGTCGCCTTCGCCACGCCGAACTTCCTGATCCAGGAACAAAGCCTGCGGATGCACTACAACGGCGACACCGACCTCGCCGACTACCTGGTGGACCCCGCGCCGTTCGAGTTCGTCGACGGATACGCGCACCGGCCGACCGGGCCGGGCCTCGGCATCGAGATCGACGAGGCAGCGGTGCGCCGGGCCGACACGATCGGCCACGCCTGGCGCTCGCCGCTCTGGCGACACGACGACGGCAGCCTGGCCGAATGGTGACTCGGCCGGGCTGCCGCCGGCGAGTGGCGGTGTCCGTGCGCCCGGACGCCGCCACCCACGTTCATCAGGAATCCTCGGTGACCTCCGCCTGCGGTGCGGGCCGGACGCGGAGGGCCACCTTCATCACGATCAGCAGCAGCGTGCCCAGGATGAGCGGCTGACCGAGGATCAACTGCACCGCCATCGGCATCGCGGCGAGCGTGGTCGCCGGGATGAACAGGCCGCCGATCGCGGTGATGAACGGGACGCCGGCCACCAGCAGGCTGCGCTGGTTCCAGGTCACCCCGGACAGCACATCGATCGCGCTGGCGAACAGCACGCCGAACAGGATCGTGCCGGCCGCCGCGAGCACCGGCAGCGGCACCGCCTGGAGCAATCCGTCGAACGGCTCCAGACCGCCGAGCACCAGCAGGATGATGCCGCTGGCCAGCGTGACGTACCGGGAACCCACCCGGGTCACCCGCAACAGTCCGATGTTGTCCGGATAGGCCAGCGTGGACAGGCCACCGAACAGGTTGCCGACGGTGCTGCCCAGCACCTCGCCGAACACGCCCTGCGCGGTGCGCTGCGCGGACAGGTCCTGGCCGCCCCAGCGGGCCACGATGTCGTAGGTGGCGATGCTCTCGGCGACCGCGGGCAGCATCGTGATGAAGAAGATCACCACCAGGTCGCCGCGCACGGCGAAGCCGAACGGGAAGAACTTCGGCACCACGATGCCCAGATGCTGGCCGAGGTCGCCGAACGTGGTCGGCGCGAAGATCGCGTAGACCACGGTGCCGACCACGATCGCGATCAGCACCGCACCCCGGCGCAGCAGCGTCCGCCCCCGCCCGGCCGGCAGCACGGTCAGTGCGACGACCAGCGCGGCCGCGGCCAGCCCGGCGAACAGGTTGACCAGCGGGAAACCGGGACTCTTCGGGGTGCCCAGCCAGTTCGGCAGCGCGGTGCTGGTCAGCTGGGTGGCCAGGATGAGCACGATCACCCCGGAGATGATCGGGTCACGGACGAACGAGCCGATCCGGCCGATCACGCTGAACCGCTTGAGCGGCAGGGCGAGCACGCACCAGATCAGCCCGGCGACGACCATCGAGCCGAACGCCGCACCCAGCCCGGCGCGGTGCCCGGTGGCCAGCAGCGCGGCCAGCGTGCCGGCGTAGGGACCCTGGATGATCGGCAGCCGCAGCAGGAACACGCACTGCAGGATGACCACCAGGCCGGAGGTCATGAAGGTGACACCGTAGAGGTAGGCGGTGTCGTGGGTGGACAGATGGAACGACGAACCGAGCAACGCCGGGAAGATCAGCAGCCCGGCCATGCCGAGAATGTTCTGCACGCCGAGGCCGGCCGCCGTGCTGACCGAAACCCGCTCATCGACGCCGATGTCGAAGACGGTGGACACCCGGTGGGCCGGCTTGGCCGGGGCGTCGGCGGGTTGGGTCGCGGTCATCGGCTACTCCGCCATCCGGGTCCCGAGCGGGCCACGGCCGGCTCGAACGATTTCGGTGTCAGCATGGCTGGCTTTTCTCGGTGGTACCGGCGAAAGCGGCGTCCGCGACCCGGGCCGGGGTCATCGGCGCGTAGTTGATCCGGGCGCCCAGCGGGCGCAGTGCGTCCTCGATGGCGTTGGCGATCGCGGCCGGCGCCGGAATGGTGCCACCCTCGCCGGCGCCCTTGGCGCCCAACGGGTTCAGCGGGCTGGGTGTGTGCAGATGGAACAGTTCCACCGGCGGCACCTCGGCGGCCGAGACCAGGCTGTAGTCCAGATAGCTGGTCGCCTGCGGCTGCCCGTCGGCGTCGTAGACCGGCTCCTCGTACATCGCGTTGCCCACCCCGTGCGCGAAGCCGCCGAGCACCTGGCCGTCGACCAGCCGCGGGTTGATCACGTTGCCGCAGTCGTGCCCGATCACGTACCGGAGGATCTGCACCCCACCGGTTTCCGGGTCGACCTCGACCACCGCGGCGTGCGCGCCGCTGGCGTAGGCGGCCCGCGCCGGGGCGAAGTAGCTGACCGTCTCGATGCCGGGCTTGATGCCCTTGGTCAGCGTGATGCCGTGCTTGCCGATGTTGGCGGTGCGGGCGATGTCCAACAGGGACACCGATTTCCCCGGATCGGAGTTGAGACACACCCGGTCCTCGGCGAAGCTCAGGTCACCCGGGTCGCAGCCGATCATCCGCGAGGCGGTGTCCAGCAGCCGCTCGCGCATCTGCAGCGCGGCGTCGAACACGGCCGGCCCGGCGGTCGCGGTGATCCGGGAGGCGAACGTGCCCTGCCCGAACGGAATCCGGCCGGTGTCCCCGGTGGTCACCACGACGTTGGCCATGTCCAGTTCCAGCGCGTCCGCGGCGACCTGGGCGTACACCGTCTCGTAGCCCTGGCCCTGGCCGGCGGCGGCCATCGTGACCAGGATCTTGCCCTGGTTGGTCAGCCGCACCTTCGCGCCCTCGTACGGGCCCAGTCCACAGCCCTCCACGTACACCGCGATGCCGATGCCCACGTATCTGCCCTCGGCCCGCGCCTTCTCCTGTTCGGCGCGCGCGGCCGGGTAGTCCAGCCGGCCCAGGGTTCCGTTCAGCAGCGCCGGGAAGTCCCCGCTGTCGTAGGTCAGCGGGCTGCCGTCGCGGAACATGATGCCGACCTGGTACGGGAACTCGTCGGCCTGGATCAGGTTGCGGGACCGTACTTCCGCCGGGTCCAGCCCGAGGTACTCGGCGATCCGGTCCATCATCCGCTCCATCGCGAACACCGCCTGCGGCCGGCCGGCGCCGCGCACCGACGAGGTCGGCACCATGTTGGTGTAACACGCGTACAGCTCGGTCTGGATGTTCGGGATGCGGTACGGACCGGGCACGGTGCTGGTGGTGATCGACGGGACCTGTAGGCCCGCGCAGTACGCGCCCTGGTCGTGCTCGATGATGTCGCGCACCACGATCAGCAGACCCTCGTCGTCGAAGCCGACCTCGATGCGGTGCGTCTGCGAGCGCTCCATCATCGCGCTGACGAAGTTCTCCTGTCGGTCCTCGACCCACTTGATCGCCCGGCCGAGCTTGATGGCCAGCCACGGCACGACCACTTCCTCGCCGTAGAACTGGGCCTTGGGGCCGAATCCGCCGCCGACGTCGGGCGGCGCGATCACCCGGATGTCGTCCTCGGGCATGTCGTAGATGACCGACAGCTGCTGGCGGGCGTAGTGCGGGGACTGGGTGGTGTCCCAGATGGTCACCTGCCCGGTCGCCGGTTCGAACCGGGCGGCGACCGCGCGCGGTTCCATCGAGTGGCCGCCGCCGCGCATGATCTGGAACTCGCCGGACAGCCGGTGCGGCGCGGTGCGCAGCGCCTCCTCCGGAGCGCCGGAGCGCTGCCGCAGCCGGACCGCGACGTTGCTCTCCGCGTCGGCGTGGGCCAGCGGTGCGCCCTCGGCGAGTGCCGCCGCGGTGGACGCGACCGCCGGCAGCACGTCGTAGTCCACGTCGATCAGTTCGAGCGCGTCCTCGGCGACATAGCGGGAGTCGGCGATCACCACGGCCACCGGCTCGCCGACGTAGTGCACCTCGACCGGCGGCATCGGCAGCCGAGGGAAGTCCTTCAACTCGGGGTGCAACACCTTGGGAGCCAACGGTTTCTGGATCTCCATCAGGTCCGCGCCACTGAACACGGCGAGCACCCCGGGCAACGCGCGTGCCTCGGTCGCGTCGAACCGGGCGATCCGGGCGTGCGCGTGCGGTGAGCGCAGGAAGGCCGCGGCCGCCGCGTCCGGCAGGTCGAGGTCGTCGAGGTAACGACCCTTGCCGGTGAGCAGCCGGTGGTCCTCCCGGCGGGTCATCCCGGTACCGATGAACTTGCCACTGCCGAGCGTCATTTCGCCTGCTCCTTCGGGCCGACGCCGGCTCCGGCCGGCTGCTGCTCGGCCGCGGCCGACGCCTCCAGCACGGCCCGCACCAGGCCGGTGTAGCCGGTGCAGCGGCAGATGTTGCCGCTGAGCACGTCCCGGGCGTGCGCCTCGTCCCGGATGGGCTGTTCGCGCAGCGCCGCGGTGACGCTCATCAGGAAGCCCGAGGTGCAGAACCCGCACTGGAGGGCGTAGTTCTCCTGGAAGGCCCGCTGCAACGGGCTCAACTCGGGACCGTCGGCCAGGCCCTCGACGGTTTCGATCTCGGTCCCGTCGGCCTGCGCGGCGAGCATCAGGCAGGACCGCACCGCCGCACCGTCCACGATCACCGTGCACGCGCCGCAGACGCCGTGTTCGCAGCCCAGATGGGTGCCGGTCAGCCGCAGTCGTTCGCGCAGGAAGTCGGCCAGGGTGAGCCGGTCGTCCACCACCCGCCGGTAGCCGGTGCCGTTCACGGTGACCGTGATGTGGTGGCCGTCTTCGGTCCTGTCAGGCATGGCTGACCTCCCGCTCGGTGCTGGCCTGTCCGGCCGCGTCGGTGAGCGCCCTGGTCACCAGCACGCCGGTGAGCCGGCGGCGGTAGTCGGCGCCGGCATGGATGTCGCCGGTCGGATCGACCTCGGCGCGGGCGGTCGCGGCCACCTCGCCGAGCACGTCGGCGCCCAGCGTGGTGCCGTTGACCAGGTTCTCCACGCCGGTGAGCCGGTGCGGCGTGGCGGCCACCCCGGCGACGGCGATCCGGCAGTCGGTGACCGTGCCGGCGTCGTCGAACCGGGCCGACAGCGCGACGCCGGCCAGGGCGAAGTCGCCGCGCCGGGTGGCGAACTCGCGGAACACGGTGACCGTGCCCGGGGCCGGCCGCTCGATGCTGACCTCGACGAGCAGTTCGTCGGGTTCCAGCGCGGTGGTGAAGTAGAACTGGAAGAAGTCGGCCACCTCGACCGAGCGGGTGCCCCGGGTCGAGGCCAGCGTGAACGTGCTGTCCAGCACGGACATCACCGTCGGTAGTTCGGCGGCCGGGTCGGCGTGCGCGAGGCTGCCGCAGATCGTGCCCCGGTTGCGGATCTGCGGGTGGGCGACCTGGTGCAGCGCCTCACCCAGCAGCGGCAGCGCGCCGGTCAGCTCGGCCGAGCGTTCGACCTGGCGTTGCCGGACCAGCGCCGGGATGGTCACCGTGGTCGCGTCGGCCCGCGGGGTGGCGTACTCCGCGCCGATCCGGTTGATGTCCACCAGGTGCTCGATCTGGGCCAGCCGGAAGTTGAGCACCGGCATCAGGCTCTGGCCGCCGGCCAGCACCTTGGCCTCGTCGCCGTACTCGGCGAGCAGGTCGAGCGCCTCGGGCAGGCTGCCCGGCGCGTGATAGCTGAACCGTCCGGGTTTCATCGGGCCTCCCGCAGCGCCCGGGACGCGCGCACGTGCTCGTCGACCAGGCCGGCGAGGTCGGGCTGCTCGATCAGCGACAGGTGCCGGACCCGGGGCAGCACCTGCAGCCCGGCGCTGGGGATCGCCTCGGCCAGCGCCGCGGCCATGGCCGGCGGGGTGGCGTAGTCGTGCTCGCCGACCAGGACCAGCGTGCTCGCGGTGATCGAGGGCAGCAGCGCCCGCGAGTCCAACTCGCCCATCGCCACCGAGGCGGCCGCGTGCGCCTTCGAGTCGGTGCGCAGGAAGATGTCGGACACGCGGCCGACCTCGGTCGGGTTCGCCGCCCGGAACTCCTCGGAGAACCAGCGGTCCACCTGGAAGGTGAGCTGCTTGGGCCGGGGCACCCCGGCGGCCTTCTCGGCGCGCTCGGTCCACGCGGTCCGGGCCTTCGGGCCGTACCAGGCGGTCGTGTCGGCCAGCACCAGCGAGCGGACCCGGTCGGGGAAGCGGCCGGCGAGGGTCATCGCCACGCTGCCACCCATCGACATGCCCAGCAGGTGCACCGAGGGCAGGTCCAGCGCGTCCAGCATGGCGACCACGTCGTCGGCCAGGTCGGCGATGCTGAACGGCCGGCCGTCCCAGTCGCTCCGGCCGTGCCCGCGCAGATCAGGGGTGATCATGTCGACCGGGTCGGTGAACCGCTCGGCCAGCGGCGCCCACAACTCGCCGGCCAGCGCCAGCGGGTGCAGCAGGACGAGGGGTTCGCCGCTGCCCTGGCGCAGCAGCGACAGCGGGCCGGCGGTCTGCCGGGTGGCGGTGGTGGTCATGCGTTCCTCCCGAACAGTGCGACCGAGTTGTCCCGCAGGATCGCCGGCACGGCGGCCTCGTCGAGCCCCGCCGACCGGACCGTCCGCACCGGCTGCGGGTCGCCGAGCGCGAACGGGTAGTCGCTGCCCAGCAGCACCCGCTCGGCTCCGGTCAGGCCGACCAGGAAGGCGATGGCCTGCTCCGACATGCCGACCGTGTCGTAGTAGAAGTCCGGCAGGTAGGCCGAGGGCCGGCCGCGCTCCAACTCGCCGGCGAACGCCTCCTTGGTGCGGTAGCCGCCGTCCAACCGGGCCGCCTGGTAGGGCAGGAAGCCGCCGCCGTGCACCAGCACGACGCGTAGCCCCGGGTGCCGGTCCAGCAGGCCGTGCAGGATCAGCTGGCTGACCGCGATGGAGTTGTCCACCAGCCGGCCGTGCACGTTGCCCATGCTGCCGATGGTGCTCAGCGCGCCGGACGGGCCGCAGGTAGGCGGGTGCAGCACCACCGGGATGCGCTGTTGTTCCGCGACCGTCCAGAGTGGATCGAGCAGTTTGTCATGCAGTTCCGGGGCGTCCTGCGGGTTGGTGTTGAGGATCACGCCGGCGATCTCCGGCCGGGCGTGGAGCTCGGCCAGGTCGGCCGCGGCCTGCTCGCCGTCAGCAAGGTCCACACTGGCCAACGCGACCGTGCCCAACTCCACCGCGGCGGCGCACATCGCGTCGTTCAGCCGCCGCGTCCAACTCCTGGCCTCGCCGGCCGCGGCGAACCGGCCGGACTGGATGTCCATCCAGGGAGAGAGGATCTGCCTGGTGATGCCCGTTTCCGACAGGTACCTGCGACGTGGTCCCGGCTCGATCATCCGGGGCCGGATCGGTCGGGTGTCGCCCATCCCGGGCACCGACACCACCCAGCCCTCGTCGGTCCGGCTCGCCGAGAACCCACTGACTCCGGTGTCGGACAGTTCGGTCAGCAGGGACAACGGCACGATGTGCGCATGGGTGTCGATCACGTCAACGTCGTCGGTCACGCAGCTGACGCTAGGTTTCTCCCCGGGGCCCGACCAGCGCGCTTTGCTGGGGTCGTCGGTAAGCAGAGCTAACAGCACGGTGCTGGCAATACTGGTGGCGGCGTGATGGCATGACGGTGAGGCGACGGTGCGGAGTGCGGCGGAGGTCGGTGGCGTGAGCGGTTCGACGGGTACGGCGGTTCGACGCAGACGGGTGGTCGTGGCGATCACCGGTGCGAGCGGCGCGAGCATCGGCCTGCGCATCCTCGAACTGCTCGCCGACCTGCCGGATGTCGAGGTCCACCTGGTCGTGTCCAAGTCCGGGCTGGTCACCCTGCGGCACGAGTGCGGGGTGTCGCCGGCCGAGGTCCGGCAGCTGGCCGACGTGTACCACCGCGCCGCGGCTGTCGGTGCCAGCATCGCCTCGGGCTCCTACCCGGTGGACGCGATGCTGGTCGCGCCTTGCTCGATCAAGACGTTGTCGGCGATCGCCACCGGTTACACCGACGAGTTGGTCAGCCGGGCCGCCGACGTGTGCCTGAAGGAGGGACGGCCGCTGCTGCTGATGGTCCGGGAGACCCCGCTGCACATCGGCCACCTCCGGTCGATGGTGGCCGTCGCCGAGGCGGGTGCGATCATCGCCCCACCGGTGCCGGCGTTCTATCCTCTGCCCAAGTCCGTTGAGGACATGATCGACCACACCGCTCGCCGGGCACTGGCCCGAGTGGGAATATCGGAGCTGGCTCCCGAGCCGTGGGACGGCGACGTGAACGGCCAGTTCGCTCGCGACCCGCGGTGACGGGGCCGACGGGCCGGAGGGAACACGGGTGCTGGAGGTACGGCGGCTGCAGATCTTCGCCGCGGTGGCCGAACGCGGGTCGTTCACCGCGGCGGCCGAAGCCCTGTTCATGACGCACTCGGCGGTCTCCCAGCAGATGGCCCTGCTGGAACGACAACTCGGCGTGCCGCTGATGATCCGGGGTCCGCGCGGCATCGAGCTGACCGAGCCCGGCCGGCTGCTGGCCGAGCGCAGCACCGGGCTGCTGGGCACGATGGCCAGCATCGAGCAGGAGATGCACGACATCAAGGTGCGACACGTGGCCGTCCGGCTCGGCGCGTTCCCGACCGCGGCCGCCGACCTGATCCCGAGGGTGATCAGCGAGTTCGGCCGGCGGCATCCGGAGACGAAGGTCGTACTGCACTCCGCGCACGCCGCCGACATGCCGGCGGCGTTGCGGGAGAGCGTCATCCACCTCGGTCTGGTCTGGGACTACGATTTCCTGCCACGCACGGTGCCGCCGGACATCGAGTACCTGCCACTGGTGGACGACCCGCTGTTCGTGTTGCTGCGCAACGACCATCCACTCGCCGGGGAGTCCGAAGTGGACCTTCTGGAGTTCGCCGGGGAAACCTGGGTGATCCGCGGGCACACCCCGCCCTACGACGAGGCGTTCACCACCATGTGCCGGCTGGCCGGGTTCGAGCCGCAGATCGGCTTCGTCACCGAGGACTACCTGTCCGCCCAGGGACTCGTCGCGGCCGGCATCGGCGTCAGCGCGGCGCCCCGGCTCGCGCTGATCGCCGCCCGCCCGGACGTGGTCGCCGTGCCGATCGCCGGCGTCGGGCCGCACCGGCGGATCGCCGCGGTACGACTGTTGAACTCGACGCACCCACCGGCGGCCCAACAGATGCTCTCGGTCCTGCGGGACGTGGCGACGGCGGTGTCGGAATGACCGCGCCCACCTCGCTGTCCGGCACCGACCTGCTGCGCCAGTTGCTGCACGGCGACGGCTCGGAGAGCTCGCTGGTCGACCGCATCGTCGAGGACGTGGCCATGCGGATCATCGACGGCCGGCTGCTGCCCGGTGCCGACGTGAACTCGGTCGACCTGGCCAAGCAGTACGGCAGCAGCCGGACGCCGGTCCGCGAGGCGCTGCTCACCCTGCAACGGGTGGGCCTGGTGGACATCCCGGCCCGGCGCAGGCCACGGGTCGCGCCGGTGACGCTGACCCAGGTCCGGGAGCTCTACGAGGTGCGGGCGAGCCTGCACGGCCTGGTCAGCGAACTGATCGTGCGCAACCGGGACGACAGCGCGCTGGCCGTGCTGCACGAGTGGCACGTCCGGCTGCTCGCCGACGCCGACCGGGGGGACGTGGACGCCTACTTCTGGCACAACGTCGCCTTCCGGCTGGCCGAGGCGGAGGCGTCGGGCAACAACCAGCTGGCCAGGATGATCAGCTCGATCGGCCTGCGCACGCTGCAACTGCGGCACGTCAGCCTGTCGCTGCCCGGCCGGCTGCACCGCTCGGTGACCGACCATGAGCGACTGCTCGCCGCGTACGCCGACCGGGACGCGGCCCTCGCCGTCGCGATCACCCGGTCGATCGTGCTCGGCGGCCTGCGTGCGATCGAGGCGTCCGGGTGGGCCGGGCTGAACGGCCACGACGTGGCGACCGCTTAGCCCGGCGTCCGGATCAGTTCACGAGGTGACGGTGACCAGGGTGCCGTACGGGTCCATCGTCCAGACCTGGGCGGCATTGCTGGTCGGCAGTTCCACACACCCGTTGCTCTGCGGGAAGCCGTAGGACCGGCGCACGTAGGCGTGCACCGCATCGCCACCGTTGAAGTAGGCCACCCACTTGATGCCCGGGTCGACGTACTTCGAGCCGTCCACATTGGTGCCCGACATGGTGGTCGACGCGTAGCGCAGGTACACCGGGAAGGTGCCCTTCTGGGTGGTCGCGCCGGGCACGCCGGTGTTGGACGCGGTGGTGTAGATGACCTGGCCGTCGCGGTAGACCAGCAACTTCTCCGGCACGGTCTCGGTGGCCACCAGATAGTCGTACGGGTTCGGGCTGACCTGCCGGGCGGCCACCGCGTTGATCAGCGCGGTCCACACCTGCGGGCCGGCGACGCCGTCCATCTTCATCCCGTGCACGTTCTGGAACGCCATGATCGCGCCCTTGTCCATCGTGTTGGCCGTGCCCGGCGCCCACAGCGCGCGCAGCGTGTCGGGCACCGTCGGCCACGTCCAGGCGAGCGTGCCGGGCAGCGCGGACGTGCTCACCGCATTGGCCGAGGTGGGCTCCGTGGCCAGGCCGGTGGCCGCCGTCGACTTGGCGGCCGGCGGTGTCGCCGGGGTGAGGCTGAAGGGCAGGTAGTTCAGCTCGGCGAGCATCTGCTCGACCCGGGCCTGGCTGCCTGCCTCGACCTGGAACGAACTCGTGGTCGCCTGGGCCGAGGCGGTCTTCAGGCCGTTGACCGTCGTGGTCGCGCCGGCCGGCACGTTCACCGTCTCGGTGGACCAGGGCATCCAGCCGCCGGTGGGCAGGAAGGCCATCGTCGAACCGTGCCGGGTCCACGTCCCGGCCACGTCCGGATTGAGCGTCGGCGCGGGCGTCGCCGCGGTGATCGGCAGCGAGTAGTTGACCGTCAGTGTCGCGTCGGTGGCGACTCCGGTGGCCCCGGCGGCCGGGCTGATCGAGGTGACCGCGAGCGCGACCGGCACCGTCGACGTGGTCGCCTGGGTCGACTTCGGTGCCGGACTGCCCCCACCGCCCGGCTGCCCGGGCGGTCCGCCCGCGGCGTCGCTGCTCGATCCGCAGCCGGCGACCAGAGCCGCTGTTCCGACAATGCCGAGCGCGACGGACACCAGTCGGGTCCATCTGCTCAACGACCGCATCTGCGAAGGCGCTGCCATCTGGGTGATCGCCCTGTTCTTTGTTGACTGAGGCAGACCGACCTGACGAGGAAACCTCAGGCTGGCAGCCGGGGACCGAGGGGGACGAAGGCCAGCGTATCGGGTGCCACCGACCATGATTGCCCGTTGCCCGTTTTCCCAGCATCTTGATAACTGATTGGAACGCGCGGCGGTCGAAAGATCACGGCCCGGGGCGCGTCGAAGGCACGGTTGATCATGTCCAGGGCTTGCGCGCGATCACCGGGCGCTGACCAGCCTGAGCGCGGGCCCGGCTCCGGTTCTGTGAACGGAAACCGGTAGGAGGCCGGTGATCTGACCGATGTGGGGCGGCCCGTCGGCGCCTAGACAGGAAGGGCCGCCCCAACCCGGCGGTGTAGGCAGACCCATCGCGCAGCGCCGCGCAGCCCTCACGACAATCGGAGCGTCACCGTGACATCGACGAATGAGTCCTCACCCGTCAGCTCGACCGGGCCGAAGCAAGGCCGCTTCCGGCGTCGGCTCGGCACCATGTTCGCGATCGCCGCCGTCGGCGGGCTCGTGCTCACCGCGGCCGCGGCCGTGCAGGCCAACGCCGTGGCCGCGCCGGGCAGCGGCTGTGCGCAGGTCGCCATCATCACCGCGCGAGCCTCCGGCGAGGCGGCCGGCGAAGGCATCACCGGAGCGCTG
Source organism: Pseudonocardiaceae bacterium (assembly GCA_036268615.1). Classification (GTDB taxonomy): domain Bacteria; phylum Actinomycetota; class Actinomycetes; order Mycobacteriales; family Pseudonocardiaceae; genus DATATV01. The sequence goes on from DATATV010000044.1 coordinate 55,909, forward strand.
GTGACCCAGATCGTGAACTCCAGCAGCCAGACCGTGAGCCGGGCCTCGGTGAGCTACCCGGCCACGCTGACCAACTACGCCAGCAGTTCGGCGCAGGGCGAGTCCGCGTTGCGTACCCAGCTGACCAACCAGGTCAGCTCCTGCCCCAACCAGAAGATCGTGCTGCTGGGCTACTCCCAGGGCGCGCAGGTCGTCGAGGACATTCTCAGCGGCGGCGGGGGCGGCTCGCTCGGCGCGACCACCGCACCGGTGGCGGCGTCGGTCAGCAGTCACGTCACCGCGGTCGCGACATTCGGCGACCCTCGGCACGTCACCGGCCAGGCCTACGACCTGGGTACGTCCACGGTGAACGGCCTGTTCCCGCGGACGGCCACCGAGGTGCGCACGCTCAGCGCGTTCGCCTCGCGCATCCAGGCGTACTGCGACGCGAACGACGAGTTCTGCGCCAGCGGCCTCAGCCTTGAGGTGCACCTCACCTACCTCAACCGCTACCAGACCGCGGCGACCAACTTCGTCCTCGGCAAGATCGGGGGCTGAGCCGACCTCCGCGGGCCGGGACGGGGATCGCTCCCTGTCCCGGCCCGATGGCCGCGGAGGTCGCCGCCGGCGCTTCCCCGGTCGGGATGTGCATCTGGAACCGGGCGGTCGGCGCGGGTCGGCGTCGACCGAGTGGGCGGCCATCGCGGCCACCGTTCCGCGTGACGCTCGGCCGGTCGTCCGGGGTCACGTCGACAACCTCGGCAGTCCACCTGATCGTGTCCGCCGGCAGCGAGCGCGGCAGGATGTCCCGTAGCGCGGTCCGGTCCACCTCTGGCCGGGTTCCTCATGCAGGTCAAGCGTTCCGCCCTGGTTGCGGGCGTTCGGCGAGGCCCCCGGCTCGTGGCTGGTCGCCGGGATGCCGCGGGTGTGCAGGACGCAGGCCGCCGAGGCCTGCGCCGACGATGGCGATCCGGAGCTTCGCGTCCATAGTGGAGTCCCCGGTGCTGTCGGTCGGCGTCGTCACTCGGGTCGAGGGGTGACCAGGACGCCGTTGGTCAGCACTCGGATGCCGCAGTCCAGGCGTGCCGGTCCGGTGCCGGAGAACAGCTCCGACGTGACGGCGGCGATGTGCGGATGCCCGGAGCCGACGGAGCCGGGCACCGCCGCCCGCGGGGCGTGGTCCGCGTCCGGTGGGGTGGACTTGCCGCGGCTGCCTTGCCCGGCCCCCGTCGCGGTGGCCAGTTGCAGCAGCAGGTCGACCGCCCAGGCCGCCCGGTCGGCGGATACGCCACCCCCGGCGAGCCGACCGAGGATCTGGTCGAGCAGGGCCAGGTAGCGCGGCCGGCCGGGTCTTCCAGCACCCGGGCCAGGCCCGGGTGCTGGAAGAGTACGAACGGGTACGAGCTGAGCACCCGCGCCAGCCGGCGTCAGGTGTCGCCGGGGACGATCCCGCCCCTGCTCAGCGTGGGTTTGGCCGGTCACTCCCTGCGGCTGGGGGCGGGACTTCCCCGAGGCATGACCCGACTCTGCCGAACAAGGTTCGTTGGTCGGGGCATGGTCGAAATCACCTTCGACCGGGTACTCCACGGAACGGCGTGTCGACGCGTTTCACAGTCGTGGGTAAGAAGTCGCCGCGCCAGGTCAGTTCAGAGCGAAGGGTGGAAGGCAAGGAGGGTTGATCGACCCGACTGCGGCCCCGCTTGGCCTGCCTGTTTCGGGACGCCGCTGTCCCGGTCCCCGGTGTGAGAGGTGTTCTGTATGCGCGCCCGTGTTCTCGCTCTCGTCGTCACCGTGGCGGCGATCGGCCCGGTGTCGGCCTGCGGTGTCGCGGCCGCGACCAGCGCGCCGGCCACGGTCCCGCGCCCACCGGCGACCTCGTCCGTCTCGGCGGTGGCTTCGACCGCGACCCTGCCCGCCCGACCGCCCGGGCTCGGCCCGCAGACCCTCAGCCAGGTACCCGCCGACGCCGGCCAGGTGGTGCTGGTCGCCGGCGCGGGGATCAACTCGCCGGATGCCTCCGTCGTGCTCTACCAGCGCACCGCGGCCGGCTGGCAGGCCGGCGCGACCTGGCCCGCGCACAACGCCCTGGACGGCTGGTCGGCCGACCACCGGTCCGGTGACCTGCGCTCGCCGATCGGCGTGTTCACCCTGACCGACGCCGGCGGCCTGCTGCCCAATCCCGGCACCACGCTGCCCTACGACCAGTCCCATGGCTTCACCATCGGCGGTCGCGGTTTTGACAACGAACCGCTGGCCGGCTCGTTCGACTACGTGTTGGCCATCAACTACAACCGGAATGCCGGTGTGTCCCCGTTGGACTGGACCCGGCCGCTGGGCCCGAGCCGGGGCGGCGGGATCTGGTTCCATGTCGACCACGGCGGCCCCACGCACGGCTGCGTCAGCCTGCCCGAGGCGGACATGATCACCCTGCTGCACACGCTCGACCCGGCCCAGCACCCGGTCGTCGTGATGGGCGACGCCGCCTCGTTGGCCAACTGATCGCCTCGGCGCACGACTGGCACCCGCCGACCACGGCCACAATCATGGGGCCATGTCAACATTCCGCCCAATAGTGACCTAGGTCACCCAAATTCGAGAACCTCCCGGAACCCTCCCAGCGTCTAGCTCTCCATGACACGCGGTTCCGCAGACACAGGCACGGTGGACGAGGAAGAACTCGTCCGCCGGGTGTCGCATGGGGACAGAGCCGCGTTCGAGGAGCTCTATCGGCGCACGTCGCCCTGGCTGGCCGTGCGGCTGCGCCGACGATGTGCCGACGAGCAACTTGTCGCCGACGTACTGCAGGAGACGTATCTGGCCGTGTGGCGCGCGGCCGGTTCGTTCCTCGGTGCGGCGGCCGACGGGAGCGCGGTCGGTTGGTTGTGGACGGTAGCGGCCCGTCGACTCGTCGACGCATTACGCCGTCGCGGCCGCCAGGAACTACCGCCCACGGTGGTCACCGGCTTCGCCGCGGCGACGGTCGCGCCGGCCGCCGAGGAACTGGCCCTCGCCGACACGATCGACGGTGACATCGGCGCCGCGTTCGGTCGGCTGGCACCGGAGTTACGCGAGGTACTTCAGGTGATGGTGCTCGACGGCCTCACTGTGCGGGAGACCTCGGTGTTGCTCGGGCTACCCGAGGGAACCGTGAAGACCCGCGCGCGCCGAGCGCGGATCGCACTACGGGAGGCGATGTCGTGACCACATCTGACACCGGACATGTGTCGGCGCAGTCCATCCGTGACTACGCCACCGGCGGTACAGCCACGCCGGACGAACGGATCTGGACGCTGGAAGCACACCTGGAGTCCTGCCCGGTGTGCCGCCAGCGGCTGGCCGACACGGTGTCCGCCCCGCCGGGCCGGCTCACCGGCCTGCTCGACACGGTCTGGCTGAACCTGCAACCAGAGCTGTCAGCGAGCACACCGGCCCCCGCCCGGTCGAGCCTGGTCCGCAGCGCACGAACGTGGGCGTCCCCGGTCATGGTGCCGTGGCTGGCGACGACCTCGCTCGTCGTGCTGATGGCCCTGGGCTTCGACCTGGCAGCACGGGCGGCCCACTCGCCGCTGCCCTCGGTCGCGCTGCTGCTGGCCCCGGTGGCGCCACTGCTGGGCGTCGCGGCCGCCTGGTCCGGCGGCATCGACCCGGTGCACGAGGTGGTCTCGGCGACCCCGAGGTCCGGCCTGTACCTGGTGCTGCGCCGAACGGTGGCCGTGCTCGCGGTGGTGTTGCCGCTGCTGGCGGTGGTCGGCTGGGTGATCGGCAGCTCGCTGGCCCTGTGGCTGGTGCCCTGTCTGGTCTTCACCCTGGCCGCACTCGCGCTGGGCAGCCGGCTCGGCGTGCCACGCGCGGCGGCCGGCCTCGGCGCAGCGTGGGCCGTGTTCGTGGTCGTCCCGAGCCTGGTGACCACGAGCATCCCGGTCGTGCTCCGCCCGGCCAGCCTGCTCGGCTGGGCGGCGGTCGGCATCCTGGCCGTCGCGGTGCTGCTCCTCCGCGCCGACTCGTACACCCACCTGGGCAGCCAACGATGACCCGCCAACGATGACCCGCCAACGATGACCCGCCAACCACGCGCCTGGCCCGCACCGGCACCCGGCTCCGTACGGGCACCTGGCCCCCCGTCGGCACCCTGCTCCGTACGGGCACCCGACCCCGCACCGGCACCCGGCCCGGCGCCCAGGCCCGAACCCGATCCCGACTCCGAGCAGACCGACAGGAGGAACACGCCGTGGCCCGAGTAGTGAGCGCGACCGAACTGACACCCACGTCCTACGCCTGGGAGATCCAGGCCAGGGGCCTGAAGGTGCGCGCCGGCCGCCGACTGGCCGTGGACGGCCTCGACCTGTCCCTTGGCATCGGAGTCCACGGCCTGCTCGGCCCGAACGGTGCCGGCAAGACGACCCTGATCCGCGCGGTGGCAACGGTGCTCCGCCCGACAGCCGGCACCCTGGAACTCTGCGGCCGGCCCATCTCCGCCCGGACGGACCTGCGAGCGTTGCGCCGCCAACTCGGCTACCTGCCGCAGACCTTCAGCGCGTACCCGCGATTCACCCTCCGGGAGTTCGTGGAGTACATGGCCTGGCTCAAGGAGATGCCCAGCGACCAGGTGCCCGGAGCCGTACAACGGGCGATCGAGCGAGTGGGCCTGGCCGACCGCGCCGAGGACAGGATGAAGACCCTGTCCGGCGGAATGCTCCGCCGGGCCGGCATCGCCCAAGCCGTCGTCAACGACCCCAGGGTGCTGCTGCTCGACGAACCCACGGTCGGCCTGGACCCGGCCCAGCGAGTCGAGTTCCGCACCCTGCTGCGTGAACTGGGCACCGAGACATGTGTGCTGGTCTCGACCCACCTGGTCGAAGACGTAGCCGCAGCCTGCACCGACGTCGTCCTACTCGACCAGGGCCACCTCGTCTGGCAAGGCGCCACCACGGAATTGACAGCCGCCGGCGAACACCACGAGATAGGCGACAGCCCAATAGAACGCGGCTACGCAGCCATCCTGGCTCGTCACCACACCGCAAGCGCGGATCGGCGGCGGGATGGCTGACAAAAACCACCGCGACCCGCGGATGCCCTGCTGTCGAATGCGCGCTTCGCAAACGGGATGTCTGCGGCAGTTCCGGTGGGCGATGCCCCGGGCCAGCCGTCGGGCTCGCACTGCGGATCGAGGGGTCGCAGTAGGCGCTCGGCTGCCGGATGTTGAGCGCTTCGATCACGGGCTCAGACGAGGGCCCTCGGCCTGCTCTCCCTGCCTGTCTCTGGTCCGGCACATCGCGACTCCGCGCGACTGTTGGCACGGCACAACGGGTCGAGCACGCGGGTGAACTGCCGAGTTGCGCATTGAACTCGGCCCCGGACTGCGGCCATGCGGGACCACCGACGACGCGGAGCGGCGGTTTCTGAACGGGCCGACGGTGACGGGTCGAGCAGGTGGGGGATTGCGGTGATGGTGGCGCGAGTTCTCGTGTTCCGGCGGGCCCCAGCGCCAGTTGATCGAGCGTCCCGGCCGAGGGGGGAGGACATGGCAGGCGGTGGGGCCTATGTGTCGCGGGCCGGTGGGTGCTCGTGGGTTGCTCAGCCGTACGGGGAGACGCCGGGATGACGGGCCGAGGGATGCGAGTCGGCCGGGCGGCGGTCCTGGGTCAGGGGATGTTGCTGGGGGGCCTTGGGTTGTGGATTGGTCGGGCGGTTGTCCTGAGTGAGGGGATGTTGGTGCTGGGACGCGGGCCATGGACTAACCGGGAGGTTGTTCTGGGCGGATGGATGTTGATGTTGGTGCGCGATCCTGCTGCTGGCCAGGCGGTTGCTCTGAGTGAGGGGATGCTGAGGCGTGGCTTGTGGGCTGGGCCGGACGGGGCTCTGAGTGGGAGATCCTGATGCGGAGGCGAGCGTTGTGGATTGGCCGAGCGGTTGGTCTGAGGGGAGATTTTGATGTGGAGGCTTGAGTTGTGGGCTGGCTGGGCCGGTGCCGTGAACGGGGGAGGATCGTGATGACCGGGCGGGTGTTGCGGATCGAGTTGCGGCGGTCTTCGGTTCTGGTCAGCGGGGCGGCCTTGTTGGTCATCGGGCTTGTTCTGCTCTATGGCGCTGTCGCCAACGGGCAGGGCGAAGTCTGGGACCGCCGGTGGGTGGAATTGGCTCTGGTGCAGCGATTCGCACTTCTGCTGCTGTGGCCGCTGGCGCTCGGCGCCGGCGGCTGGCTGGCCCGCCGCGATCGACGGGCAGGCATGGAGGAACTGCTCTCCAGCACGTCCCGGCCGGGCTGGCAGCGTCGGACGGCGACTGCCGGAGCCCTCGCCATCGCCCTTGTCGTGGCCTACTTCCTGCTGCTCGCGCTGGGCGCGGTCCGGATCGCGACGACGACCGGCTTTGACGGACTCGGCTGGCTGCCCATCGCCGTCGTCGGAGCGCTGTCCGTCGTCGCCGCCGGTTGGCTGGGGCTGGCGATCGGTCGGCTCGTCCCGTCCGTGCTCACTCCACCGCTCCTCGTCGTCTTCGGACTGGTGGCCATCGGCACGGTGACCGAGGTCGTCAAGTACGCCCAACCCGGCCAATGGACCAACGCCGTCAACCTGCTGGCCCCCACCCTGACCACCGCCCCGGACGACTTCACCACGGTCGCCCCGAACGTGAATCTGTTGCAAGGGCTGTGGTTCCTCGCCCTGGCCGCTACCGGCATCGGCGTGCTCGCCGCTTCGCGGCCCGGCCACCGGCTCCTCGCCGGCATCCCCGCCGTGCTCGGCCTCGCCCTGGTCCTGCCGCTGCTGCCCCGTTCGCCGGCCGCCGTCTTCGTGACCGATCCCACCGCCACCGCGCTGGTCTGTGCCCAGGGCAGCCCGCACGTCTGCGTGACCAGAGCCGACCGCGCAGACCTCGCCGAGGTCACCGCCGCGGCCCGCCGAGCCCTGCCGCTGCTCGCGGTACTGCCCGACCCGCCCTCGGCACTCCAGGAGATCCCCGAGGACCCGTCCTCGATCCCCGCACACCCGCAGCCAACGGACATGGTGTGGTTCGACAGCGAGAATCTGGCTGGGCCGCACGACGAGGACGACCTTGTCCTGCGGATGCTCGCCGGCGGCGGTACCCGCCCGTGCGGCGATCCGATCGCCCGGTCCGTCGTCGCCGACTGGCTGCTCGATCAGGGACACACACCGCCGGCTGCCGCGTCCGCTCCTGAGGTGTGGCAGACCTGGCGCCAACTGGTGGCGCTGCCGCCGGCCGAACAACTCCGCCGCGTCGCCGCGGTCCGCGCCGCCGCCCTGACCTGCCACGGTGATCTGCTCAGCACTCTGACCGGGGGAGCGCAGTGAACTCGTGCGGGACAGCTGAATCGAGGCGGGCAGTGAGATGCTGACGGCTGTCAGGCGAGCAAGCCTGGTGAGATGGCTGGTTCTCTACAGCCGATCACGGCAGGTCGGCCTCGCCATCGCCGCCGTGCTGGCCGGCACGGTCGTGATGTCGCTGCTGAGCCGGACCGCGGGCGACACCGCGAGCGGCCGGTGGGCGGTGCTCGCCGTCGGACTCGGCGCGGCCGCCGCCGGGTCCGGCCTGGGCGGAGTCGATCCCGCGCTCGAACGCACCGCCGCCATCCGCTGGCCCGTCCGGCGCGCGGTCCACGTCGTGGTGGTGGCCATCGTGGTGGGGGTCGTACCGTTGGCCGCCGGTCTTGGGCCCGGGTCACTGATTCTGCGGGACGCCCTCGGCCTGTCCGGACTCACCGCGTTGACCGCGACCCTGGCGGGCGCCCAACTCGCCTGGACCCTGCCGGTCATCTGGGCGGTGGCGACCGTCGCGTTCCCGATCACGCCGACGTCCCCGGTGCTGCTTGTGCTCACCTGGCCGGCGGGCCAGGCAGCCGGGCCGGCTGCCACCCTGGCGGCGGCGGTGCTCGCGGTGGGCGGCACGCTCACCTACGCCGTCGTCGGCTGCCGACGGTGAGGCAGGACAGTCAGATCAACCGGTCGGGTGAGCCGGTCGGGCCGGACAGTCGGCTCAGCGGGCCGGCCGGCGGCGGCGTCGACGTGCAGGTGCAGGTGCAGGTGCAGGTCGATGATCACAGCTCGACCCGGGTGCCCATCACGATGGTGCGCTCGACCGGCAGTCGGAAGTACGCCGCCGGCGACGCCGCGTTGTGCGACAGGCCGATGAACAGGCGCTTCTGCCAGTTGGGCAGGCCACCTTTGCCGCGTTCGATGGTGATCCGGGACAGGAAGTAGAACGCCTCGTCCGGGTCGAACTCCAGTTCACTGGTCAGCATGAACGCGTCCCGCAGCGCGGCCGGGATGTTCTGGTCGTCCTGGAAGCCGAACCGCACGGACAGAAACACGATGCCGTCGTCGGAGTGGTCGAGCGAGTCCACGTTCAGCCGGTCGTTGCGCGGCACGTGCGGCACGTTCTCCGACACCACCGAGACGATCACCACGTGTTGGTGCACGACACCGTTGAAGTCCAGGTTGGCGCGCAGCGCCAGCGGCACGGTTTCCTTGCTGGGATGGGGAAACACCGCAGTGCCGGGCACTCGGGTCGGGGCCCGCTCGCGCAGGTGGTCGACGAAGTCGATCAGCTCGCCCTCCAGGGCGGTGCGGCGGGCGGTGATCACCCGGCGGCCGCGTTGCCAGGTGAGCATGACGATCACCACCAGCGCGCCGAGCAACAGCGGCAGCCAGCCGCCGTGCACGATCTTGGTCAGGTTCGCCGCGAAGAACGTGAGTTCGACGCCGCCGAAGATGATGCCGAACACCACCAGTCGCCACACCGGCCAGTGCCACGCCGCGCCGGCCAGCACCAGGAACAGTGCGGTGGTCAGCAGCAGGGTGCCGGTCACCGCGAGGCCGTAGGCGGTGGCCAGTGCCTGCGACGAGCGGAAGGCGAACATCAGGATGAGCACCCCGCCCAGCAGCAGCCAGTTCACCGCCGGCACGTAGATCTGGCCGCTCTCCTCGTGCGAGGTCTGCCGCACGGTCAGGTGCGGCAGCAGTCCCAGCCGTACGGCCTGCCGGGACACCGAGAACGCGCCCGAGATGACCGCCTGCGAGGCGATGACGGTGGCCAGTGTCGCCAGCACGACCATTGGGATCTGCGCCCAACCGGGCACGAGCAGGTAGAACGGGTTGGCCACCGCGGAGGGCTGGTGCAGGATCAGCGCGCCCTGGCCGAGGTAGTTGATCGTCAGTGCGGGGAAGACGACGGCGAACCACGCGCTACGGATCGGCGAGCGGCCGAAGTGGCCCATGTCCGCGTAGAGCGCCTCGGCACCGGTGATCGACAGCACGACGGCGCCCATCGCGATGAACGCTACGAACGGGCGGTCGATGACGAAGGCGAACGCGTAGGTCGGCGACAGGCCGCGCAGGACGCTCGGGTGCGCGACGATCGGGGGAATGCCCAGCACGGCCAACGTGACGAACCAGAGCAGCATGACCGGCCCGAACAGCCGGCCGATCCTGGTGGTGCCGAAGCGTTGCAGCAGGAACAGCACGATCAGGATGACCGCGCCGATCGGCAGCACGGCGTCTTTGACCCCGGGCGAGACGACGTCGATGCCCTCCACCGCGGACAGCACCGAGATCGCCGGGGTGATCACGCTGTCGCCGAAGAACAGCGATGCGCCGATGATCCCGAGCAGCAGCGCGACCGCGACCAGCCTGCCCTGCCCGGTGACCCGGCGACGGATGAGCGCGGCGAGCGCCATGATGCCGCCCTCGCCGTCGTTGCTCGCGCGCATCACGAAGACGACGTACTTCACCGAGACGATGAGCAGGATGGACCAGAACACGAGCGAGATCACGCCATAGACATCGGCCGGCACCGCGCGCACGGCGCCGTTGTCGATCGAGAACACGGTCTGCAGCGCGTACAGCGGACTGGTGCCGATGTCGCCGAAGACCACCCCGAGCGCGCCCAGCGCCAGGGCCGGTGCGGCCCCGCCGTGCGGTCGGGGATGTCCGGCGGCGGACGCGCCGCCCGCGTCCTGGTGTTCCTTCTGCGCAGAACTCACGCCCGTAGTCTGCCGGTTGCCCCGATCACCGCCAGTCAGACCGCCCCGCTCGGCCGGTCCGGACTCGGCGGACCACGGCGGAAAAGGCGGCGACGCGAGGATGAGGCACCCCCATCGGCTGCTGTTGACCGCCGCGATCGCCCTGGTCGCCGCCGGGCTGCCCGGTGTCACCCAGGCGGCGGCGAGCACCGCGTTCACGCCTGGGGGCCTCGTGGTCCACCGGGTCGGCGCGGGCTCCGCTTCGTTGGGCAGCGCGGCGGCACCGGTCTTTCTGGACGAGGACAGCCCGGCCGGCACCCGGATCGAGTCCGTGCCGCTGCCCACGACGGCCGCCGTCACCGTGGCCCGCGCGGCCATCGACGGCAGCGTCGACACCAGCACCGTGCTGCCTTCCTTCGCCGACGGCAACAACGTGCGCGGCGCGGCCAGCAGCAACGGCACCGAGCCTCTGGGTCTCCGGCGGCGCGGGCGGCATCGCGCACACCACGCTCGGCGCGGCCAGCCAGACCACGCTGAACAGCAGCGACACCAACTTCCGCCAGTTGACGATCGCCGGCGGCCAGCTCTACGCGTCCAGCGACAAGAACTCGCTGACCGTGGCGAAGGTGGGCTCCGGCGAACCGACCGGCGTCGGGCAGACCATCGCCAACCTGCCCGGCAACCCCGACTCGGGCGGCGACCCGTTACTCCGGCGCCAGCGACGGATCGGCCATCGTTGATGTCGGCGGCGGCTACCAACTCGTCGGCGGCGACGAGTCGAACGAACTGCGGCTCTACCGCGACGGGTGTCCGGCGCGCCGGTCGGCAGCACGGCGACCTTCGGCGCGCCGGTCGAATACTCGTTGGGCGGGCTGGGTTTCCGGGACATCCGCAAGAATGCGGACAACCAGTACCTGATCATCGCCGGCGCGGCGGACGAGTCGGACGAGTTCGCGCTGTACTCCTGGGACGGTCAACCGGCCGACGCCCCGGTGGCCACGCACACCCCGCTGCCGGCGGGCGCCGCCGACGGGCCCTGGGAGGCGCTCGGTCCGGTGCCCGACCCGCTGACCGCGGGCGCGAGCGTGTCCGTCATGCAGGACAACGGGAACACCGTCTGGTACGACGACGGGCTGACGGCCAAGGGCGACCCGCTCGCCGACCTGCAGAAGGACCTCGGCGACACGGTCGGCTACCAGCCCTGACCCCGGCGGTGGCCGGTCCGGCTGCCGGGATTCGTCAATCACGTCCGGTTCCGGCCCGGCTACCTCTGGCGTGAGCCGCGTGTCGGCGCGTGATCGGTTGGGTGGGGCCGTTCGGTGGTTCGGCGGGGTGCGGTCATTCGCCTTGGACCTCGTGGTCGCGGCGGGCGTGTCGTGGGTGGCGGTGCAGGACCCGCAACGGGCGGCGTGGTTGCCGCTGCTGGCCGGACCGCTGCTGTTCGCCGCGTTGCTGGTGCGCCGCCGCTACCCGGTGGTCACGATGGGCGTGATCTGCCTGGGTCTGTTGCTCGGCCTCAACATCACCCCCGCGATCGTCGGCCTCTACACCCTGGGTTCGCGGCGGGGACCGGCCCGGCTGACCTGGGTGATCACTGCGGTCACCGCGGTGGTGTGGGTGGTGCCGCAGAACCACGTCTGGCCGATCTACTGGCCGGGCCTGCTGGTCGGCGTCGGGTGTTTCATCGTGGTGCCCTTGCTTGCCGGGTTCTGGATGTTCCAGCGCATCGGCCTGCTCACCGCGCTGCGGGACCGGGCCGAACAGGCCGAGCGGGAGCGCGGCCTGCTCGCCGACCAGGCGGTGGCGGCCGAGCGCAGGCGGATCGCCGGCGAGATGCACGACGTGGTCGCCCATCGGGTGAGCGTGATCGCGGTACAGGCCGGTGCGCTGACGGTGATCTCCGCGGATCGGCGCACCGGCGAGATCGCCGAGGTGATCAGGAACAACAGCACCGCGGCACTCACCGAACTGCGGGACGTGCTGCGCGTCCTGCGCGCCGACGGCACCGAGCCGGCCGAGACCACCGCGCCGCCGCCACCGCCGGATCTGGCGGGTCTGCGCAGGCTGGTCGACGAGGCAGGGGCGGCCGGGTCGGTGGTGGAACTCGCGCTGCCCGACCCGTTGCCGCAGCCCTCCGCCCTGGTCGGCCGGGCGGCCTACCGGGTGGTGCAGGAGGCGCTCACCAACGTCGGCAAGCACGCACCCGGGGCGCGGGTGCGGGTCGTGCTCACCGTGTCGGCGGACGAGTTCGTCGTCGAGGTGACCGACACGGGTGCCGAAGCCGACGGCGTTGTGCTGCCGAGTTCGGGCTACGGGTTGGTCGGGATGCGGGAGCGGGTGACGCTGGCCGGTGGCACGGCGCGGTCCGGTCCCGCTGAGGGCGGCGGATTTGTGGTCCGGGCGGTGTTCCCGCTCGGCCGGAATGCAACCTGATCGGCGCGGCACGCGTCAGACCAGAGTCGGGGAAAACATCAGTCCACGGTCGTAGCGACACAGTCCTCGTGTCCGATGTGCGGCCGGTCTCGGCTTCGTACGGTTGGTACCAGTTGGCACCGAGTTCGACGGGTGCCGGCCGGAGCGAAAGGTGAGTGTCCTGATGTCGCATCCCGTGCTGACGCTGATGCCGGTCAGGGCGGCGAACTGGCTGGACAACGCCGCGCTGCGCTGGTCGGTGAGCGGCGCGATCATCGTGCTGGTGCTCGCCGGTGTGTTGTTGGTGCTCGGCGCGCTGGTGAGCGTGCTGCGGTCCGCGCAGTCCGGCGGGATGAAGCTCGTCTGGTGCGCCTTCGTCCTGGTCGCACCGTTTCTCGGCAGCCTGCTGTGGTTCCTGATCGGCCGGTCGAACGCGGCACACACCGCGCTGCCCCGGCACTAGCGCGCGACTAGTCTGGCATCGTAGACATCGGGTGTAGACTTAGCCTCCGACCAGCGGGTCGCGGACGGAGGTGAGTCGACCGGCGATGTCTACTGTGGACGGTCGAGAGGGTTGCCTCTATGGCGGTTCGGTGGAATCCATGCCCCCGAGTGTGTTTGGGTGAACCCATGACGACTGTCGCACTGCTCGGCCTCGGTGAGGTCGGTACCGTGCTCGCCGAGGACCTCGGTGGGCTGCCGGAGATCAGGCTGGCCGCGTGGGACGTGGCCTTCGCCGATCCGGCGAGCGTCGCCACCGGGAACGCGGCGAAGCTGGGCATCGCGACCAGCCCGGACGCCCGGCACGCCGTGCGGGACGCGGACCTGGTGATCAGCGCGGTCACCGCCGCCAACGACCTGGCCGCGGCGACCTCGGCCGCGCCCGGCCTGCGGCGTGGCGCCTGGTTCGTCGATGTCAACTCCGCGGCCCCCGGTCAGAAGCAGGCCACCGCCGGGTTGATCGAGGCGGCCGGCGGCCGGTACGTGGAGGCCGCCGTGATGTCGCCGATCGAACCGAAGCGGCTGGCCGCGCCGATGCTGCTCGGCGGTCCGCACGCGGCCGACTTCATCGACTTCGCCACTCCGCTGGGCTTCTCTGGTCTCGAAGCCTACGACGAGCAGGTCGGCCCGGCCTCGGCGACGAAGCTCTGCCGGTCGGTGATGATCAAGGGCGTCGAGGCGCTGCTGACCGAGTCGATGCTCGCCGCGCGCAGTTGGGGCGTCGAGCAACGCGTGCTCGCCTCGCTGTCCAACCTGCTGCCGTCCGACGACTGGGAGGCGCTCGCCGCCTACATGATCTCCCGCTCGCTGGAACACGGCGCGCGGCGGGCCGAGGAGATGCGCGAGGCCGCCGAGACGGTCGCCGCCACCGGCGTCGAGCCGATGATGTCCGAGGCCATCGCGCGCCGGCAGGACTGGGCCGCCGCCCATCGGGACGCCGCGGTCGAGTCCGCACTGGTGCCGATGATCGACGCGATCCGGGCCGGAATGGCCGGGGAGCGGGTCGCCCGGTGATCATCGACTGCCACGGCCACTACACCACCGTGCCCGCCGCACACACGTCCTGGCGCGAGCAGCAGCGGGCCGCGTTCGACGCCGGCACGATCCCGCCGGCCTACCCGGACATCAGCGACGACCAGATCCGCGAGTCGGTCGAGGGCAGCCAGTTGCGGCTGATGGCCGATCGGGGCGTGGACCTGACCGTCTTCTCGCCGCGTGCCTCGGCGATGGCGCACCACATCGGTGACGAGGCGGTCAGTGCGGACTGGTCGCGGGCGTGCAACGACCTCATCCACCGGGTGGTCACCCTCTATCCCGAGCACTTCATCGGCGTGTGCCAACTGCCGCAGTCGCCCGGCGTGCCGGTCGAGCGGTCGATCGACGAGCTCAAGCGCTGCGTGCTCGAACTCGGCTTCGTCGGCTGCAACCTCAACCCCGACCCCAGCGGCGGCCACTGGACCGCGCCGCCGCTGACCGACCGCAGCTGGTATCCCTTCTACGAGGCCATGATCGAGCTGGACGTGCCGGCGATGGTGCACGTCTCGGCGACCACGAACGCCAACTTCCACGCCACCGGGTCGCACTACATCAACGCCGACACCACCGCGTTCATGCAGTTCCTGCAGGCGGACCTGTTCGGCGACCTGCCGGGGCTGCGGTTCGTGATCCCGCACGGCGGAGGCGCGGTGCCCTACCACTGGGGGCGTTACCGGGGGCTGGCCGACATGCTCGCCCAGCCCGGGCCCGACGAGCACATCATGCCGAACGTCTTCTTCGACACCTGCGTCTATCACCAGGCCGGGATCAACCTGCTGTTCGACGTGATCGACCTGGACAACATCCTGTTCGGTTCGGAGATGGTCGGCGCGGTGCGCGGCGTCGACCCGCGCACCGGCCATCACTTCGACGACACCCGCCGGTACGTCGAGGCGCTCGACCTGAGTGCCCAGGACCGGGCGAAGGTCTTCGAGGGCAACGTGCGCCGGGTCTATCCGCGGCTGGACCAGGCGCTGCGCACGAGCGGACGATGAGCTGACATCCCCACTGCGGTAAGGAGTCCGACATGGGCAGGTACGTCATTCAGCCGCACCACCGGCTGCAGGAGTGGGTTGCCGAGGAGCACGGCTACTTCGCCGCCGAAGGGCTGGACCACGAGTTCCAGGCCAATGGACTGGCCGGTGGTGCCAAGCAGACCTCGACCGTGCGGTCGGCCGACGACGCGCCGACCGAGATCCGCAGCGGCGCGTTCGAGGACATGTCCGCCGGTCGCACGTGCGACATCTCCTCGGCGTGCCACTGGGCGGTGAGCGGGGTGGCCGCGGCCGGCGCCGGCCGGATGTGGGGCCACGCCTACACGGTGACGCCCTCGGGCATCTTCGCCGCGCCCGACTCGGCCTTCCGCGGTCCGGCGGACCTGGCCGGGGTACCGGTGTCGGTCGGCTACCACTCGGGCAGCCACTACGCGACCGTGCAGGCCCTGGAACCGTTCCTGGACCCGGCCGAGATCACGCTCGACTTCGCCGGCCTGCCCAACGACCGCACCCGACTGCTGCTCCGCGGCGAGGTCGAGGTGGCCAACCTGTTCGGCGCCCAGTACTACATCGCCGAGCAGCTCGGCTACCGCAAGATCACCGACGCGACCTTCATGGTCGGCTTTCTCATCGCCGCGGCCGCCGACCCCGAGGACACCCGGAAGTATTTCCAGGCGTTGCGACGCGCGCAGACCGACATCGATCTGCACGTCGAGCGGTACAAGAAGTACTGGCTGCGGGAGATGCCTGGGGACCTGGCCGAACTGGTGGACGTGCAGCGGTTCGGTCCGGGGGAGCGGATCGTGTTCGAGCCCTACACCAAGGAGATGTACGACCGGACCCAGCAGTGGATGGGCGCGCACGACCTGCTCGATCTGGCCAGTGCGAACGCCCGCTACCAGGAGGCGGTGCTGAGCTGACCGGCGGTGAGTTGGCCCGGCCGGACGGCCCCGCTTCCAGTACGGTCCTGGCGACGATCGATCACCCACCGGGCATGAGGACTGAGGCATGGCGCAGGCAGCACCGTCCCCCCGCCGCCGGGACGCGGCGGCCAGTCGTGACCGGCTGCTGACCGCGGCGAGCGAACTGTTCGACGACCGCGGCTACGACCAGACCACCGCGCGGGACATCGGTGAGCGGGCCAACGTGGACCCGACGATGATCGCCCGGTACTTCGGTGGCAAGGCGCAGTTGTTCATCGCCGTGCTGCACCGGGAGGACACCGCCGAGCAGCCGGCCGACCTGCTCGATCCGGAGCGGCTGGAGTCGATCGTCGAGCGGATCGGCCGCCGTGGTCCGGGCCCGGTGGTGCAGGCCGCGATCAGGCCCTACGACAACCCGGACGCGCAGACGGCCGCGCTCGCCGAACTCGACCACCGCATCCTCGCGCCGCTGCGGGCGCGGTTCGCCGCCCAGGGCGACGAGCAGGCCGCACTGCGCGCCGAACTGGTGACCGCGGCGTTCATCGGTGTCATCCTCGGCCGGCACGCCAGAACGCTGCCGCACCTGTCCTCGGTGAGCGCGCCGGATCTGTTGGCCCTGCTGGAGAATCTGCTCGACACGCACTGACCGTCCTCATCGGACGGTTCGGCCGGGTCGGACGGCTCCGGCGGTGCCGGCGGTCAGGCCGGCCAGCAGCAGGTCGAGCAGTCGGCGGGCGAGGTCGCGCTGGTCGGGTTCGCCGGCGATCAGCGTCACCCCGCCCAGGCCCATCAACACGTCGTTCGCGTCCACGTCGGCGCGAAGCGTGCCGGCCTCGACGCCCGCCGCCATCAAGGTGGCCAGCGCGTCGGTGAGCAGGTCCAGGGTGCGCAGGCGTGCTTCGCCGTCGGTGACCAGGACCGCGTGCAACGCAGCGGCCATGCCGTGCTTGGCCGTCATGTAGTCGACGAAGTGATCCATCCAGGCGCGCAGCGCCTCGGTCGGCGGCGCGGTGCGCAGCAGGTCGGGGGCGGCTGCGCAGAGCCGGGCTGTTTCGTTGCGGTAGGTGGCCTCGATCAGCCGTTCGCGGGTGGGGAAGCGGCGGTAGAGCGTGCCGATGCCGACTCCGGCGTCCTTGGCGATCGCCTTGAGCGACGCCTCGGCACCGTCCCGGGCGAACGCGAGCGCGGCGGCTTCGAGCAACCGGTCCTGGTTGAGCTGCGCGTCGGCCCGCAGTGGTCGAACTCGCTCGGCTGCCACATCCACTCCCGGCGGTCGCAGGTTGCTATCCGGACCCGGCTCCGCTTACACTCGAAATAAGCGGACCCGGCTCCACTTGTGAGTGTAACCCTGACCTGGAGGACAACATGACCGGACGACTGAACGACACGGTGGCGCTGGTGACCGGCGCCAGCAGCGGGATCGGCGCGGCGACCGCACGCGGGCTCGCCGAACACGGCGCGGCCGTCGCGGTGTTGGCGCGGCGAGCCGACCGGCTCGATGAGGTGGCTGCGCTGATTCGGGCCGATGGCGGCACGGCGTTGGTGCTCGCGGCCGACATCACCGACCAGCAGCAGGCGAGCGCGGCGGTGGACCGGGTGGTGGCCGAACTGGGCCGGCTGGACACGGTGGTCAACAACGCCGGACTGATGCTGGTCGGCCCGGTCGCCGAGGCGCCGACGGGGGAGTGGGAGCGGATGCTCGACGTGAACGTGCAGGGGCTGCTCAACGTCACCCGAGCCGCGTTGCCACACCTGGTCCGCGCGGCCGAGGACTCGCCGCGGCGGGTCGCCGACCTGGTCAACATCAGTTCGACCGCCGGTCGGGTCGCCCGCGCCGGTACGGCTGTATACAACCTGACCAAGTTCGGCGTGAACGCGTTCGCCGAGGCGCTGCGACAGGAACTGCAACCCCGGCGGGTCCGGGTGAGTCTGGTCGAGCCGGGCACGGTGGACACCGAACTGGCCTCGCACATCCGGGACGGCCTGCGAGAGGCGGTCACCAGTCAGCTCGGGGAGATGGAGACGCTGCGGCCGGAGGACATCGCCGACGCCGTCGCCTACGTCGTCACCCGGGATCGTCGGGTCGCGGTCAACGAGATCCTCGTTCGGGCCGCCGACCAGTCCTGGTGATTTGCTCAGCCTGAGCTGATCAGTTTAGGCTGAGTAGATGACCGATGGCCCCGATGCCGACGAGGTTGCCGGCGCACTGCGGCTGAGCATCAGCCTGCTGCTGCGGCGAATGCGTCAGGTGCAGGTGACCGGCGAGCTGACCATGCCGGAGAGCGCGGCGCTCGCCCGACTGGACCGCGGTGGCCCGAGCACGGCGAGCGCACTGGCCAAGGCGGAGCAGATCAGTCCACAGTCGATGGGCGTGACCCTCGGCGCGCTGGAGGCCCGCGGTCTGATCGCGCGGCAGGCCGACCCGGCCGACGGTCGGCGGGTGGTGCTCTCGTTGACCGAGTCCGGTCAGCAGGCGATGCGCGACAAGCGCGTCGCGCGCGACGAACAACTGGCGCGGGCGCTCACGTCCGGTTTCACCGACGAGGAACTGGCCGCGCTGCTGACAGCCGCACCACTGCTGGAGCGACTGGCGATGAGCCTGTGATGCCGGCATGCCCGGGGCCGAACGCAGGCCGGCTGACCGGCCCGCTGGGCGTGGCCCCCGGCACGTCGCCGACCCACCCGAGCACACCTCGGGCGGAAAGAGAAAAGCCATGCCCCTGACCACCATTGACCCGAAGACTGCGCTCGTCGTGATCGACCTGCAGAAGGGCATCGTCGCCGCGCCGGCGGTGCACCCCGTTGCCGAGATCGTGCAGCGGTCAGCGCGTCTGGCGGCCGCGTTCCGCAAGCAGGACCAGCCGGTGGTGCTGGTGAACGTCGCCGGGCGCGCACCCGGTCGGACCGACGCCGACCAGGCCGCCGGGTCCGGGTTCACGCCGCCCGCGGACTGGACCGAACTCGTGACAGAACTGGACGCGCAGCCGAGCGACCACCGGGTCACCAAGCAGCGCTGGGGCGCCTTCCACGACAGCACGCTCGACGCGCACCTGCGTGAACTGGGCGTCACCCAGATCGTCCTGGCCGGCGTCGCGACCAGTGTGGGCGTCGAGTCGACGGCCCGCTGGGCCTACGAACTGGGCTATCACGTGGTGCTGGCGACCGACGCGATGACCGACCTCAGCCTTGCGGCGCACGACAACAGTGTGCAGCGGATCTTCCCCCGGCTGGGCGAGACCGCGACCACCGCCGAGGTGCTGGCGATGCTCGACGACACCGGTCGGGACACGAAGTAGAAATAGGACGAACGGTGCTGGGCTCCGGTTCGGACCGGAGCCCAGCACCGTCGATTTTCCGCCAGCCGCTGACCGGATCAATTTCGGAAAAGCGAGTTACGCCTAACAGGCTATTGCTCGCCCATATATCAGGTGGCCGCGTCGTTGTGATCAGACTTCGGCCGGTTCGTGATAATACTTTCGTCGTATTGCGTACGTCCTGGGTGGCAGGTTCACTGTCGTGTTGTATACCGGGATAGATTTGCCCGGCTGATCCCCTCGTGCGTACGGCTCACGACGAAAGTAGGGCTCAGTGTATCGACCTCGTTTGAGAACCATCAGTACGGCGCTGACAATGGGTGCCGCCCTCGTGGTAGTAGGGGGCGGGTGGGTGCCCGCGCTGGCCGCGACCGCGCCGCTCGCGCCCGCGGTGGACGGCACCGCGTCGGGTGGCTCGGTGATCGTGGTCCTCAAGGACCAGCACGCCGACCTGAACTTAAAGGCGCAAGGCGCCCAACGAACCTCGACCACCCGGGCCGATCAGCAGTCGATCGTGTCCGACATGCAGGCCAACGGTGCCACCGACATCACCCAGCTGGTCAGCGTGAACGCGGTCGCCGCGCAGCTGTCCGCGGCCGAGGTGGACCGACTGCGCAGCAACCCGGCCGTCAGTGAGGTCGTGCCGAACGCACCGATCACGGTCGCGCCCGCGGTGAGCGCGCCGCAGGGGCCGCCGGCCAAGCTGAGCCCCGCGCTGTGCCCGAGCAACCCGGCCAAGCCGTTGCTGGAGCCCGAAGCGCTGTCGGTCACGCACGCCGAGACCGACCAGCCGGGCGACCTCGACGAGGCCAACCTGGTCGCCACCGGCAAGGGCGTGATCGTCGCCAACGACGGCATCAACGAGCTCGCCGGCAACCCCAACTTCGTTCGCGCCGACGGTTCGCACGTCGTGCTGGACGCCCCGAACTACACCGAGGACGACAGCGACGGCGAGTACTACGGCGACGCCTCCTCGATCGCCGGCCAGGGGCTGGTGACCTACGACTTCAGCAAGGAGCTGCCGTTCTCCGGCCTGCCGACCGGCTGCACCTTCCGGATCAAGGGCGTCGCGCCGGACGCCTCGCTGGTCGACACGACGCAGATCGACACCCCGCCCAGCCAGTCCGGTGACGTGCAGTCCGAGGCGCAGGTCGTCGCGGGTATCGACCACGCGGTCGTCACCGAGCACGCCGACGTGATCTCCGAGTCCTACGGCTTCCGGCAGACCCCGGGCCAGTACTCGGTCTTCTACGCGGCCAACGACGCGGCCGTGGCGGCCGGCGTGACCGTGGTGGTCTCCTCCGGCGACAGCGGCGCGTCCGGCACAGTGTCCTCACCGGCCACCGACCCGAACGTGATCGCGGTCGGCGCGACGAACACGCTGCGGCTGGTTGCCCAGGCCTACGGCTACACCGACTGGACCAACAACAACATCACCCCGCTGTCCTCCGGCGGCACCGCACCGAACAACCGGGTCGTCGACCTGGTCGCGCCCGGCTACGGCGGGGAGGCGGCGTGCAGCCCGATCGGCAGCGACTGCCCGACCAACACGCAGACCGAGGCGTTCGGCGGCACGAGTGAGTCGTGCCCGCTGGTGGCCGGCGCGGTGGCCGACGTGATCCAGGCGTACGCCGACGGCCACAAGGGCGTCAAGCCGACCCCGGCGCTGATCAAGCAGATCGTCACCAGCACCGCGCAGGACATCGGCGCGCCGGCCGACGAGCAGGGTGCCGGCCAGCTCGACGTCTACGCCGCGGTACGCGCGGCCCAGCAGGAACCGGGCAGCACCAAGGCGAACTCGCTGGCGAGCCTGACCTCGCCGAGCCTGGTCTCCACCCCGACCCAGCTCGACGTGACCGCTGCCGCCGGTACCAGCGCGCAGTCGGTGTCGCTGTTCAACTCCAGCAGCCTGCCCACCGTGGTGACCGGGTCCTACCGCTCGCTCGGCACGGCCGCCCAGATCGGCACGACGGTGACCGAGCCGGTCAGCGCGCCCGACCCGAGCCTGCCGGTGCCGGCCGAAGGTGCCACGGCGGCCGCGCCGGTCACCTTCACCGTGCCGGCCGGGCTCGACCGGCTGAACGCGGACATGACGATTCCCGACCCCACCAACGGGACGATTCTGGCCTTCACGCTGATCGACCCGACCGGCAAATTGACCCAGATTTCCTACGACTACGGCACCCCGGCCACCAGAGCCGGGCAGATCGGTACGGTATCCAACATTCAGCACGTGGAAATTACCGCACCGAAGGCCGGTAAGTGGACGGCGAAGATTCTCTGGGCGAATGGCCGGGCGCATCTCCAGTCCCCGCCGAACGTGCCGGGAACCTACACCGGGAACATTTCTTTCCGAATCACCGGGCAGCATTACGTGACCAGCCCGGCGACCGGACTCGTGCTGATTCCGGCCCGTTCGAGTGCCAACGTCCCGCTGAAGATCGCCATGCCGACCGCCCCCGGTGACCACCCGGAGTCGGTTCAGTTCACCTCGCTGACCGGCGCGAAGACCTCGGTGCCGGTGGCCCGCCGGACGCTGATTCCCAGCGGCGGCGGCAACTTCACCACGACGATCACCAGCACGGTCGGCCGTCAGGTCGGCCAGATCAGTACGTTCAACCTCGATGTGCCGCAGGGGAAGCAGGACCTGGACGTCAGCTTCAGCACGCCTGATGCCAGTGCGGACAACAAGTTCACCTTCTTCCTGCTC
>DATATV010000045.1:0-58477 GCA_036268615.1 Pseudonocardiaceae bacterium
GACGGCTTCCGGAGCAAGCTGATCGGCACCCCGGAGCAGATCGCGCGCCGGATGGTCGAGTACAAGAAGCGCGGGGTCAACCTGATGCTGCTGGGTTTCCTGCACTACCTGGAGGAAGTCGAGTACTTCGGCCGCGAGGTGCTGCCCATCGTCCGGCAGTTGGAGTCCGAAGTGGAGTCCGGTGCGGCGACTCCGGAACCGCTGAGCGTCTGAGTTCGCCTGGCCGAGGGGCCGCCCTTCCGGACAGGGGATCGCGCATGACGCTGAGTTTTCACTGGTTCCTGCCCACCTACGGAGACAGCCGCTACCTGGTCGGCGGCGGCCACGGCACCGACCTCAACTCGGCCGGCGGTGACCGCCCGGCGACCCTGGCCTACCTCGGCCAGATCGCCCGCAGCGCCGAGCAGTTGGGGTTCATCGGCGCGCTCACCCCGACCGGCGCCTGGTGCGAGGACGCCTGGCTGACCACGGCGATGCTGGTCAGCCAGACCGAACGGCTGAAGTTCCTGGTCGCGTTCCGGCCCGGCCTGATCTCGCCGACGCTGGGAGCACAGATGGCCGCGACCTTCCAGCGGCACTCCGACCGGCGGCTGCTGCTCAACGTGGTGACCGGCGGGGAGGACCGCGAGCAGCGTGCCTACGGCGACTTCCTGTCCAAGGACGAGCGCTACGAGCGGACCGACGAGTTCCTGTCGGTGGTCCGCGGGTTGTGGGCCGGTGAGCGGATTACCTTGTCCGGTAAGCACATCCGGGTGGCGGACGCGAAGCTGAACCGGCTGCCCGACCCGGTCCCGCAGGTCTACTTCGGCGGTTCCTCGCCGGCCGCCGGCCGGGTCGCCGCCAAGCACGTGGACGTCTACCTGACCTGGGGCGAGCCGCCGGCGCAGGTGGCCGAGAAGATCGCCCGGGTGCGCGGACTGGCCGAGGCCGAGGGCCGCACGCTGCGGTTCGGCATCCGCCTGCACGTGATCAGCCGGGACACGGCCGCGGCCGCGTGGGCCGAGGCGGACCGGTTGCTTGCGGCGCTGGACCCGAAGGTGATCGCCGAGGTGCAGGCCGGCCTGGGGGCAAGCCAGTCGGTCGGCCAGCGGCGGATGCTGGAACTGCACGGCGGTCGTACCGACAACCTGGAGATCCACCCGAACCTGTGGGCCGGCGTCGGGCTGGTCCGGGGCGGTGCGGGCACAGCGTTGGTCGGCAGCCACGCCGAGGTGGCCGCGTTGATCGAGCAGTACCACGCGGTGGGCATCGACGAGTTCGTGCTGTCCGGCCATCCGCACCTGGAGGAGGCGTACTGGTTCGGCGAGGGCGTGCTGCCACTGTTGCGGGACAAGGGATTGTGGCGTCATCCGGATGAGGCGACCGAGGCGGTGTCGGGCGCGGCGATCCCGTTCGCGGATTTCGCGCCGGCACCACACTGAGCCGACCCGGTCTCGTACTGTTTGTCGGTGTGAAGCTCGGGAAGGCCTGGAAGTCGCCGCTGGTCTGGACGTTCGTGCTGTCCATCGTGCTGCTCGTCGCGGTCGGTGGCTGGTTGCTGACCGACCCGGCGACCAGCCGCAGCGACGCGCTGAAGACCGGTGGTCTGGCCGGTGGCGCGGTGGTCGCGTTGTATGCCCTGTGGCTCAACGACCGGCGGCGCCAGGTCGAGGAGGGCCGGCAGGACATCGAGCGGCAGCGGCACGACCTGGAGCTGCGGCGCGCCGAACAGGACCGGGACCGGGTGTCCGACGAGCGCTTCGCCAAAGCCATCGAACTGCTCGGCCACGAGGCCGACCAGGTCCGCGTCGGCGCACTGCACGCCCTCGCCGGCCTGGCCCGCAGCCGGCCGGAGTACATCCAGACCGTGCTCGACGTGGTGTGCTCGTACCTGCGGCGGCCCTACCACCATCCGCGTTACGCGGTGGACCCGGACAGTTCGGACCGGGACCGGGTGGTCGGCGAGCCCGAGCAGGAGCGGGAACTCCAGGTGCGGCTGACCGCCCAACGCGTCATCAGCGAACTCCTGCCGGACGCGTTGGCGCCGGACGCACCCGGTTACGACCTGGACCTGACCGGCGCGGTCCTGGAGTACTTCGACCTGTCCGGGCGCAAGGTGGGTGGCCTGCTGCTGCGGTACGCGTCGCTGCACAGCAGCACGAACCTGAGCGGCTGCCTGATCATCCGGCGGGCCTACTTCACCGGTGCCGGCACCGGAGCGGGCCGGCTGGTCGGGAACTTCCGTTGCCGTGGCGCCAGATTCGCCGACCGCGCGTGGTTCAGCGGAACGGTTTTCGCCGAGAACGCCGACTTCTCCGGCACGACCTTCGGCGGGGAGACGGCGTTCAAGGACGCCGTGTTCGCCAAGGACGCGGTCTTCGAGGATGCCGTCTTCGACAACACGCTGGATCTGCGCCGGACCCGGTTCGATGGCCGGACCGACCTCCGGTTCGCCCGGCCACCGACGCAGATCTCGCTCTACAACACGATGGTGTGGCCGGGGAAGTCGCCGCTGCTGCCGGATGGATGGTCGCTGGAGGCGGTGACCGAGGAGGGGGCGCGGATCGTGTCTCCGGGCTTCGCGCCGACGGCAAGCTGATTTCCGGGAGTCGGACCCGGGTCGGCAGCCTACAAATTAGTTTCTCAACCCGATTCCTATATCGTCGGGTGGTCGAGTTCATTGCTCGCCGTCCCGGTCAGGAGTCGGCTGGCGGCCGATCGGGTGCACTCGCTACTCCGTTGCCCCGCCGGCAAGCTATGCTCGCTATCCTCTCGACGTGGACAGGTCCGTCGAGGTGTGACGACAGTGGGGTGAAATGGCTGTTCCGGCTGGGATGCGGGCGAGGTCGCATGCGCTGCGACTTTCTCAGGCCGTTCTTGATGGTATACGTATCCGAGGCCAGCGACTCGACTCCACCTCTGGCGTCGGCAAACTTCGCGCTCGACCATGGCTGAGATTCGCATCCGCGATCAGCTGGATCTCTTTGCTGCGCGTATTGGCCCGCAGTCGACGGGGAATTCTGGTCGAGATGGCGATCCTGGCTATCACTTTACTGGTCGCGATCGCGTTGACACCATTTCGGGTCGACGTTTCTGGTGTGTTGACGCTGATTGTCCTGGTCGCCTCGGTAGCCTTGCTCTATCGTCATTATCGTGAAGCGCGAGGGAGTGTCGACTCGATCTCCATCGTTCGGCACGAGCATAATTTCGCTCGCGGAATTCCGAAGGAACTGACCGTACGGCACAGCGGCACCGTTGCCCTCTACGATCGTGAGTTGTCCGGACAACTCACTGCTCGAATGTTCAGCGACAGCTCGACTGTCGCGGCATCCTGGTCGGCGGCACCGACGTTGCTCGCTCCGGATCTACAGGAGCACCGTGACGCGATCCTGCTGCATCGCTACCGGTCGAATTCGTCGGTTCGGCCGTTCAACGGGATCATCGTCGGGCAACGTTCCGACATCGACGTGAACATCCACGACGGATCGCCGGTCGTTTTCGGTGCGACTCGATACTTCGACATGATGTGCAGCAACTACATCGCCGACAGTGACGTGACTCGCCAGGATCGTTCGGTGCTGTTCCACGGTATTGACCTGATGCGAGGCCCCGAGGGTAATCTGTTGCCACTCTCCCGCGTTGGCATGTCGAACGGGGTGGGCGTCTCGACGTTGGCGTTTGACAGCAACGGCTATCTGATTGTTGTCGCACAGTCCGAGGACGCGTTGTCATCGCCAGGCGGCTGGGCGCCGTCGGGTTCTGGTTCACTTGAACCCATTGACTTTCCGGCCGGGCGTCCGCCGATCTCCGGCGGGAACTACAAACTGAGCGACGTGATCATCGCGGGAATGAACCGGGAACTCCTCGAAGAGGCGAATGTCGAGCCGGCGCGGATTCAGTGGTCTTCGGTAACGGGATACTTCAGGTGGCTGTCGAAGGGCGGGAAACCGGAATACGTCGGCGTCACTGTTCTCGACTGTCGCACCGAGGAACTGAGGCGCAAGCCGAGGTTCGTCGAGCTTCGCTGGGTCTCGTTCGTCAAGCTGGGCGTGCACGTCGACTTCGAGCGGCTCAAGGCTCGGCCCGACCAGCCACAGGATGCTCTGCACGCCAACGCTGATCGCGATGACCTGGTGCGGTTGATGAGCATGCCGTTGTTCGTGGGACTGCGCGCTCTGGGTGACCGCTTGCGCGACGAACGTTTCGAGCGGGCCTTCCTGGTCAAGTTGGGTCGCTGAAAGGTCTTCCGGCCGGCTCTTTCACCGGCCGCCCTACCGCACACTCCCGCTCGCAACGAGCGTCGCGGCTGACGCCCGGCTGCTGACATTCAGCTTGCGGTAGGCGTGTTCCAGATGCTTGGCCACCGTGCGTGGGCTGATCTGCAACGCGTGGGCGATGGCCTGGTTGGTGCGGCCGGTGGCGACGAGTTCGAGGATGTACACCTCGCGGTCGGTGAGTTCGGCCAGGCGGTCCGGGTCGGGCAGGTCGAGAGTGAGTCTGGCGCGGTAGCGGGACCGGCAGCGCAGCAGGCCGGTGAGCAGCGGCCCGCGCAGCACGCCCAGCACCTCCCGGTCGGCCTCGGTGAAGTCGCAGGTCGACCGGCTGAAGGCGAAACCGACGACGATGCTGCGGCGGTCGGCCACCGTCATCGCCAGCTGGTGCTCGACCGGGCGCTTGGCGAAGAACTCGGCGTAGAGGCTCAGCGCGTGGAACCGCTTGCGGTCCAACAGGTCGGAGATCTTCATCGGCCGCGGGTCGCCGGTCCGGCGGTAGTAGTTGACCAGCGGGTGCTCGTGCACGTACCGGGCGAACACCCGCCGCGTCTCCGGCGCCAGCGACTGGGTCGGGAAGTCGCGGTAGCGCACGGCCCGCGGGGACGTGCCGATCTCGTTGTAGGTCACCACGTCGCAGCCGATCAGGCCGGCCAGCCCGGGCAGCACGACGGCGGGGAACTCGGTCGGGTCGTCGAGGCCACCGACCTGGTCCACCAACCGCACGGCCTGAGCGAGGCGTTGCAGAGTAACCACGACGACACCTCCTGTGACCTGCCCGTTTGCGTCGAATGCGTATTTACCGTCGTCCTGCGTTCCGGTTAAGTCAAGGGTCGACCGACGAGGAGTGAGCGCCATGCGCAAGGTGTTGGACTGCCGGGACCAGCCCAGCGAGGCAAACTGCTCGCTGACGATCGCGGGCGAGCAGGACGAGGTGCTGCGGGCCGGCATCGACCACGCGGTGTCCGTGCACGGCCACACCGACAGTCCGGAACTGCGGTCGATGTTGCGCGCCGGTCTGAGGGACGAGGCCGCCGCGCACGCCTGAAGCTCGCCGGGGAGGCGTGGGAGAAACGGGAGCGAGTGTGGACGGGAGCCCGCACTCGCTCCCGCCGTGCCCCGGCCGGACCGCCCGCGGTCGTAGGCTGAGCGGCGGTTGCCGGCCCGCCGAGGAGGACGCCTGATGGAGCTGTTCGCGTTGCCGCTGGGGGACTGCTGCTGTCCCTACGAGACGATCGCGCCCGGCGTGCGGGACGGGATGCGGGCGCACATCCCGGTCGCCGGCTACCTGATCCGGCTGGCCGACGACAAGCTCGCCCTCGTAGACACCGGCATGAGCCGCCTGCACATCGACGACCCCGAGGCGACCTGGCGGGGCACTCCGGCCGCCGCGTCCCTGGTGCCGGTGATGCGGCCGGAGGACAGCCTGCTGTTCCGGTTGGCCCAGCTCGGCATCGCGCCGCAGGAGATCGACTACGTGATCAACACGCACCTGCACTTCGACCACGCGGGCAACAACGACCTGCTGGGCCGGGCGACCTTCTTCGTGCAGCGCGAGCAGTACGAGCTGGCCAAGGGCGATCCGAGGTTTCCCAACCAGTACTGGAACCTGCCCGCGCTGAGCTACGAGCTCGTCGACGGCGAGCAGGAGCTGTTCCCCGGTCTCCGGGTGCTGCCGACTCCCGGACACACGCCGGGCCACCAGTCGGTGCTGCTGCGGCTGCCGGAGACCGGCGCGGTGATCATCTGTGGGGACGCCGTGAACTGCCAGGACAACTACGACCACGACAGCTGGTCGGGCCAGGCGGACCCGGCCACCGCCCGGGAGAGCGCCCACCGGCTGCTCGCCGTCGCGAAGGCCGAGAACGGGACGATGTTCTACGGCCATGACCGGGAACAGGCCCGGCAGCGGCGCTGGGCCCCGGGCGCGTCCTATCGCTGAACCGTTGGCGGACAGCCGAAAGCGGGGCCCGTCGGTTGCCCGGGCCCCGCTCGCTGGTGGTCAGCCGCGCGGGTCGGGCAGCGCGCGGCCGCCGATGGACAACGCCACCGCGACGACGAACATCACCGCCATCACCAGCACGAACGCGTCCCGCATCCCCAGCCCGGAGGGCGTGCCGAGGCTCGCGTAGAGCGTGCCGAGCGTGGCCACGCCCAGTGCCAGGCAGGTCTGCTGGGTGGTGACCAGCGCGCCGCTGCCCACGCCGGCGCGGTCCACCGGAACCTGGGACAGGATCACCCGGAACAGCGTGGTCATCGTCATGCCCTGGCCGACACCGATCAGCACCATGCCCGGGGCGAGGTCGAGCACGCCGAGGTCGGGCCAGTTGAGCAGGGTCGAGCCGATCAGCACGGCGATGCCGAGGCCCTGGATGGTCGCGCCGTAGGGCACCACCCGGGAGCCCAGCCGGGTCACCAGCCGGCTGCTGAGCAGCGAGGCGCCCAGGAAGCCCAGGGCCAGCGGGGTGAGCGCGACCCCGGAGCCGAGCGGGCCGAGGTGCAGGCCCTCCTGCAGGGTGACCGCGTAGACGAACATGAAGCCGCCGAACGCGGCGAAGAACGGCGCCGCCAGCAGCAGGCCCTTGCGCATACTGGGCAGCCGCATCACCGACGGTGGCAGCAGCGGCACCGCGCCGGCCCGCTCGGACCGCCGCTCCACCACCACAAAACCGGCCGCCGCGAACGGGAAGACGCCCAGCGTCAGCCAGATCCAGACCGGCCAGCCCAGCGCGCCGCCCTCCATCAGCGGCACCAGCAGGGTCAGCAGGCTCACGCCCAGCAGCACCGTGCCCAGCCGGTCGATGCCGACCGGGTTTTCCGACCGGGTGTCGGGCACGGTCCGGCTGGCCAGCAGCAGACCGGCCAGCCCGACCGGGACGTTGACCAGGAAGATCGGCCGCCACTGCGAACCGTCGATGTTCGCCGCGACCAGCAGGCCGCCGAGCAGCTGGCCGACCACCGTGCAGATACCGCCGGTGGCGCCGTAGAAGCCGAGCGCGGCGGAGCGTCGCTGGCCGGACGTGGTGGCCTGGATGGTGGACAGCACCTGGGGCAGCATCAGTGCGGCCGCGGCACCCTGGAATGCCCTGGCCAGCACGAGCACGGTCGCGGTGGGCGCCAGGCCACAGGCCAGCGAGGTGACGGTGAACGCGGCGAGGCCGGCGATGAACAGCCTGCGCCGGCCGAACGTGTCGCCGAGCCGGCCGCCGAGCACGAGCAGCACCGCGTAGGCGATGCCGTAGCCGGCCACCACCAGCTCCAGGGTCGAGGTGGACGCGTGCAGGGTGGTGTCGATGGTCGGCAGGGCGACGTTGACGATGAAGAAGTCGATGATGGGCAGTGCGGCCCCCAGCAGCAGGGTGATCAGCCCCGCGGAGCTCAGGCCGCTGCGGTTGCTTCCGTCGGTGGCTGGATCGGCCTGGCGGAGACCGGTTGCCGCGGTGTGCGCGCCCTCGGTCGAGATTGTCATGGCACCAGGATGCGACCGGTCGAAACCTGGTACCAGGAGCCTGTCTATCCAGGTATTGGCACTACCTGGAACCAGCCTCAATCAGGTGGCATGCTGGGTTGCATGACCACCTCACTGCGGTCCCCGACAGCTGCCCCACCCGGATCGGTACCGCAGCTGACACCGGTACCGGACGGCGCCGCCGACGGGCAGCGGCGGACGGCCGCGGTGCGCCGGCGCGAGCTGGCCGCGTTCCTGCGCAGCCGGCGCGAGCGGATCACCCCCGACCAGGTCGGCCTGCCGCCGATCGGCCGGCGGCGCACGCCTGGCCTGCGCCGGGAGGAGGTCGCGCAGCTCGCCGGGGTCGGCGTCACCTGGTACACGTGGCTGGAACAGGGCCGGGACATCAACGTCTCCGAGCAGGTGCTCGACGCGGTGGCCAACACGCTGCGGCTGGACCCCAACGAGCGCACCCACCTGTTCACCCTCGCCGGGGTGCAGCAGGAGACGCGCGGCGCGCGGGAGTGCCGGGCGGTGCCCGAGCCGGTGCATCTGATGCTGCGCCAGCTCGAACCGCTGCCCGCGTGTGTGCAGAACGCCCGGATGGACCTGCTCGCCTTCAACCGCAGTTACGACCTGATGGTCGGTGGGCTGACCCATCTTGAGTTCGACGACCGGAACTCGCTGCTGCGCGCCTTCCTGGACCCCGCCACCCGCCGGCGCGTGGTGGACTGGGAGAGCGCCGCGCCGCGGCTGGTCGCCCAGTTCCGGGCGTCGATGGCCGAGCATGTGGCCGAGCCGAGCTGGAAGTGCCTCGTCAAACGGTTGCGCGAGGAGTCCCCGGACTTCGAGCGGATGTGGAACCAGCACGAGGTCAAGGCACCGGAGAACCTGACCAAGACGTATCTGCACCCGGCGGTCGGCCTGCTTCGGTTGGACTACACGCACTTCTGGCTCGGCCAGCGGTCGGAGACCCGGCTGGTGACCTACACGCCGGCCGACGAGGAGACCCGGGAGCGACTGACCAGGTTGTGTGCCAGCAAAGAAGTACCCCGGCAGACGCGGTTGTCGGTTGCCGGCAACGTGTGATCTTTCGCTTTTTGCCGTTAGCAACTTGACCTTCCGCCGCTGAGCCGATAGGCAGTCGTCGTGCTCGCGCGGATTAGCGGGCAGGGTCGAGTTGCGATCGGAGCGATCGCCGGCGCAATCGTCGTCGCCCTGGTCTGCATTGGCTTCACCGGACAGCTGGGACCTGGCTCCGGCCAGTCGAGTGGTGGCGTGCCCGGAGACGTGCCGGTGGTGATGACGGCCGACCCCGGCCCCACCCTGGCCACGCAGGGCACCTACTCCGCGCCGGCCGGCAACGTGCCGGTGTCCAACCCGATCAGCACCGTGCCGGCGACCAGCGACTCGGTTCCCAGCAGCGTGTCGGTGCCGATGACGACGATCTCGGCCGTGGTCGCGACGACCACCAGCCAGCAGCCGACGACCACGACGGCGACCCACCACCCCAAGCCGCCGAAGCCCACGCCGACGACGACCACCACGGTCTGCGTGCTCCTCCTCTGCTGAGCACCGGCCGGGTCCCGCTCACGTACCCTGACCAGTACAACAGCATGACCGGCCGTCGATCCCGCGCGGGAGAGTCAGCCCACCGGTCGGTGGGGTGGCGCCGAAGGAGCAAATCCTCCCCGGAAACTCTCAGGCCCCGCACCGCGTGGAGGAGGCCACTCTGAAAAGAGGCGTCCGCGCGCCTCGCCCACGGTGCAAACCGCTGTCACGGCGGTGAAGCTCTCAGGCCAATGACAGAGGGGGAGGGTCCCTACCGGCACGGGCCGCGCCCGTGCCCGAGGATTCGAGGCCTGGCGTGACCATCAGCGTGTTCGACCTGTTCAGCATCGGCATCGGGCCCTCCAGTTCGCACACCGTCGGCCCGATGCGGGCCGCCCGGCGGTTCGTGCTCGGGCTGCGCGCGGACGGTCTGCTGGCCGCGACCGGGTCGGTGCGCGCGGAACTGTTCGGTTCCCTCGGCGCCACCGGGCACGGCCACGGCAGCGACCGGGCGGTACTGCTCGGGCTGACCGGAGCCGATCCGCGCACGGTCGACACCGACTCGGTCGGCGAGACGGTCGCCGAGATCCGCCGGAGCGGGGTGGTGACCCTGTTGGGCGAGCGGGAGATCCCGTTCGACGCCGACCACGATCTGCTGCTGCACCGCCGCAAGTCGTTGCCCTACCACCCGAACGGGATGATCTTCAGCGCGTTCGACGCGTCGAACGCGGAACTGCGGTCGCGCACGTACTACTCGGTCGGCGGTGGCTTCGTGGTCGACGAGTCGGCCGCCGGCGCCGACCGGATCACCGAGGACACCACCCAGGTCGCCCATCCCTTTGCCAGCGGCGACGAACTGCTCGCCCGGTGCCGGGAGACCGGCTTGCCGATCAGCGGGGTGATGCTCGCCAACGAGCTGTCCTGGCGCCCGGAAACGG
Source organism: Pseudonocardiaceae bacterium (assembly GCA_036268615.1). Lineage (GTDB taxonomy): Bacteria > Actinomycetota > Actinomycetes > Mycobacteriales > Pseudonocardiaceae > DATATV01. Next base: position 10,188 of record DATATV010000045.1, read on the forward strand.
CGATCCGTGCCGAACTCGCCGAGATCTGGCAGGCGATGCAGGACTGCGTGCGGCACGGCTGCGCGCACAGCGGCGTGCTGCCCGGCGGCCTGAAGGTGCGCCGGCGCGCGGGTGAGCTGCACCGGACGCTGTCGGAGGAGCACTACGCCACCGATCCGCTGCGCGTGCTGGACTGGGTCAGCCTGTTCGCGCTGGCGGTCAACGAGGAGAACGCGGCCGGTGGCCGGGTGGTCACCGCCCCGACCAACGGTGCTGCCGGCATCGTGCCCGCGGTGCTGCACTACTACACCCGGTTCGTGCCCGGCGCGGATGCCGACGGGGTGGCCCGGTTCCTGCTCACCGCGGGTGCGATCGGCGTGCTGTTCAAGGAGAACGCGTCCATCTCCGGGGCCGAGGTCGGCTGTCAGGGCGAGGTCGGCTCGGCTTGCTCGATGGCCGCCGCCGGGCTGTGCGAGGTGCTCGGCGGCAGCCCGGAACAGGTGGAGAACGCTGCCGAGATCGCGATGGAGCACAACCTCGGGCTGACCTGCGACCCGGTCGGTGGCCTGGTGCAGATCCCGTGCATCGAGCGCAACGCGCTCGCCTCGATCAAGGCGATCAGCGCGGCCCGGATCGCGCTGCGGGGCGACGGCCGGCACTTCGTCTCACTGGACAAGGTGATCAAGACGATGCGCGAGACGGGCGCGGACATGAAGGTGAAGTACAAGGAGACGGCTCGCGGCGGTCTGGCCGTCAACGTGATCGAGTGCTGAACCGGGCTTTTCGGCCACCGGTTGCGAGGTAATCGTTTTCATGCCGGTCAGGATGGTGGCGTGACAATTGCGTTGAGAAATGCAGATTGCAAATGGCAATTCAATAGAGACAATGGGGCCGCGCCTGCCCGGCCCGGCCGGTGCTAGTCCCAGAGGGGCTGTACTTCGGGCAGTGCCGGGTCCAGTGTCCGGGCGCAGTCCTGCCAGGTCCGCGCCTCGGTGTAGCGCACCGCGGCCGTGTCGAAGCCGATCAGCGGCATGTCCGACTGTCGCAGGTGCATCGCCCGCTGGTGCATCAACCGGGCCGCCTCCAGCGGATCTGTGGTGTCCCGCAACAGATCCGCGGCCGCCTTGCGCACCGCTCCACGGGCCGCACACAGCGACGCACCGAACTTGTCGCCGTACTTGGCCATCCTGGTCGACTCGTGATCCGCCCACTGCGCGTACGTGTACCAGCGTTGCACGAGGTCGGTCACATCCTTACTCACACTGACTCACGGCTTCTTTGACTTGTCGAGTACTTGCTTCGTATGTTCGTCCTCAGCTCGCTGAGGATCGTCTTCCGGTCCCCGCACCGTGGTCCTCCATCCACCGTTGGATCACCCGGCCACCGACTACCCCAACAGGATGATCTAGCTCGCACAAGTCGGCAAGAATATGCCGCATAGATTCCACCCGTTAGCCAATATGGGCGAGTCAGTCTTGGTTCTTTCCGTCCTTTGCCGGAAGCTGTTGGCACCATACGGTCAATTCACAGGGTTCCAGGAGGCGGGATGAAGCTCACGTGGCTCGGCACCGAGTCAGGTGAAACCGGGTGCCCCACGGTGTTTGCCACGGACGGCGGCACTTTGGTGGTCCAGGGCTGGAAGGTCACTGATCCGGATGCGTTGGCGACGCTGCGCGAGCGCGGTCTGCCCGACCATGAAGACGCGGTGGAGATTCCCATGATGCTGCTCAGACACTTTCCCGAGGAGTGCGATGCGGTGAGATCCTGACCCCCAGCTGTTTCGGTGCCCCGGGCGGCGCGCCCGGACGGACCTGTCAGAACATATCCTGCGCCGGTTGGATGATCTTGATGACATCGCGAGGTAGCGGAGAGCGTGGCCAGTTTCGAGATCCGACGACTTGAGTTCGGTGACAGGCTGCGACGTCTGCGGGAGCAGGCCGGCCTCACCGGATCAGAGCTGGCGAGCGCGTTGGGATGGCAGCAGCCCAAGGTGAGCAAGATCGAGCGGGGCCACCAGACCGCCTCCGACACCGACGTACTGGACTGGTTGGAGGCGGTCGAGGCACCGGGCGCGACCATCGCCGAGATGCGCCAGGAGCTGCGTGACCTGCGGGTCGAGCAGATCGCCTGGCGTCGGCAGTTGCGCGAGGGGCACCGGACCCGGCAGGAACAGAGCGTGCGCACGGCCTACAACGCAAAGGTGATCATCGGTGTGGACATGATGGCGGTACCGGGTCTGTTACAGACGCCCGACTACGCCCGGTCGGTCTTCGCCAGCCAGATCTCCTTGCTGGACATGGCCGACGATGTCGAGGCCGCGGTCACCGCGCGGATGCAGCGGCAACAGGTGCTCTACGACCCGGCCAAACGGATCGAGGTGCTGATCGCCGAGGCCGCGCTGGTGCACCCGGTGTGTCCGCGGCCGGTGCTGGCCGGCCAGATCGACCGGCTGATCTCGATCATCGGGCTGTCCACCGTGCGGTTCGGCGTGCTGCCCGCGCACCGGCAGCTGCCGCACCTGCTGCCGCACGGGTTCTGGATCATGGACGACGTGGTGCTGGTGGAGACGGTGACCGAGGAACTGCGGATCACCGACCCCGACCAGGTGACCACGTTCCGGCGGCTGGCCGCGCGGCTGTGGACGGCGGCGGTGGAGGGCGACGAGGCCCGGGCGCTGCTGGCCAGGGCCGCGGTCGATCTGGTGTCCGGCTGAGGGGCGTTGCCACCCTGGTGAATCGGCGGAACCACCGTTGGCCGTGCGGTTCGCCAGGGTGCGCCCTGGCTCTCCTGGAGGGTGCTCGCCGACGGGGTGGGCCGGGACGGTCGGCTCCGTTGTGGACCGGTGGTGCCGCGCGCCTGTCCCGGGCGGCCCGGTTACTCCGTTCGGCCGCGTGAGCTGCGGAAATGATCATGGCCCGGCGTGTCCGACTGGTGTCGGTGTGTGCGGTCGAGGCTTGACATGGTCGCCGGGCTGTCGGAAGCTACCGGAGGCGGATTGAAACGGTTAACTGCCTTCTGACCGGAAGGCGAGCTGCTGGGTGATCCGCAGGACGCGACGCGGCGGACGGTGCAGGGAGGTCCCGGTGACCATGTCGGTGACGCAGGCAACACCGCTGCCACCCAGCTTGACCGAACAGGATTTGGCCCTCCTTGGCCTGTTGGCGGAGGGGCTCTCGATCGAAACGGTGGGCCGGAGGTTACGGCTGTCCGGTCGAACCGTGCGCAGACGGACCAGGTCCATCTGCGAGCAACTCGGCGTGCGGGCGCCGGTGCAGGCGATCGTCTGGGCGGCCCGGCGCGGACTGCTTTGAACAGACCCACTAAAACGATTCATTATTGTTCGCGAAAAGCGCGCTGGGCGTAGGGTGTCGATCATGCCGAGCCCGATCTTCCAGCTGTGCGATGACTTCGTCGACCAGTACGCGAAGCTCTATCCGCTGTCCGCGCTGTACTGGGGAGTTCCTGGTCAGGAGGGGCGCAGCACCGACCTGTCCCCGGCGGGACACGCGGCCCGGGCGCGGCTGCGCGAGGACACCCTGCGCCGGCTGGACACGCTCACCCCGACCGGCCGGACCGACCAACTGGCTGCCGACTACCTGCGCGAGCGGCTCTCCGCCGAACTGGCCGCACACCGGACCGGGGAGGACCAGCGGGCCGTGCTCGCCGGGTTCGGCGTGCTGCGCACCGTGCACACCGGCGCGGACCTGTTGCCGCACAAGACCGAGGACGACTGGCAGGTGGTCGCCGCCGCCCTGCGGTCGGTGCCGGAGACGTTGGCCAGCTGGCGGCTGTCGACCGAGGAGGGCATGCGCGCCGGTCGGTTCGCGGCCCGCCGGCAGGCACTGGGCATGGCCGAGCAGGCCGCCAACTACGCCGCCGACGCGCACGCCGAACTCGTGGCCGGCTACGGCGAGGGCCCACTGCGGGCCGAGTTGGACGCGGCGGTCGCGGTCGCCCAGGCGGCCTACGGGAAGACGGCCCGGTTCCTCACCGAGGACTACGCGCCGGTGGCCGACGAGACCGACTGCTGCGGCGAGGAGCGCTACCAGGTGGCCAGCGCGCTGATGATCGGCGCCCGGATCGACCCGCGCGAGGCCTACGACTGGGCCTGGGACGAGCTGCACCGGATCGAGGACGAGATGGTCCGCGAGGCGGCCGCGGTGACCGGTGGCGGCTCGGTGGCCGAGGCGATCGCGCTGCTGGACGAGACGGACTACGTCGACGGCACGCACGCCTACCAGGAATGGTTGCAGGAACGGCACGACCGGGCCATCGACGACCTGGACGGCCGGCACTTCGACATCAACCCGGGCGTGCGCACCGTGCAGGCCCGGCTCGCGCCGGACGCCGGCGGCTCGGCGCCGTACTACATCGCGCCGAGCGAGGACCTGACCCGACCGGGCATCACCTGGTGGCCGACGAACGGCCGCAGCCGGTTCGCGCTGTGGTCGGCACTGACCGTGGTGTTCCACGAGGGCGTGCCGGGGCACCACCTGCAGCGCGGTCAGGAGCGGGTCGCCGGGGAGTCGATGTCCCGGTTCTCGCGGTTGGTCGGGGTGAGCGGCAACGCCGAGGGGTGGGCGCTGTATGCCGAGCGGCTCGCTGACGAGCTGGGTTGGTTCGACACGCCTGGCCGGCGGCTGGGGATGTTGCTCGGTTCGGCGCTACGGGCTTGTCGGGTGCTCGTCGACATCGGGTTGCACGTCGGGTTCCCGTTGCCGGCCGGCGAGGCGGAGCGGCATGGTCCGCAGTGGACTTATGAGGTCGCGGTCGAGGTGCTGGACCAGCGGGCTCGGCTCCCCAAGCATCAGCTTCAGGGGGAGGCCACCCGGTATTTCGGGTGGCCGGCGCAGGCCAGTTGTTACAAGTTGGGGGAGCGGGCCTGGTTGGCTGCTCGGGCTGAGGCTCAGGGGCGGCTTGGCAGCGGGTTCGATTTGAAGGTGTGGCATACGGCTGCTCTGGGGCTCGGGCCGGTGGGGTTGTCGGCTCTGGGTCCGGCTTTGCGTGGGGCCCTGTCGCGCTAGCGACTCTCTGGGGCCAGGAGCGAAGCGACCTTCTTTTTGCTGCCGTTTTAGGCGCGCTGCCGTCGGGATCAGCTCGCGGTGGGTCGAGGTCTCGTTCGGCGCACGGGCGGGTTTGGTCCGGTTTGGCGGGGTCCTTCTTCCCGATCGCGCGATTTTCTTAGGGCGCTTGGTATCGGGATGAAGGGGTAGGGCGGTCGAAGGTGGTTGTTCTGCCTCGTTACGTGCGGGCGAACCAGGCGTACCAGTCTCGGCTTGAGGCCGACAGGTAGTGGGTGGGTGGGACTTTCTGGCCCGGGTAGAGCCGGAATCCTTGTGGGGCGCCGTCCGGGTTGTGGTGGAAGTACACGCCGCTGGTCCAGTCCGGGTTGATGTCCAGTTCCATGCCTCGGACCACGCCCGCTGCTTGCAGGATGTGGCCCAGGGTGCAGACCGAGAGCGCTTGGCCGGCCACGTACACCTCGGCGCCGCTGGCCGTGATGCCGAACGCGGATCGGTCGATGTAGGCCACCTGGCCGACCGTGTTGCCCCACTGGGCCTGGCCGCCGGTCGCGCAGGTCGGGTCGACCTTTCCGTTGTCCACCAACATCACCAGGTTCTGACGCACGCTGGCCACGGCCGGTGTCAGCTGGACCTCGTTGTTCCACGAGCCGACCGACGCGGTGCCGTTCTTGTCCAGGACGAGGCTGGCGGCGCCGGACACCAGCGGAAGCACGGTCCTGCCCTCGCTGTAGTAGCCACCGTGGCTGGCGTCGTTGGTCAACCGGAAACCGGCGTTGAACGCGGCCACCACGCCGGGGCGATCGCTCGCGGTCAGCGACGTGCCGGCCTGCCAGCTGCCGCCGGGGTCCTTGGTGCCCGGCCGCAACTGGCCGCGCACCAGGGTCGGGTCCATCCAGAGCACGCCGGTCAGGTACGAGGTGTGTTGGGCGTCCGGCCGGACCAGGGCCGCTCGCACGGCCGGTTTGCCGTGCACGGCGACCACGGTCTGCCACTGGCCTTCGTCGGGCAGTGGGGTGCCGCCGGCGAGGCTGGGGATCGGTGCGGGGGTGGGGACTCCACCGGCGGCGGCCGGTGCCCCCGGGACGGCACCGCCGGCCATCGGGATGCCGCCGGTGGGCGCGCCGCCGACCTTGGGCTTGTTCTGGTCGTACTGAACCTGTTCCAACCAGGTCACCGCGCCGCTCAGGCCGTGGTCACGGCCCCACTCGGCCAGCCTGGCCGCGGTGCTGTCGGTGCCCGGTGCTCGCAGCGCGCCGCCGATCGACCAGCCGACCAGCACCAGGAAGACCGTCGCCACAGCCAGTGTCGCGCGTAGGGCGTGGCGTACCCACGGTGGCCTGCGCCTTCGTCGCCGCCTGAGCGCGTGCCGTGGCTGTGGCACCGGCAACCGCTGCGTCGTCTCTGCTCCGAGCCCCTTCACCTCTCCAATGTTGCCCTGGGATTCTTGGTGAATCCTGCACTCGCAACGGTTTTGTCCGTGTTCACAATCACGGCCGGCGGAGGCAACCTGGCCGGGCCCTGAACGTCTTCCGACAATAGCCTGGTTCTGGTCACCATACTATCCACTGTGGACAGCGTCTAACTGTAGAACTCGGCTACTCCGCCGTGATGAGAACAGGAACCGGAGTGGTGTGCACTGAAACTGTACGTTCCGTCGTTGCACAGTGCGGTCGCTCCGGCCGGTCGTCCTGGCGCGGTTTCCGGATCATGAATGCAGTTTCCGTCGACGTTGACGTAGTAGCCCGCGCCGCAGGCCGCTGCCGCGTGGGTCGTCGGACGGGGTGCGGCCGCGTGTGTGGTCGCCGGCTTGGGTGCCTTGGTCACCGGTGGCGCGGTGATCACCGGGGCGGACGGGATCGTCGCGGTGACCACGGGCGGAACGGATTCGGTCGTGGTGAGCGTGCCGGTGCCCGGCCAGTCCAGGCCGTCGTTCGCGGTCGACAATCCCGGCGTGGTGGTGATCACCGGAACAGAGGGAGTGGTGACATCGGGTGCGCAGCCGGCCAGTAGGCCGCCACCCAACAACAGAATACTGAATCCGCTTACCAGTCCGAGCAGCACGCGTCGGGCCGATGATGTGGTTCGCGACGGCACGGCGCCCACCCTTCGTCGGTTTTGTGGCAATTCCTCGTGATACTCAGAAATCGATCCACCCGGGCGGTGTGTTACCGGTGTGCGGAGAGAAATTCGATTTTGTGGAGCTTCGTATTCTGGCGGACCTGAGCCCCGGCTCGACGTGGTCGGTCGGGTACGGGGGCGATCGGGAGGACCCGACTGGGTACCGGGCCGGGCTGGCCGGCGTGCCGAGTCATCGGTCGGGTGACGGTCTGCTCGTCCTGCCGACTGAATCCGGGTCGCAACACGGTCGACATCTGATCGTTTCGAACGTGCGATGTCCGGGCGGTGTCCGGAGCTTGTCTAACAGGTGTCCCAACACTGACAATAGGTACGCGCAAGGCGCGCCACGCTTCCTGGACGGTTGTCACGCCCCCTGGACCGTGCCGCAGCGCCGTTCGCACCTGTTTCCAGCAGACCCGGGTCGCCCCGCCGAGCAGTTCGGCCGGGGCTGCCCTGGTCGACCTCGACCGATTGGAGGTGACGCGTGGGTTACCGCCACGACCGTCCCGGCAGTTTCGACGAGCCGGGTGAACCGGACCCGCACCGGTTGCTCAACGGCACGCGGGTGTCCAGTCCCGCCGGCTACCAGCCGGGTGAGCCAGTACCCGGCGAGGTGGCGGTGTACTTCGCGGACGATCCGCGCAAGCTCTACCAACTCCGCCAGTGGCTGCCGGTGCTCGAACGGCTGGACGTGCGCTACCCGGTACTGATCGTGACCCGGAATCCGCACAGCTACGCCGAACTCGTCGCGGAGACCAGCCTGCGCTGTGTGCTCGCGCCGACCTTCGCCGACCTGATGGGGCTCTACGAGAACGGCGACCACAAGGTCGCGATCTATGTCAACAACTCGGTGCACAACTTCCACTCGCTGGTCGCCCGGCACATGTCGCACATCCACGTCAACCACGGCGAGAGCGACAAGATCTGCATGGTGTCCAACCAGGTCAAGGCCTACGACCGGGTGTTCGTGGCCGGCGAGGCCGCGGTCCGCCGGCACCGGGCCGCACTGATCGAGTTCGACGAGCGCTCGCTGGTCCGGGTCGGCCGCCCGCAGTTGGACCTGCGGCCCGAGCCGGTGCTGCCGCTCACCGCCCGGCGCACGATCCTCTACGCGCCCACCTGGGAGGGCGAGAACGCGTCGAACAACTACACGTCGGTGGACGTGTACGGGCCGGCCATCGTGGCCGCCGCGCTGGCCGTGCCGAACGTCCGAGTGGTCTACAAGCCGCATCCGCGGGTGGCCAACAGCCCGACGCCGAGCATCACCGAGGCACACGAGCGGATCATCCACCTGCTCGCGACCACCCCGGGCGAGCACCGGCACGAGACGTCCTCGGACATTCTCGCCGTGTTCCCGGGCAGCGACCTGATGATCACCGACGTGTCCTCGGTCGGGCTGGACTTCCTCTACCTGCGTGGCGACCGGCCGCTGTTCATCGCCGACCGCTACGACGACCTGGTCAAACTGCGGGCCGAGGCGCCGATCAGCCGGGGAGCCGACGTGATCGATCCGGCCACCATCGGCTCGCTCACCGAGATGCTCACCGCCCGGCTCGCGGTGGACACGCATCGCACGCTGCGGGAGGGCATCCGCAGGCTCTACTTCGGCGACCTCGTACCGGGGGAGAGCACCGACCGGTTCCTGCTCGCCATCGGCGAGGCGATCACCCGGCGGAACCGGCTGCTCGACGCGCGCGTGCAGATCGCGCCGACCGACCTGTCCATTGCGGCGGAGGGACACCTGGCATGAGCATCGGCATCGACAACGGCGTCGACACTGGCCCTGGCACGGCCGGTGAGTCGGCGGCCGACATCCCGCAGGACACTGCGCAGGACACCGTGCAGATCACCATCCTCGCGGCCGGCATGGGCACTCGGCTGGGCATGCCGCTGCCCAAGCCGCTCACCCGGCTGGCCGACGGGCGCAGCATCATGCAGCAGCAGTTGGACAACCTGCGCGTCGCGTTCGGTGAGCGCGGCCGGGTCGTCGTGGTGGTCGGGTTCAAGCCCGAGGTGGTGATGACCGCGTGCCCGGACGTGCTGTTCGCGCACAACGAGCGCTATCAGCAGACGAACACCTCGAAGAGCCTGCTCAAGGCGTTGCGCGGGTCGTGCCGGGGCGGTGTGCTGTGGCTCAACGGGGACGTGGTCTTCGACCCTCGGCTGCTCGATCGGGTCAAGCCACTGATGGCCGCGGACCGCACGTTTGTGTGCGTGAACACTGCGGCCGTAGGTGACGAAGAGGTAAAGTACACAGTCGACGGCAACGGAAATGTCGCCGAGCTGTCGAAGTCGGTCACCGACGGACTCGGCGAGGCGGTCGGCATCAACTACATCGCGGAAGCCGACAAGGCGACCCTGATCAAGCACCTCGATCGATGTGGCGACCAGGACTATTTCGAACGTGGCATCGAAGCCGCGATCGCGGAGGACGGGCTACATGTTCAGCCGGTGGACATCTCGGATTTCTTCGTCGTAGAGGTGGATTTCGCCGGTGACCTCGATCGTGTGAACGCGGAGGTGAGCAAGACCGCCACATCAGCCGCCTGACGCCCGCGCGCCGCGGGTGCGCCCGCGGTCCTGCTGTGACGGCGCGTTATGGCTGGCGACGGCGTCTTCGGTATCAGACCAGCGCTCCTTGGCCATCGTGGTTGCGGCCGTGGTGTGGTCGAGGGCTTCCAGGAGAACACGCTTGAGTCCTTCCTCGAAGCGGTCCGGTTGGGTATCGACTGGGTCGAGGTGGACGTCCGCCGCACGTCGGACGACTGGCTGGTGGTCGTGCACAACCCGGCCGACGACGAGGGCGTGTTCTACGCCGACATCACCGGCAGCGAGGCGGTCGGCGGGGGCGCGCTGCGGCTGGAGGAGTTGCTGGCCGCGCTGCCGCCCGGGGTGGGCGTCGACTTCGACGTGAAGACCGCGATGGAGGACGCCACCCGGGACCGGGCCCTGACCACGATGGGCCAGCTCGCGCCGATCGCCCAGCGCGAAGCCGCCCGCCGCCCGACCCTCATCTCCTCGTTCGACGTCGGCGCCCTGGACATCGCCCGGGAACTCGCGCCCGGCTCACCTCGGGCGCTGCTCACCTGGGTGGACTTCCCGATCGGCCAGGCCGTGGCCGCCGCGGGCCACCTGGACGTGCAGGTCCTCGCGCCGCACTGGGGATCGTTGCGGCCCAACCAGATCGAGCCCGAGGCGCTGCAACGGCCGCTGTCCTACGTGGTGGAGACGGTGCACGCCAGCGGCCGCGAGTTCCTCGCCTGGTGCCCGAAACTTGAGTTCGCCCAGCAGTTGCTGGACGCCGGGGTGGACGCGCTGTGCGTGAACAACGTGCCCAAGACGCTTGCGACGCTGGCCCCGCTGCCGGCTTCCTGAGCCGACTTCTTCGGATCGATCGGCCGTCCGGAGGTTCGTGGTGACCGACAGAATGCCGGTCTGGCAGGCTGGCCGGCATGATCGGGTGGCTGGTCGTCGGGGGATTCGCGCTGGTGGCGTGGTTGTGGCTGACCGTGGCGCAGGGCTGGTTCTGGCGGACCGACCAGCGGCTGCCGGCCGGGTCGCCGCCGGCGCGGTGGCCTTCGGTGGCCGTGGTGGTGCCGGCCCGGGACGAGGTCGAGGTGTTGCCGGCGAGCCTGCCTTCGCTGCTCGCCCAGCGCTATCCGGGGCCGGTGCGGCTGATCCTGGTGGACGACAACAGCACCGACGGGACCGGCGAACTGGCCGAGAAACTGGCCATCGACGCCGCCGTGCCGCTGACCGTCAGCACACCCGGTGAGCCGCCGGCCGGCTGGACCGGCAAGCTCTGGGCGGTCGAGCACGGCGTCGGCATCGCCGACGACGCGGACTTCCTGCTGCTCACCGACGCCGACATCAGGCACGGCCCGGAGTCGCTGACCAGGATGGTCGAGTCGGCCACGGCCGGCGGCTTCGACCTCGTCTCCCAGATGGCCCTGCTGCGTACGGAAACGGTGTGGGAGCGGCTGATCGTGCCGGCGTTCGTCTACTTCTTCGCGATGATCTTCCCGTTCCGTCGGGTCAATCGGCCCGGTTCGCGGGTCGCGGCGGCGGCCGGCGGGTGCATGTTGGTGCGCGCCGACACCCTGCGCCGTGCCGGTGGGGTGGCGGCGATCGGCGGTGCGGTGATCGACGATGTCGCGTTGGCCGGGCTGGTCAAGCGGGCCGGTGGGCGGCTCTGGCTCGGGTTGGCCGAGGACGTGCACAGCGTGCGCCCGTACCCTCGGCTCGCCGACTTGTGGCAGATGGTCGCGCGCAGCGCCTACACCCAGTTGCGGCACTCGCCCCTACTGTTGGTCGGCACGGTTGTCGGGCTGGGGGTGGTTTTCCTCGTCCCGCCGGTCACCACGGTGGTCGGCGCGGCCGACGGCGACCTGATCGGGTGCGGGCTCGGCGCGGTCACCTGGCTGCTGATGGCCGCCACCTTCGCGCCGATGCTGCGGTACTACCGGCAACCCGTCGCCGCCGCGTTGCTGTTGCCGGTCACCGCGACGCTTTACCTGCTGATGACCGTGGACTCCGCCCGCCGGCACTGGTCGGGGCGCGGCGCGGCCTGGAAGGGCCGCAACTATGTCGGGCCCGCAGGACATCCCGCTCGGCATGAGTGAGCTTTCCGCGCGACCGTCCGTCATGGACGGTCAGGCGTTGGCCGGGTGGCCGGCGAACACCTCGACAACGCGCTTGCAGAACGCGGGCAGGTCGTCGGGGTTCCGGCTGGTCACCAGCGCGCCGTCGGTGACCACCTGCTGGTCCACCACTCGGCCGCCGGCATTGCGGATGTCACTGCGAATACTCGGATACGAGGTCAGCGTGCGGCCGCGCACGACGTTCGCCTCGACCAGGGTCCACGGCCCGTGGCAGATCGCGCCGACCGGCTTGCCGGCCTCGACGAACGACCGGACGAAGTTGATCGCGTCCGGGTCCAGGCGCAGCCGGTCCGGGTTCACCGTCCCGCCGGGTAACAGCAGGGCGTCGTAGTCGTCCACCGACACCGCACCGACTTCGCGGTCCACCTCGAACCGGTCGGCCTTCTCGGTGTCGTGATTGAAGGCCTGGATCTGACCGGAGTTCAGCGACACCAGTTCGACCGTGCCGCCGGCCTGCTCGACGGCCTGTCGGGGCTGGACCAGTTCGACCTGTTCCACCCCGTCGGTGGCCAGAATGGCGATCCGACGGCCGGACAGCGGCGCGTTCTCGGTGCTCATCTTGTTCCTTCCCGCGGCTCGGTGCGGACCTCCACCGGCTACCCAGCGGCGTCGAACTCAACCCACCGGATGGTGGTCCGGTGTCGATCGACACCGGACCACCTGCGCCCGGTCAGCTGTCCAGGGTGATCTGGTTGTTCTTGACGCTGATGTTCTCCGGCGGCAGCGGCTTCGGTGCCGGGCCGCCCTTCACCGAACCGTCGGTGATGCTGTACTCGCTGCCGTGGCAAGGGCAGTGGATCAGGCCACCGCTGATCTGGTTGACCGTGCAGCCCAGGTGCGTACAGGTGGAACTGAACGCCTTGTACGTCCCGGCCACCGGCTGGGTCACCACGACCTTCTGGTCGGCGAAGATCTTGCCGCCGCCGACCGGGATGTCCGAGGTGGCGCCCAGGTCCGGGCTGCCGGAACCGCCGGAACTGCTGGAACTGCTGGAACTGGACCCGCTGCTGCCACACGCCGCCAGGCCGGCGCCGACGGCGACCGTGGCTCCGGCGATGGCCGCGCCGCGCATCAGTCGACGCCGACTGAGTGCACTGCTGGCTGCGCTGTCCAGAAGTTCCTGGGCCTGGTCCAGGGCGATCGGCGTGGTCGCTGGCTCCGCCGACCCGGTCGAGACCGGGTCGGCGGAGCGCTCTGCTGCCTCAGGTGCTGAGGTCATCCGGTTGACTCCTCCATCGTCGTCACGGTTGCGAACATCCCCGATGCGGGTGCGCCGGCTGTGGATCAGCACTCCCTAGGGCTACATACGTATGAATGGTTCGGATGGATTCCTAGATCGTTAGATTTCCGCAGAGGTCAGACGTGTGCCTCTGCTACTCCGCCTGTTCACCCGATAGTGGTTGGAAAGTCCCCTCCGTCACCTAGCGTCGGTTTTTCACTGATGCCGGCGCACCCCGCAGGAACTGGTCACCGCCGCGCACCCGTTCGCCAACTGCTTCGGCTGCACCTACGAGTTCGGCTACGAGGTGGTCGACCTGGTCGAGGTGTGGAACGGGCCGTGGACCACCGACGACCAGCAGACCGTCGACCACTGGGACGGCCGGTTGCGCAGCGGGACGTGGATTCCGGCGATCGGCGACTCCGACGCGCACAACCCCGACCAGATCGTTGCGCTGCCGCACACCGTGGTGCTCGCCGACAGCCTGGCCGAAAAGGACCTGCTGGCCGGCTTCAAGGCCGGTCGGTCCTGGCTGGCCGAGTCCGCGCAGGTCGAGCTGACCTTCTCGGCGACCGCGGGCAACACCACGGTGGGCATCGGTGAGCGGCTGGCCGTGGGCACCGGCACGCCGGTCACCGTGCGGGCCGTGGTCGGCGGGGTGCCCGGCATCACGGTGACCTTCCTGGACCAGTCGGGCACCGAGTTCAGCCAGAGGGTGCCGGTGTCCGACTCGGCCACCGTGTCCTGGACGACCTACCCCCGGTACAGCCGATGGATGCGGGTTGAGGTCCGGCGGGCGTCCGGTGGGATCAACACGACGGTGCCCGACGCGATGGTCGCGATGACCAACCCGATCTTCCTCGGCAAGGACTGAGTTGCCTGGTTAGGGGCTTGCGGGCGGCCGGCCGGAGGTAGTGTTCCGGTCGGCGGTTCGTGCGTTGGGGGGTCTGACCGGGTGGTGCGGGACAACGGGCCTCGGCGCGCCGCGCCGGACTTCGCCGAGCGCCGGTTCGCCGGCACACCGCGGCGCTACCAACAGCTCGCGCTGGACGCGTTCGAGCGCGGCCGGGACGCCGGCGAAACCCGCTTCTACCTGGTGTTACCGCCCGGCGCGGGCAAAACGATGGTCGGGCTGGAAGCGGCCCGCAGGCTCGGTCGGCGCACCCTCGTGCTCACCCCCAACACCGCCGTCCAGGGCCAGTGGGCCGACACCTGGGACGCCGACTTCGGTGCCGGCGGGCCGCAGGTGCCGTGCGGGACCGACCGTCGGCTGGACGCGCCGCTCACCGCGCTGACCTACCAGTCGATCGCGGTGATCGACAAGGCCGGCGACGCGAGCCAGCGGCGGGCGGTGCTGCGCGAGGGCGACCGGGAGGCGCTGCTCGGGTTGCTGCACCCCAACGGCCGGGCGGTGATCGAACTGGCCGGCACGCTCGGGCCGTGGACGCTCGTGCTCGACGAGTGCCATCACCTGCTGGCCACCTGGGGTGCGCTGCTGCGCGCGGTGGTCGACACGCTCGGGCCGGACACCGCGCTGATCGGCCTGACCGCGACCCCGCCGCGCCAGCTCACCGGCTGGCAGCGCGGCCTGCGCGACGACCTGTTCGGCCCGACCGACTTCGAGGTGCCCACCCCGGCGCTGGTCAAGGAGGGCGAACTCGCGCCCTACCAGGAACTCGTCTACCTGACCCGGCCGACGATCGAGGAGGACACCTGGCTGGCCGGCCAGGCCACCCGGTTCGAAGAACTGCAGATCCAGTTGGTGGACAAGCAGTTGGGCAGCATCCCGTTCGTCGAATGGCTCTACCGCAGGGTGGTGGACCGCACCACTGAGCGCGGCGGGCAGGCCGGCTGGGGTGCGTTCGAACAGGCCGAGCCCGCGCTCGCGCTGGCCGCGTTGCGGTTCGCGCACGCCGGCCTGATCCCGGTTCCCGAGGGTGCGCGGTTCCGCGAACAACACCGCAGCGCGCCCGGTGCGGACGACTGGGTGACCGTGCTGTCCGACTTCTGCCGCGGCCACCTCCAGGCCAGCGACGACCCCCGGGACGCCACCGCGCTGGCCGCGATCAAGCAGGCGTTGCCCAGCCTCGGCTACCGGCTGACCCAGCAGGGCGTGCGGGCCAGTGTGTCCCCTGTGGACAGACTGTGTGGGCTGTCCGAGGCCAAGATCGCGGCGGTGACCCACATCCTGGCGACCGAGGACGCGGCGCTCGGGCCGGCGCTGCGCGGGCTGGTGCTCTGCGACTTCGAGCAGTTGTCCGGCCGGCTGCCGGCGGGTCTCGCGGACGCGCCGATCAGCCAGGACACCGGTTCGGCGCGGCTGGTGTTCAGCACACTCGCCGCGGCCGACGTCGGTGGGGTGGGCGCGCTGCGGCCGCTGCTGGTCACCGGCCGGACCTTCGCCTGCCCGACCGGGATGGCCGAGGAACTCGCCGAGTTCTGCCGGAGCGCCGGGCAGTCGGTCACCCTCGAACCGCTGGACGGCGCGCGGCGGATCGTCGGCGCGGCGGACACGACCGCGCGGACCTGGGTGCGCCTGGCCACGGAGTTCTACCTGGCCGGGCGGGCCAGGGTGTTGGTCGGCACCCGGGCGCTGCTCGGTGAGGGGTGGGACTGCCCGGCGGTCAACGTGACCGTCGACCTGACCACGGCCACCACGTCGACCGCGATCACCCAGATGCGCGGCCGGTCACTGCGGCTGGACCCGGCGGCGCCGACGAAGGTCGCGGACAACTGGACGGTGTGCTGCGCGACCGACGACCACCCGCGCGGTGACGCCGACTACCAGCGGCTGGTGCGCAAGCACGAGGCGTACTTCGCGATCACCGCGGACGGCCAGATCGAGTCCGGGGTCACCCACTGCGATCCGGCGCTGTCCCCGTTCGCCGCGCCCACCGTGGAACAGGCGCAGGCGATCACCGCGACCGCGTTGTCCCGGGCCGCCATCCGGGATGTGGTGCGCACGTCCTGGCAGATCGGATCGCCCTACGCGGGAACGGAACTGGCCACCGTCCGGGTGCGCTCGGCCCGGTCACTCGGCCGCTCGGCGCGGGTGCTGCCGGAGTCGAGCCTGCGGCCGGTCGTGCCCGGCCAGCACCGGTCCCGGCGGCGCGAGTTGAGTTCGGCGCTGGGCGGTGGGGGAGTGGTGGTGGCGAGTGCGGTCACCGCGTTGGCTGCCGGGCCGCCGATCGGGATCGGGGCCGGGGTGGCTCTGCTGGTGTTGGGGGCCGGCGCGCTGACGGTGGATGCCGGGCGGCGGGCGGGGGAGTTGGCCGGTGCGCCGACCGCGGTCGAGCAACTGGCCGCTGCGGTTGCCGATGGGCTGCATTCGGCCGGTGGGGTTGACCGGGGGGCCGGATCGGTGCGGATTTCGTCCACATCGGACGGTTGGCTGCGGTGCGACCTGCATGATGTGTCGGTGGAGCAGTCGCAGTTGTTCGCCGCCTCGTTGGACGAGGTGATGGCGCCGCTCGCCGAGCCCCGGCATCTTGTCGGGCGGCGGGTTGTCTCGGTGCCGGTCGGGCGGGTCGGGCGAACTGTGCTTGCTGGTCGTTCCCTGCTCGGGTTGCCTGTTGCCGGGGCGGTGGTGTGGCATGCGGTGCCGCGGTGGTGTGCGTCGAATCCTCGGCGGTTGCGGTGTTTTCTCGCGGCCTGGGAGCAGTGGGTGGGGCCGGCTCGGGAGGTGGCGGCGGATTCTGCTGAGGGGTATGCGGTGTTGGAGCTGTATCGGGGGGCCGATCCGTTTGCTGTCACCACCCAGATGCGAACTGTTTGGTATTAAGCGGCCCTGTCGCGCCAGCGGTAGGACAGTCGTAAGCCCTGTGCGCACGAAGGGGTGGTGCCGGCTTATGGCACCACCCCTTCTGTGTGTTGCGCTTGTTATGCCTTGACCTCGCGCTTGTCCTCGCCCCACATGGTGTGGAAGCTGCCTTCCCTGTCGGTGCGCCGGTAGGTGTGCGCGCCGAACAGGTCGCGCAGGCCCTGGATCAGCGCCGCCGGCAGCCGGTCGGCACGCAGGCCGTCGTAGTAGGCCAGGGACGAGGAGAACGCCGGCGTGGGAATGCCGGACATCGCCGCGTGCGCGACGATTCGGCGCCAGGACTCCTGACCCTCGGCCACCGCGTTGGCGAAGTACGGGTCCAACAGCAGCGACGGCAGCTCCTGGTCGGACTCGTACGCCTCCCGGATACGGTTGAGGAACCGCGCCCGGATGATGCAGCCGCCGCGCCAGATGGTGGCCATCGCACCGCGGTCGATCGGCCAGTTGAACTCCTTGCTGGCCGCGGCGATCTGGTCGAAGCCCTGCGCGTAGGCGACCACCTTGGACGCGTACAGCGCCTTGCGCACGTCCTCGACGAACGTGTCGTGGTCACCCACCGGCGCCGGCGTCGTCGGGCCGGGCAGCACGTCCTTGGCGCGCTCGCGCTGCTCGGGGTGCGCTGACAGCGCGCGGGCGA
This sequence comes from Pseudonocardiaceae bacterium, assembly GCA_036268615.1. GTDB lineage: Bacteria > Actinomycetota > Actinomycetes > Mycobacteriales > Pseudonocardiaceae > DATATV01. Next base: position 27,646 of record DATATV010000045.1, read on the forward strand.
AGGTCGCCTCGGCGATGCCGGTGACCGGCACACCGAGGTCCAGTGCGCTCTGCACGGTCCACCGGCCGGTGCCCTTCTGCTCGGCCCGGTCCAGCACGATGTCCACGAACGGTTTGCCGGTCTCGGCGTCGGTGTGGGCGAGCACCTGGGCGGTGATCTCGATCAGGAACGACTCAAGGTCGCCGGTGTTCCACTCGGCGAAGATCTTGGCCAGCTCGGCCGGCTCCGCGCCGAGGCCCTTGCGCAGCAGGTCGTATGCCTCCGCGATGAGCTGCATGTCGGCGTACTCGATGCCGTTGTGCACCATTTTCACGAAGTGGCCGGCGCCGTCCGGACCGACGTGCGTGCAGCAGGGCGTGCCGTCCACCTTGGCGGCGATGTCCTCCAGCAACGGACCGAGCGACTCGTAGGACTCGGCCGAACCACCGGGCATGATGCTCGGGCCGTTGAGCGCGCCCTCCTCGCCGCCGGACACTCCACAGCCGACGAAGTGGATGCCGTTGTCGCGCAGTGCCGCCTCCCGGCGACGGGTGTCCATGAAGTGCGCGTTGCCACCGTCGATGATGATGTCGCCGGATTCCAGCAGCGGCACCAGTTCGTCGATGACCGCGTCGGTGCCCTTGCCGGCCTGCACCATGATCAGTACCCGGCGTGGCCGCTCCAGTGAGGCCACGAAATCGGCCAACTGCTCGTTGGGCACGAACTCGCCCTCGCCGCCGTGCTCGGCCATCAGTTCCTGGGTGCGAGCGTACGTGCGGTTGTACACCGCGACCGCGTGCCCATGTCGAGCCAGGTTGCGCGCGAGGTTCCGGCCCATCACCGCGAGCCCGATCACCCCGATTGCCGCTTGCCTGCTCATTCTGTGCCTCCCTGGATCGTCTCCGCCTGCCATCTGACATGGGATCGACGACCATCATTCCTGACGCCCCGGCGGGCAGCGCGCTGGCGGCCGATTGACCCGTACGGCCGACCCTCCGCGCGCCCACCGCGGGCGTCCGGCTGCTCACGCTGCGGCACACAACGTCTGCGCGTGCAGCTGCCCGTGCACCAAAATTGTGCCGTTGAGCTGCGAACATGGCTACCGGTAACCGACACTGCCTGTTACTGTTCGACCTCGCTACGCACCGACCGGCCAGCCGATCCACCCAACCGGTCGCAGATGCGAGGCGTTCGGCGGAGTCGCGTGAACGAGTGCTCGGCTACATTCGGCCGAGTACGGAGAGCTACCAGTCGGGTTCTCCGCGTCAACACGAAGGAGCACTGGTATGGCGGCACCGCCGGGCGGCCAGCGAGCCGGTCGGGAGGTCACCGCCCCAGTGGCGATCGACCCGACCACGGCCAACATCGCCCGCGTTCACGACGCCGCACTCGGTGGTCGGGACAACTACGCGGTCGACCGGCAGGCGCTCGCCGAACTGTTGTCCGCCGCGCCGCAGACCGCATTGGCGATCCGGTCGGTCCGCCGTTGGCTGGTGCGGGTCACCCGGTTCCTGGCCCAGCAGGGCGTCGACCAGTTTCTCGACTGTGGTGCCGGACTGCCGACCATGGACAACACCCACCAGGTCGCCCAGCGCCACAACCCTGACGCCACCGTGGTTTATCTGGACATCGACCGGGCGACCACGGAGTACGGGCAGGCGCTGCTGGCCGGCCGGGATCGCACGTTCTACCTGCACGCCGACCTGACCCGCCCGGCCGAGGTGCTGGCCACGCCCGCGGTGGCCGCTCGGCTGGACCGGAGTCGGCCGATCGCGCTGATCCAGTGCGGGTCGCTGCCCTACCTCGATGACTCCGCGCAGCCGGCAGAGGTGCTGGCCGAGTACGTCGACGCGCTGCCGGCGGGGTCGTTCGTCGCCCTGGCGCACTGGTGGGACCCGGCCGACGGCGCCGGGGGCAGCGCGCTGGCCCGGGCGACCGAACAGGCCTATCAGGACGGTTCGCTGGGGGCGGGACGGTTTCGCACCCGCGCGGAGATCAGTGCGTTGTTCGGCGGGTTGCACATACTCGAACCCGGCCTGGTCGAGATCGACCAGTGGTGGCCGGAAGGCCCTTCGGCAACGCCGCCCACATTGGCAGAACGGCTGGTCCTGGGCGCTCTTGCCAGGAAGAACTGACATTCCCGGAAACGTCGAAAAGGGTAATTCCGACACTGGTCGTGCACCTATCCACGCCATCTGCACGTACGTTGCCGGCTGTTCGGCCCTGCGCTGCCGCAATTGGCTGAATGCGGTCCCGCCGGTTGACGGTGGGCGCTGTTTGTCACCCGTTCACCGTAATCCCGGGGCGGGCCGAATACGCTGCGGGACAAGGATACCTGGCTGACTGGTGCCGTCGGGTGGCCATGTAGGGGCTGGATCGGCCGATCGGGCGGTCCCGGGCACGCGGAGTGGCCGGTCGAATGAGGCACTATCAGGGTCCGAATACCCTGGTTCGGGAAATTGAACCGAGCCGGGCGGACAATACTTCGCGTACACCGTTAGGCCGTTCGGGACCGGTGGTCACGAAAACGAAACATCCCGAAGATCGACGGCGATCCACCAACCGACTCTCGCGAGTTGTGTTTGGTAATGCTCGCTTACTGTCCGGGAAAGGGCCGTTTAGTGAACGCACTGGCTCGTAGATCGAGATCCGGAACGTTCGTGGTGGCGGTCGTCGGTGTCCTGTTGGCGGCCATCGCGGCCGCCGCCACGACAGCTTCGGCTGCCACTCCAGCGCAACTGGATCTGAAGATACTTCTGATCGGGACGGGTTCCGCCGATCCGACCTCGGCGGCCTGGCAGGCCGCGCTCGACAGCGAAGGCGTGCCGTACACGGTGGCCACCGCGAGCGGTGCCTATGGCAGTGAGACCGTGTCACTGCCGGCACTGACCACCGGCGCTGTGGGCAACTACAACGGAATCGTGCTCGCCGACTCGCCGACCGCGTTCGGCACAGGCGTGCTCAACTCGCTGTTCAGCTATGAATCGTCCTTCGGCGTCCGGCAGGTCGACGGGTACATGTTCCCCGATCCCGCGCTGGGCGTCACCGATGTCAGCAGTGGTGCGCTCGACGGCACCACCGGCACCCTCACCAGCGCAGGCCTCGCCGCGCTGCCCGAACTGAAAGGCCCGGTGCCCTTCGACACCGGTACGTTCGGTTATCCCGCCGCGCTCGTGCCTGGGGCGTCGTTCACGCCGTGGCTGGAGAACTCAGCAGGAAACGTCCTGGCCGGTGTCTACCAGCATCCTGGTGGCGACCCGCAGGCGAACGTCTCCGAGCTGGCCCTGAACTTCGATTACAACGCCAGCCAGCTGCAGTGGCTGCTGCTCGCGCCAGGACTGATCAACTGGGTTACCCAGGACACACACCTCGGCCTCTACCGCAACTACTTCGGTGAGGACGTCGACGACCTGTTCATCGCCGACAACGAGTGGAGCGCGCAGAACCAGTGCACCCCGGCGGCCACCGACCCGGTGGACGTCGGCTGCCCGACGGCCGCGCAGGGCAACCCGGCGGACGGCCCGCCGGACACCCAGATGTCCGCGGCCGACGTGGCCTACGTGGCCAACTGGGAGCAGCAGACCGGGATCAAGCTGGAGCTCGCGTTCAACGCGATCGGCGCGTGCACCGGGCCCACCACCGCCGCCCAGTCCACCGCGAACTGCACCGGCAGCACCGTGCGCAGCGGGACCAACTACACCGATCCCGGCCACGTCGTGGACACCGACTATCCCGACGACGGCACGTTCGTCAACGCGCTGCTGGCCGACCAGGGCGACTTCAACTGGATCACGCACACCTGGTCGCACCTGTTCCTGGGCTGTGAGGTCTGGCAGCCGCTGCCGCTGAGCACGCACACCGCGGGCACCGGCGGTTCGCTGTCGGCGGGCAGCTACAGCTACGAGGTGACCGCGGCGACCGCGTACGGCGAGTCCGAGCCGTCCACGCCGGCCGCGATCATCGTGGGCGCCGGCGGTTCGGCGTCGCTGAGCTGGGCGGACGCCACCAACGGCGGTGGTCCGTCACTGGCCGCGATGGAGGCGAACCACACCGGCGGCACCGGTTTCTGGGGCTACGACGTCTATCGGGCCGACCCCGGGTCGAGCAGCTACGGGCTGGTCGGCCAGGTCGCGGAGAACCCGTCCGGCGGCACCGCCACCTACTCGTTCACCGACACCGGGGCGACCGCGCCAGGAGACGCGCCCGGCACCACCGACACCTACCCGACCGCGACCGACCCCGGCATCGAGTGCGCCGGTTCCGGCGGGGCCGACTGGACGCCGGCCACCAGCGCCACCCCGGACGCCAGCATCGAGCAGGAGATCGGTCTGGACGACGCGTTCGCCGCCAACAACGGGCTGGCCAACTTCAACGCCAACGCGGTGGTCACCGGCGAGCACTCCGGCCTGGAGAACCCGAACCTGCCGGCCGCCTTCACCGGCACCGGGATCACCACGTTCGCGGCCGACGCCTCCCGGCAGCCCAACCAGTACACGGTCGGCGCCGCGCAGTCCGCACCGCGCTACCCGAGCAACATCTACTACAACGCGAGCAACTGGCCCGACGAGCTCAACGAGTACAACTCGCTCTACGTCGCACAGGGTTCCCCGCTGGGCGACAGCCGCTTCCCCGGTGAGACCGGCCGGTGCACCGACACCTCGGCGACGACGTGTGTGACCACGCCGGCCACCGAGTCGACCGTGCTGGCCAACGAGTCGCACATCATGCTGAGCCATGTGTTGGCCAACAACCCGAGAGTCGGCTACACCCACCAGAGCAACCTGATCGGTCCGGCCGCCCAGGCCGGCACCAACGGGGACTACGGCTACACGCTGCTGACCCTGATCAACAGCATGCTCAGCCAGTACAACGCCTGGTACACCGCGCCGCTGGCGCCGATGACCGACGCCACCGAGGTGCAGGTGCTCGACCAGCAGTCCGGCTGGGCCGCGGCGAAGGCCGCCGGTTCGGTCACCGGCACCGTGCAGAACGGTTCGGTGGTGGTCACCAACTCCAGTGGTGCGGCGGTCACCGTGCCGATCACCGTGCCGCCCGGCACGACCGTGAACGGCACCGCGTTCGGCACCGCCTACGGCGGCAGCCTGTCGGCGTGGACCTCGATCGGCGCGCACGGCTCGCAGACGTTGGCCGAGAAGGTCGCGCCGACGATCACCAGCGGCAGCACGGCCAACTCGATCGTGGGGGCGCCGTTCAGCTTCACCGTCGCCACCACCGGTGCGCCGGTCCCGGCGATCACCAGAACCGGTGCCCTACCGGCCGGTCTGACCTACACCGACAACGGCAACGGCACCGCGACCATCGCGGGCACGCCCGGCGCCGGCAGCGGGAACAGCTATCCGCTCACGTTCACCGCGACATCCAGCGCGGGCACGACGTCGCAGAGCTTCACGCTGACCAACGCCGAGGCGCCGAGCATCACCAGCCCGTCGACCGCGTTGTTCGCCATCGGGGCGGCCGGCACGTACACCGTGACCACCACCGGCTATCCGGCCGCGACGATCACGGAGTCCGGCGCGCTGCCCTCGGGGTTGACCTTCACCGACAACGGCACCGGGACGGCGACCATCGCCGGCACCCCGGCGACCGGGACGGCGGGCAGCTACCCGGTGACCATCTCGGCGACCAACGCGTCGGGCAGTACGACGACGCTCAGTCTGGCGATCTCGGTGCAGATCCCGGTCGGGCCGCAGATCACCAGTGGTGCCAGCGCGTTCTTCACCAAGGGCGCCAACGGCGCGTTCGCGGTCACCACGACCGGGGCACCCACCCCGGCGCTGACCGAGACCGGCGCGCTGCCGGCCGGGCTGACCTTCGTCGACAACGGCAACGGCACCGCCCTGCTGTCCGGCACGCCGACCGTGGCGGGCACGGTCACCCTGACGGTGACCGCGACCAACGCGGCCGGGAGCACCAGCCAGACGTTCTCGGTGATCGTCGGCCAGGCACCCGCGTTCACCAGCGCGGCCACATCGAGCTTCACGATCGGCTCGGCGGGCACGTTCACGGTGCTGACAACGGGTTATCCGGCGGCGGCGATCGGCGAGAGCGGCACGCTGCCCTCGGGGTTGGCCTTCACCGACAACGGCGCCGGGACGGCGACCATCGCCGGCACCCCGGCGGCGGGCACCGGTGGCAGCTATCCGGTCACCCTGACCGCGGTCAACGGCACCGGCACGGTGCACCAGACGCTGACCATCGCGGTGAACCAGGCCCCGGCGATCACCAGTGCCGCGTCGCTGTCGAGCTCGACGCTGCGCAGCGTCTCGTTCGCGGTCAAGGGAACCGGCTATCCGCTGCCGACGATGAGCGTCACCGGGCTGCCGCTCGGCCTGTCGTTCAGCGGCGGCAGCAACGGCACCGGGACCATTTCCGGTCTCGCGGTGCTGCCGGGGACCTACCACGTGATGGTCAAGGCGCAGAACGCCGCCGGCATCGTGAACCAGACGCTCACGGTGACGGTCAGCCTGTTCTGACCCGCTCGCACCACCCGGAACCATCGTGCCCCGGACCGCTTACCCCCTGGCGGTCCGGGGCACGGTGCCGTCCCGGCGGCCTACAGTGATCGCTCGTGACGACCTTCGTGCTGGTACACGGTTCGTGGCACGGTGCCTGGTGCTGGCAGCGGGTGATTCCGGAGCTGACCCGGCTGGGTCACCGGGCGAGCGCTGTCGAACTGCCCTCCGACCAGGTCACCGCGACCACCGCCGACCTCGCGGCCGCGATCTCCGCCCGGATCAGCGAACCCGAGGACACTGTGCTGGTCGCGCACTCGATGTCCGGGCTGGTCGCCCCGGTCGTCGCGAGCGCGCTGCCACTGCGCGAACTCGTGTTCCTGGCCGGGCTGCTGCCGTTGCCCGGCAGCAGTTGGCTGGACCAGGTGCGCACGGTGCCGACGATGGCCCCCGAATGGGGCACGTACTTCCCGCGCCAGCGCCGGGACGCCGAGGGCCGCACGTTCTGGACCGCGCGGGACGCCGCCGAGCTCTTCTACCACGACTGCCCGCCCGAGGACGCCGCCGCGGCGGTCGCCCGGCTGCGGCCACAGGGCACGAAGGCCACCGCGGAGACCACGCCGCTGCGCGCCTTCCCGGACGTGCCCAGCCGATACCTCGTCTGCCGACAGGACCGGACCGTGTCCGGGGACTGGGCGGCGCCCACCGCGGTCGAGCGATTCGGTGCCGCGGTGGAATATCTGGACTCCTCGCACTCGCCGTTCTGGTCCCGCCCGACCGAACTGGCCGCGGTGCTGGCCGGCTGATCACTGGGTCTGCCCGGCGGTGGCCGGGACCGGTGCCGAGCCGGTCCCGACGTGCGCCCGCCGGCCGGGAGTCCACAGCCCGGCGACCGCGCCACCCACCGTGAGCGCCGCGCAGACCAGCACCGCGGGCCCGAACCCGGCACTGAACGACCGGGTCGAGGCGTACCCGCCCGCGCCGGCGAAGACGATCGCCGGGACCGCGATCCCGAACGCGCCGCCGAGCTGGCGCAGCGTGCTGAACGTGCCGGCGGCGGTGCCGATCGCCGATCGGGGGACCGCGCCGATGACCGCGTTCTGCGCGGCCGGCATCGCCATCGAGATGCCGATCCCGGACAGCACCAACGGTGGCACCAGTGGCAGATAGGCCATTCCGGGTGTGGCGATCAACGCGATCCAGAGATAGCCGAGCGCCTCCAACAGGAGTCCGCAGACGATCAGTGGCCGTTCACCGATCCGGTTGATCCGGGCACCGGCGATCGGCGCCACCACGAACAGCATGACCGTCCACGGTGCGAGGTGCAGCCCGGCACTCAACGGCCCGTAGTGGAGCATCAGCTGCATGAACTGGGGAAAGAAGAACGCCGCGCCGACGGTCGAGGCGTAGAGCAGGAACCCGGCCGCGTTGCCACCGGAGAACGCGCGGGACCGGAAGTAGCGCATCGGCAGCATCGGCTCGCGGACCCGCCGCTCCCAGAACACGAAGCCGATGCCCAGCAGCGTTCCGCCGGCCAGTGCCCCGACCACCTCGGCGCTGCCCCAGCCGGCGTCGCTCGCCCGGACCAGCCCCCACACCAGTCCCAGCGCGGCACCGGTGACCAGTAGCAGGCCGCCGATGTCGAAGCGCGCCCGGCCGCCGACGCTCTCCTCGATCCGGCTGAGCACCAGCGGGACGACCAGCAGCCCGATCGGCACGTTCAGCCAGAAGATCCACTGCCAGGCCAGCCCCTGCACCACCGCGCCGCCGACCACCGGGCCACCCAGCGTGGCCAGGCCGGTGACGCTGCTGAACACCCCCAGTGCCTTGGCCCGTCGCTCGGCCGGGAAGGTCGCGCCGAGCAGCGCCAGCGCATTGGGCATGACCATCGCCGAACCCACGCCCTGGACCGTGCGGGCGACGATCAGCCAGCCGATCCCGGGCGCCAGCGCGCAGGCCGCCGACGCGATCGTGAACACGATCAGCCCCACGGCCAGCAGCCGCCGCCGGCCGAACCGGTCACCCAGCGCGGTCGCGGTCAGCAGCAGCACCGCGAAGGTGAGCACGTACGCGTTGATCGTCCACTCCAGCTCCTCGATCGACGCCCCGAGATCCACTCGGATGGTGGTCAGCGCCGTCGTCACCACCAACATGTCCAGCATCACCATCAGCGTGGCCACCGCGGTCAGTCCGAGTACCCAGCGCTGCGCGGGGGTGGTCCACCCCGGTCTGCGGTTGTCCGTGCGGTTCATCTGTCGACCTCCCGGTCTGCCGGTTCACCTGTCGGGCACCTGGACATACCGGGACCGATCGGCAAACTCATCGCGGCCGGGTCGCCCGCCGACCGATGAGTTTTCGCTCCCCACCCGGTATGTAGGGACAGGAACGAAAGGTGGGCGCGACGATGACGGAGAGTGCGGAGTTCGGTCAGGTCACCGACCCGTTTCGGCGGGAACTGCTGGTGCACTGCTACCGGATGCTCGGCTCGGTGCACGACGCCGAGGACCTGGTGCAGGAGACGCTGCTGCGGGCCTGGCGGTCCTACGACCGGTTCGACGCGGGCCGGGCGTCGCTGCGCACCTGGCTCTACCGGATCGCCACCAACGCGTGCCTGACCGCGCTGGCCACCCGCAAGCGCCGCCCACTGCCGGCCGGCCTGGCCGGCCCGAACCCGGACCCGAACAGCTGGCCGCTGGACCCACGGCCGGAAATCCCGTGGCTGCAACCGATTCCGGACGCGCTGCTGGGCGTGTCGGCCGCCGACCCGGCGACCGTCGTGGCGACCCGGGACAGCGTCCGGCTGGCTTTCGTCGCCGCCGTGCAGTACCTGCCGCCGCGTCAGCGCGCCGTACTGCTGCTGCGGGACGTGCTCGCCTGGCCGGCCGCCGAGGTCGCCACCCTGCTCGACACGACCGCCGCCGGGGTGAACAGCGCCCTGCAACGGGCCCGTGCGCAGCTCGCCCAGGTGGCGCCGGTCGAGGACGAGGTCAACGACGACCCGGCGGCCACCCACCGCGAGGTGCTCGACCGGTACGTGGACGCCTTCCAGCGGGCCGATCTCACCGCGCTGGCCGCGTTGTTGCGCGCGGACGTCGAACTGGAGATGCCGCCGGCCCTGGACTGGTTCGCCGGCCACGACGCGGTGCTCGGCTTCTTCGCGGCGTTCTTCGCCCGGCGCGGCGAGGGCGGTCGGCACCTGTTGCCCACCGCCGCGAACGGCCAACCGGCGCTCGCGATGTACGTGGGCGACCGGCACGGCCCCGAACGCGCGCACAGCGTGCAGGTCTTCTCCATCACCGACGGACGGATCACCCGGATCACCGCGTTCCTGGCGAACGGTCTGTTCCCGATGTTCGGCCTGCCGGAAATTCTGCCGGTCGGCTCGGTGGCGATGCTGCCGACGGCGCAGTCCCGATGACCGGGGCCGGCGGCCGGCTGCTGCTGCGCGCGCTCAGCTACACACTGGCGACGATCACCGCCGTCCGGCCGGGGTCGCTGGCCGACCCGACGCCCTGCCCCGACTGGGACCTGCGGGCATTGTTGTTGCACGCCAACGATTCGCTGATCACGCTGCACACCGCGCTGACCCTCCACCGGATCAGCCGGTGCCAGCCCGAGGTCGCGCCGGCCGTCGATCCGGTCGCCAACTGCCGGCACAACGGGGCGGCCCTGGTGGCCGAGCTGGTTCGCGCCGAACAGCCAGACGAACTGATCGCCGTCGGCGGGTTCCCGTTGGACAGCAACATTGTCGCCAACACCGGCGCGGTCGAGATCGCCGTGCACGGCTGGGACGTCGCGCGGGCCTGCCGGTACGACCGGCCGATCCCGCACGCGCTCGCGGTCGAGTTGCTGACCGTCAGCCGGCTGCTGGTCGGCCGCACGGACCGGCAGCCGATGTTCGCGCCGAGCGTCCACGTGCCGTCCTCGGCGGCGGCGGGCGACCGGCTCGCCGCGTTCCTCGGCCGGACCGTATCGGGCGATCGGTGCTGACGATGGTGTTCCGAGCGGGGGCAACGACTGGTTAGGATCGATTTTGTCAGCACGATTCCGTTGCCGGGCGGTAGGAAAGGTGTGGCGCGATGAGCCAGGACCAGGACGTCACGAGCGGGACCAGCCATGAGGGCGTGGTGCGCGACTACTACGACCCGGCGCGTGAGGCGTACAAGGGCCTGATGGGCGACACCTGGCACCACGGCGATCCGGCAGCCGAGGCCGCCGGTCTCTCGGTGCTGGAGGCCGCGCAGGCGCTGGAACGGCGGATGGTGTCGTTGAGCGGACTCGGGGCGGGGGAACGGGCCCTGGACTTCGGTTCCGGTGTCGGCGGACCCACGGTCTACCTGGCCACCGTCAGCGGTGCCCACTTCGTGGGACTGTCGAACAACGAGGGACTCTCGGCCGATGCCCGTGCGCTTGCCGAACGGGTCGGGGTAACCGAAAAGGTCAGTTTCCACACCATCGGAGACACCGACTACAAGACCCTCGGCGCCTTCGCCGACGACAGCTTCGACGCGGTTTTCTTCTTCGAGTCGACCTGTCACCTGCCCGACAAGCAGGCCTTTTTCCAGGCGGCGTACCGAATTCTCAAGCCGGGTCACCGGCTGGTCGGGATCGACTGGTTGCAGCGGCCGTTCGGTGCCCACCAGACCGATGAGCAGATCATGCGGTTCATGGAGCCGGTGAACCGTTTCATTCGGATTCCGTGGCACGGCACGGTGGACAGCTACCGGACCATGTTGGAACAGGCGGGTTTCCAGATCGAACACGCGGAAGATCTTTTCGACGGCGTGGAGTGCTGGGGAAGTACGCCGGACGAGGATCGCCCGCAATGGCTCAACTATGACGGACCACACGGCGAATTGTTTCGCGAGGGCAAGCGTGCGCTGGACGCGGCCCGCGGCGCCGGGGTCTTCACGGTCGGCCTGTTCGCCGCGGTGAAACCCGCATAGCACACCGTCGGCCGAGAATGATCACCGCGCAATGTCGATGAGCTGGTCAGGCGCCCTCCGGTCGGCTCAATCGTCGCTCACGGTGAGCGACCGGCAGACTCAGGGTGACTGGTCCGTTCGGGCGAATTCTTCGCGATTGTTGCTGGCAGGACTCATGTTTCGTCACACAGTCTGGTGTAGGAAGATCAAGAACGCTAGAGTGGCACCGCTCCTGGCGGTCGGCCGGTTGGAGTAACCGGTCAGCGCTGGCAGGGGTCGCGCATCGCGAGTGTGGCCGAGTCGTCGGGTTTGGGTGGCTCGAGCGTGGCATCGGCGCCAATCGCGAGAAATCCGCTCGGCCCGGTGGTTTTCATCCGAGGTGGGCGGTGCGTCACGACGCGGATCGAACGGAGGCTGGCGCGGAAACGAACTTTGGGGGTTGAGCCCGGTCCTCGCGACCGGTGGTGGGAGCGTGCCCGACTACCGCGGACCCGGTTCGCGCGGTCATCCGGTCGCACTCATCTCGAAATGTCCCAGGGGTCTTCAAGAGTTCGTGGAGCGTCGTGAAGAATCAACCGGATCCTGATAGTTCGACCGAGTTCTTCAGGACCAGGCGTAGTCGATCTGCCCGGCGGAAGTCGCCGACGATCAAGCGGCGGGTGGTCCGGCTGGTGCTCATCCCGAGCGCCGCGTTGGTGCTGCTGTGGTTCGGCGCGTCTGCCTACCTGTTCGGCACCGGTTTCTACGACCGTGAGGTCGCGGCGAGCGTGCAGCAGGTGTCCATCCCGGCGGTGAGCGGTCTGGCCTCGCTGCAGAAGGAACGCCAGCTCAGCATGGCCTACCTCGCCCAGCCGTCGTTGGGCCTGCAGACGCTGTTGGCCCAGCAGCAGCGGACCGACCCGGAGATCTCCGCCATGGAGAGCGCGGCCAACGGCATTCTGTCCAACGCCCCGCAGTCCATCGTGACCAAGTTCGCAACCCTCAAGGGTTATCTCGGCCAGCTGCCCAAGATCCGCGGTGAGGTCGACGCGGGTGTGGCCTCGCAGGACGATGTCTACACGTTCTACAACAACCTGCTGGACGCGGCGACCGGCCTGTTCGACACCCAGGCCCGGGTCGTGCCCGACGTCACCGCCACCCAGGGCGCGATCGCGGGTGTAGAGGTCTTCCGGGCCACCGACCTGATGTCCCGGGCGAGTTCGATCGTGTCCGGCGCGTTCGCCTCCGGCTCGCTCAGCGAGGCCAACTTCCTGCAGTTCGTCAGCCTGGTCGGCGCCTACCACGCGGAACTGGAGAACGTCTCCCCGGACCTGCGGCCGGACGTGCAGGACGCCTACGCCAAGCTGAAGGCCAGTAGTAGCTGGCTGACTCTGGTCACCGCCGAGAACTCGGTCATCCAGCACGGTTCCTGGTCCGGCGGCGCGCCCTCGGACCTGGCCGTGGACGGCAGCACCTGGCAGTCGGTGACCGGCCAGGTCTCCGACTCGCTCACCGACATGACCACCGCGCAGGCCGACGAGGTCTCCACCGAGGCGTTGTCGGACGGCAACAGCCAACTGCTCTGGGCCGGCCTGGGCAGCCTGGTCGCGCTGGGCATCGTGATCGCGGCGATCCTGGTGGCGCTGCGGCAGTCCCGGCTGCTGGTCGACCGCGCCCTGGTGACCCGACTGGCCAGGCTGCGCAGCGAGGCGTTGGAACTGGTCAACGTGCGGCTGCCGGAGATCATCCGCAAGCTGCGCGACGGCCAGACCGTCGACATGACCGAGGAACTGCCCGAACTGGACTACGGCGGCGACGAGATCGGCCAGGTGGCCACGGCGATCAACGCCGCGCAGCGCACCGCCGTCGCGGCCGCGGTCGAGGAGGCCCAGGCCCGGGACGGCGTGCACGCGGTCTTCCTCGGTATCGCGCACCGCAACCAGCGCCCGCTGCACCACCTGCTGAACCTGCTCGACCGGTGGGAACAGCAGGAACAGGACCCCGGCAAGCTCGAACGGCTGTTCCAACTCGACCACCAGGCGACCCAGGCCCGACGCAACATCGAGAACCTGATCATCCTCGGCGGTGGCCAGCTCGGTCGCCGGTGGCGCAACCCGATCTCGGTGCTGGAGGTGCTGCGCTCGTCCATCTCGGAGACCAAGCAGTACGCCCGGATCAAGCTGCAACGGGTGCCCGAGGTGACGATCACCGGTGACGCGGTCGCCGGGGTGGTCCACCTCATCTCCGAACTGCTGGACAACGCGATCTCGTTCTCCTCACCGGAGTTCCCGGTGGTGGTCAGCAGCAAGCGGGTCGATCTCGGTGTGGTCGTCGAGGTGGAGGACCAGGGTCTGGGCATCTCCGCCACCGACCGGGACGACGCCAACAAGATGTTGCTCAACCCGCCCGAGTTCGACGTGATGGCGCTGCGGGACGGGTCACAGCTGGGCTTCTGGGTGATCGCCCAGCTGGCCTCCCGGCTGGACATCCGGGTCGAGCTGCGCCAGTCGCCCTACGGCGGCGTACTGGCCATCGTGCTGATCCCCGACCGGCTGCTGATCTCGCCCTACGACGGCCGGTTGGACAACTCGACCGAGGAATTCGGCTTCAGCACAGGGTTTCCGACGCTCGATCCCGACACGATCGACGCGACGCAGATCACTGCCGAGGTGGACGACACGTTTGTCCAGTCCATCGGCCAGAACGGATTGCCGCAACGACGGCTCACCGCGACGCCGGACCGATACCCGGATCGGTCGAGCGGGATGCTCGTCGGGATTGGTGGTGTCGGAACCGTGTACGAGGACGTGAGTCAGAAGCTCGCCCCCGACGACCGGCAGCGGAGCGACTCGGGGCACTACGGCCAGCAGCCGTCGGCCCCGGCGCACCGGCAGCCGGACGCAGCCGAGGAACCGCCGACGCGTGGCGGAACGTCGTCCGGGCGGCCACCGCTGCCCGAGCGGAAACCGCAGCAACATCTGGTGCGCCAACTGTGGAAGGACTCCGACGAGGAGCCGACCCGCACCGACGACCCGGCGTCGACCAGATCGCCGGACGAGATCCGCGCCCAGTTGTCCGCCTTCCAGCAGGGCGTCAGCGAGGGCCGCCGTGCTGACGATCCGATGACGCCATGACCCACGCAGACAGGGACATCAGATCCGCGATGAGTGAGAACGCCAACCCGCATGCCAATCTGAACTGGCTGCTCGAAGAGCTCGTCACCGGTGTGGTGGGCGCGCGGCACGCCATTGTGCTGTCCACCGACGGGATGCTCATCGAACGGTCCAACGGGCTGCCCAAGGACGAGGCCGACCAGCTCGCGGCCATGGCCTCGGCCCTGCAGAGCCTCGCCCGCGGAGTGGGCGAACGGTTCGAGGGCGGCCTGGTCCGGCAGAACATCGTCGAGATGGCCCACGGCTTCCTGTTCGTCACGGCGGCGGGCGAGGGTGCCTGCCTGGCCCTGCTGGCCGAGGAGACCGCGGACATGGGCATGATCGGCTACGAGATGAACCGGCTGGTCAAACGAGTCCGCCAGCATCTCAGTGCGGCGCCGCGGCACACACCGGTGGGCGCCGCGGACGGTGGCCTGAGGGCCTAAGGAGATGACCGAGCAGCAGGGTGACGAGTGGTTCGACGCCGACGCCGGCCGGCTGGTCCGCCTGTACGCGCTGACCGGCGGGCGCACCCGGCCGACGAACCACCAGCTCGACATCGCTACTCAGGTGGTCACCATCCGGGCGGCGCTGGACCGGATCGACTTCGAGCCGGAGCACCTGCGCATCCTGGAGCTGTGCCGGCGACCGTTCTCCATCGCCGAGATCGCCGCCTACCTGAGCGTCCCGCTGGTCGTGGCCAAGGTGCAGGTGAGTGATCTTGTCGACAGCCGAGCTGTCATGATCGGTCCCCCCGTTCAGGACACCGCCGCTGCGGACCGGGATCTGCTGCAGTCGGTGCTCGACGGTCTTCACGCACTTTAGGCAGGACACGACCTAGTCCTGGGAGGACGGCGCACGTGGTTCCACAGTCGGTGAAGATCGTGGTGGCCGGTGGCTTCGGTACCGGCAAGACCACCTTGGTCGGTTCGGTCAGCGAGATACCCCCGCTGACCACCGAGGAGGTGCTCACCGAGGCGAGTGTCGGCGTCGACGATCTCGCCGGTGTCGAGGGCAAGACGAGTACCACCGTCGCCCTGGACTTCGGCCGCATCACGATCAGCCCGCGGATCGTGCTCTACCTGTTCGGCACCCCGGGCCAGGACCGCTTCTGGTTCATGTGGGACGAGCTGGCCAGCGGGGCGATCGGCGCGATCGTGCTGGTGGACACGCGTCGGTTGCAGACCAGTTTTCCGGCCATCGACTTCTTCGAGCGCCGGCACATCCCGTTCGTGGTGGCGATCAACGCCTTCCACGGCGCGCTGGAGTACGAGGTCGAAGAAGTGCGCCAGGCGCTCAAGCTGAGCGAGAAGGTGCCGATAGTCGTGTGTGACGCGCGGCAGCGGGAGTCGGGCAAGCTGGCGCTGATCCAGCTGGTGCACCACGCCATGTCCCGGCTGCCGGCCAAGGCCGCGCCGATCGGCTGAGCACCACTGGCCCCGTGCGACTCGGTGAGTGGCACGGGGCGGCGGTGCGGTGGGTCAGCCGACCGGGACCGGGGCCAGCCGGGCCTTGAACGGCCGCAGCACCGGTGGCGCCTCGACGATCCGGTGGCCGGGCACGCGTTCGGGATGCTTGGCGATCTTGGCCAGGATCTCGCCGACGTACTCGAAGTGGCTCTGGGTGTACACCCGGCGCGGAATGGCCAGCCGGACGAGCTCGTAGGGCGCCGGCGTGACCAGCTGGAACTCGTCGTCCAGCACGCCGAGGTAGAGCGAACCCAGTTCGCTGCACCGGATTCCGCCGGCCAGGTAGAGTTCAAGGGCGAGCGAGTGGCCGGGGAACAGCCCGGGCGGCAGGTGGGTGAGCAGCCGGCCGGCGTTGAGGTAGATCGCGTGCACCCCGGGTGGCTGCACACTGGCCACCCCGCCGTCGTTGGCCAACCGGGCGAGATGCGCCGCCGCGTCCGCCCGGGACCGCAGGTAGTGCGGGTCGACCACCTCACGCAGGCCCTGCGCCAACCGGTCCAGCTCGTGCCCGGCCAGGCCGCCGTAGGTGCTGAAGCCCTCGGTGGCGATCAGGTTGGCCTCGCAGCGCGCCAACAGGTCCGGGTCGCGCAGACCGATGAACGCGCCCATCGGCGCGATGCCGTCCTTCTTGAGGCTGGCCACGCATCCGTCGGCCAGTGCGAACGCGGCGGTCGCCACCTCCAGCGGCGTCGAGTCGCGGTACGCCGCCTCCCGCTGGGTGACCAGCCACGCGTTCTCGGCGAACCGGGCCGCGTCCAGGAACAGCGGCACCTGGTGGCGCCGGCACAGTTCGCTGGTGGCCTTGAGGTTCGCCATCGACACCGGCTGGCCGCCGCCGCCGTTGTTGGTGATGGTCATCAGCACGAAGCCGACCCGGTGGCCGTCCGGACCGGCCAGGGTGCGTTCCAGTTCGGCCAGGTTGATGTTGCCCTTGAAGGGATCGAGGCTGTCCAGATCCTTCGCTTCGGCGCAGGGCAGATCGCGCGCCTCACAGCCGAGCAGTGCGACGTTCGCCCGGGTGGTGTCGAAATGGGTGTTGCTGATGCTGATCTGACCGGGGGACAGGCACGCGGAGAACAGGATGCGTTCGCCGGCTCTTCCTTGGTGCACCGGGAGAATGTGCGGATAGTTGGTCAGTTCGCTGACCACGTCCCGGAATCGGAACCACGATCTGGCGCCGGCATAGGATTCGTCGCCCTGTGCGGCGGCGCTCTCCTGCGCCGAGGACGAGGCGCCCGTGCCCGAGTCGGACAGCAGGTCGATGGTGACCTCGTCGGCGCGCAGGTTGAACACGTTGTAGCCGGCGCGTTCCAGCGCCTGCTCACGTTGCGCGCGGGTGGTGATCGGGATCGGTTCGACGACCTTGATCCGGTAGGGCTCCATTATTGGCACGGCTTTTCCTCCACGCCTCATTGAACTGGATCGAGCGTCTGACCGGAGTGGGTTTGATCAACTTCGCTGGTCGCCGGGCCGCCCGCCGGCCCGGAGTACGCCTCCGAGGACAGGTAGACCGTCACTCCGGGGGTGCCCCGGCCCAGTCGCAGCGAGACGTGTGCGATCAGGCCGACCCCGGCGCGCAGCGGACGCCGTGCCACCGCGGCGATCCCGTCGTTGATCACGGTCGGATCGATGCCATAGCGGGAAAGCAGCGCGCTCACCCGGCTCAGTGCCTGCTCGTCGTCGGTGACGTAGTCCCGGATGGGCAGGTAGAGGCTGTAGCCGCTGGGGCGGTCGGTGTCGCCCTCGACGAAGGTGTAGCTGGACACCAGCGGGCGGCCGGCGAACCGGTCGGTGGTGCCGCCCACCAGCTCGCAGAACTCACGCAGTTGCTCGACCTCGACGCCGTCGACCGCCTGCGCGGCCCGCATCATGTCCGCGGCGTGCGCGTGCTGGTGGGCCAGGTAGACCTTGGCCCGGGACTGCGGCCGGTCGTGCAGGTCCAGCGCGAAGAAAGCGAACTGGTCCTGGTCACCGAGCTGGCCGGGCCGGACCGCGTGTTCCACGACGGTTCGGTAGGCGCCGGCCAGGTCCAACCGGCGCAGTGCCTCGGCGACCAGCTCGGGCGCCCGCTGCCGGCCGCGCGCGTCCGGACTGAAGTAGACCTTGGTGTCAGGTGCGGTCCCGGCTCGGAAGATCAATGAATACCAGAGCGAGAAAACAGCGTCGTGGTCCGGATTCAGAAACAGATCATGAATACGGTCGAGGCCCCCCAGGGATAGCGAGAAGCGGGCCGCGAGCGAGTCGAGAAGCGTACGCGCCGCGCGCAGGTTGGCCGCATTGCCCGGCTGGTCGGAGACGATTTCCGCGAGTAAGCGCAATGCTGGCGAGTTCGCGTTGTCCAGAGCCAATGAGAATTCGATCGGCGTGTGGTCGTCCGAGACGTCGGATGGCCAAAGTGGAGGTTCGGCCAGGCTGCGGGCACCGGCGGGGCCAAGGATGTCCCGAAGAATGGAAACCGGGGTATCTGTGTCCTGTACTCCGATCACGTCACAGAGCCTGCGCAGCTGGTCTCCGGTATGGTCAAACAACGACGAAGCACGCATGCCCATGCTCGCTTCCGAATCCTAAGACTGAGTAGCAAATCTTCGCGTTGTGAAGTTTGATCACTGCACAATAACAATATACAGAACTGGCTAGTCTCGGTACCGCCGACTTAGTGATGTGAGTTACCCGCCTGGTGACGTAGCGCAGCTTTGATTACCGTCGGTTTTGGACGATGAACACTCTGTCATCTCGGTTGGCGGATTGTCCGGTCCGAGTGGATCGGGTGGCCCGGATCGGCCAACTGGAGCAGCCCGTGTGTGGCCGCCGTCACGGCTGACCCATCGATCAGCCGATTGAGTTGCGTCACATCGTCGTCGGCGGACACCGGATGTGCGCCGAAATGTCGAATTTCCATAGTGGATGACCCGCGATTGTGCGCAGCGTCACCGCTGGGGGCGTTGGTGTCGTTGATCTTCGGCTGCGTCGAGTGCCGGCCTGAGCGGTGCGAGCGTCCTGCGCAGCAGGTCGGGCAACGAGCCCGCGGCCACCACGAGCCCGCCGGCCCCGGCAGTGGGCTGGACCCATTGTTCGAGTGCGACCCGAACCGTGGCGGCCACGCAGGCCGCGAGCACGCGGGCGGTGCGCTCGTCGGTGTCGCCGAGGCGTCCGGCGATCGCGGTGGTGAGCGGGCGCTCGATCGCGGTGGCGGTGTCGACGAACGCGTCGCGCAGGGTGGGGCGGGTGGTGATCAGCAGCAGTGCGGCGCGATCGTGCTCGGCCGGGTTGGTGTACTGCGCCACGATCGCCCCGACCACGGCGTCGGTGAGTCGGACGTCGGTGGCGGCGGCCACCACCGCGGCGATCCGGGATTCCCGTTCGGCGGTGACGGCGGCGACGATCGCCTGTTCGCGGCTGGAGAAGTAGTTGTTGTAGGTCCGCGTCGAGACCCCGGCGGCCTCGGCGATGTCGTCGACGCGCACGTTGTCCGGCCCGCGCTCCAGGGCCAGCCGCAGGGCCGCCGCCCGCAGCGCCTCCCGGGTCGCCTGCTTCTTCTCCTCGCGCAGCCCTGCCCGTCTCGTCGGCACCCGTCCATCATCCCGGCTCGACTGCGCGCACGCAAACTTGCGTGCGCGCACTTTGTACCCCTACTCTGTCCCCACTCCCACAGGAAGGACCAAAGCTGTGCGCGCCAAGGGCGTCAGTTACGACACCGGCTTCGTCCGAGACGGAGCCAACTCCCGTGAACGGTGGGACCACGAGGTGGTCCGACGCGAGCTGGCCGTCATCCGCGACGACCTGCACTGCACTGCCGTCCGCGTCATCGGCGGTGATCCGGAGCGGCTGGAGCTGGCCGCGGGGTACGCCGCCGACCTGGGCCTGGAAGTCTGGTTCTCGCCGTATCCGCTCGAACTGACGGCGGCGGAGATCAGCTCGCTGTTCGTCGACTGCGCCGGGCGTGCCGAGCGGCTCCGGCAGCGGGGCGCCGAGGTCGTGTTCGTCGCCGGCGCCGAGCTGAGCCTGATGAACAAGGGATTCCTGCCCGGCGACACCCTGGAGCAGCGGCTCGACCTGCTGCTGAGCCAGCGAGATCGGCTACCCGGGCGGATCAGGGAAGTCAGCACCTGTCTCGACAACTTCTTCGGCGACGCCGTGGCACGGGTGCGCGAACGATTCGGCGGCCGGATCAGCTACGCGGCCGTGCCGCTCGAACACATCGACTGGGCCCCCTTCGACATCATGGGCGTGGATCTCTACCGGTCGGCCGAGGTCGCCGACCAGTTCGCCGGCGGCGTGCGTACCCTTGTGGCGCAAGGAAAGCCGGTCGCGATCACCGAGTTCGGCACCGCCACGTATCGCGGCTCGGGCGAGCGGGGCGCGCGCTGCATGGAGATCCTCGAATACGACAAGGACACCGGCGCGCCGAGTCGGCTGACCGGACAGTACGCCCGCGACGAGGAAGGCCAGGCCAGTTACCTGCGCGAGCTGCTGACGGTCTTCGACGCCGAAGGCGTCGACAGCGCTTTTGTGTTCCTCTTCGCGCTCGACAACCTCCCCCATCGTCCCGACGGCGACCCCCGCGACGACCTCGACCTGGCCAGCCTCGGCATCGTCAAGGTTCTTGCGGACCGCGACGGCGACACCTACCCGGACCTGCCCTGGGAACCCAAGGCCGCCTTCACCGCGCTGGCCGAGTACTACCGCGGCTGAACCTGACTGCCGGGCTCTGGTTCACACCTTGTGTGCCAGAACCGCGTCCCGCAGGGCCTTGCGGCCGCGGCTCAGCCTGCTCATCACGGTGCCGATCGGCACCTGCACGATCTCGGCGATCTCCTTGTACGAGTACCCCTCGACGTCAGCCAGCAGGATCACCCTGCGGAACGGCGCCGCCAATGATGTCAGCGCCGCCCGCAACGTCTCGTCCGGCGACGCGGTGAGCACCAGGTCGGCCGGGTCCCGCCCGATGCCGGCGGCCGGGTTCGCGTCCAGCCACGAGTCGTGGGTGTCCAGCCCGAGGATCTCGGGCCGACGGCGACGCGAGTGGTAGGCGTTGATGAACGTGTTCGAGAGGATGCGGTTCAGCCAGGCCCGCAGATGGTTGCCTTCGAAGCTCTCGCAGTTCTTGTGCGCCTTGAGGTAGGTCTCCTGGACCAGGTCTTCCGCGTCGGCCGGATTGTGCGTCATCCGGTACGCCGCGGAGAACAGCACTGGCCGGTAGCCCACCGCCTCCTGCGCGTAGTGCGCCGATACGTTCGATGCCGCCGGTGGGTTCGCCACGCCGTCACCCCTTTCGCTTCCCGTCCAGGACAGTCGCTTCTTGTCCAGGACACACCGGCAGCCGTATCTATTCCCGTTTCTCGTGCCTGACCGGCATCAGACAACAGGTGCCGACGGCTCGGGCTCCAGCCCCACCGCAAGCGCGGCCACGATGGCACACGCTTCGTCCACGTCCGAGTTGTCGCCACTGACCCCGACCGCTCCCACCACGCCCTTCCCCGGGGCACGCAGCAAGATTCCGCCTGGCGCTGGGATCACCCGGCCGTCGGAGGCAACGGCCAGCGCGTCGAAGAACGCGGGAAGCCGTGCGGCGGCGTTGGCGATGCCACGCGAGCTGAAGCCGACGCCGAGCGCCCCCCACGCCTTGCCGATCGCTATCTGGGGGCGGACGATCCCGGCGCCGTCCTGCCGATAGAGGACGACCTGATGTCCGCCCGCATCAAGGACCACGACCGTGAGCGGAGCGCTGCCGCGCCGGGTGCCTTCGGCCAGCACGGTACCGGCCAGCCGCAACGCGATGTCGAAAGTGAGCATGTCCCTACCCTTTCCCTGGCGAGCTGTGACGAAAATGCCGGCCGCCGCGGGTGCGGCGGCCGGTCAGGGCGTGCTCGGTCAGGGGGCGATGTGGCCGTAGAGCATCTGGCTCGACCAGTTCAGCCAGGCGTCGGGGGAGCGCTCCGGCAGGCTGGCACTCATCGCGGCGACGAAGTCGTCGGCCTTCGCGGAGGCGTCATACGCGTTCTTCGCCACTTTCAGGTACTCGATGTTCGCGGGCAGCGCCTCCGGGCCGACCGGGGCGCCGTGCCCGACGATGAGGGTCTTCAGCCCGAACCTGGCGGTGTCGAGACGGATCTTCTCCAGTACCGCGGTCCAGCCGGCGAACTGCGGCGCGACGGTGAACAGGTGATCACCCGCACCACCGACGAGATCGGCGACGAGCGCGACGCCGTGATCGGGCAGCGTGATCGTCAGCGTGTGTTCGGACTCCGCGTCGTCGAACTCCTGGAACAGGAAACGCACCCCGCTGATCGTCAGTTCGCCCGGGACGATCACCGCGTCGGGCACGACCACCCGGATGGCGATCTCGGCGCCGAAGATCCCCCGACGCACGTCGAGCACCTGCTGACCGATCCTGACCAGGTAGTCGCGGACCGACGGCAGCGCCGCGAGCTGGACGCCGGGGAAGCGCTCGGTGAGGTGTTCGAAGCCGGCGAAGTGATCGGGGTGGTTGTGGGTGAGGATGAAGCGGTCGATCGGCTTGTCGAGACCGTCGATCACATCGCCGACCTCACGGGCGTACCGCTGGAAGATCTGGCCGTCCACCACGATGAGCCGGTCGGTCAGCTCGAAGATCGTGGAATTGACTCGGAAGCCGTCCTCCGGCGGTGTGTAGATGTGAATCTTCAGATCGGCGAACTGAAGGGTCTGGACTGTTCCGTTCATTGTCTTCTCCTGAGAATCCTGAGCGGTGGTATGCGGCTGCCGGTGCCTGGTGAACGACTTCATGCCGCCCCGACAGTGCTGGGGGCTGACGTATTCCCGGCCGTGCTAAAGCAGTAGCGGCCGGGTGGTGGCCAGGACCTGCTCGACGTCCGACCAGTCGGTGCCGGGCACGTCGACGTAGAGCTCGATCTCGTTGCCGTCCGGGTCAGTGAGGTACAAGCTGTGCGTCACGGTGTGATCGGCAGCGCCCACCACCGCCACGCCCGCACTCTCCAGCTCCTGCCAGGCGGCCACCAGTCCCGCGTCGTCCTCGCCCACCTTCAGTCCGATGTGGTAGAGCCCGGCGCGATGGCCGTTGCCGGGATGTGGCGCGTCCTCCCCGACCTCGATGAGCAGCAGTTCGTGGTGGGTCCGTCCGGTCGAGAACGCCAGCACGGCGCCCCGCATACGCTCGGGTGTCTCCAGGGCACGAAAGCCCAGCACATCCCGATAGAAATGCGCCGACCGCTCGAGGTTCTTGACAAAGAGCACAACATGGCCGAGCTCGCGGATCTGCATCGTCTCCTCCTTTGCCGAAGGCAAGACAGCGACCGCTGCTCCGTTATTCCGCCGGTCCGGCAGAATCGGTGGGCCCGTCCCAGGACCGGCCATGGTCCGGGCGGCGATCGACCTCATCGCGGCCGACCCACAGGCACCCAGCACCGTGCCGATGCTCGCGACACATCGCGGGGTCGGCGCAACGCTGAGGTTTCGCCCATCTGGGCCGGTTCGCTGGCTGCGTGTCGAGTTCGTCAGCTCGCGCCGAACAACCGCGGGCACGCCTGGTCGCTGATCACCAAACGGCACGGCCGTACGGTTGACGCCGCCACGACATCGACGACCGCCGGCCCGGAAACGGCTCAGTCACGGGCAAGTAGCGCCGAACTGCTGGCGCGCGGCGGCTGACAGTCGGCCGAGCTCCGTACAGTTGGGCAACGCCGGCAGATCAACACTGTCGATCATGGTGAACACGCGCTGCGCGTCTCCCGGCGTGTCCGCCTGCCACCTGACCAGGTGTTGATCCCCGCCGACGTTCTGCACCGTCGGAGTCCGCAGCAGCGTGTTGTACCGGCTGTTGGTGGTGATCGACAGCCCACTGGTCAACTGCTGCCGGACCGCCGTGGCGTACGCGCTGGCCGCGTCCTGGTCGGGCCAACCCACGCAGACCACCGCGGGTGGCGTGTCCGTGTTGCTGGCCGGACGGCGGATTCCGGCGGCGAGCACCGTCGGATTCCGTCCGCCCTGGTAGGGCGCCATGATGGCGGCGGCGACCACGTCACCGAGGCACTCCGCGGCTGCGTCGACCGCCGGGTCCTGCGCCAGCGTTCGACCACTCGGGCTGCCGATCTGGTCGAGATTCGCACTCGTCTGGCCGTAGGTCAGGTCTGCGCCGTTCGCGCGCACCCGCGCCAGGTTCAGCGCCAGGATCGCGGTGTCCTGCTGGTCCCCACCCGCCGCCAACGGCGACGGTCCGACCAGTGTGTTCCCCTGTTGCCGCCAGCCAACCCTGGTCAGGTTGCCGGTGATCGAACTACCCGGCTGCCCGCCGGCGAGCAGCCCGACCTGACGCGGCGGCGAGCCTGCCGTGATCGTGTAGTCGGCGGCCAGCAGTTCGATACCGGGTTGGCTGGCGATGGTCTGCGCCAGCGGCTGGAGCCCGGTGGCACCATTGCCTCGCAGCTGCGCGAACCCGGCCGTGTCATCGAGGCTCTTGCCCGCCAGTTTCACCAGCGCGGACGTGTCGTCGTAGTAGATCTGGGAGCGGGTGTCATCCGTGTCCGCGACCCGTGCCAATGCCTGCTGCAACGAGGCCGCGGAGAACACGGATGGCGCGGAGGACGACGAGCCGCTGCAGGCGGCGAGTGACATGATCACAATCACCGAACCCGCAACGAATGCCTGTCTCCACACCATGCCGCAACTCTAGGGGAATCAGCGGCAGCCCGACGTGGAAATCGCGAAAGGCGACGTTCACGGGTTTGTTGCTCCGTTGCCGACAACGGCAGAGTTCGGCTGGCGAAATCGCGTCCCTTATCGGACAGTCATTTCATCCGACAGCGCGGGCATCGCCGCGGCGACCTCACGGGCGTCGTCGTCGGCGAGGACCGTCGATTGCATCGTCAACCTCCAGGATCACGCTACCCGCGGGCACCGACGTTGGCGGGCTTGCCGAACCAGCGGTAGAGGTGGTCGTCCAGGTCCTGCTGATCGTCGCCGATCCAGGCGACATGGCCGTCGGGGCGTAGCAGGACGCACGGAACATCCAGTACCGCAGTGGGATCTGCGAGGTAATCGACCCGGTCCGACCAACCGCCGACGGTCAGCCGTTCGGTGCGGTCCAGCAGCAGACCGCGGCCGCGATGCAGCAGACCGTAGAGGTGGCCCTGTTTCACGTCGATGTCGCGCAGGCGGCGGCCGAGCAGGTCGGGGCCTGGGCCGAAGTCGTAGCGGATACTGATCGCGGTGATCTTCTCGATCAGATAGCGATTCACCTCGTCGAAGTCCAACAGTTCGGTGAGCAGCCTGCGCACGGCCTGCGGGCCCGGTTCGGTGGACAGCAGTTCCATCTGGGCGCGGGTGTTGTCCAGCACGTCCTCGGCGACCGGATGACGTTCGGCCTGGTAGGTGTCCAGCAGCGTTTCCGGCGCCCAGCCGCGGGCCTGTGCTGCCAGTTTCCAACCGAGGTTGAATGCGTCCTGAACGCCCAGGTTGAGGCCCTGCCCGCCGGTGGGTGGATGGATGTGTGCCGCATCGCCGGCCAGCAACACCCGCCCGACCCGATAGCGTTCGGCCAGCCGGGTGGCATCCCCGAAGCGGGACAACCAGCGCGGGGAGTGCACGCCGAAATCGGTTCCGGCGATGATACGCAGCTGCTGTTTGAAATCTTCGAAGGTGACCGGTTCCGTGCGATCGCTGACTCCCGCGACCGGGACCACGACGCGCCAGATCCCTTCACCGAAGGGCCTGAGACTGAAAATCTTGTTGGTCTCGTTGATTTCGGTCATCTTGGCGGCGATCTCCTCTGGCCGCACACCCACTTCCATTTCGCCCATCAGCGTCTCGGTCCGCGAGGGTTCGCCGGGAAAGCCGACGCCGAGCAGCGTGCGCACCGTACTGCGCCCGCCGTCACAGCCGACGAGATAGCGCGAACGCAACTGTTCGCCGTCGGCCAGCTCGACGGTCACACCCTCGTCGTCCTGCTCGAAATCGGCCACCGCGCAACCGCGCCGGACCTGCGCACCCAGTTGGATCGCGTGTTCTTCGAGGAGGCGAACGATGACCGGCTGCGGAATGCCCAGCAGGTAGGCATGCGCGGAATCCAGGCCCCTTGGTGCTGGTGTGCTGATGGCGGCGAAGAGTCCGCCGGCCGGTCGCTGTCTTCCGTGTTCGAGAATGCGATCCAGCAGTCCGCGCATAGCCATCAACTCGATACTGCGAACATGCAGACCGACGATGCGGACGAACGACACGGGCTCGGTTTCCTTCTCCAGAACGAGTACCCGTACATCGTGCAACCGCAGTTCGGCGGCCAGCATTGCGCCGGTCGGCCCGCACCCGACAATGATCACGTCGAACACGAGGGGCGCGCGATCAGCGGCGGAGGCCGACGAGCGGAGTCCGTCGCCCACGGTGAGGCCGCGCTCGACCGTATCGTTCGACGACGGGTCGGCGGTGAACTGCGGAGTGTCCATAGGTGTTGCCCTTCGGGAGTGCCCTGTTGTCGAGGCGCTCCCGGCGACACCTACGTCAATCGCCCGACCGTGACGGGACGGGGGAGCACCCACATCGATACAGCGTTCATGGGTCTCACCTCCTCGGGCGGTGTCACGGTCCACCGCAAGCTACAAGCCCGAACATGACCCCGTCCAGTCATTTTCCAGCCCCGTGATCACGTCGATCCTGACCGGTACCCACTGGCGGGAAGCAGTTGTCAATTGATCTTCGACGTGCCCAACCAGATTGCGCAGTACGGATGGGAGACCGGTCAGGCCGAGCCCAGCCCCAGGAGTCCAAGGCAGCGTGTGGAGTGGTTGGCGGCGGAGGACGGGTGGGTTTGCTCGGGTCTGGTGTTCACGCGGTTGGACGGGAGTCCGTATCACCCGGCGGATGTGACGGATCATTTTCATTTCTTGGTGCGTCGGGCGGGGTTGCCGCCGGTTCGGCTGCATGATTTGCGTCACGGTGCGGCGACGTTGGCGTTGGCGGCGGGGGTGGAGATGAAGGTGGTGCAGGCGATGTTGCGGCATGCTTCGGAGTCCACGACGAGCAGGTTCTATGCGAATGTTCTTCCTGCGGTGGCTCGGGATGCGGCGGAGCGGACGGCGTTGATCATTCCTCGGGGGTCGGTGCGTCGTCTCGGGCTCGTCTCGGGCTCGGTTGAGGCCACTGTGGACGGACGTGGTGTGGTCGACACGGCTGTGGGAATGACTAAAGCGCAGGTCGACGGTGAGGTCGACCTGCGCTTTAGTAGTGCGCCGCCAGGGACTCGAACCCCGAACCCGCTGGTTAAGAGCCAGCTGCTCTGCCAGTTGAGCTAGCGGCGCCCGTACGGTTTCCCGTCCGGACGGTGAAAACTTTAGCACGCCCCGCCTGGCGGCTCCCAATCGGGGCCGTGGCAACGGGTTGTACCCATTTCCACCGAACAGCTTTACCCGACGATGACTCGCCGGGGTCCAGCCGTCCTGGGGTGAGTGACGGGATTTGAACCCGCGACACCTGGGACCACAACCCAGTGCTCTACCTACTGAGCTACACCCACCATTGCACGCTACCGGCGTTCACCCGCAGCGGCTGCAACATCGTACCGTGCGCCGCACGCCCGACAAAAACGGGCGGTCGGGAAGCCCGGTCAGGCCTTCTTACGCTCCCGGAGCACCTCGGCCGCCACCGTGCGCACCTCGTCGGTCGACGGCCCCGGGGGCGCCACGAACGCCGTCCGGCGGTAGTACGCGAGTTCGGTGATGGACTCCCGGATGTCGGCCAGGGCGCGGTGCGCGAGGCCCTTCTCCGGCTGGCCGTAGTAGATCCTCGGGAACCAGCGCCGGCACAGTTCCTTGATCGACGACACGTCGATCATCCGATAGTGCAGGTGCCCGTCCAGCGCGGCCATGTCCCGGGCGATGAAGCCGCGGTCGGTGGCGATGGAGTTGCCGGCCAGCGGCGCCCCACCCCGCTCGGGCACGTACTGCTTGATGTAGTCGAGGACCAACTGCTCGGCCTGGGTCAGGGTCACCGTGGACCGGCGCACCTCCTCGGTGAGGCCGGAGTGCGCGTGCATCTCCCGCACCACGTCCGGCATCCCGTCCAGGACCTCGTCGTCCGCGTGGATGACCACGTCGACACCGTCACCGAGGATGTTCAGGTCGGCGTCGGTGACCAGGGCGGCGATTTCGATCAGGGCGTCCTTGCCGAGATCAAGCCCGGTCATCTCGCAGTCGATCCACACCAGATGATCTGCCATTCGCGCAGCTTAACCCGGGGTATCCTGCCCTGTCGGCAGGGTCACCCGGCCGTCGCAACCGCTTCCGCGTGTGCCGGGCCGCGTTGCACGAACGGCGCCAGCACCCCGGGCACCGCCGCGTCGGCCAGCGCCAGCCCGTCGGTCACGTCCAGGTCGAGCACGGCGTAGCCACCCCGGCCGGCCGCGGTCGTCGCGGTCAGGGTGAGCAGGCCCGCCCGACGCTGGAAGAACGACCGCTTGATCCGCCAGCCGATGATGCCGGTCCGCTGCAATGCCACCGTGCGCCGGTCCAGTGCGCCCAGGCGGGTCACCAGGTACTGGTCGGTCAGTGCGTGGCCGAGGCTGCGGTACCGGTCCCAGCCCAGCAAGGCGGCGAAGGGCAGCAGCACCAGGCTGGCCTGCCAGAGCCACGCCGGCCACCAGCCGGGCACGCTGAGCAGCCAGAGCGCGAGGGTCAGCACGACCACCGGACCGATCGAGCGGACCAACCGGCGGCGCAGTGCCTTGGCCGAGTGACCGACGAGCGCGGTGAGCGTCGGCGTGCGCTCGGCGCGCAGGGCCGCGGCGGCCACCCGGTTGACCTCGGCCCCCGGGCCGGGCGGCATCAGCATGTGGTTGCCGCTCTTGTGCCGCATCCCGACCACGACCGCGTTGCACTGGGCGCCCTTGGCCAGCCGCAGCAGCAGCGGCTCGCTCACCTCGACGCCGCGCATCCGGGCTTCCTCGATGGTCACCGCTGACGTGGTGAGCAGTCCACGGCGGATGTGCAGGGTGTCGTCGGCCTCGCGGGTGAGCGTGTACCCGGCGAACTTGAACGTGTACACCAGCACCGAACCGAACAACACCACCAGTAACCCGATCAGCGCGCCGATCAGGATGACCATGACCAGCGACGTGCGCTCCGCCCAGTGCAGACCCTCCCTGGCCAGCTGGAACCGGCTGACGTTGATGTCCAACTCGTTGAAGGACCGCCACACCAGGCCGGCCAGCACGCCGATCGCGGCCAGTCCGGACAGGGTGAGCGGCGCGTACCGCAGCCAACCCCAGTCCAGCGCGGCGATCCGCTCGCCGGGTGCGGGTGCGGGTTCGCTCGCCGTCGACGTGTCCTGGGCGCCGGGCTGCCTGGCCGGCGCCCGGCGCAGCAGCATCCGTCGCAGTTGGTCGGCCTCGGCGGTGGTCACCGCGTCCAACATGAGCGGCTTGTGCCGCTTGTCCTCGTGCTGCCCGGTGCCGACCCGCACCGCGGTGACGCCGAACAGCCGGTGGCCGAAACGGGCGGTCGACTCGACCGTGCGCACCCGGTCGCGCTTGGCCGCGAACCGTTGCCGGAACAGCAGTCCGGTGCGCAGTTCGACCTGTTCGTCGGTGATCCGGTAGCGGGTGGTCAGCCAGTGCAGCAACCCGCGCAGCAGCAACAGCGCGATGGCGCCCAGCGCCCAGTAGATGTGGCTGTCGTGCTGGCCCAGCGCGATCACGCCGACCAGCGCGGGGATCAGACCGAGTGCCTCGTTGAACGGCCGGACCAGGATGGTCCGCGCGTTGACCCGGTGCCACTGGGCCTCGGCGACCGTCGGGTCGATCGGGGTGTCGTGGGTGGCGGGGGTGTGCGGGGCGGCCGGCTCGGTCAGCGGGTCGCTCGTGCTCGGCCGGGTCACGTCGCGTCCCCGGTGACCGCCTGGGTGGTCGCGGTCAGCTCGTCGACCAGCCGGGCGGCGTCGTCCCTGGTCAGCCCGGAGATCTGCACCGGACCGGCCGCCGAGGCCGTGGTGATGGTGACGGTCGCCAGCCTGAACAGCTGCTCGACCGGCCCGCGCTTGGTGTCGATCGTCTGGATCCGGGACACCGGCGCGACCCGCCACTCCTGGTTGAACCAACCCGACCGGGTGCACACCGCGTCGCCGGTGGTCTCCCAGCGGTGCACCCGGTAGCGCCACTGCGGCTGGATCGCGAGGTCCAGCACACCCACCACGCCGATCACCGCGATCGAGTAGTGCAGCCAGTTCGGCCCGTGACCGACGGTGAGCCAGAGCACCTGGATGGCCGTGAGCACCACGAAGAGGATGGCGGTCCGCACGGTCCACCACAGGATCGCTCGCCGGTGCACCCGGTTGCGCGGGGCACGCAGGGTGAGGACTCCGGCCGGGGTGACCGGCCGGTCGTCGAGGGCGGGCGTCTTCTCAACGGCCGCGTCCGGCGCGGGTGTGGGTTGCATAACCCGATGGTGGCATCAGTGACCGGTGTCCGATGGGTGCGACTCGTCGCTTTCCCACGCTGACATCTGTCACCCCTGCCGCTCAGGGCTGGCTGGGTACCGAAGCGTCCACCGCGGCCTCGCGGAGGATCGCGCGCAGTCGACCGACCTCCAGCGGAGCGAGCACGGCCGTCTCACCGGGCGGTGCGACCAGCACGATGTGCCCACCGCTGGCGAACACGGTGAGTTCGCGCTTGCGCCCAGCCACGTCCCGGCAGTCCACCGACCATTCTTTGCGGGCTGTCATATTCCCCAACCTCCAGTCGTGGCGGAGCAGTCGGAGCGTGGTGCGAGCACCTGTTGTCTCCTTGATCCGTTCATACGTTCGTGGGACTCCTCCGGCTCCGTCGCATGACGCGAAGCCGGAGCTTTTTTCCGCCCCACCATTGGGTAGTCGTTTCC
>DATATV010000046.1:0-62674 GCA_036268615.1 Pseudonocardiaceae bacterium
CCACCGCTGTATGCGCTAACGCGGTCGGCGGCCCAGGAAGTGACCGGTCAGCGCGCCGGCGGCGACCAGTCCGGCGGCGGCCACCGGGCCCAGGCCGGTGCGGTTCTGCACGATCGGGCGGATCACCGCGGGCGCGGGTACCGGCACCGGCCGGGCGCGCTGGTTCTCCCGGGCGGTCGCCGTCCACGCGGTCACCATCAGCAGGAACCGGGACACCAGGTTGGCGAACACCAGCAGGCTGATCACCGAGCCGAACACCGCGCCGGTGGGCGAACTGGAGGTCGACCTGAGCAGCACGGTGGCCAACTGCTTGAGGATCTCGAAGCCGACCGCGGCGGCCAGCGCGCCGCGCAGCGCACTGCGCAGGCCGACCCGCTCGCGCGGCAGCCGGGCGATGACCCAGAGGAACACCAGCCAGTTCGCGCCGATCGAGAGCACCACCGTGGCCACCACCAGGAGCACGTGCGCCCAACTGTTGTGCTCCAGCCCGACCAGCTTGAGCAGCAGGGTGCCCAGCGCGGTGCCGGCGATGGTGATCGCGAACGACACCACCAGCGCGAGCCCAAGGCCGACCAGCGCGATCAGGTCCAGCACCAACGTCTTGACGAACGAGCCCTTGACTGGCTGCTGGTCCCACTGGGCGGTGAGCGCCTCGCGCAGGTTGCTCATCCAGCCGACCCCGGAGTACAGCGCGACCAGCAGGCCGATGACGCCGACCGTGTTGCGTGACTTGATCGCCTGGCCGACCGCCTGGTTGAGGGTGTCACCCAGGGAGCCGGGCACCGACTTGGTGATGCCGGTCTGCAACTGCGCGAGCAGCGCGTGGTTGCCGGCGAGCACGTAGCCGGCGATGGCGAAGGCCACCATCAGGATCGGGATCAGCGAGAGCACGCTGAAGTAGGTGATCGCCGCGGCGTAGTGGTTGCCGTGGTTGCGGGTGAACGACTCGTTGGCCCGGATGATGTGGTCGAGCCAGCGATACCGGGCCCGCAGCCGGGTGACGAGAGATTCCTTCTTCGCCGGCTCGGTTGTCGCCCTGGTCGCCGCTGTGCCCGCCGTGGCGGGATGCTGGTTGGCCTGCGTCACTGTCCCACGCTAACGAGCGTGAACGAGTCCCGCAGTGCGAGCGACCGGCCGGACGACCGGGAAAGTACGGCTCAGGAGCTCGTGCGCGCGGTGGAGGGCGCCGGGGTGGGCAGGTGCTGCGCGGCCGTCGCGACCGCGTGCTGGGCCACCTGGGCGGCCGCGCGGGCCCGCTCGGCGGTCCGCTGGGCCAACAGCTTCCGGTGGTGGCGCAGCAGTCCGTAGACGAGGCCGATCACCCCGACCACGATGGCGACGACCGCGACGATCCCGGCCCCGCTGACGAGACCGGTGGACATGCCGCTGTCCACCACATGACCAAGGGCAGCAACCTGTTGGCTGCGCATCAAGCGACTCCCAGGGAAAGACTGACCCGGATGGGGGAAGGGACTCCACGGCCCACCACGAGAAAAGCTACCGACCGTGTCAAGCCCGTGGTCCGGTCCCGTCCCCCATCACCCGATTTGACGCTTCCATTACGCCACATGGCATTTCGGATACGTCGAATCGAGGTTACCCAGGAGTAAAAAATCTCTGACCAGCGCCCTGGGTCAGCCGCGTGACCTGCTCACACCGGCTGCGCCGGCGCCGGCAGCTGCCCATAGACCGTGGTCCGCTGGCGCGCGGGCCGGCCGGCCAGGGTGGCCAGCGCGGACAGCTCGTCGACGGTCCGCGAGGAGCCGTGCTCCGAGCCAGCCATCCGGCTGATCGTCTCCTCCATCAGCGTGCCGCCGATGTCGTTGGCGCCACCGCGCAGCAACTCCGCGGTCTCCTCGTCGCCGAGCTTGACCCAGGAACACTGCACGTTGTCGATCCGGCCGTGCAGCCCCAGCCGGGCCAGCGCGTGCACCGCCCGGTTGTCCCGCCGGCTCGGGCCGGGCCGGGCGACGCCGGCCAGGTAGATCGGCGCGTTGCGGTGCACGAACGGCAGCCCGACGAACTCGGTGAAGCCGCCGGTGGACTCCTGCACCCTGGCCAGCGTGCGCAGGTGCGCCAGCCAGTGGCCCGGGTGGTCGACGTGGCCGTACATCATCGTGCTGGACGAGCGGATACCCAGCCGGTGCGCCGTGCTGACCACGTCGATCCAGGTGGACGCGGGCAGCTTGCCCTTGGTCAGCACCCAGCGCACGTCGTCGTCGAGGATCTCCGCGGCGGTGCCGGGAATGCTGTCCAGCCCGGCGTCGCGCAGCTCGGTCAACCACTCCTGCACGCTCACCCCGGCCTTGGCCGCGGCGCTGACGATCTCCATCGGGCTGAACGCGTGCACGTGCATCCCGGGCACCTTGGCCTTGATCGCCCGGACGATGTCGGCGTAGAAGGTGACCGGCAGGGACGGGTCGATGCCGCCCTGCATGCACACCTCGGTGGCGCCGGCCGCGGCCGCCTCGACGGCCCGCTGGGCCACCTCGTCCACGGACAGCCGGAACGCGTCCGCGTCCCGCTCCCGCTGGGCGAACGCGCAGAACCGGCAGCCGACGTAGCAGACGTTGGAGAAGTTGATGTTCCGGTTCACCACGTAGGTGATGTCGTCGCCGACCACGCTCGCGCGCAGCTCGTCGGCGAGCCGGGTGAGCACCTCCAGTGCCTCGCCGTCGGCGGTGATCAGGGCCATCGCCGCGTCCGCGTTGCGCTCGTCCAGCAGCGCGCCCGGGTCCTCGGCGGCCAGCCGAAGGCCCACCCGCACGTCGCCGGGCAGCCGCTCCGGCGCGCTGGTCAGCTGCTCACGCAGGGACTCCCAGTCGCCGTAGACGGACTCGAAGTCGCCCCGCCGGTCGGCGGTGCGGCCGGTGGTGTCGATCGTCTCGTTCAGGTCGGCCCGGCCGATGGTGTCCAGCCCGCCGTCGGGCTCCTGCCACTGCGTGCCGACCGGCCGGGCGGACTCGTCGGCCAGGCCGGTGTCCGCGTCGGCGAGCGCGTTGACGTGCTCGGTCAGCCGCAGGTCGATCCACTGGCCGGGCTGGCGCTGGGCGGCCTTGACGTAGCGCGGGTAGACGGTGAGCCGCTCGCGCAGGTCGAAACCGGCTTGTTTGGTCCACTCGGCCAGCTCGTCGATGGCCGGCCACGGGCGCTCGGGGTTGACGTGGTCGGGGGTGACCGGGGAGACCCCGCCCCAGTCGTCGATGCCCGCGCGCAGCAGCAGGTCGTGCTCGTCGCCGACCAGGTTGGGCGGCGCCTGCACGCTGACGCCGGGGCCGAGCAGAAGCCGGGCCACGGCCACCGTGGCGGCGAGTTCGTGCAGGTCGGCGTCGGGCGTGGCGCGCATCGCGGTGTCCGGCTTGGCCCGGAAGTTCTGCACGATGACTTCCTGGATGTTGCCGTACTGCCGGGCGGTCCGCCGGATCGCGTGCAGCGACTCGGCCCGCTCGGTGATCGTCTCGCCGATGCCGATCAGGATGCCGGTGGTGAACGGGATGTTCACCCGGCCGGCGTCGGCGAGCACCCGCAACCGGACCGCGGGTTCCTTGTCCGGGCTGCCGTAGTGCGGGCCGGCGGGCTCGCTCCACAGCCGCTGCGCGGTGGTCTCCAGCATCATGCCCATGCTCGGCGCGACCGGCCGCAGCCTGGTCAGCTCCTCCCAGCTGAGCACGCCGGGGTTGAGGTGCGGCAGCAGCCCGGTCTCCTCCAGCACCGCGATGGCGCAGGACCGCAGGTAGTCCACAGTGGACGAATAGCCGCGGGCGTCCAGCCACTCGCGGGCGGCGGGCCAGCGTTCCTCCGGCCGGTCGCCGAGGGTGAACAGGGCTTCCTTGCAGCCGGCGGCGGCGCCCTGCCGGGCGATCTCCAGGACCTCGTCGCGCTCCAGGTAGGCACCTGGGACGCGGTGCGGCACGGTGACGAAAGTGCAGTAGTGGCAACGGTCCCGGCACAGCCGGGTGAGCGGGATGAACACCTTGCGGCTGTAGGTGACGATGCCGGCGCGGCCTTCCGCGGCCAGGTGCGCGTCGCGCACCTTGGCGGCTGCCGCGAACAGTTCTTCCAGTTGGTCACCTCGGGCGTGCAGCAGCACTGCGGCCTCGGTGACGTCCAGGGCCGAGCCGTCGTGCGCACGGCGCAGGGCGCGACGCAGGGCGGAGTCGGAGGGGCGGGGTTCGGGTGGGGTGAGCGCGATGTCTGCAACCACGGTTTCGAGACTAGGTTCGTCAACCTGTCTGTGCGCTACGTCACGAAACGCCGGTCACATGTGAACTGGATCACGAAAGATTCGGGGAAAGATGCCCGATTCCGCCGTCGCGAATCCCGCGCTGGCGCGCGGTTTCGTAAAGCACGACGGTCGCCGCGCTGGCCGCGTTGAGCGAACTGGCCGAGCCGCCGATCGGGATGCGCAGCACCGCCGCACACGCCTCCCGCCATGCGGCGGCCATGCCGTTGGTCTCGTTGCCCAGCACCAGCAGGGTCGGCCCGGTCAGGTCGTACTCGGACACCGGTGCGCTGCCGTGCTCGTCGGTGCCGACCAGCCGGACCCCGGCCCGGCGGGCCCAGTCGATCACCGGTTCCGGACCGGCCGCGCGCACCACCGGCAGCGCGAACAGCGACCCGGTGCTCGCCCGCACCGACCGCGGGTCGTACGGATCGGCCGCGTGCCCGGTGATGATCACCCCGGCCGCGCCGAACGCGTCCGCCGAGCGGACCACGGTGCCCACGTTGCCCGGATTCGTCGGCCGGTCGAACAGCACGCCGAGGAAGTCGGCGGACACCGCGATCCGGTCCAGTTCGTCGGCCGGCTGCGCCGCGACCGCGACCAGCTCCGGCGCCTCGTCGGGCCGCTCGGCGAGCTCGGCGAGCAGTTCGGGGGCCATCGCCACCCGCTCCGCCGAGGTGTCGGCGAGCAGGTCACGCGCCCAGCCCGACAGCGGCCGGTCGGCCGGGTAGAGCAAGGCGGCCAGCGGCCAGTCCCGCTCGTGCGCCACGGTGATCGGCCGTACGCCGTGCACCAGGAACTGCTTGCTGCGGGTGCGTTTGGTCCGGTTGTCCAGCAGCGCCCGCCACTGCTGGAACCGGGCGTTGCGACTGCTGATCCGCAGGTCCGGCCGGATACTCACCGGTCGTACCGGACGGTCACCGGCGCGTGGTCCGACCAGCGCGCGGCGTACTCCTCGGCCCGCTCCACTCCGCAGCAGATCAAGTCGGGTTCAGCGACCCGTCGCGATAGCTGGCTCAATTGTCCGCGTCCCCCGCCGAATCGAGCAGTCGCCGCAGGACATCCGTGAGGGCGGGCAGGCGATTGGTCAGCACCTGCCAGACCAGCGCGTCGTCCACTGACGCATAACCGTGGATGAGGATGTTGCGAAAGGCCACGATGCGACCGAGGTCAGGCACTTGTGCAGCGAGTGCGGTATCCACCTTGGAGAGGCGGTTCAGCGCCTCGCCGATGATCTCGAACTGACGCTCAACAGCAGATCGCAGCATGGCGTCTGCCTCATACCGGGCGTAGTCCTTGCCGGCGCTGAATTCGCGCAGCAGGTCAGCCGCGTGGAGTGCGTCCCAGAGGTAGGTGCGTGCGTCACGCCGCATAGAGAAGTTCCCGCGTGTCCAGGACCTGCCGTTTGAAATACGGATTGCGCAGGCTGGTGGCACTCACCACGTCGACCGGGCGGCCGAGGATTCGTTCGAGCCCTTCCTTGAGGCCGAAGTACGCGTCGAAGTAGTCGACTTCCGCGCCGTCGGCGAACTCGACGAGCACGTCGACATCGCTGGACCCGGTGTCGAACGATTCGCCGACCGCGGAGCCGAACAGGTCGAGCCGGCGAATCGACAGGGCGCGACACAGCTGCTCGATCTCAGCACGCTTCGCCTCGATCAACTCGTGCACGGTCGCCACCTCCTGCCCCGATCTGTGCTGATTCTGCCCGATCACCATTGTCGGTCGTACCGGACGGTCACCGGCGCGTGGTCCGACCACCGCGCGGCGTACTCCTCGGCCCGCTCCACGAACGCCTCGGTGGCGCAGCCGGCCAGGCCGGGCGTGCTGATCTGGTAGTCGATCCGCCAGCCGGAGTCGTTGTCGAACGCCTTGCCCCGGTAAGACCACCACGAGTACGGGCCGGCGACCTCCGGGTGCCGGGCGCGCACCACGTCCACGTAGCCGACCTCGTCGAACACCCGGTCCAGCCAGGCCCGTTCCTCGGGCAGGAAGCCGGAGTTCTTCCGATTGGTCCGCCAGTTCTTCAGGTCCGCCTCGCGGTGCGCGATGTTCCAGTCCCCACAGACGACCACCTCGCGGTCCTCGGCGGTGGCCTTGCCACGCAGGTCGGCCAGATGCGGCAGGAACGCGGCCATGAACCGCTCCTTCTCCGCCTGCCGGGGCGTGTCCACCTCGCCGCTGGGCAGGTAGAGGCTGGCCACCACCAGGCCGGGCAGGTCGACCTCGACATACCGCCCGCTGTCGTCGAACTCGGCCACGCCGAAGCCGATCCGGACCGCCTCCGGAGCCTGCCGGGACAGCACGGACACCCCGTTGCGGCCCTTGGTCGCCGACTCGACGTGCACCGCGTGCCAGCCGTCCGGGTCGCGCACCTGATCGGCCAGCTGGTCCCGGGTCGCCCGGGTTTCCTGCAGGCAGACCACATCGGCGTCGGTCTGCGCCAGCCAGGACAGAAAGCCCTTACCGGCGGCGGCCCGCAGGCCGTTCACGTTCACGGTGGAGACGGTCAGCACACCGGGCAGGCTACCGACGAGTGCCGACGCGACCTACGAACAGGCCCCGCTGACGACCTTGAGGAACTGGCTGGACGCCCAGTGCGTCGCGTCGATCTCCCGAAAACCGCCCTGGACGGTCTTGGTCGCGGCCAGCGTGGTGCCGTTGGTCAGCTTCTCCACCACCGGCGCGGTCGCCGCCGCGCTGGACCGGACGTTGAGCGAGTCCGCGTCCACCTGGACCTGACAATCCCCGGAACTCGACTGGGTGGAGGACTTCTTCCCGTTGTCGAAGATGTAGATCACCAGCACGACCAGCAGCACACCGATCACCAGCACCACGCGCTTGGACAGCCCGAACACCTCCCACGGCTCCCGCCGGCACTTCCGGCCATCGTCAGCTCGGTTCAGGTATAACGCACCCGGCCGACCACGGCCCTGAATCCGGCGCAGAACCACCCACAGGAGCCAACAGCTAGGCCCCGGTCACGACTGAGCGTGACCGGGGCCGGTGTCGGGCCGAACCGGCTCAGCCGGCGATCTTCTTCTGCAGGTTCACGTCGAGGGTGTTCAGGAACTCCTCGGTGGTCTGCCACGCCTGGTCCGGGCCGACCAGCAGCGCCAGGTCCTTGGTCATCGCACCGCTCTCGACGGTCTCCACGACGACCTTCTCCAGGGTGTCGGCGAAGCCGGTCACCTCGGGGGTGGAGTCGAGCTTGCCGCGCTGCGCCAGGCCCCGGGTCCACGCGTAGATCGACGCGATCGGGTTGGTGGAGGTGGGCTTGCCCTGCTGGTGCAGCCGGTAGTGCCGGGTCACCGTGCCGTGGGCGGCCTCGGCCTCGACCTTGCCGTCCGGCGTCATCAGCACCGAGGTCATCAGGCCGAGCGAGCCGAAGCCCTGGGCCACGGTGTCGGACTGCACGTCACCGTCGTAGTTCTTGGTCGCCCAGACGTAGCCGCCCTCCCACTTGAGCGCGGAGGCGACCATGTCGTCGATCAGCCGGTGCTCGTAGGTCAGGCCGGCGGCGTCGAAGTCGGCCTTGAACTCGGCCTCGAAGATCGCCTGGAAGATGTCCTTGAACTGGCCGTCGTAGGCCTTCAGGATGGTGTTCTTGGTCGACAGGTAGACCGGGTACCTGCGCTCAAGGCCGTACCGGAACGAGGCGCGGGCGAAGTCCTCGATGGACTTGTTGAAGTTGTACATCGCCATCGCGACGCCGCCGCCCTCGGGATACTGGGCGACCTCGAACTCCATCGGCGCGCTGCCGTCCGCCGGCTGGAAGGTGACGGTCAGCGTGCCGGCACCGGGCACCTTGAAGTCGGTGGCCTTGTACTGGTCACCGTGCGCGTGCCGGCCGATCACGATCGGCTTGGTCCAGCCGGGCACCAGCCGCGGGATGTTGGAGATGACGATCGGCTCCCGGAACACGACGCCACCGAGGATGTTTCGGATGGTGCCGTTGGGGCTGCGCCACATCTTCTTCAGGCCGAACTCCTCGACCCGCGCCTCGTCCGGGGTGATGGTGGCGCATTTCACGCCGACCCCGTGCCGGACGATCGCGTTCGCGGCGTCGACGGTGACCTGGTCGTCAGTCGCGTCCCGGTGCTCGATGCCCAGGTCGTAGTAGTCCAGGTTCACGTCCAGGTACGGGAAGACCAGCTTTTCCTTGATGAACTGCCAGATGATCCTGGTCATCTCGTCGCCATCGATCTCGACAACGGTGCCGGAAACCTTGATCTTGCTCATGGGTGCGGAGTTCTCCTCTCGCAATGATTGTGTCTGTCCGCTTGCGCACACGCATCCGGTACGAGCGTACTGCTAAGCCGGACGGGCCGCCCACGGCCCCGCTTCCCCAACCGACACGCCCGGGTGCCGTAACCTCTGCCCGCTCGACTGATCAACTACTGGGGGCAGGATGTCGACCGGACCCACGCACGCCGTGCTCGGGCTCGCCTCGTGGGCGGCGGTGTCACTGCTGGCCAGCGCGCACGGGATCACCGTGGACCCGCAGACCTGGATAGCGGGCGCCGCCCTCACCTCCGGCGCCGCCCTGCTGCCCGACCTGGACCATCCGCCGGCCACCGTGTCCCGTTCGTTCGGACCGGTGACCAAGGGCATGTCGCACGTGGTGGACAAGGTCAGCGTCGGCATCTACAACACCATCCGGCTCAAGCGCGACCCGCACCGCAACGGCGGCCACCGCACGTTCACCCACACCGCGGTGTTCGCCGCCCTGGCCGGCACGCTGACCAGCTCGTTGCTGCTGTTGCACCTGTGGTGGGTGACGGCGATCCTGCTGTTCTTCTTCACCGGCCTCGGCGTGCGCGGGCTGCTGCACGAGTGGGACCACCGGGCTGACACGTTCGTGGTGATCGCCGCCTCGCTGGTGATCACCTGGCAGTGCTGGCGCTGGCTGAACACCGGCGGCCACCACGCCGAGTGGGCCGGGCTGGCGGTGCTGGTCGGCTGCCTCGCGCACTGCCTCGGCGACGCGATCACCGAGGACGGCTGCCCGGTGCTCTGGCCGATCCCGCTGGGCCTGCGGCTGTGGCGGCCGATCGGGCTGCCCACGCCGATGCGCTACCGCACCGGCGGCAAGGTGGAGCTGCGGTTCGTCGGGCCGCTGTGCACGCTGGTCTCGGTCTGGCTGGGGGTCATCGCGTTGCAGCAGATGGACCTGGTGCCGTGGCTGGCGCACGTACCGCTGGTCCCGCACTTCAGCTGGCCGCACTGGAGCAAGGTGACCACGGCCAACTGAGGCCGAGCCCGGGGTCAGCGGTCGAACGGCCCGCCGGGCTGGAGGGTCAGCGCGACGAACACCATCGCCACCCCGAGCACGGCGTAGGTCAGCACGTCCGCCAGCCGGCTGCGGCGCACCACGATCAGGCCGGTCTGGTCGTCGGGCAGCAGCGCGCGCAGCAACGCGGCGAGCAGCAGCGCGCCGCCGAGCAGGGTGGACCCCTGTCGCCAGTGGTTCTGCACGATCCGCAGGAACGCCGCGGCCGCGACCAGCAGCACCAGCGCGAAGGGCAGGTTGGCCCGGAACAGCCGGACCAGGCCGCGCAGCCGACCCGGCCGGGGAGCCGGCGTCACCGGGATCTCGGCCGTCGGCAGCTCGGCCGTCGGCAGCTCGGCCACCGACTCCTGTTGCGCGTCCGGCGCGACCGTGACGCCGGTCGGATGGACCTGCTCTGCCATGGCGAACCTCCTCCGGCCGGCATCGGGGCTCAGGCGCCCCGGCGCTCGGCCGCCTCCACCACATTGGTCAACAGCATGGCGATGGTCATCGGGCCGACCCCACCGGGGATCGGTGCGAAGTAACCGGCGACCGCACGCACGTCCGGGTGAACGTCGGAGACGAGCCCCTCGGCCGTGCGGGTGACCCCCACGTCGAGCACGGCCGCGCCGGGCTTGACCATGTCGGCGGTGATCAGCCGAGGGCTGCCGGCGGCGGCGACCACGATGTCGGCCCGGCGCACCTCGGCGGCCAGGTCCTTGGTGCCGGTGTGACACAGGGTCACCGTGGCGTTCTCCGACCGCCGGGTGAGCAGCAGGCCGATCGGCCTGCCGACGGTCACCCCACGGCCGACAACGGTGACGTTGGCCCCGGCGATCGGCACCCCGAACCGGCGCAGCAGGTGCACGATGCCGTTGGGCGTGCAGGGCAGCGGGCCGGGCTCGCCGAGCACCAGCCGGCCCAGGTTCACCGGGTGCAGGCCGTCCGCGTCCTTGGCCGGGTCCACCCGCTCCAGCAGCGGGCCCGACTCCAGGTGACCGGGCAGCGGCAGCTGGATCAGGTAGCCGTGGCAGGCCGGGTCGGCGTTCAGCTCGTCGACGACGGCCTCCAGCTCGGCCTGGGTCGTCCCGGCCGGCAGGTCCCGGCGGATCGACGCGATGCCGACCTTGGCGCACGCCCGGTGCTTGCCCCGGACGTAGGACTGGGAACCGGGATCGTCACCGACCAGGACCGTGCCGAGACCGGGCACGATGCCCCGCTCGGCAAGCGCCGCCACCCGGATGCGCAGATCGTCGAAGATCTCCGCCTGGGTGACCTTGCCGTCCAGAATCGTGACCGCCACTCGTCCACTCCCTCAACTGCCGGCTGTCTCCGCCGACCATCTTTTCACTACCGCCGGGCGGGCCCCGCGCCTGACCGCCGTCCCGGCCACCCGACCAGCCCGAACCCGGATGACCGGGGCGGCGCGCCGACGAGAACGGCTACTGAAAGTATTTTCACGGACACGGGGAGTCGAAGCTGTAACCAAATCCGGGACGATACCGTTCTGACCAGCGCCGCGATCGACCGATCGCGGTGACCAGGGTGGCGGTCCTCCGTAACTGGGCGTACAGGCCAGCGGGCGGGTTCGCGGTTTGGGAGTAGACAGCTATGGTGAATCCCTCGTTCTCCACCGTTTCGCTGCCGACCTGTCCCCGAGACGACAAGATGTGACTGTGTCCCAACCTCCGACACCGCAGCCACTCAGCCCGACGGACCAGGACGCCCTGGTCAAGCAGATCGGGCTGGCACTCATGCGCACAGCGCCCGACGACTGGCAACACATCAGGGCCGAATTCAGGGCGACAGGTCGTTACTACGAGCTGTCCGCCGAACTCGCGGGTGCAGACGGTAACGAGCGGGCCTGGACGGCGTCGCACGACATCGCCATGCACTTCGCCAGACTCAGAGCAGGCATGTACCGCGAGGGGCGTGGCACGTGGTTCAACGCGCGCTACACCATCGAGCGGCCGTCCAGCTACAACCTTGAGTTCGACCGGAACGAGCCGCAGTGGCGCACCCCGCCACCCCCGCCGGCCTACCGGGACGAGCTGCACTTCTTCCCCCGCTCCGAGGACAACGTCCCGGAGTGGCTGATGCGCAAGCTCTCCGGGCTGCCGCCCGAACGGCCCGGCCGCCGATTCCGGGTGGCACGCATCTTCGACGGCACCGCACCCAACGGCCGTCCCTCGGTCAACCGGCCGCCGGTGCCCGAGGACGACCGGGAACGGCTGCTGGAGTACCTGGACCACTCCGGTCTGGCGCTGCCCGAACGCGGCCACGACAAGGACCGGCTGTCCCAGGACGGTCGGGCCACGGTGCCGGTCGCGTTCCACACCGACGGGGTGTGGATCTGGCCGGCCGCGGTCAACTACTACCTGCGTCGGTACGGTGTGCCGCCCGACCCCGAGCTGGTCAACCACGCCCGGGCCAGCGGCTTCCGGCCGCCCGAGATCGACGA
The DNA here is from genome assembly GCA_036268615.1 of Pseudonocardiaceae bacterium. Classification (GTDB taxonomy): domain Bacteria; phylum Actinomycetota; class Actinomycetes; order Mycobacteriales; family Pseudonocardiaceae; genus DATATV01. The sequence continues at coordinate 11,956 of DATATV010000046.1, forward strand.
GCAGACCCGCACCGCGGCCGCGGTGACCATCACCGGGCCCCGGCCCGGTGGTCCGCAGCGGCCGATCGGTCCCGGTGGCCCTCCTGGTGCACCCGGACCGGGTGGACCGGCCGGCCCCGGTGGGCCGCTCGGTGGTCCCGGCCCCGGTGGGCCTGGCGGACCCGGCCCGCTGGGCCAGCGTCCGGCGCCCCCGATGCCGCCTCCGCCGGAACAGCAGCTGACCACGGCCATGCAGGTTCCCCCGCCCCCGGCGCCGGAACCGGAACCACTGGTCGAGCCCGAGGAGCAGGTCGAGCCGCCGTCGCGGCACGAGTTCGCCGCTCAGCACGACCAGCAGCCGGAGCCGGTCGGCCAGCACCAGGCCGAACCCGAGCCGGAGCCGGTCGCGCAGGCCGAACCCGGGCACGAGCCCGAGCCGGCGCCGCGCACCACGGTCCCGACCGGGGCCGTGGTGGACCGGCTGGAGGACCGACTGGCCGCCCTCGGCGTGCCGGAGAGTTCCTACCGGATCGGCGCGCCCACGTCCCAGGCCTGGTACCTGGAGCAGGTGGCCGAGGGCTGGCAGGTCGGCTGGCAGGGTGACCTGCCCGACGACGACCAGGCTCCGATGCTGTTCCACGAGCCGGCCGACGCGGCCGCGTTCCTGCTCGGCAAGGTGCTGCTGGACGACCGGTCGGAACCCGGCCACGCCGAGCAGCAGCACGCCGCCGAGCAACCCGCGGTGGCCGACATGGCCGAGGAGAGCGCGCACGCGGCTCGGGACGACCAGCCGGCCGAGGCCGCCGAGTCGACCGGGTTCGAGCCGGACTCCTTCGAGCGTCAGGACTTCGGTCGTGGCTCCGCGGACTTCGGCCGGGACTCGTTCGGCCAGGAGTCGTTCGAACCGCAGCACCTCCAGGCCGACCAGTTCGCCGAGAACTCGTTCACCCCGGACGCGTTCCAGGCCGAGCCGGTCGACTCGCGGTCCGAACCCGCCAACCCCCGGGAAGCGGACGAGTTCGAGCCGCAGGCAGCGCGTCAGCCGGGCGGTTTCGAGCCGTCGAGCTTCGAACCGGCGAGTTTCGAGCCGGCCGCTGCCGAGGGCAGGCCCTACGAGCCGGACAGCTTCGCCGCGCAGGGTTTCGAGCAGCAGAACAACTTCCAGCCGCAGGGCAGTTTCGAACCGCAGGGCAGTTTCGAACCGCAGAGCAGTTTCGAACCGCAGAGCAGCTTTGAGCCGCAGAGCAGTTTCGAACCGCAGGGGGCCTTCGAGCCTCGTGGCGGCTTCGAACCGCAGGGCCGCCCGGAGGGTGGTCTGCCGGAAGGTGGTCTGCCCAAGCGCGTTCGCCCGGACCGGACGGACGGCGAGCGGGTGCCCGGCGGCGACCGGCTGGACGGCAGTGACCGATCGGGTGGCGGTGACCGGTCCAACGGCTTCAACCAGCCGGGCAGCTTCCAGCCGCAGGAGGGTTTCCGGCCGCAGGAAGGCTTCGAACCGAAGGAGGGCTTCGAGGCACCGAACAGCTTCGAGCCCAAGAGCGGCTTCGAACCGCAGGGCAGTTTCGAGCCCCAGGGCGGATTCGAACCCAAGGGTGGTTTCGAGCCGCAGTCCGGTTTCGAACCACAGGGCGGATTCGAGCCCCATGGCTTCGAGCCGAGGTCCGAGCCCGCGCCGCCGGTGCCGAGTGCCGAGCAGGGCCGCCCGGAACCGGTCGCGCACGCGGCCGGCAACCAGGCGACCCAGCTCGCCCAGGCGGTCGAACCGCCGGCAGCCGGTGCGCCGTCACCGCAGCCACCGCCCGGTGGCTGGCCCATCCAGCCGCTGCGCGGGGAGCCGCCGCTGACCCTGTTCCGGGGCAAGCGGATCACCGAACTGCGGCCGGGCACCGAGATCGACCGGTTCGGCACGCCGGACGGCAACCTGACCTACATCGCCGGCACGCCCTTCGAGCAGCGCTCGCTGGTGCCGGACTGGATCAGGCGGCCGTATCACGTGTACCGGGTGGCCAGGCCGTTGCAGGCACTGTCCGGTGGGGCCATCCCGTGGTTCGACCAGCCCGGTGGCGGCACCGCGTTCCTGCTGCCCGAGGCGATCGACCAGCTCGTCCAGACCGGTGATCTGGTCGAGGTCGACGCCGGCGAACCGCCGACCACCCGCTGACCCGCAGGCCTGCGGGTGGACGCTCAGTCCACCCGCAGGCCGTGCGCGGCGGCGAAGGCGATGGCCGTGTCCGGGTCCACCCGGGCGCCCGCCAGCGACGCCTGGACCAGCCCGTTCGCGTCGAACCGGGTACCCCGCAGGTCTGCGCCGGAGAAGGTGGCGCCGAGCAGCCGCGCGCCGGTGAGGTCGGCGTCGCGCAGGTCGGCCTCGGTGAAGTTCGTCTCGGTCAGGTTCGCGTCCCGCAGCCGCAGCCCGCTCAGCTTCGCCTTGCGCAGGTCCGCGCGGCCGAGACTGACCAGGGTCAGGTCGGTCTCGGTGAGGTCCAGCGGGCGCAGCCGGCAGTCGTTGAAGGTCGAGCCGAGCAGGCTGCACCCGGTCAGCCGGGCCCTGGTCAGCACGGTCCGGTCGAACACGCAGTTCTGGAACGCGGTCGAGGTGTGCCGGGACTCGCCGAGATCGGCCTTGCTGAAGTCACAGCGCACGAACCGGCAGCCCTGGGTGACCAGGTCACGCAGGTCGGACTCGGTGAAGTCGCAGTGCTCGAAGGTCGCCTTGGTCCAGCTCTGTCCGGTCAGGACCGCGTCGTTGAACTCTTCCCGGACAACAGTTTTCCCATCCACGTCCATGCCGCACAGCTTCTCAGGGCACAACGACCACCGGACGGGCGGAGTGCGCGAGCAGCGAGCGCGGCACCGAGCCGAGCAGGCCGCCCTTGCGCCGGGACCGGCCGACCACGATGCAGTCCGCCTTGTGTTCCTCCGCGACCTTCTCCAGTACCCCGGCGGGTTCGCCCCGCCCGTGCACCACGTCGAAGTTGACGCCCCGCGGGGTGAGCTGCTCGGCGGCGAGGGCACGCAGGTTCTCGACGAACTCCTGGGCGGTCTGCACGGCCGCGGACACGCTGAACGAGCTCCAGTAGGCCGGATTGCTCAACGCCTCGACGTACACGATCACCAGCAGCCCGCGCTCGCGGCGAACCAGGCCGGCGGCCCAGGCCGCCGCGTGCACGGAGGACGGACTGTCGTCGTAACCGATCACGACGGTGCCGACCCCGTCCTTGCCGATCTCGAACTCGCCACGCTGCGCCACGCCTGAATCGTAGGGCCGACCCGGCCTCGGCCACGACGGTCAGCGACGCACGTCTCCGCACGGTGACGACGCCCTAATGGAAGTCCCGCGATTTCGGTACGGCCATCCGTGGGTCGAGCGGCTGGAACCGGTCGGCCACCAAGTTGAGCGCGTCACCGGACCGTTCGAGCCGGCCGCGCACCAGCAGCGCCGGACTGCCCCGGACGAGCCGGCTCTCGCGCAGGAACAGGCCGGCCGAGCAGACGACGTTGACCAGGCCGGTCTCGTCCTCGATGGTCAGGAAGGTCACCCCGCCCGCGGTCGGCGGCCGCTGCCGGTGGGTGACCGCGCCGCCGATCAGCACCCGTGTCCGGTCCTCGACGGCGGCCAGCGCGGACACCGGCAGCGCGCCCAGTTCGGCCAGCCGGGGCCGGAGATACTCGGTCGGGAAGCTGTCCGGGGACAGGCCGATCGCCCACACGTCGGCGGCCACCCGCTCCAACTCGTCCATGCCGGGCAGCACCGGCGCGGACACTCCGACCGTGGTGCCGGGCAGTCGGTCGGGCCGCTCGGCCGCGGCGGCGCCGGCCGCCCAGAGCGCGGCGCGGCGGACCAGGCCGAAGCAGTCGAACGCCCCCGCGGTGGCCAGCGCCTCCATCTGCGGGGTGGTCAGCCGGACCCGCCGACCGAGGTCGGTCATGTCCCGGTAGGGGCCGTTGTCCGCGCGGTCGGCCACGATGGTCGCCGCGAGCGTCGCACCGATGGTGCGCACCGCGCCGATCCCCAACCGGACCGCGAGGCCGCCGGTCGAGTCGGCGTCGGGCTCCAGACCGGCCGACACCAGGCTGGCATTGAGATCCGGACCGTGCACCAGCACCCCGTGCCGGCGGGCGTCGGCGACCAGCGACTGCGCCGAGTAGAACCCCATCGGCTGGGCGCGCAGCAGCGCCGCGCAGAACGCCGCCGGGTGGTAGTGCTTGAACCACGCACTGGCGAACACCAGGTGGGCGAAGCTCAGCGCGTGGCTCTCCGGGAAGCCGAAGTTGGCGAAGGCCAACAGTTTCTGGAAGATCCGCTCGGCCAGTTCGCCGGTGATGCCGTTGCCGGCCATGCCCTCGAACAGCCGCTCGCGCAGCCGGTGCATCCGCGCGGTGGACCGCTTGGCGCCCATCGCCCGGCGCAGCTCGTCCGCCTCGGCGGCACCGAAACCGGCCACGTCGATGGCGATCTGCATCATCTGTTCCTGGAACAGCGGCACACCAAGGGTTTTCTTCAACGCACGGGCCAGCAGCGGATGCTCGACGGTCGGCTCCTCCTCGCCGTTGTGCCGGCGGATGTAGGGATGCACCGAGCCGCCCTGGATCGGGCCGGGCCGGATCAGCGCGACCTCCACCACCAGGTCGTAGAACTCCCGGGGCTTGAGCCGGGGCAGCGTAGCCATCTGCGCCCGGCTCTCCACCTGGAACACGCCGACCGAGTCGGCCTTGCGCAGCATGGCGTAGATGTTCTCGTCGGCCAGGTCGAGCGCGGCCATGTCCACCCGCACCCCGGTGTGCTCGCGGACCAGGTCGATCACGTAGTGCAGCGCGGAGAGCATGCCCAGGCCGAGCAGGTCGAACTTGACCAGGTTGATCGCGGCACAGTCGTCCTTGTCCCACTGCAACACGCTGCGGTCGGCCATCCGGGCCCACTCCACCGGACACACCTCACTGACCGGCCGGTCGCAGATGACCATGCCGCCGGAGTGGATGCCCAGGTGTCGCGGGAAGTTCTCCACCTGGGCGGCGAGTTCCAGCACCGGCAGCGGGATGTCGTGGTCGCGGTCGGGCTCGATCCGCCGCAGCGGGCCCCACCGGTCGATCTGCTTGGACCACGCGTCCTGCTGGCCGGGCGAGTAGCCCAGCGCCCTGGCCATGTCCCGGACCGCGGACCGGGATCGGTAGCTGATCACGTTGGCGACCTGGGCGGTGCACAGCCGGCCGTACTTCCGGTAGACGAACTGGATCGCCTCCTCCCGCCGGTCGGACTCGATGTCCAGGTCGATGTCGGGATAGCCGTCCCGGGCCGGCGCGAGGAACCGCTCGAACAGCAGGTTCCAGCGGACCGGGTCGACGTTGGTGATGCCCAGCGCGTAACAGACCGCCGAGTTGGCCGCCGATCCCCGGCCCTGACAGAGAATGTCGCTGCTGCGACAGAAGTTCACGATGTCGTGCACGATCAGGAAGTAGCCGGGGAACTCCAGTTGCTCGATCACGTTCAGCTCGTGCACGAGTTGCGCGTAGGCGGCCGGGTTCTCGGTGAACGTGCCGTACCGCCGGACCGCGCCGAGGCCGACCAGTTCGCGCAGGTGGGTCGCTTCGGTGTGCCCGGCCGGGACCGGGAACGGCGGTAGCTTCGGCGCGACCAGCCGCAGGTCGAACGAGCACTCGACGCCGAGCACCGCGGCCCGCTGCACCGCGCCCGGGTAGCGGGCGAACCGCTGCGCCATCTCGACGCCCGAGCGCAGGTAGGCGGTCGGCGCGGGCGGCAGCCAGCCGTCCATCTCGTCCAGCCCGCGCCGGGCGCGCACCGCGGCCAGCGCGGTGGCCAGCCGGCCGCCGGTGGGCCGGGCGTAGTGCACCGCGTTGCTGGCCACGGTCGGCAGGTCGAGGTCGGCGGCGAGGTCGGCGAGCAGGTCGTTGTGCGTGCTGTCCAGCGGCAGGCCGTGGTCGATCAGCTCCACGTAGACCTGCTCGTGGCCGAACAGGTCGATCAACTGGCACAGCCGCTCCCGCGCGGCCGCCGGGCCGTCGATGCGCAACGCCTGGCGCACCGCACCTTTGCGGCAGCCGGTGAGCACCGCGCAGTGGCCGCGGACCTCCTCGGCCACCCGATTGAGCCGGTAGCGCGGCCGGCCCTTCGTCGGCCGGTCCGCCGGGCCGGGCTCGTCCGGCCGGTCACCCAGTTGACCGGCGGTGATGGTGCGGCACAGCCGGGCGTAGCCGTCCGCGTCCCGGGCGAGCAGCAGCAGGTGCTCGCCCTCCGGGTCGGGAACTCCGTTCTGTGGCGCGGAAAGCCCGAAGCTCAACTCGGTGCCGAACACGGTGCGCACGCCGTGTTCGGCGGCTGCCTCGGCGAACCGGACGACGCCGTACATGCCGTCGTGGTCGGTCAGCGCGATCGCGTCCAGTCCGAGCCGGGCCGCCTCCTCGACAAGTTCTTCGGGATGGCTTGCCCCGTCGAGGAAACTGAAGTTGGAGTGACAGTGCAGTTCGGCGTAGGGCGTGCGCGGGACGTCCCCGGCGCGGTCACCGGCCCGGGGCCGTTCGATCCGCGGCACCCGGTAGGTCTCCCGGTGACCGGTCCACGCCGGACTGTCCCCGCCATCACCGGTTTCCGGTGCCGGCCGGCCGGACAGCGCCCGTTCCAGCTCCGACCAGCGGACCGGCGGATTCTCCCAACCCATCGTGTACCTCCCGGTGGTCAGCTCCGGTCGGACCGGCGCGGCCGGGGGATGACGAGTTCGTGCACGGCCTCGTCCGCCCCGGCGAGCAGTTTGGCCACCGCCAGCTCGTCGGCGAAGTCATCCATTGTGGACGAATGATCGGCGAGCTGGTGGAACCAGAGCGAGTCGATCGGTCGGTTGTCCGCCACCGGCGGGAACTCATCGAAGAACATCAGTCGTATATCCCTTCCACGCGCCAACGCCCACCCTCCAACAGCAACAGCACCGCCGTCTGCCCGCCGTCGACACCACTCCCCTCGGCACCGCTTCCCCCGGCGCTGCTTCCCCCGGTACCGGCCAACAGAACCTGCAACCGGACGGCCCGCTGTGCGTCGTCCTCGTCCCACCAGCGCTCGACCACCGGCCACGGCGCCGACCAGCCGCGCACCGCCCGCGCCGGCGCACCGGCGAGCGAGATCCGGTGCGGCAGCGCGGACAGCAGCAGCCGCCCGGTGACACCCACCTCGGCGCCGTCCTCGTCCCAGATCACCGCCGGCAGCCGCTGTCGTGGCAGCAGCGCCGGGGACGGCTCGGGGAGCCGCCCTGGCCACGGCGGCGCCGGATCGGCCCGGGGCACCCGTTCGTCCCCCCACGGCACCAGCCGCACCCGATCAGCCGGCCCGCGCCCGCCGCCGGTGACCGCGGTGACCACACCCTCCTGGCCGAGCAGCCCCTGCACCCGGACGAGCGCCCGGCCGGCCCGCTCGGTGGCCACCGTCGAGTCGTCGTCGGTGGACCACAGCCCGATCTGCAGCGCGCCGCTGTCGACGACGTCCTCGGGTACCAGGCGCAGCAAGGAGATCCCGGCGCTGGGCCGGCCGGTACCGCCGGACAGCCAGCCCTCCAGCTGCCAACGCACCCGGTCGGCGATGCCGGCCATGGTCAGCGGCTCGGCGCAGCGCCAGGTCCGGTCCCGGTGCTCGCCGGCCGTCGTCTCGGCCTGGATGGTCAGCCGTACGCAGGAAAGCCCGTGCCCGGCCAGCGTGTCGTGCAGCCGGGTCGCGGCCACCCGCGCGGCGAACGCGGCGGTGTCCACCCGCTCGGCCGGGGGATCGAGCGGGTAGGCCACCGCGAGTTCGGGCGGCAGCCGACGCCGGGCCAGCGGGCTGAGCACCCGCCCGGCGGCCAGCCGATGTGCGAACACCGCGTCCGCACCGAGCCGGGAGGTCACGTCCCGCTCGGCCAGCGCCGCGAACGCGCCCAGCGTGCGCAAACCCAGCCGCCGCAACAGGTCGACCAGCTCCGGCCGGCCCGACCGACCGTCCCGCCCGGGCAGCTCACCGGGCCGGTCCAACTCGGCGATGCTCAGTGGCGCCAGGAACTCCGGGCTGCCGCCCACCGGCACGACCAGCCCGCGATGAGCGGCGAGCACGGCCGCGAACAGCCCGTCGGCGATGCCGACCTGGCACTCCGCACCGGTCCGCACGGCCACGTGGTCGAGCAGGCGCTCGGCGACCGCGGCCGTGCCACCGAAGTAGCCGACCGGCCCGCGAGCGGGCACCGCGACAACTCCCGGCCGGACCACCTCGACGCCCGGCGCGAGCTCCTCGACGGCCGCCACGACCGGTTCGAAGGCCCGCGCGTCCCGATCGTGATCCTGTTCGAAGACAACAAGTTCCGGGCAGCGGGCCTGGGCGTCCCGGCGCCGGACCCGGCGCCGGACGCCGGCCGCGCGGGCGCTCGCCGAGCAGGCGACCACCCGGTTGGCCGCGACCACCACGGCCGGCGCCTGCGGACCGAGCCCACCGGACCGGCCGGCCGCCACCACCGGCCAGTCCGGACACCAGACCACGATGACCCGACCGGCGGCCACCCCCGAATCCACCGGTTCCCCCGTCTGTTCCCCCGCCGGTTCCCCGGTCTGTTCCCTGGTCTGGTCGCCGGCGTCGTCCCCAGCAGCCACGTTCACCACGCCCCCACCCCGTCGGACCCGAATCCATCGACCAACACCCAGCAGCCCGAAGACCGTGCCCGGCCCACACACCACGCGCGCCCGGCCGGCGACCGCAGATTTCCGGCACCAGCACGCTTCTCCGCGCTCACCCGACCGCTTCTTCCGCCGTCGCCAACGGCCGAGCCGGCGTCGAACCGCGCTCGGGCAGGCTGAGTACGGCCCGGACCGGTCGGGCGCCCGCGCCCCGGCCGCGCGCGGTCACCACGATCTGCCGCTCGGACAGGTAACCGTGGCCATCCCCCAACCCCGACCAGGTCACCGTCGAGCAGTGCAGTTCGAGGTCGGCCCCGGGCCAGGCCCAGGAGCCGAAGGGCACCAGCACCGCGCCCCGGTGCCGGGCCCGCGCGGAGAGCCGTCGGGCCAGCCCCGCACCCCGTTGTCGGGTCGCGGCGAACCCCTGAGTGGTCACCGCGACCAGATCGACCCCGTCCAGCAAGGCGGCGACCACCGGGCCGAGGTCAGCCCCCGGCTCGGGCACCAGTGCCAACCGGCGCACTGCCACCCCGAGCTCGGCCGCCGCGAGCACGCCGAGGTCGGCCATGCCCACCACGGCCGCCCACGAACCGTCGGCCATCGCCCCGGCGAGCACCGCGAGCAGCAACGAGGTGGACCCGCGTACCACCACCGTGCTGCCGCGGCGCAGCCCCGCCCACGGCGGCAGGTCGGCCAGCTCGGGTGCCGTTGGCAACACCCGCCCCGCCGGGCCGACCGCTGTCTCCCGGGACCGCTGGTCCAGGACCGCCCGCGCTCGGCGCCACCGCGCTGCGTTCGATCCGGTCAGACCGGACGGCCCCGGGAGCCCGCCCCCGTTCGAGGGCGGGTGGGCCTGGCCACCTGGCTGCGCGTGCGGCGAGGTCCGCGAGGACACCACTCCGAGCGAACTCCGCTCCAACGCAAGCCACCTCCGCCACTGTGGTCGTGCGCACGCCCCATGCACACATCCCGCCGTGGGGAAGACGGCGGCCAGCGGTGACCGGCCCACGGGCAACGCGACCATTCACCGCACCGCTCGAACACATGTTCGAACGATGCGGTACTGTAGTCACATGCGGAAAGAACTGTCAACTCGGCTGATTGAGCTGGTCAGGCGCCTACGAATGCGACTGCCCGGCCAGCGACGTGCGCTCGGCCGGGCAGTTCACACGAACTCGACGCGTTCGAACCCGACTGGTTCGAACGCGGCATCCTCAGTGGGCGAAGTGGCGGGTTCCGGTCAGATAGAGCGGCACCCCGGCCGCCTCGGCCGCCGCGATCACGTCCGCGTCGCGAATCGAGCCGCCCGGCTGCACCACCGCGCGCACGCCGGCGTCCAGCAGCACCTGCAGGCCGTCCGGGAACGGGAAGAACGCGTCCGAGGCGGCCACCGAACCGGCCGCCCGGTCCGCCGCCCTGGCCACCGCGAGCCGCGCCGCGTCCACCCGGTTGACCTGGCCCATGCCCACGCCCACCGACGCACCGTCGTGCGCGAGCAGGATCGCGTTGGACTTCACCGCGCGCACCGTCCGCCAGGCGAAGGCCAGGTCGGCCAAGGTCTGCTCGTCCACCGGGGTGCCGCAGGCCAGCGTCCACTTGGCCGGGTCGTCGCCCTCGGCCTCGATGGTGTCCACGGTCTGCATCAGCAGCCCGCCGGACACCGCGCGCAGCTCCGCACCGCCGCGGACCGGCGGCTCGGCCACCAGGATGCGCACGTTCTTCTTGCGGTTCAACACATCCATCGCACCATCGGCATACGACGGCGCGATCACGACCTCGGTGAACACGTCCGCGATCTGCTCGGCCATCCGCACGGTCAGCTCGCGGTTGGCCGCCACCACGCCGCCGAACGCACTGACCGGGTCGCACGCGTTGGCCTTGCGGTGCGCGTCCGCGATGGCCTCGGCCGCCGGCTCGGCGGACACCGCGATGCCACACGGGTTGGCGTGCTTGATGATCGCCACGCAGGGCAGGTCATGGTCGTACGCGGCCCGCCAGGCGGCATCCGAGTCGGTGTAGTTGTTGTACGACATCTCCTTGCCGTGCAACTGCTTCGCCCTGGCCAACCCCGGCCGGCCGGCCGGGGACGTGTACAGCGCCGCGCTCTGGTGCGGGTTCTCCCCGTAGCGCAGCACCGACTCGCGGTCCCAGGTCGCGCCGACCCAGGCGGGGAAGGCGGTGCCCTGCTCGGGCGCGAGCACGCTGCCCATCCAGGAGGCGATCGCCACGTCGTAGGACGCGGTGTGCCGGTAGGCGGCCACGGCCAGCGCGGTGCGGTCGGCCAGGGTGAAGCCACCCGCGGCGACCTGCTCCAGCACCCAGTCGTAGCGGGTCGGGTCGACCACCACGGCGACGTTCGCGTGGTTCTTGGCCGACGCGCGCACCATCGCCGGGCCGCCGATGTCGATCTGCTCGACGCACTCGCTCGGACCGGCGCCGGAGGCGACCGTCTGCTCGAACGGGTACAGGTTCACCACGAGCAGCTCGAACGGGGCGATGCCAAGCTCGGCCAGCTGCGCGGCATGGTCGGGCTTGCGCAGGTCGGCGAGCAGGCCCGCGTGCACCGCCGGGTGCAACGTCTTGACCCGGCCGTCCAGGCTCTCCGGGAACCCGGTCAGCCCCTCGACAGGGGTCACCGGCACACCGGACTCGGCGATCGCCTTCGCGGTGCCGCCGGTGGACACGATCTGCACACCGGCCGCGTGCAGGCCGGCGGCCAGCTCGATCAGCCCGGTCTTGTCGGAAACCCCGATCAGGGCCCGCCGAACCGCACGTCGTTCATCCACAGTGGACTCCACTCCGGTCACGGGATGCTCACCTTTCGTCCATTCACTGTGCAGCCCTCCCGGGCCAGCCTGCGCACCACGTCCACCAGCAGCCGGCGTTCGACCACCTTGATCCGCCCGTGCAGGTGTTCCTCGGTCTCTCCCGACGCGACCGACACCGCCTCCTGCGCCAGGATCGGCCCGGTGTCCATGCCCTCGTCCACCAGGTGCACCGTGCTGCCGGTGACCCGCACGCCGTACGCCAGCGCATCAGCCACCGGGTGTGCCCCGGGGAACGCGGGCAGCAGCGCGGGATGCGTGTTGAGCACCCGGCCGCCGAACCGGGACAGGAAGGTCGGGCCGAGAATCTTCATGAACCCCGCGGAGACCACGATGTCGGGCCGGTAGGCCTCCACCGCGCTGGTCAGCGCCGCGTCCCAGGCCGCCCGGTCGGGGTGGTCGCCCAGCCGGACCACAAAACTCGGCAGGTTCGCGCGTTCGGCTCTGGCCAGTCCCTCGACGCCGTTGCGGTCAGCACCGACCGCGACCAACTTGGCCGGGTAGCTCGTCTCCTCGGCCGCGTCGAGCAACGCCTGCAGCAGGGTTCCGGCACCGGAGACGAGCACGACAACCCTGGCCGGCACCGGAAAAGTGAGCTGGAGCGGAGCCGACGCACTGTTCGGCTGGGGCAGGCTGGACATGATCTCCTGACAGGCCGATACGTGATCGCTACTGCGGGGAACGAGGTCCCGACCAGCGTAGGCAATGCCAAGTGGATCTTTACGGCCAGGTCACCCCAGGTCGGGGCCGCCCTGGTGATTGTTATCGTGGTCAAGGCTGTCTTCGCCGGCATCCGCGAAGTGGTCCGCCGGGTCAGCCGTCAGCTGGTCGTCCGCAGGCTCGTCGAGGTCCTCGGACCGGTCGTCCTCGGACAAGTCGCCCTCGGACAGGTCGCCCTCGGGTAGGTCGCCCTCGGTGAGACTCGGCCCGAAGCTCGCCGCCGCGAAGTCCTCGTAGTCCACGAAGTCGGCAGCCGCGAAGTCCGTGACGGCGAAATCGGTGACGGCGAAATCGGCGAGGTCGTCCTCGGCCGGATTGTCCGCCAGCGCCTCGTGCCGGTCGACCCGCGAGCGGAAGTCGGGCAGCAGCACCACCGCCACCCCCGGCACGGCGACCCAGCCGAAGCAGGCCGCCGCGAACAGCCCCGCCGGCACGGTCACCGGGTCGAACGGACCGCCGGCCAACGCCCCGCCCGACAGCGCGGCCACCACCAGCGCGCCCACCGCCACCGTCAGCCCGGCGACCAGCACCCCGCGGAACCGGACCAGCAATCGCTCCGGCGACCGCCGACAGAACCAGCCGACGAACACGCCGACCGCCGCCGGCAGCACGAACAGCACCGGCCACCAGCGCTGACTCACGTCCGGCACGACGGCGAGCATCGGCACCCCCGGCACCCGCCCGGCGTGGAAGACCAACGGACCGAAGACGGCCCGGCCCACCGACAGCCCGGGGCCGGTGACGAACGAGCAGACCGCGACGAGCACGTTGGGCAGGTAGGCCAACGAGAGCAGGAACATGCCCAGGCCGCTGCCGAGACCGGGCGCCTCCGCCCGATACCCGGCGGTCACCGCCGGGAACGAGCCGATCAGCGCGGCCCCGAGCACCACGCCGGCCGCGGCCAGCAGACCGACCGAACCCAGCAGCGCCCCGCGCAGCCCGAGCAGGGCGGCCGGGTCCGCCCGCTGGAACACCGCCGCGACCAGACCGCACCGACCGGCCACGCCGATCGTCGCGGCCAGGATGGCGACCGCGGCGCACAGGAAGAACGCGAGCACCGGCGAGCAGCTCACCAGACCGTGCGAGCTGATCATCGCCAGCAGCGTGCCGAGCAGCGCGTGCCCGCTCCCGGTCGCGACGAGCACCGGCAGCGCGTCCCGGGGGGCGTCCGCCCCCAGCCGGTCGGCCGCGCCTGCTGCGGACCGGCCGACCAGCAGCATCACCAGGATGGTCGGCAGCAGTGGCAGCAGACCGATGTCGAGCCCGTTGACCTGCACCGGGACGTGATACGCGGCCAGCCAGACCGGTCCGGTCGCGCCGAGCACACCGGCCGTGGAGAAGGCCGCGCCGGGCGCGAACGCGCTGATCACGGCGAGCAGCGCGGCGACGGCGACGTAGCCGATGACCAGCGGTCCCAGCGCGACGACCGCCAGCACCCTGGCCCGCTCCGCCCGGCCGACCGCGAGCGGTCGCGGGAGCAGAACAGACTCGCGCGGGGTGGATTCCAGGGTGGACATGAGCCCACTCTGACAAAAACGCTAGGCCATTCGGCCGAGCCACGCCGCCACCGACCAGCCACCGAACGGCTGATCAGCGCCACCCGAACAAGTTACGAGGAGTTACTCAGCCCTGGTTCGAGCCACCGAAACCACCCGGCGGCGTACCCGGCTGCTGCTGGCTGAGCTGGCCGGGCTGCTGGAGGAACTGGGTGGACTGCGGCTGCTGCGGGGCACCGCCCGGCTGCTGGCCGCCGGCCGGCGGGAACGGCTGCTGGACGTGCTGGGTGGGGCCGTTGCCGGGCTGCTGCGGGAACTGCGCCGAGCCGGGCGACTGCTGAGCGTAGTTGGACTGCGGGGGCTGGTAGGGCACAGCGGACTTGGGCACCATCTTGACCACGCCGTGGTCGAGCAGCAGGGCGAACACGGAGACGCCGAACTGGAGCAGCCCGAAGATCAGGATGATGACGTCCAGCGCGTTGGCGCCACCGCCCTGGATCACCGCGGCGAGCACGGACAGCCCGCCGACCGTACTGAGCAGGGCCGCGAAGGGCAGCGTGTCGGGTGCCTTGGGCAGCAGGTCGAGCGCGGCGAGCAGGCCACCGGCCAGCAGGATCATCACCTGGAGGTCCAAGCCGGCCGCGTCGGCGGTGAAGCTGCAGAAGTAGGAGACCAGGGCGAGCACGGCCACGACCCCGCACAGCAGGCCCGGCAGGCCGAAGGTGTCCAGCGGTCCGGGCCGTCTGGGGGCCTGACCGAATACCGGCGGGACATGCTGCGTCGCCTGGTTGGGTGGACCGCCGGGCGTACCGCTGGGGTAGGACATACGAGCTCTCCCTCAATAGTGAAACAAACTCAAAGGCTGGGGGACCGTAGGTCAGCGGAACCCTAGCGGACCGAGGGCGGCCCGGGTGTGAAGCTCAGCCCCCATTGGGCCAATTGGCGCAACGTGCGGCTGGCACGAGAAGGGCCGGGCACTGACCAGTGCCCGGCCCTCAATTCGTTGCTACAGCAGGAAAATCCCGCGGAACTCTCAGCCGAGCGAGTTGATGACCTCGCGGGCGAGGGCGGCGGTTTCGCTCGGCGTCTTGCCGACCTTCACCCCGGCCGCCTCAAGGGCTTCCTTCTTCGCGGCGGCAGTGCCGGCCGAGCCGGACACGATGGCGCCCGCGTGGCCCATCGTCTTGCCCTCCGGCGCGGTGAAGCCGGCCACGTAGCCGATGACCGGCTTGGTGATGTTGGCCTTGATGTACTCGGCCGCGCGCTCCTCGGCGTCGCCACCGATCTCACCGATCATCACGATCGCGGCGGTGTCCGGGTCGTCCTGGAACGCCTGCAGCGCGTCGATGTGCGTGGTGCCGATGATCGGGTCGCCACCGATGCCCACCGCGCTGGAGAAGCCGATGTCGCGCAGCTCGTACATCATCTGATAGGTCAGCGTGCCCGACTTGGACACCAGGCCCATCTTGCCGGGACCGGTGATGTCGGCCGGGATGATGCCGGCGTTGGACTTGCCGGGGCTGATCACGCCGGGGCAGTTCGGCCCGATGATGCGGGTCTTGTTGCCCTTCTCGCCCGCGTAGGCCCAGAAGTAGGCCGTGTCGTGCACCGGCACGCCCTCGGTGATCACGATCGCCAGCGGGATCTCGGCGTCGATCGCCTCGATCGCGGCGTCCCTGGTGAACGCGGCCGGGACGAAGATGACCGTCACGTTCGCGCCGGTCTCCTTCACCGCCTCGGCCACCGTGCCGAACACCGGGAGCACCGTGCCGTCGAACTCGACGTGCTGGCCGGCCTTGCGCGGGTTCACGCCGCCGACGATGTTGGTGCCGGCCTTGAGCAGCTTCGCGGTGTGCTTGCTGCCTTCCGAGCCGGTGATGCCCTGGATAATGACCTTGCTGTTCTCGTTCAGGAAGATAGCCATCAGTGCCTCACGCCCCTGCGCCGGCGAGCTCAGCGGCCTTGTCGGCCGCACTGTCCATTGTGTCCACCTGCTGCACGCCGGGCAGGGCGGCCTCGGTGAGGATGCGCCGACCCTCCACCGCGTTGTTGCCGTCCAGTCGCACCACGATCGGCTTGTTGACCGGCTCGCCTCGGCCGGCCAGCAGTTCGAACGCCTGCACGATGCCGTTGGCCACCGCGTCACACGCGGTGATGCCGCCGAACACGTTGACGAAGACGCTGCGCACGTCCGGGTCGGACAGGATGATCTCCAGCCCGTTGGCCATCACCTCGGCGGACGCGCCGCCACCGATGTCCAGGAAGTTGGCCGGCTTCACGCCGCCATGCTGCTCACCCGCGTATGCCACCACGTCCAGAGTGGACATGACCAGTCCGGCGCCGTTGCCGATGATGCCGACCTGGCCGTCGAGCTTGACGTAGTTGAGGTGCTTCTCCTTGGCCTTGACCTCCAGCGGGTCCTCGGCCTGGTTGTCCACCAACTCGGCGTGGCCCGGGTGCCGGAACGCCGCGTTGTCGTCCAGGGTGACCTTGCCGTCGAGGGCGATCACCTTGTCCTGCGGGTCGCGCACCAGCGGGTTGACCTCGACCAGCGTGGCGTCCTCGGCGACGAAGGTCTGCCAGAGGGTGACCGCGACCGCGGCGACCTTGTCGGCGACCTCGGCCGGGAACTTGGCGGCGGTCACGATCTCCCGCGCCTTCGCCTCGTCCACACCGGTCAGCGGGTCGATCAGCACCTTGGCCAGCGCGTCCGGGCGCTCCACCGCGAGCTGCTCGATCTCCATGCCGCCCTCGTAGGAGGCCATCGCGAGGAAGGTGCGGTTGGCCCGGTCGAGCAGGAAGGAGATGTAGTACTCCTCGGCGATGTCACTGGCCGGCGTGACGAGCACCCGGTGCACGATGTGCCCCTTGATGTCCAGCCCGAGAATGCCCTTGGCCTTCTCTTCCGCCTCGGCCGGCGTCTGCGCGAGCTTCACGCCGCCGGCCTTGCCACGGCCGCCGACCTTCACCTGAGCCTTGACCACGACGGCCTGGCCGAGCTGCTCGGTGGCGGCCCTGGCGTCCGCCGGGGTGTCGACCACGGTGCCGGGCAACACCGGCACGCCGTGGGCGGCGAAGAGGTCCTTCGCCTGGTATTCGTACAGGTCCACTCAAAGTCTCCTGACTACGCCAACAACTTTGTTGCCTCGGCCACCCCGGCCCGCCAAGCACCGACCAAGGGTTGGTGTGGGCTCGTTCCAGACACTATCGACCAGCCAGGACGCCAGGGCGCCGGTAGCCGGTGAACTCCGTCACCGAGGGTGGTGAATTCGGTCACCGGAGTTCCGTCCGATCATGCTTCGATCTTGATCATGCTTCCGCGGTGTGGGCAGCCTGCACCGAGGCCGCGTCACCCACGTGCTGCCGGACCCAGTCGACGATGTCCTGGGTCGGCGCGCCCGGGGTGAACACCTTGGCCACACCGGCCTCGGCCAGCTTGGGAATGTCCTCGTCGGGGATGATGCCGCCGCCGAACACGACGACATCCTCGGCGCCCCGCTCGTTGAGCAGTTCGACCACTCTGGTGAACAAGGTCATGTGCGCACCGGAGAGAACCGAAAGCCCGATCGCGTCGGCATCCTCCTGCAGCGCGGTCTCCACCACCTGCTCCGGAGTCTGGTGCAGGCCGGTGTAGACGACCTCGATCCCGGCGTCGCGCAGCGCTCTGGCGACCACCTTGACCCCACGGTCGTGACCGTCCAGGCCGGGCTTGGCCACCACTACCCGAATTCGCTCGTTCACGGGTGCTCCTCCTCCGCGCCGAGGACGGCCCCAAGCCGTCCACGGCCGTGACCGCGAGGGTAGGCCATCCGCGCTCGTCAAGGATCGGGCCGGCGCTCACATGTGACCGCCATCCCTTTCGCTCACTCGATCGGGCTACCGGACAGCCCCGGTTTCCCCTCTTCGATTTGCTGATACGAGCATCCCGACTACGAGCGTCCTGGCTACAAGCGCCCTGATCGCAAGCGTCCTGATCGCAACCGTCCTGACTACGAGCGGCGGCTCGACGCGGTGGCCGGCCGCCGGCCGGTGGCGACCACGGTGACCGCGCCGATGACCAACGCGACGATCGCGGCCAGCGCGAGCCAGAGCCCCGGACCGGCCGTCGACCCCGGTGCGCTGGCCCGGGTGAGCGGGAGTTCCAACGCCCGGACGAGCAGCACGCCGGCCGCGCCGAGCAACAGCGCCGCACCCCGGTTGGGCCGGGACATCGGCGCAAGCACGGCCGCGGCGGCGACCGCGATCAGGCCGAGCAGCAGACCCCAGGACTCCACGGTGAAGTTCGACCACAGCCCCGGCTCGGCGAAACCGCCCCCCTGCAACACGGGCAGCCCGAACGCGCCGATCGCGAGCAGCACACCGGCCGCGGCCGGACCGAACGCCGCCGTGCGCGGCCGCACCTCGGTGAGGTCGACGTCGTCGCGCTCCACGCCGCCGGCAACCCCGGCGCAGCACGCCGCGACGACCGCGGCGACGATCGCCAGCACCGTGGCCCAGCTGCCGAAACCGACGGTGACGCCGGCGATCTGGGTGGCGGTGAGCGTCGTGTCCACCGCGTCCAGGCCGGCCAGCACGACCGCGACCCAGGCGACCGCGAACGCCGGCCGGACCACCGCGGCCCAGCGCGGCCGCAGCATGGCCGCGCCCAGCAGGCCGATCAGCAGACCCGCCGGGACGAGCGGCCGACCGGCCACGCTGCTGGGGTGCGGCAGGTTGGCGGGCAGCACGTAGAGGCTGGTCAACGCACCGACCAGGGCGGCGACCCCGGCGAGCAGGCCGATCAGGCCGGTGGCCAGGTGCAGCCGGCCCTGGCCGGGCAGCTCCAGTTCGGCCGGGTTGACGGTGCCGACGGTTTCGACCGGTTCGTCGGTGGCCGCCTCGGACCGGCCCCGGACGACGCCGAGCACGACCAGCGCGAGGGCGCCGGCGACCGCAAGATACGGGCCGATGGACGGGTCGAGTGCCGGCACGGCGAGACCCGCGACGAGCGGCGGCAACGCCACGGCGAGCACCGCGGCGGCGGCGCCGAACAGCCAGCCGCGGACGGCGACCGGGTCGACCGCGGCCATCACCAGCGTGCCGATCACCGGCACCGCGATCGCGATCAACAGGCCGCCGACCAGCGTCAGCGGCGCGCCGTCAAGCACGTCGCGGGCGACCAGGTAGGGATCGGTCGAGGTGAACGGCTCGGCCACCAGGCCGACCGCGGCCAGCACGCCGAAGCACAGGCCGAGGATCACCGGTCCCTGCTGGCTGCCCGGCCGGCCCGGGTCGACGCGGTGGTCCCGCTCGGCCATCCCGGCGTACCAGATGGCCAGCACCCCGCCGACCAGGGTGAGGACGTGCCCGGCGAGCAGCAGCCACAGGCCGAATCCGCCGTGCACCGCCGCGACCGACTGCGGCAGCGTGAGTTCGGGACGGGCCGTGGTGGTGCTGTCGACCGCGAGTTGCAGGTCGGCCAGCGCCCGGCCGGGGGCGAACAACGCGGCCGCGATGAGCGCACCGCCGGCGGCCAGGGCTCTGCCGCGGAGGGCGAAGGCGGCCGCGACCGCGACCGGCAGCAGGCCGGTGACGAAGAGCAGTGGGCCGGAGCTGAAGCCGGCCGGGGTGGCCGGGCTGACCACTGCGAGTAAGGGGCCGAGGGCGAGGGCGAGGCCGCCGAGCACGGCGATGCCCAGCGCCGAGCGCAGTTGCGGCGGCAGGCTGGTCCAGCCGCTCGAGGCGAGCCCGCGGCCGCCCGCCATCTCGGTCGAGCCAGCTTGCTTTGAGGGGATCCGCGCGGTCACCACACCGACGCTAGCAAGGCCGCCGCCGAGCGACCGGCCTCCATCTGTGTACATGGTTGTCCAATTCTGCGTAGGGGTGCTGACCCCGGAAATCAGGGCGAAGCGCCGAAACGAACGGCGTGTCGGCCACTCGGGGAAATAGTGGTAAAAGTCACACTCGAACGAATGAACCTGTTGATGTTGAGCGTTACGGTGCCGCGCCGGCCGTCACGGCGACCTCGGACAGCCACTCCCGGACACCGCCGACCAGCCACGAACGGGTGAACGGGTCGGGCTACCGACGCCGGTTTGGACCGAGGGTCACTGGTTCGGTGGCCGGGCACCGCCCCGACCACCCGTTCGACGGACGAACCAAGGCCTGTTGCCGGACATCACGCCGCTTCGTTAATGTCCGTGCGATCACTGTCACGGTCCGGTCACGGAACGGGCACATGGTGCCGGCAGTCTCACCGGCCAGCGGGCAGCGCCGCCCAGTGCCCTCCGCGCTGTCCACCGCGGCGTTGAGCCGAGCACTCCACCAGGACACGTCCTCGCGTCCGGACCAACCGGCAGACGAAAGGGCAGGCTTTGGCCGCAGACCGCACCTCCGGTGGCCAAAACTCGTCCACCGCCCTGCCGACCGGCCCCGCCGCACGCGACGGAGCGCAACGGCCGCCGCTCTCGCCGCCCTTCTCGCTGCTGCGCGGGCGGGCGGTGTTCGCCGCCGTCACGCTCGGCGCGTTGGCCGCGGCCGCCGCTGGTCAGTCGCTGCTGCCCCGGCTGGACCATTCGGACCCGGCGCCGCGACTCAGCCAGGCGCAGGAACTCGCCTTGGTGATCAACACCAATGGCAACAACCAGGAGTCGATCGACGTGGCCCCGGCGGCCCGCGTGGTGGATGCCTCCCAGGAGGCGGCCCAACTCGCGGCGTGCCAGCTGATCACCGGTGCGCAGCAGGGCAACGCGCCCACGGCGACAACGG
Organism: Pseudonocardiaceae bacterium; assembly: GCA_036268615.1. Lineage (GTDB taxonomy): Bacteria > Actinomycetota > Actinomycetes > Mycobacteriales > Pseudonocardiaceae > DATATV01. Next base: position 32,363 of record DATATV010000046.1, read on the forward strand.
TGGCGGCGAGTTTCGTGACGCCGACCGCCGGCACGGTGACCTCCACCTTCGGCGGTAGCTACGGCACCTTCCACTACGGCATCGAGATCTCCGGCCACAAGGACCAGGCGATCGTCGCCGCCGCCAACGGGAAGATCATCGCCGCCGGCCCGACCAGCGGGTTCGGCCTGTGGGTCAAGGAGCAACTGGCCGACGGGACGATCCTGGTCTACGCCCGGATGGACGACTTCTCGGTGCACGTGGGCCAGCAGGTCACCGCGGGGCAGCAGATCGCGCGGATGGGCGATCGCGGCTTCGCCACCGGCTACACGCTGCACTTCGAGGTGTGGAACACCGACAGCAAGAAGATCGATCCGGAAGCGTGGTTGAACAGCCACGGCGTCATCCTGTGACCGGTCCGTCCATCGGCGCGCCGCGGTCGACACAGCGGTCGGCGCGGTACTCGACGAAGTAGGCGCAGGCCACCCGCCAGACCTGGCAGAGCCCGGACCGATCGCCCGGCTGCCGGTCACCGGCACAGCCGCCAGACCCGTCGGGCCGGTGCGCGGTGAGCAGCGCGCGCCACGCGGCGACCAGCCGCCGGAGCTCGGCGCGCGGATCGGCCACGGCGAGCCGATCCACCGCCTCCAGGTATCTGCCCACGTTGTCGGCAAGGATGCCGAACAGCACCTCGTCCACATTGCCTGCTCCCCCATTGATCCCGGATTGACCCGACACGGACTCGACATCGATCGACCAGTTCGAACGTATGTTCGACTCCAGTCAACACGCGCTGGCCGACAGTTTTCAAGGAAGATCATTCCAATGGGTGACGATGAGCTCGGTAGACAGCTGCTGGCCTGCGGATACACCCCCGACGGGCCAGGAGCTGCCGTCGCCGTGCGCGGCGCCGACGAGCGAGTCACCACGGCGTCCACCGGGCACGCCGCGCCGGGCATCCCGTTCCACCCGGACACCACCTCCTACGCGGGCTCGGTGGCCAAACAGGTGGTCGGCGCGTGTGCCGCGCTCGTCGTGGTCAGCGGCGAGCTGTCCCCCGAGGCGCCGATCGGCCGATTACTGCCCGAGTTACCGCCGTGGGCGGCCCGGGTCCGGGTGCGCCACCTGCTGCACCACACCGCGGGGCTGCCCGGCGACCGCCAACTCAACGCGCTGATCGCCGAACGGGGCCGGCCGCGCTGGGACGGCCCGGCCGTGCTCACCGCGCTCGCCGACTGCCCGGAGCTGGAGTTCCAGCCGGGCACCCAGTACCGCTACCGCAACGCCGGCTACATCGTGCTGGCCGCCGTGCTCGCCCGGCTGGCGAACATGCCCTTCCCCGAACTGGCCGACCGGCTGCTGTTCGGCCCATTGGGCATGCACCGGTCCCGGTTCGCCGACCGACCCGAGGCGGTGCCGAGGGACGCGGCCACCGGCCACCCCGCGGAGGACACCCAGGTGCGCTGGCCGCTGCCGCTCAGTCTCGGCGACGGCGGGCTGTGGACGTGCGTGGCCGATCTGCACCGGTGGAACGACGCGCTGCTGCCCGGCGGCGCACTCGACCAGCGGGCCGCCGCACTGATGCACACGCCCGGCCGGCTGGACGACGGGCAGCCGATCGACTACGCGTGGGGCGTGCGGGTGAGCACCGACTTCGGCACGCTCACACACAGCCACGGCGGGGTGTGGCCCGGTGGCTGGACGGCGAAGCTGATCCGGCTGCCCGAACTGGGCATCGGCATCGCCGCGATGTCCAACAGCGGCGACGTGCCCCGGATGATCGAGCTGTCCGACCGGGTCGCGCACAGCCTGACCGACTGAGCCGGAAACCCACTGGGCAGCCGCGCCGCCGGCTGGCAGGGTCGTCGGTATGGCGGAACGGATCATCCGGCTCAACCCGGAACGGCTGCACACCACCCCCGGCTACCACCACATCACCGTCGTGCACACCGGCCCGACCGCCTACCTGGCCGGACAGTGCCCGCTGGACCCGTCCGGCAACCTGGTCGGCGACGGTGACCTGAACGCCCAGATCGACCAGGTGGCGGCGAACGCGTTGGTCGCGCTGCACGCCGTCGGCGCCCGGCCGGAGCACGTGGTCCGCTCGGTGATCTACGTGGTCAGCCCGGACACCGAGGTGCTCGCCTCGGCCTGGCGGCGGTTGACCGGTTCGGTGATCAGTGACGCGTTCACCACCGCGAGCACCCTGCTCGGCGTGGCCGGCCTCGGCTTCTTCGGCCAGCTGGTCGAGGTGGATCTGACCGCGGCGCCAACCCAGGGCTAGAGCTTCACCATCGGCACGCTGCCGATCAGCATCAGCCGGATCGTGCCGGCGGTGCCGAAGTCGATGGTCGCCGTCATCCGCGCGCCCTCGCCGTCGGTGGCGATCACCGAGCCGAGACCGTACTTGTCGTGGCTGACCCGGTCGCCGACCTCCAGTCGCAGCGCGGGCGTGTCCTGCCAGCCCTTGAACGACGTGGTCCGCATCCCGCGGGCGGACAGCCCGGCCTGCGCGGAGTCGTTGCCGCCCATCGAGGACCGGCCGCCCCAGCTGGTCGGCGCGCTCGGCGCGGACCGGACCGGCTCCAACCGCCGCCAGTCGAGCAGGTCGGCCGGGATCTCGTCCAGGAACCGGGAAGCCGGGTTCATCTGCGGCTGGCCCCAAGCCGAGCGGACCATCGCCCGGGACAGGTAGAGCCGCTGCCGGGCCCGGGTGATGCCGACATAGGCCAGCCTGCGTTCCTCGGCCAGCTCGGTCGGGTCGCCCAGCGCCCGCATGTGCGGGAAGACGCCGTCCTCCCAGCCGGTGCAGAACACCACCGGGAACTCAAGGCCCTTCGCGGTGTGCAGGGTCATCATGGTGACCACGCCGTCGTCGGACTCCGGAATCGAGTCGGCGTCGGCGACCAGCGACACCCGCTCCAGGAACGCCGCGAGCGAGCCCTGCTCCGGGCCGTCCTCGTCGCCGTCCAACGGCACCGTCTCCAGCTGGCTGAACTCGCGGGCGACCGTGACCAGTTCGGTCAGGTTCTCCACCCGCGTCTCGTCCTGCGGGTCGTCGCTGGACTCCAGTTCGGCCCGGTAGCCGGTGCGCTCCAGCACCGCCTCGGCGATCTCGGCCACCTCGGTGCCCTGCTCGACCAGCTCGCGCAGGCCGTCCAGCAGCTCGACAAAACCGGCGATGGCCTTCTGCGAACGGGTCGCCAGACCGGTGTTGACCCGGCCGGCGGCAGCCTCGCGCAGCGCCGCCGGGAACGAGATGCGCTGCTGCTCGGCGTAGACCGACACGAACGCCTCGGCCCGGTCGCCGATGCCGCGCTTGGGCACGTTCAGAATGCGCCGCAGGCTGACGGTGTCCTCCGGGTTGGCCAACACCCGCAGGTAGGCCAGGGTGTCGCGGACCTCGCGGCGCTCGTAGAAGCGCACCCCGCCGACCACCCGGTAGGGCAGGCCGAGGCGGATGAAGATCTCCTCGAACACCCGGGACTGGTTGTTGGTCCGGTAGAAGACGGCGATCTCGTTGTTGTTCGCGTCCCCGGCGTCGACCAGCCGGTCGATCTCGCCGGCCACGAACGCGGCCTCGTCGTGCTCGTTGTCCGCGACGTAGCCGACGATCTTCTCGCCGTTGCCCTGCGCGGTCCACAGCCGCTTGTCCCGGCGGTTGGGGTTGCGCGCGATCACACCGTTGGCCGCGTTCAGGATGTTCTGCGTGGAGCGGTAGTTCTGCTCCAGCATGATCGTGCGGGCCTGCGGGTAGTCCTGCTCGAAGTCCAGGATGTTGCGAATGGTCGCGCCGCGGAACGCGTAGATCGACTGGTCCGCGTCGCCGACCACACACAGCTCGCCCGGCTCGACATCACCCTCGCCGGTCCCGACCAACTCCCGGACCAGCGAGTACTGGGCGTGGTTGGTGTCCTGGTACTCGTCCACCAGCACGTGCCGGAACCGCCGCCGGTAGTACTCCGCGGTCGCCGGGAAGACCCTCAGCAGCTCCACCGTGCGCATGATCAGGTCGTCGAAGTCCATCGCGTTGGACTGGCCCAACCGCCGCTGGTACATCTCGTAGACCTCGGCGGTGCGCCGTTGCAGGTCGTTGGCGGCGGCCGCGGCCGCCTCCTCCGGGATGATCAGCTCGTTCTTCAGGTTGGACACCTGCACGGCCAGCGTGCGCGCCGGGTAGCGCTTCGGGTCCAGGTCGAGGTCGCGGGCGACCAGGGTGATCAGCCTGCGGGTGTCGTCGCTGTCGTAGATCGAGAAGTTGGAGTTGAGCTGGAGGTTGGCCGCCTCCCGGCGGAGCAGCCGGGCGCACATCGAGTGGAAGGTGGACACCCACATCGAGTTCGCGCGCGGGCCGACCAGTTCGACCACGCGCTCCTTCATCTCGGCCGCGGCCTTGTTGGTGAAGGTGATCGCCATGATCTGACCGGGATGCACGTGCCGCTCGCCGAGCAGATAGGCGATCCGCCGGGTCAGCACGCGGGTCTTGCCGGAACCGGCGCCGGCGACCACCAGCAACGGCGTACCGGTGTGCTGCACGGCTTCGCGCTGTTGCGGGTTCAGGTCGTCCAGCAGCGCGGCGGAGCCTCGGTTGGCGCGGGCTGGGGACGCGGCGGGGGGCAGGTCGAACAAGGCGCTCATCAACGGGTAACGCTACCCGGCCGGACCGACACCCGGTGCGGCGCTGTCGGTGTGGCACAATTGGGGTGTGCGCGCGCAGGCCTACGAGTTTTTCTACGGGAACCGGACTCCGGCTCCCGTGGTCGCCTAGCACGCCCGACCACCCGAAGCCCCGGAGTCCGTATGGACCCGGGGCTTTTTCGGGTCCGGACCGGATTCCCAGCACCTGCCGGAGGACCGTTGTGAGCACCACCGAACCCGCCGAGAGCGATCAGTCCGCCGGCGACGCCGGCAGTGTGGCCGACATCGCCGAGCTGCGTAAGGAGATCGACTGGCTGGACGCGGAAATCCTGCGGCTGGTCAAACGGCGCTCCGAGGTGTCCCAGACGATCGGTCGGACCCGGCGGGCCGCCGGCGGCACCCGCATCGCGGTGACCAGGGAGTTGGACGTGCTCGCGCGCTACCGGGAGCTCGGCGAGGAGGGCACCCAGCTGGCCATGCTGCTGCTCAACCTCGGCCGCGGGCGGCTCGGTCGCTGACCCCGCCCGGCGCCCGCCGGGTGACGAGTTGGGATCAGGGTTTCGTTCAGGGTCTTCACTGATGGCCCGGATGCGCGGAACGAAGGCACACTGGAGTCATGTTCGAACTGATCGCCGTGATCATCGCCCTCGCCGGGCTCGTCGCGGCACTTGCCCATGACGGCTATCTCGCCATGCTCGGGTCGGCCGCCAGCAAGCGGGCCGGCGGCGAACCGATCGCCCGGTTCGTCAACAGCCGCTGGGTGGTCGCCGGCAGCACCACCGCGGCCGGCCTGCTGGCCCTGCTGCTGTCCTTCGGTGGCGGCTTCGCCGAGGTGCTCGCCGTGATCGTCGGCGTGGGCACCGGAGCCGTGGCCACGAAGGCCCTCCAGTCCACAAGGGAGCGTTTCCACAGCGGCGGCTGAGAGCCGCTGACCTCGACCGATCCCGTCACCCGACCGGGTGGCACGGGCGGTGATTACCGCCACCCGGGCCGCGCCCGTCATCGACGCCACCTACGCTCTGCACCGGTGGCGAAGTTGTCGTCGAGATGACGTAAGGATGCCGGGGAACAGAGGTCTCTCAGTACATGGGAAGCGGATCGGGGTCCGCGGGCGACCCGGAGTATGCGTCAGCACAGGGACGACACCGACGGCATGGATCGGGTGCCGACGGGACTGCATGGACTCCACCGATCACTCCCACAACCAGCAGGCCACCGGCGCACGCCGAGGCCAGGCCACTCGCCTCGCCGATCGACCCGGTGCTCTCCGGTGACCTGATCGACGCCGATCCGGTCCGCGACCGGCTGCTGGACACCGGCCCGGTCGGGCTGCGCATGTTCAACCTCGGCGGTGTCCCCGCGTCGGTCACCCCGCCGCGGACCTGGCGACGGGCCGCCTGGTTCATGATCTTCTCCTCGGCCGCGGCCCTGATCGGACTCGTCTTCGTGGCCACCGCGCTGGTCGGCCCGGTGCAGGTGGCCGACCGGGTCAGCCCGCTGCCCAACCTGCCGGCCGGTCCGGTGATCGTGGATTCGACCACGTCCCAACCGGCCCCGCACAGCCACGACCCGGTCTCCCGCCGACGGCCCGACGACCCGACCGACAGCGCGACGCTGCCGCTGACCGTGCTGGGCGAGGGTGCGGCGCCGACGCCGGTACCCGGCACCGGTTCGGGCGTACCGGCCTCGTCGGGCAGTGGGGTGGGCAGTTCCCCGGGCACGGTCGTCTCGTCCCGCACCGGCGTGGTGGGGCCACCGGCCGGGCAGGTGGTGGCGCCCGCGCCGAGCCCGCCGCTGACCACGGTGACCGGCAGCGGGCCGCCCGGCACCGATCCGGGCACGCTGGCCAACCGCACGCAGACCTTCTTCAAGGAGGTCACCACGAACGTCGCGGCGGCGGCCGACCTGACCGCCGGCACGGTCCGGGACGACGCGCAGGCGATCATCACCCAGCGCTACGGGCAGATCTCCAGCATCCAGGTGCAGAGCATCGCGCTGGACCCCAACAGCGGGGTGACCATCAGCCTGCTCCGGGTGGTCAACAAGGACGGCAGCACCGCCAACCAGCAGACCACCCTGCACTTCACCCTCGGCACCGATCCCAAGATCGAAAACCCCGGCGGCTGACGGTCACCGCCCGCGATCGGCTGGACCGTCCGACACTCGTGCACTGGGCCGAGTGAGTGACGACAGCCAACCGCTGGTCGCCACAAACGGGTGATAGGCGCGCAGAAGCTGGCATCGCCGATGCGTTACACGGTACGAGTTGCCCCGCGAGCACGAAACGCACGGAGGCAACGCGTGGAGCGTCCGAAAACCGGGCACCGCCACCCGCGGACCGGCTCCGCCATCACGGTGGTGGATCTGACCAGGGGCCCGCGGGGCCCGGTCCGTATCCCGTCGGCGGACGAGGTGGACACCGAGACGTTCGTCGGTGACCTGCTCGGTCCGCCCGTCGGCGACCAACGACCCCGCGGCTGGGTCGCGCGGGCGGCAAAGCTGATCGGCCTGGCGACCGGGTCGCTGGTGCTGTGCGCCTCGGTGGTGGCCGCGTCCACGCTGGCCCACGACCGCCGGCCGACCCCGGTCACGGTGGTCTCGACGACGCCCGGCGAGGTGACCGGCGCCGGTGTGCTGCGCCCGGACACCATCGCCCGGCAGTTGTCCGCAGGCCACCACCCCGGCGCCTCGACGGGTGCGCCGGCCGGCGGCCCCACCAGTACGGCGCTGCCGGCCGCGAGCACCACCGTGGTCGTGCCGCCGCCAGCTGGACCGAGCGCCGGGCCGGCCCCCGCGGCCGTGGCGAAGCTGCCGCCGCCGGGCACGCTCAGCGCGGCCGCCGCCGACAACCTGGTACGCGAGTTCTACCTGCTCGCCGGCAGCCAGCCGGACGCGGCGGCGGATCTGGTGGCGCCCTCGCTGCTGGCCGCCGACCCACTGGGCTTCACCGCGTCCTGGAGTTCGGTCAGGCAGGTCCGGGTGGACAGCGTGCAGGCCGATCCGACCGGCGCGGTGCGCGCGGTGGTCGACCTGCTCCAGCCCGACGGCAGCTGGTTGCGGCTGGTCGAGCTACTGCGGGTGACCATGGGTGACCCGCCGATGATCAGTGGCGCCCAACTGCTGTCCGCCCAACACGGCTGACATACTCGCCCGTGTAGCCTGATTGGCCGACAAGGTGCACCGTCCGGATGCCGCCCGGTTGTCCAGGACGTGGAAGCGAAACGCTCAGCCTGCGTGTCGTGAATCAGCCGAAAGCCGTACCATGCGCGGCCAGCTAGGCCGATCGCGTGTCGTGCGTGTCGGCGTGGACCACGAGAGCTGTTGGGGGCTGTCGGGTGACTGGTGAAGGGCGTCTGGTCGGTCAGCGGTACCGGCTGGACCGCCGCATTGGCAGCGGCGCCATGGGCGTCGTCTGGCAAGCCTATGACCAGCGGCTCCGCCGTGCGGTCGCGGTGAAGCAGCTGCGCCTGGAGCCTGGTCTCGACGACGCCGAGCGCAACGAGGCGATCGAACGGGCGATGCGCGAGGGCCGGATCGCGGCCCGGTTGCAGCATCCGAACGCGGTCGCCGTGTTCGACGTGGTCGACGAGGACGACGCGCCCTGGCTGATCATGGAGTACGTACCCTCGCGCAGCCTGGCCGACGAGATGACCGAACGCGGCGTGCTGCAACCCGAGGAGACCGCGCGGATCGGCATGCAGGTGGCACACGCCCTGGCCGCGGCACACGCGGCCGGGATCGTGCACCGGGACATCAAGCCGGCAAACATCCTGCTCGCCGACAACGGCGTGGTCAAAATCACAGACTTCGGTATTTCCCGAGCGGTCGGCGATGTGGCGGTCACCAAGACCGGCCTGATCGCCGGCACGCCCGCCTACCTGGCTCCCGAGGTGGCCTACGGGCGCAACCCCGGCGGGCCCTCGGACATGTTCTCGCTGGGCTCCACGCTGTACGCGGCGGTCGAGGGCATCCCGCCGTTCGGCATGTCGGAGAACACGCTGAGCCTGCTGCACAAGGTCGCCGCCGGCCGGATCGATCCGCCGCAGCAGGCCGGCCTGCTCACCGACGTGCTGATCGCGCTGCTGGACGCCGATCCCGAGCGTCGGCCCACCGCGTCCACCGCGTCCCGCTGGCTGGACGGGGTGGCCCGGGGCAGCCGGCCCAACATTCCCCCGATCGCCGGCATGGGCACGACCGCCATGGTCCCCCCGCAGACCGCCCGGATGAACCCGAACACGCGCACCACCGCGATGATGGGCCCGCAGGGCGAGCGGACCACGCTGGCCACCGGAACCTATCCGCCCAGCGGCGCCCGGACCGGCACCCGCGCGGCCCCGCTGCCGCCGCCCAAGCGCAGCAACCGCAACGCCGTGCTGGCCGGGGTGGGCGTGCTCGCCGTCGTCGCGCTGGCCGCAATCCTGTTCTGGAGTGGGCTGTTCAACACCGACAACAACAAGAACACCCAGCCGCCCGGGGACACGACCAGCAACCAGGTCTCGTCGGTGAACCAGTTCCCGCTCGGCCAGCCGAGCTTCTCCCAGCAGAGTTACCCCACCCGGCCGCGCTCGACGACCGTGGCGACGACGGTGCCGACCACCACGCAGACCACCACCACGACTGAGACGACCACAACAACTACGACCACGACGACAACCACCGCCCCCACCACAACGTCTACCCCAAGTGACAACCCCACCAGTCCCAACGACGGATCGGGCAGCGGTGGGGGCAACAACCACGGTGGTGGCGGCGGAGGCGGCTGACCCGCGCACTCGCGTAGCTGAAGTAACGCTGAGCGTTCGGGCCGAACCCCACCGCAAGGTCACGAGTCACCCAGTAGGGTTCTCCGAGGGGCCCGGGAACAGGGCGTGGTCGTACGGAGCGAGGTCCGGGAGCGACGTTGAGTGAAGTAGGTCGGTTGATTGCCGACCGGTATCGGTTGACCGAGCACATCGGCACAGGCGCGATGGGCGTGGTCTGGCAGGCGCTGGACGAGCGGCTGCACCGGACGGTGGCACTCAAACAGTTGCTGCTCCAGCCCGGTCTACCCAAGGCCGAGGCGAACGAGGCGCGGGAACGCGCGATGCGCGAGGGGCGAATCGCCGCTCGCCTCCAGCACCCCAACGCGGTCACCGTCTACGACGTGGTCGAGGACGAAGGTCAGCCGGTGCTGATCATGGAGTACGTCCCCTCCCGCAGTCTGTCCGCGGTGCTGGAGGAGGCGGGCTCGCTGCCGCCGCAGGAGGTCGCCCGGATCGGCCGACAGGTCGCCGTCGCGCTGGTCGCCGCGCACGCGGCCGGCATCGTGCACCGGGACATCAAACCGGGCAACGTGCTGCTCGCCGACGACGGCATGGTCAAGATCACCGACTTCGGCATCTCCCGGGCCACCGGCGACGTGACCGTGACGGCGACCGGCATGCTCGCCGGCACGCCCGCCTACCTGGCGCCAGAGGTGGCCAAGGGCGAGTCGCCCGGACCGCCCTCGGACGTGTGGTCGCTCGGCTCGACGCTGTACGCGGCGGTCGAGGGTCAGCCGCCGTTCGGCTACATCGAGAACACCCTCGCGCTGTTGCACGCGGTCGCCGCCGGCCGGACCAACCCGCCGCGCCAGGCCGGCCCACTGACCGGACCACTGGCCCAGATGCTCGCGCCGAACCCGAGCGAGCGGCCGACGATGGACGAGATGGCCCGCACGCTGGGCGCGATCGCCGCCGGCCAACTGGCCGGCATCGGCGGTCCGCCGTCGGGTCCGCTCGCGGTGCCCACGCCGCCCCGGCCACTGCTCAACGCGCCGGACAACCGGGCGCTGTCCGAGGCGACCGTGCGCACCCGGCCCGCGCCGCAGACCCCACCGCCGTTCCGCCCGCCGGCACCGATGGGCCGGCCGACGCCGGCCGGGGGGATGGCGGCCGGCCGGGTCGCGGCGGGCGCCAGGTCCACGCCGCCGTCGTGGCGCAAGCCCGTGCTCACCGCGGTGGCGATCGTGCTCGCGGCCCTGCTGGGCATCATGGTGGCCAACGCGTTCGTCGACACCAGCGGCGACAACGCCTCGGCCGCCGACCAGGGTGGCCTCGCGCCCGGTGAGACCACCCCGCAGACAGTGATGGCCGGTGACCTCGGGCCGAGTGCCGACGCGCCCAGCACCACCCCGGCGGCCACCACCGCCCCGGCCCGCGCGCTGACCTTCCAGGACATGCAGAACACCCTGGTGACCTTCTACTCGATGCTGCCGCCCGGGACGTCCCAGGCGTGGCCGTTGCTCGCGCCGGCCGAGCAGGCCAAGGCCGGTGGGATGGCCAAGTTCCAGCAGGACTGGTCGCAGGTCAGGGCGGTGCGGGTGAGCACGGTGCTGCCGCACGACAAGGACTCGCTGTTGGCCACGGTCACCCTCACCGGCAAGAACGGCAAGAACACCACGACCGCGGCGGTGTACACCTTCGTCCTGCGTAGCGGCACCGCGCTGATCAGCAACATCGACGGCACGGGCGGCAAGGGCAAGCACTGAGCGCCGGGTTCAGACCAGCGCGTCGGCCGCCGCGGTGAGCGCGGCCAGCATCGCCCGCACCGCCGGGTACTCGGCGACCGGGTCGGCCACCGCCGCGTAGATCGACCGGAACGGCTCCGGATTGCGAATCCGGCGCACCACCACCCCCGGATGCAGCTGGCCCAGCTCGGGTCGCAGCCCGATGCTGGGCACCAAGGTCACCCCGACGCCGGCCGCGACGAAGCCCTGCGCGGTCGGATAGTCGTCCGACTCGACCACGAAGTTCGGCGTGAAACCGGCGGCGGCGAACGCGTCCATCATGATTCCCCGGCACACGCCCGGCGGGAACTCGTTGTCGATCCACGGGTCATCGGCGAGATCGGCGAGGTCCACGGCCGGCTCGCCGGCCAGCCGGTGGTCCGGCGGCAGCACCAGCAGGTAGGGATCGTCGAGCAGGTGCACCAGTTGGATGCCGGCGGCCCCCCCCCGCCGGCCGGGCTGGGCGGTAGCACGACCAGCTCGATGTCGGTGGTGCCGGCGCCGCCCTCGTCGGTCAGGTAGGGCGGTTGGCCCAGCCGCAGGTCCAGCCGCACACCCGGGTGCCGGTCGCGGAAGGTGGCCACCGCCCTGGGCACCAGGGCCGCGCCCGCGGTGGCGAAGTAGTGCACGCGCAGCCGGCCGGTGCGGCCCGCGCGCAGGTCGGCCAGGGCCGTCTCGGCCTCGGTGAGCCGGTGCATGATGCCGGCCGCGTGCTCGGCCAGCAGCCGCCCGGCCGGCGTCGGCCGCACGCCCCGGCCGGCCTTCTCCAGCAGCGGCATCCGCGCCTCCTTCTCCAGCGCGGCAATCTGCTGGCTGATCGCGGAGGGCGTGTAGCCGAGATTGGCCGCGGCCGCGCTGATCGAACCGCTGGTCACCACGGACCTGAGCACCCGGAGGCGGCGTACGTCGAGCATGACCGGACGATACAGAACTGCTTAACGATCGGCATTCAAATATCGCTTGTGCTGATGCTTTCGGCTGCCGCAGAGTGGACCGGTGACATCGTGGGGCAACTGGGTCAGATTCGGCCTGCTCGGACTTGTCTGGGGATCGAGCTTCCTGTGGATCAAGCTGGCGCTCGGCGCGCTGTCGCCGATCCAGATCACCCTCGCCCGGCTGGTCCTGGGCGCGGCGGTGGTGCTGGTGCTGTGCCTGCTCGGCCGGACCCGACTGCCGCGCGGCTGGTCGCTCTGGGCACGCATCCTGGTGCCCGCGTTCTTCGGCAACGCGCTGCCGTTCACCCTGTTCGCCCTCGGTGAGCGGACCGTCGACTCGGGCATGACCGGCGTGCTCAACGCGACCACCCCGCTGTGGGTGCTGCTGATCGCGCTGGTGGTCGGGGTGGAACGGCGGCCCGGCGCGGTGCGCGTGCTGGGCCTGGTGATCGGGTTCGCCGGCACCATGCTGATCTTCGCGCCCTGGCAGTCGGCCGGACTGCTGAGCTGGGGTGCGCTGGAGTGCCTGGCGGCCTCTGCCAGCTACGGGGTCAGCTACGTGTTCATCGCCCGGCAGCTCTCCGGCCGGGTGAATCCGGTCGCGTTGGCCGCGGCCCAGCTCACCCTTGCCGCCGGGCTGACCGCACTGGCGGTGCCGGTCGGCGGGTCGGGCGCGGCGCACCTGTCGCTCGGTCCGCTGCTGGCCGTGGTGGTGCTCGGGGTGTTCGGCACCGGCCTGGCGTTCGCGGTGAACAACCGACTGCTCGCCGACGAGGGCGCGACCACCGCCAGCTCGGTCACCTACCTGGTACCGGTGGTGGCGCTCGTGCTGGGCGCGCTGGCGCTGCACGAACGGGTGACGGTGCTGGACGTGGTCGGGGTGCTCGTCGTGCTCGCCGGCGTGGTGCTGTCCCGGCGGCGGCCGGCTCGGGCGGGCGCCGACCGCCCGGTCCTGATCGCAGCCGAGATTGAGACCGAGGTCACACCAGCCGGCGGTCGGTAGCCCAGCGGGACAGCTCGTACCGGTTGGACATCTGGGTCTTGCGCAGCACGCTGGACACGTGCGTCTCGACCGTCTTCACCGAGATGAACAGCTCCGCCGCGATTTCCTTGTACGCGTAGCCCCGGGCGAGTAAACGCAGCACGTCGCGCTCGCGCGGGGTGAGCAGGTCCAGCTCGGGATCACTGATCGGCGCGGCCCCCGGCCGATCGGCGAAGGCGTCCAGCACGAACCCGGCCAGCCGGGGCGAGAACACCGCGTCCCCGCCGGCCACCCGGATCACCGCGGTGACCAGCTCACGGCTGGAGATCGTCTTGGTCACGTAACCACGGGCGCCGGCCCGGATCACCGCGATCACGTCCTCGGCCGCGTCGGACACCGACAACGCCAGAAAGACCACGTCGGGCAGCTCCGGACGCAGCCTGCGGAGCACCTCGGCCCCGCCGCCGTCGGGCATGTGCACGTCCAGCAGCACGACATCGGGCTTGGTGTGGGTGATGCCAGCCACCGCCTCGGCCACCGAACCGGCCTCGCCGACGACGTCGACCTCGGCGGTCAGCGAGTCGAGTTCGGCGCGCACGCCGGCCCGGAACAACGCGTGGTCATCAACGAGGAACACCCGGACCGTCATGATTTCGTCTCCTTGGCGGCAACCGCTCGTGGCATGGTCAGCTGGACCTCGGTGCCGTCGCCGACCCCGGTCTTGAGCGTGACCGAACCACCGTGCCGGTCCATCCTCCCCCGGATCGAGTCGGCCAGCCCATGCCGATCCTCGGGAACCGCGTCAGGTTCGAAGCCCTTGCCCCGGTCGCGTACGAACACCGTCACCTGTTCGGGCTCCACCTCGGCGTAGACGCTGATCTCCGCCTCGCCGGAATGCTTGGCCGCGTTGACCATCGCCTCCCGCGCGGCCTGCACCAACGCGTTCATGCCGACATCCATCGGCGCGTCCCCCACCACCACCGGCCGGACCGCGATCGCGAAGGTGTCCTCCACCTCGCCGCCGGCCAGCGCGAGCGCTTCGGCCACCGTGGTCGGCACGATCTCCGCCTCGGTGGCCACCCCCGCCTTGGCCGCCGACCCACCGACCCGTCCGTAGCCGCCGGGACCGTAGAGCCAGGTCCGCAGTTGCCGCTCCTGGCCGCGGGCCAGCCGGAGCACCTCCCGGGAGGACTCGGACTGCTTCTGGATCAGCGCGAGCGTCTGCAGCACCGAGTCGTGCAGATGCGCGGCGATCTCGGCACGCTCCTCGTGCCGGATGCGGGCCCGCCGCTCGTCGCCGAGGTCGCGGACGAGCCGCAGCCACCACGGCACGGTCAGCACGGCCACCCCGACCAGCGTGGCCAGTACCGCGAGCAGCGCGAACTCCCCCTGGCCGAGGCTGACGCCGTGCAGCAGCAGCAGGCCGATGCCGACCGCGACCAGCACGCCGCCGGCGATCAGCCGCAGCAGCACGGTCCGGCCGCCGGTGCTGCCCACGACCATCTCGGTGACGCCGGTCCGGGCGCCGTGCACCCAGCGGCGGCGCTGCGCCTCGTCGGCCTCCCGCCAGACGACCGCGACACCGACCAGCACCACGCCCAGCGGCACCGCCACCCAGTTGGACACCGTGCCCGACAGTGCGCCGGCGCCGACCAGCAGGCCGATCCCGAGCGCGATCAGCGCCAGCGCCTGCTGACGCTCCCGAGGGGGCACCTCGCGCGGCGGCGCGGTCGGCTCCTGCCGGACGAACACCCAGAGCAGCGCGTACAGCGCGAGACCGGCACCGGCGAACACGGTCAGGATCGCGAAGGTGACCCGCACCCACAGCACGCTGACGTCCAGATGGTCGGCCAACCCACCGGCGACGCCGCCGATGACCCGGCCGGTTCGCCTGCGCAGCACCCGAGGGGTCTCCTCCGGAGCCTCGCGCGCCAACGCGTTCCGCACTTCAGTCACCCCAGAATGGTCACACGGATCGGGGTCGGTTTCATCGGGGGAGCCCCGGAACCGAACCAGGGATCGGTCAGGGGTGTTCCGGATGTCCCGGGGGTCGCCGGGCGGCCAAACTGCATATCGTGAGCGGAACACAGGGGATCTCCTCGAACTTCGAGGACACTGCCAAGGACTTCTGGGCGACCCGTCCCAGGCGCCCCCAACAGGGGCGCATGATCGCGGGCGTCGCCGCCGGCATCGGCCGGCGTTATGGCATCGATCCGGTCGTCGTCCGGGTGGTGCTGGTGGTCAGCGCGTTCTACGGGGGCGCGGGACTGCTGATCTATCTGCTGGGCTGGTTGTTCCTGCCGGCGGACACCGACAAGGTCAGCGCGTTCGAGAGCATGATCGGCCGGGGCCGCAGCGCCACCTCGACCGGGTTGACGGTGGTGCTGTGCCTGGCCCTGATCGGGGCGAGCAGCTTCGTCATCGGCGGCCGGATCACCCAGCTCGTCGGCGCGGTGATGCTGCTGGCGGCCCTGTATCTGCTGCACCGCAGTCGGTCGGACCACGGCCGGCCACCGACGCCACCGGCGAGCAGCGATCCCACGGAGGACCCGACCATGTCCATGCCAACGGGCTTCGGCAGCCCCGCCCACCCGGAGGACCAGCCGCCCGCAGGCCCGACCGAGCCGGCCGGTCCGCCGGCCTGGGACCCGCTGGGCGCGGCGCCGTTCGCCTGGGACCTGCCCGACCCGAACCCGACGCCTCCTCCGCCGCCGCCCCTGCCGATGGTGCCCCGGCGCAGGTCCAGGGTGGGCCTGGTGACCACCGGCGCCACGCTGGTCACCATCGCCGCGCTGGTGTTGTTCGCGCCGGTCAGCCACGGTTGGCTGACCCCGCTGCACGGCCTCGGCATCGTCACCTCGGTGCTCGGCGTCGGCCTGGTCGCCGCCGCGTTCGCCCGCCGCGGCCGGTGGCTGATCGCGCCCGCGGTGCTCCTGTCGATCATCGGCGTCTCGCTGACCGCGACCGGCATCACCAGTTGGCACGGCACCGGCGACACCACCTTCACTCCGACGACGCTGGCCCAGGTGGCCCCGGACTACGACCGGTCGCTGGGTGACCTGACCCTGGACCTGACCCAGTTGCCGACCACCGCGGGCAGCAAGGACATCTCGCTGCACCTCGGCGCGGGTGACCTGCGCATCTACGTGCCGGACAACGCCGCGGTGACCGCGACCTGCCACTCCTCGGCCGGTGACATCAACTGCCTCGACCAGCAGGCGTCCGGACTCAACCAGTCCGAGACGGGCAGCAGCGGCAACCTGGGTGACCCGAACGTGCTGAAGATCCATATCGACGCGAACGTCGGAACGGGAGACGTGGTGGTCAGCCGTGGCTGAGTACGAGCAGGACACCCAGGACTTCGGCGCCTCGGGTTACGGACCGGAGGACTACCCGACCAAGCAGGGCAGCCGGGCCGTCCGGCGCGCGCCCGACGTGTTCACCCTGATCATCGGGCTGGGTGTGCTGTTCGCCTCGGCGTACGTCATCACCGACGGCAACGCCTGGCTGCCCTCGGTCGACCCGAGGTGGCTGCTGGCCGGCGGCGCGCTGTTCGTCGGTCTGCTGCTGCTCGGCGCGTCCGTGCGGCCGCGCCGCCGGTAGCCCGGCCCCGACAGACGGTGTCCCGCGAACCCCCTCGCTCAGGTTCGCGGGACACCTCCTTGTCAGCTCATTCCCATTCGATGGTGCCGGGCGGCTTGCTCGTCACGTCCAGCACCACCCGGTTCACCTCGGCCACCTCGTTGGTGATCCGGGTGGAGATGCGCTCCAGCACGTCGTAGGGCAACCGGGTCCAGTC
The DNA here is from genome assembly GCA_036268615.1 of Pseudonocardiaceae bacterium. Taxonomy (GTDB): domain Bacteria; phylum Actinomycetota; class Actinomycetes; order Mycobacteriales; family Pseudonocardiaceae; genus DATATV01. The sequence goes on from DATATV010000046.1 coordinate 49,222, forward strand.
CGCGGTCATCGCGTCCTCGCTGGACACCGGCCGCAGCACGATCGGGTGGCCGTAGGTCCGGCCGTCGCCCTGCACGCCGACGCTGCGCACGTCGGCCAGCAGCACCACCGGGCACTGCCAGATGTCCCGGTCCAGGCCGGCCGCGGTGAGCTCCTCCCGGGCGATGGCGTCAGCGGCCCGCAGGATCGCCAGCCGCTCGGCGGTCACCTCGCCGATGATCCGGATGCCAAGGCCGGGCCCGGGAAACGGCTGCCGCTGCACGATCGTCTCGGGCAGGCCCAGTTCCAGCCCGACCCGGCGGACCTCGTCCTTGAACAGCGCGCGCAGCGGTTCGACCAACTGGAACTTCAGGTCCTCGGGCAGCCCGCCGACGTTGTGGTGGCTCTTGATGTTGGCCGCGCCGGTGCCGCCACCGGACTCCACCACGTCCGGGTAGAGCGTGCCCTGCACCAGGAAGTCGTAGTGCTCGCCGCGTTCACCGGCGGCCGTCTGCAGATCGCGGGCAGCCTGCTCGAACACCCGGATGAACTCCCGGCCGATGATCTTGCGCTTGGTCTCCGGGTCGGTCACGCCGGCCAACGCGGTGAGGAACCGCTCGCGGGCGTCGACGGTGACCAGGTTGACCCCGGTGGCGGCGACGAAGTCCCGCTCGACCTGGGCCCGCTCGCCGGCTCGCAGCAGCCCGTGGTCGACGAACACACAGGTCAGCCGGTCACCGATGGCCCGCTGCACGAGCGCGGCAGCCACCGCCGAGTCGACCCCGCCGGACAGCCCGCAAACCGCCCGCCCGTCGCCGACCGCCGCCCGCACCGCAGCCACCTGCTCGTCCACAATGGATGCGATCGTCCACTGTGGACGAATTCCGGCGATGTCCCGGAGGAACCGGCGCAGCACTTCCTGGCCGTGCGGCGAATGCCCTACCTCGGGGTGGTACTGCACGCCGGCGAAACCGCGCTCGGCGTCCTCGAACGCGGCCACCGGCGCGCCGTCGCTGCCGGCCGTCACGATGAATCCGGCGGGGGCGGCGGTGACGCTGTCCCCGTGGCTCATCCACACCGGGTGCCGGCTGGGCAGTTCGGCGTGCAGCGCGCCGCCGGAGTCGCGCACGGCGACCTCGGTGCGCCCGTACTCGCGCACGCCGGTGTGCGCGACGGTGCCGCCCAACGCCTGCGCCATCGCCTGGAAGCCATAACAGATCCCGAAAACCGGCACCCCGGCGGCGAACAGCGCGGGGTCCACGGCGGGCGCGCCCGGTTCGTACACACTGGACGGACCGCCGGACAGCACGATCGCCGACGGCTTGCGCGCCAACAGGTCGGCCACGGACGTGGTGTGCGGGACCACCTCGGAGTAGACCTGGGCCTCGCGGACCCGGCGGGCGATCAACTGCGCGTACTGGGCACCGAAGTCCATCACCAGCACGGGACGCTGGGTCTCGGTGGGCGGCTGGTCGGACTCCGCTGGGCGCTGTGGCTGGTTCACTCGGCTGACTCTCTCTCCTCGATCGAGGTGCGAGAAGACCCGGCTGGCAAGCGCTGGACCCTCTCGGCACACAGGTTCGTGTGCCGACCGGTCCCTCCCTGGGTTTCTCTCCCGGAGATGCCTGCCGGCCTCCACCGCGCCGGGTGACGCGGGGCGAAGCCGGTTTTCCGTGGCGCTCGAACCAGACCCGCCGGAGGACGTGCACCCGGCCGCGGAACCCTAGCCACCATCATCGGTCAGCCAGACCATTCTACCCGGGCGGGACCACGTCCTTCGGGGACCGGGTCAGCGGCCGAGGGTGGAGAAGACCGCGGTCGGGTCGTACCGGTCGGCGACCTGGGTCAGCCGGGCCAGGTTGCCGAGGTAGTAGTCCTGCCGGGGGGTCGTGCGGTCCAGGTAGTTGACGTAGGCACCCGGCCCCAGCACCGCGGCCAGTTCGTCGCGGACGGACGTGACCTGCGCCGTCGACGCCGCCTGTGCGGCGGCCGTGGTGTCCAGGTAGATCTGCACGGTGGCCAGCGCGGACCGGTGCGGGAACGCGGTCGCGTCGGCGGCGACCCGGCCGACCGCGCCGCCGAGGCCGTCGAAGATCACCGACATCCCGGCCGGCCCGGTGCACGCGCGCACCACCGGCGTCAGGTCGGTCACCGGCGCCGCAAGCACCCGGGAGGACGCGACGAACGACTCCCGGCCCAGCGCCCCGCCGGCCGAGCTGAGGTGGCACTGCGCGACCGAGTCCCCCGCGCAGCCCGCGAAGTAGCGCATCGCGTCCAGATAGCTCATTTGCTTGCTGTACTTCGACACCGGCTGCACCCCGGCGCGACCGGCCAGCGAGGTGAGCAGCGGCGCGAGGCCGGCCGGCGACCCGAGAAAACACCCGCCGACCCGGCAGGTGGGCGGGCTGCCGACGGTCACCGTGCAGTTGGACCACAACTCGTCGGGCGCGCCGGCCAGCCAGTGCTGCCACTCGCCGAGCACCTGGCCGACCGAGCCGGCCGGAAAGCGCAGCGAGAACACGGTCGGGCTCGGCGCGGGCGCGGTGCTGAAGGTGAACGAGGTGACGATGCCGAGGTTGCCGCCCCCGCCGCCGCGCAGCGCCCAGTAGAGGTCGGGTTCGCTGCCGGGCGACGCGGTGCGCACCGTGCCGTCGGCGGTGACCACGGTCGCCGAGGTCAGCTGGTCGCAGGTCAGCCCGTACCGCCGGGCGAGCACACCGATGCCGCCGCCCAGGGTCAACCCGGCCACCCCGACCGACGGACACGAGCCACCGGGCAGGCACCGGCCGGCCGCGGCGAGCGCCGCGTACAGGTCGATCAGTCGGGTGCCGGCACCGACGACGACGCTGCCGTCCGGCTGCGGGCTGATCGCGGACAGCCTGCCCAGGTCCACAACGAGCGCGTTGTCCGGCGTGGACGCGCCGAGGTAGCTGTGGCCGCCGCCGCGCGCGGCGATCGGCGTGTGCGTGCCGGCCGCCGCGGACACGCACGCCTGCACGTCGGAGACGCTGCTCACCTGGGCGACCGCGCCCGGCCGCCGGTCGTCGAACAGCGGGTTGTAGGACCGCCGGGCCGTCGAGTAGCCGGGCTGGTCCGGGGTGACGAGCTGACCGGCGAGTTTCGCTCGCAAGGCCGAATAGTCGATCGAATCGGCCGCCGGCGTGGTCGTGGCGGGAGCCGAGGTCACCGGTGGTGTGGTGGTCGGCGCGGCGGGCGGTGCGGGTGATCGGCCGGTGCAGGCGGTCAGCGCCGCGCCGGTCGCGCCCAGTCCGGCGGCAGCCAGGAACCGCCGCCGATTGATCCCCTTGGTCGTGTTGATCCCCATCGTCCCCGACCTCCCACCGGTGGACGCATGATCACCCGGTCAGGTTGGTCGCGCCCGTCGAGGCGTTCGGGGTCACCGGTTCAGGGGACGGACCGGCCCGGCCGCCGGGGTCACCGACGGCCGGGCCGGGGTGCTGGGTTCCGCGCTGGTCAGCTGACGTTGACCGACGTGTCGTCCAGGACGAACGAGGTCTGCTCCTCGTTGTCCTCCGCGCCGGTGAACTTCAGCGTGACCGTCTGCCCCGCGTAGCCGGCGAGGCTGAAGCTGCGCTGGGTGTACCCGCTGGCCGCGTTGACGTTCGAGTAGGTCGCCAGCGTGCTCAACACCGTGCCGGAGCTGTTGAGCACCTGCACCTTGAGCGTGTCGTAGGCGGTGCTCGACGTGGTCTCCGCGGTGTCGATGTGCAGGTAGAACCCGAGCGTGTAGGTCGAGCACCCGGTGGGCAGCGTGACCGGCTGGGACAGCGTGTCCGTGGTCGTGGTGCCGTAGCCGTCCAGCCAGGCGTCGTAGGACCCGGTCCGCGCCGGTTCCTTGGTGCCGCTGTAGACCACCTTCGCCGACGCGGTCCACGGGCTGGCCGCGCCGGACTCGAAGCCCGGGGTGCCGAGCAGCTGCGCGGCCGTGCAACCGCCGGTGCCGGTGGCCGACACCGTCCAGGTGAACGAGGCCGTGCCGGTCGGCCCGGTGCTGTCGGTCGCGGTCACCACGACGCTGCTGGTGGCCGCGGTCGTCGGCGTGCCGGAGATGACACCGGTACCGGCGTTGATGGACAGCCCGGCCGGCAGCCCGGTCGCCTTGTAGGTGAGCGTGCCGCCGTCCGTGTCGGACGCCGAGACGTGCAGGCTGACCGCGGTGCCGATCTTGCTGGACTGGCTGCCGGGGTTGGTCACGCTGACCGTGCTGCCGGTCCCGGTGCCGCCGCTGCCGGCCAGCCACGCGGTCGCGTTGAGCCCGAGCGCCGCGTTGTCCTCGGTGTGCCAGCCGTCGTAGAGGGTGTTGCCGGACTCGCCGGTGCCGTCGTCGATGGTCGAGCTGTCACCCCAGATGGCCACCCGGCCCGACCCGAACGTGCTGGTCACGAAGAACGCGTTGACGTTGGCCTGGGTGCTCGACGTGCTCGTGTAGAGCAAGCCCTTCACCGCCGGGTTGTCCGACGGGTTCAGGGTGAACGTGGTGCCGTCGTTGATCGAGCTGTGCTTGACGGCGCCGAAGGAACCGTTGAGCACCGGGTTGCTCGGGTCGCTGATCGCCACCGGCGTGTCCGCGCTGATGTCCTTGAGGTCCACCGAGAACCCGAACGGGTCGGTGTTGTCCACGCCGTTGTTGGTCATCAGGTCGTTGATGATCGCCGGCGAGTCCTTGCCGTCGTTGTTGCGGTCGCTGCCGTTGTGGTCGGAGATCAGGAACAGACCGCCGCCGTTCTGCACGAACTTCAGCACCGCGGTCTTCTCCGCGGCGCTGAGCAGCACGTTCGGTTCGGGCAGCACGAACTCGTCGAAGTTGGACAGGTCCAGTGCGTTGCTGGTGTTGCCGTAGGTGATGGTGTTGCCCGCCGGCAGCGTCTTCAGGCTGTAGCCACCGGCCTGTTGCAGGGCGACGCCCCAGGACGACAGCGCGCCGGTCCAGTCCGTCTCGGACTTGGGATTCGCGTTCTGGGCCAACGGGTCCGGCATCGAGGAAGAGATGATCCAGTCGGCGTTGCCGGCCGTCTCGGCCTTCGTGTTGTCGAACAGCACCCGGTGCGTCGTGCTCGCGTGCGGCGCGCTCGCGGTCGGCGTGGGGGCAGCGGGAACCGCCGCCACGGCTGCGGGGGTGGCGAGCACCCCCGCGGTCAGGAGCAGGCCGCCGACCAGTGCGGTCAGCGCCGGCGTACGTGGGTGAAGGCGCATCGGTCCTCCCGGTTGGGGACGAATGTCAGGGCCAGGTCGAGCCAGACCAAGACTGAACGTCCCCAACCGGTTGGGGTAGAACAATGTTGCTGAATATGGCGGTTAACAGATGACCGCTGCGATCAGGAACCCTCGGGCGGCGACAGCGCGATGACCGCGAACCGGGCGCCCTGGTCGTCCGCGGCGATCGCCATCCGCCCGTACGGGCTGTCCCAGGCATCGTCACCCTGGATGCTGCCGCCGAGTTCCTTGATCCGCTTCATCGCCTCGTCGGCGTCGGGCACCGCGAAGTAGGTCAGCCAGTGCGGCGCGATCTGCTCGTCCGACTCGCCCGGCGGCAGGCCACCGATGCCACCGACCGGCGGACCGCCCAACCCGAGGGTCGCGTACTGGAAGCCGTCGGCGCTCAGGTCGTCGACGGTGTAGTCGAACACCGAGGCGTAGAACACCCGGTTCGCGTCGTAGTCGCGGCTCATGTTCTCGTTCCAGGCCACCGCCCCGGGCTCGTTCGCGACAGCGAAACCCTTGTGTACACCGGGTTGCCACACGCCGAACGCCGCCCCACCAGGGTCGGTCGCGAGCGCCATCCGGCCCACGTCCATGACATCCATCGGCGGCACCAGCACGGTGCCACCGGCCGAGCCGATGTGCTCGGCGGTGTGGTCGACGTCGTCGGAGGCGAGGTAGGTGGTCCACGCGGCGGGCGCCTGCGGCGACCCCATCTTGGGTCCGATGCCGGCCACCGGGCGGTGGTCGATCTCGCACATCTGATAGCCGCCGGACTCCGGCGGGCCTTGCTGGACATCCCAGCCGAACAGGCCCGAGTAGAACGTCCGGGCCTTCACGACGTCGTCGACGCCCAGGTCGACCCAGCAGGGCGTGCCTGCCGGCCAGGCGGTGTCTCTACTGACCATCATTGTCTCCGGGGCCGAGGGGTTGATGCGCCCGCAGGCTAACCCCGCGCACCGACGGCCCGCTGGAGGCGATGTGCCCGTTCTGCCCCGAATGGGGGAACTCGTTCAGCCGATCGGCAGCCGAAGCGCGCCCGGGGCACTGGCGGGCACCACCGGCCGGGTCGGCGCGACCGGCGTGATCCGCCGATAACCGGCCGACTGGACCGGCCGCGGGTCGGCCTCGCCCTTGTTCGGCCAGAGCGCGAAGGCCCGCTCGGCCTGCGCGGTGATGGTCAGCGACGGGTTCACCCCGAGGTTCGCCGAGATCGCCGAACCGTCCACAACGGACACTCCGGGGTAGTTGAAAAGCCGGTGGTACGGGTCGATCACGCCCCGCTCGGCGTCCGACCCGATGGCACAGCCGCCGATGAAGTGCGCGGTCAGCGGGATGTTGGCCAGTTCGCCCCAGGTGCCGCCGGCGACCCCGCCGATGTGCTTGGCGGTCAACTGGTTGGCCTCGTAGCCGGCCGGGATGAAGCTCGGGTTCGGGTCGCCGTGCCCCTGCTTGGAGGTGTACTTACGGCGGCCGAACCGACCCCGGGTGGTGTAGGTGGTGATCGAGTTGTCCAGGCTCTGCATCACCAACAGGATGACCGTGCGCTCGCTCCACCGATAGGTACGCAGCAGGCCCAGGGTCAGCACCGGATGGGTGGCGGCGAAGCGAAGCGCCTGCCGCCAGCGGGCGGTCGGCAGCGAGCCGTTGGTGGCGACCGTCTGCAACAGGCCCATGGCGTTGCTGCCCTTGCCGTAGCGGACCGGTTCGATGTGCGTCGTCTCGTTCGGATGAATCGACGAGGAGATGGCGACACCACGGGAGAAGTCCCGCTCCGGATCGACCGACAGCCGGCCGGCGCCGATGATCGCCTCGGAGTTGGTGCGGGTCAGCTCGCCGACCCGGTCGGACAGGTGCGGCAGCTCACCGGTGTCACGCATCCGGTGCAGCAGGTTCTGGGTACCCCAGGTGCCGGCGGCCAGCACGACCTGGTCCGCGGTGACCGTCCGGCGCTGCCGGGCCGACCGGCTGCCGGTGCGCCGCAGGTCCAGCGCGTAGGAGCCGTCGGCGCGCTGGCGCAGCGCGGTCACCGTGGTCAGCGGGAGGATCTTCGCGCCGGCCCGTTCCGCGAGGTAGAGATAGTTCTTGACCAGCGTGTTCTTCGCGCCCACCCGGCAGCCGGTCATGCACGCGCCACACTCGGTGCAGCCGGTGCGCTCGGGCCCGGCGCCGCCGAAGTAGGGGTCGGCCACCCGCTGGCCCGGCTGTTTCCGGCCGGGCGCGCCGAAGTACACCCCGACGGGGGTCGGGTGATAGGTGTCGGCGATGCCCATGTCGGCGGCGACCTTCTGCATCACCTCGTCGGCCGGGGTCACCGTCGGATTGGTGACCACGCCGAGCATCCGACTGGCCTGGTCGTAGTAGGGCCCGAGTTCGGCCTCCCAGTCGGTGATGTGCGCCCACTGGGGATCGGCGAAGAACGGCCGGAGCGGCCGGTACAACGTGTTGGCGTAGACCAGCGAACCGCCGCCGACCCCCGCGCCGGCCAGCACGAGGACGTTGCGCAGCAGGTGAATCCGCTGGATACCGAAGCAGCCGATGGCCGGCGCCCAGAGGTATTCGCGCAGATCCCAGGAGGTCTTGGCGAACTCGTGGTCGGCGAACCGACGACCGGCCTCGACCACCGCGACCCGATAGCCCTTCTCGGTCAGCCGCAGCGCCGCGACGCTGCCACCGAACCCGGAGCCGACTACGACGACGTCGTAGTCCGGGTCGTGATCCTGGTCGTGATCCTGCTGGTCCCCGAACTCGTCCATGCGGGAAAGCCTAGGCGCGAAGGCTGGTTTCTGACCAGTAGTAAGTTACTTGGCGCTGGATAAGTGCAGGTCAGCCAAAGGCAGCCCCGGCGGCACCGGGTCGCTTCGCTCCTGGTCCTCCCGCGCCGCTGGCGCGGCAGGACCGGTCTTATCCGCGGACAGTCAACCCGACCTTCTGGAACTCCTTGAGGTCCGAGTACCCGGTCTTGGCCAGCGCCCGCCGCAACGCCCCGAACAGGTTGACCCGCCCGTCCGGATCACTGGACGGCCCGAACAGCAAAGTCTTGAGATCCACGCCCTCATCCATGCCGACGGCGACCCGGCTGCGCGGCAACGACGGATGCGCGGCGGCGGTCGTCCAGTACAGGCCGTTGCCGGGCATCTCGGAGGCGGCCGCGAGCGGCTCGCCGAGCATGACCGCGTCCGCCCCGCAGGCGATGGCCTTGGCGATGTCGCCGCTGACCTGCACGCCGCCGTCGGCGATCACGTGCACGTACCGGCCGCCGGTCTCGTCAAGGTAGTCCCGCCGGGCCGCGGCCGCGTCCACGATCGCGGTCGCCATCGGCGTGCCGATACCCAGCACCGAGTCCGTCGTGGTCGCCCCGACGCTCTGGCCGTAGCCGACGATCACGCCGGCCGCGCCGGTGCGCATCAGGTGCATCGCGGTGCGGTAGTCGGCCACCCCGCCGGCGATCACCGGCACGTCCAGATCCGCGATGAAACGCTTGAGGTTGAGCGGTTCCTCGTCCTCGGTGGCCACGTGCTCCGCGGACACGATCGTGCCCTGCACGACCAGGATCTCCACCCCGGCGGCGAGCAGGTCGGGCGTCAGTTCCGGCGCGCGCTGCGGGCTGACCCGCACCGCGACCGTCACCCCGGCGTCCCGGATCTGCTTGATCGACTCGGCCAACAGGTCGGGCTTGATCGGCGCCGCGTGCAACTGCTGCAACCGGCGGATGATCGCGGCCGGCTCCTCGCCGTCGTCGGCCGCCTTCGCCAGCGTGGCCAGGGCCTCCGTGACGTTGGCGTGCCGGGCCCACAGGCCCTCCGAGTTGAGTACGCCCAGGCCGCCCATCTGGCCGATCGCCACCGCCGTCGACGGCGAGACGATCGCGTCGCTGGGGTGGGTGATCAGCGGGATGTCGAACCGGTAGGCGTCGATCTGCCACCCGGTGGACACGACCTGGGACGAGCGGGTGCGCCGGGACGGCACGATCTCCACGTCGTCCAGCTCGTAGGCCCGCCGCGCGGTCCGCCCCATCCCGATCTCGACCAAGTCGCGCACGTCTGTAGTTCCTCCGGACATCGAACCCCTGGTCCTTGGTCAGCGACCGGTGTAGTTGGGCGCTTCGACGGTCATCGTGACATCGTGCGGGTGGCTCTCCTTGAGCCCCGCCGCGGTGATCCGCACCAGCGACGCGCGCTGCAACTCCGCGATCGTGTTGGCACCGGTGTAACCCATCCCCGACCGCAGCCCGCCGACGAGCTGGTGCACGACCTGGGACAGCGGCCCGCGGAACGGTACCCGACCCTCGATACCCTCGGGCACCAGCTTGTCCTCGGCGAGCACGTCGTCCTGCGAGTAGCGGTCCTTGGAGTAGGACTGGGTGCCCGACCGGGAGGACATCGCGGCCAGCGAACCCATGCCGCGGTAGGTCTTGTACTGCTTGCCCTGATGCAGGATCAGGTCGCCGGGCGACTCCGCGGTGCCCGACAACAGGCTGCCCAGCATCACCGAGCTGGCCCCCGCCGCGATCGCCTTGGCGATGTCGCCGGAGTACTGGATGCCGCCGTCGCCGATCACCGGAATACCGGCGGGCCGCGCGGCCAGGTCGGCCTCGTAGATCGCGCTGATCTGCGGCACGCCCACCCCCGCGACGACCCGGGTGGTGCAGATCGAGCCCGGGCCGACGCCGACCTTGATGCCGTCCGCGCCCGCCTCGACCAGCGCCTGGGCGCCCGCCCGGGTGGCCACGTTGCCGCCGACCACGTCGACCGTGTCGCCCAGTTCGCGCTTGAGCCGGGACACCATGCCCAGCACGTTGCGCGAGTGGCCGTGCGCGGTGTCCACGATCAACACGTCCACGCCCGCGTCGACCAGGCTCATCGCCCGCCGGTAGGAGTCGTCGCCGACCCCGATCGCCGCGCCGCAGAGCAGCCGGCCGTCGGGGTCCTTGGTGGCCATCGGGTACTGCTCGGTCTTCACGAAGTCCTTGACCGTGATCAGCCCGCGCAGCTTGCCCGCGCCGTCGACCAGCGGCAGCTTCTCCACCTTGTGCCGGCGCAGCAGACCCAGCGCCGCCTCGGCGGTGACGCCGACCTGGGCGGTGATCAGCAGGGACCTGGTCATCACCTCGCGCACCGGGCGGGTGTGGTCCAGTTCGAAGCGCATGTCCCGGTTTGTGATGATGCCGACCAGGGTGCCGTCCGCGTCGGTGACCGGCAGGCCGGAGATACGGAACCGCGCGCACAGCGCGTCCACCTCGGCCAGCGTGTCGTCCGGCGAGCAGGTGACCGGGTCGGTGACCATGCCGGCCTCCGACCGCTTCACCGTCTCGGCCTGGCGGGTCTGTTCCTCGATCGACAGGTTGCGCTGCAGGATGCCGATGCCGCCCTGGCGGGCCATGGCGATCGCCATCCGTGCCTCGGTCACCGTGTCCATCGCCGCGGAGACGAGCGGGACTCGCAGGGTCACGTTGCGGGACAGCCGGGTGCTCGTGTCCACCTGGCTGGGGATGACATCCGACTCGGAGGGCAGCAGCAACACGTCGTCGAAGGTCAGCCCGAGCATGGCGAACTTCGGCGGCATCGGCGGGTCGACGAACTCCGAGGACTCCGACGGCGAGCCGGTTGCCGGGTCGAGCATCGTTCCAGTCATGGCGCGGGGACAAGCCTTCCTGGCCGAGGGGTGGAGCCGTTCCGGCCGACGGGGACACACCGACACAGTCGGCATCGGAGCAGGCAGAACGGTCAGTGTCCATGGTATCGAGTGGTAGGCGGTGTCTGTCGCCGGCAACCCGGGTACCGTGCCGGAGCGTGCCGCACGAAGCGTTGCCGCCCGACCCGTTCGCGGGCGACCCAGTTGACCCCACCGCCGCGCTGCCCGACGCCGATGACGAGCCGGAGCAGCCGATCAGCGACGCGGAACGCGAGGAGCTGATCGAGGACCTCGCCGACCTCGCCGTCTACCAGGCCTTGCTGGAGCCCCGTGGGGTGCGCGGCATCGTGGTGGACTGTGAGGACTGTGAGGAACCGCACTACCACGACTGGTCGCTGCTGCGGGCAAGCCTGGAGCAGTTGCTCGACGACGGCCGGATGCGGCCGCACGAGCCCGCCTACGACCCGGACCCCAGGACGTACGTCACCTGGGAGTACTGCCGTGGTTTCGCTGACGGCGTAACCGCCAGCGAGACCGCGCGCTGATCTCCGGCCGCCGGCCGCGATCCTGATCGCAGCCGGCGGTGGATGTGCGGCCATGGCCGGTTCAGCCCTGAACGTGACTTGGCACACATCCCCGAACTCGACCCCCGAAACGTGACTGGCGCCGTCCCCGCTCTCGCGGGACGGCGCCAGTCACATCGTGCTCAGGTCGGTCAGCCGGTTGAGGAGTCGGCCGGGCTGTCGCCCGCCTGGGTTCCGGCCTGCGTCCCGGTGCCGTCGTCCGACGTGGTGATCGTGCCGGGGCCGGCCGACTGCGGACTGGAGTCCGTGGTCGTCGGCGGCGAGGTCGTCGTGGTCGTCGGCGGGTCGGTCGTGGTGGTCGTCGTGGTCGGCGGGGGCTGCTGCTGGGTCGTGGTGGTCGCCGCGTCGCTCGGCGGCACCGTGCCCGACGTGGGCGGCGGGAACAGCAGCGTGCTGGTGCCGCCGAGGGTCGTGCTGGTCGTCGGGTCGGTGGTGCTCACCCCGGTGGTGGCGAGCAGTTTCATCGCCAGCGCCTGGCCCTGGGCCAGCAGGTCGGCCTTGCCGTCGGAGCTGTCCACCGAGGGCATGGACGCCTGCGCCTGCTCCAGTGCGGCCCGGGCGTCGCCGAGGTGGCCCTGCTCCAGTTCGACGCTGGCATGGTTGAGCTCGGTCCGGACGGTCGCCGCCGCCTCGACCGAGTGGGCATGGTCGGCGTAGAGCACCTGGGTGACTCCCCAGAGCGTGTCGCCCGGCTGCGCGTCCCGCGCCAGAAAACTCACGCCGGTCACCGCGATCACCACGGCCGCGGCAGCCGAGGCCACCGGCACCAGCCAGCGCCGGGAGCTCGCCCGCCGCTGGTAGGCGGCGTGCGCGATCACCTGGGTAGCGGAGTCCGTGCTGTAGAGCGCGGGAATGGGGGTGGAGTCCACCTCGCCGCGCCAGGACTGGAGCAGCGAGGTCAGGTCGGCCTCGTCGCCGCGCTGGCCGCGCTCGGCGACCGACATGAAGAGCGAGTCGTCACCGGCGAACATGTCCAGCAGGGCGTCGTCGGCGCGCATCGCCGCGAGGTCGATCGGTTCGTCCCGATCATCCTCAAGCGGCGGCACCCGGTCGTCCGGCCCGCCGGTCAGCTCGAAGTCGGCCAGGTCGTCGAAGTCATCATCAATACCGTGCCGAACACCGTCGGCAAGTTCATCGTTCGTCCACGGGAACAGCGGCTCGCGGCCGGACCCGATGGTCCTGGGCCGCCGATATCTCCGCACTAGTCCACCGACCCCCTGCTTCCACTGGCCGGGCACCTCAGGTCACCTCCTCCGTGGCGATCGTCTTGCGCAGCCGCAGCAGAGCACGGTGCTGCGCAACACGCACCGCGCCGGGCGTCGTGCCCACCGCTTCCGCGGTCTCTTCGGCTGACAAGCCAACCACCACCCGCAACACCAGGATCTCCCGCTGTTTGGCAGGCAGCACACGAAGCAGTGTGGCCATTCGCACCGTCAGGTCCGACTGCATCGCCCGCTGCTCCGGTCCAGCCCGCGTCTCGGCCACATCAGGCACATCCGCCATCGGCTCCGACTTGTTACGCGCCGCCGCTCGGTGGACATCCGCCACCTTGTTGTGCGCGATCCCGTAGACGAAAGCCAAGAACGGTCGCCCCTGGTCCTGAAAACCAGGTAGCGCCTTCAGCACCGCGAGACACACCTCCTGCGCCACATCCTCCGCTGACACGGCGGATCGTTCGTGCAGACCGATCCGCGCGCGGCAGTACCGCACCACCAACGGACTGATATGCGTCAGCAAACGCTCCACCGCCTGCCGGTCTCCACCGACAGCCGCGCCCACTGTGGCGCCCAGTCCGTCCCCCAAGTTCGTCATCGCAGACAAGAGTCCTGGTGTTACGTGTAGGCGGTAGGACAACTACCGTCCGGAGTGAGCAGAGTTACAAACGGGACACCCGGTACGGCATCAACCACCGTACCGGGTGAACGCAACCCCGCGGGGATCGAGCCCGGCAGATCGCCTGCACCGGGCCCTGATCGAGGGCTCGACAGGGCCCTCCGAGCGGTCGGGACGCGCCCAGAGGCGAACGCATCGAACAGC
>DATATV010000047.1:0-1642 GCA_036268615.1 Pseudonocardiaceae bacterium
GTGCCCCTGGACCCGCAACTGCAGGCAATGCGCGATCAGCGCGAGCGTGACAACGTCCCGCCGCTGTACAGCATGTCGCTAGCCGCCGCCAGGGCCGCAGACCTTGCCTCTATCAGGGACAGCGGCGGGGCGCCCGAACCGGTCCACGAGGTGGCCAGCCTGAGGATTCCCGGGCCCGGTGGCGACCTGCCGTTGCGGCTGTACCGGCCCGCGAGCCAGCGGCCACTGCCCGCGCTGCTCTACTTCTTCGGCGGCGGCTGGGTGCTCGGTGCCATCGACACGGCCGATGGGGTCAGCCGCGCCCTGGCCAACGCATCCGGGGCCCTGGTCGTCGTCCCCGGCTACCGGCTGGCACCCGAGCACCCGTTCCCGGCGGCGGTCGACGACTGCTACGCGGCGCTGCGGTGGGTCGCCGGGCACTGCGGCGAGATCGGTGCGGACCCCTCTCGGCTGGCGGTCGGCGGCGATAGCGCCGGCGGGAACCTGGCCGCGGCGGTGACGCTGCGCGCCAGGGCCGATGGCCTGGCCCTCGCCGGCCAGCTCCTCGTGTATCCCAACACCGATCAGCTCGCCGACGATGAGTCCACCCGCGGCGCGGACGACCCGTTCCTGTTCAACCGGCACTCAGTGGCCTGGTACCGGCAGCACTACCTGCCCAATCCGGCCGACGCTGCCAGCCCGCTGGCCTCGCCGCTGCGCGCCGAGAGCCTCGCCGGACTGCCGCCTGCGCTGGTCATCACCGCCGAGTACGACCCGCTGCGCGACCAGGGCGAGGCGTACGCCCGCCGGCTCACCGACGAGGGAGTGCCGGTCGACCTCAGCCGTTACCCCGGCATGGCGCACGGCTTCTTCACGATGGCCGGAACGCTGGATGCCAGCCGGGCCGCGATCGCGCAGGCTGCGGCGCACCTGAGGAAATGCTTCGGCACCCAGGAGTGACTTCCCCTACGGAACGGTGACTCCCTGCAGGACTACCGGTCCGGGGATCGGGTTGAGCTCGGTGTCCTGGGCGACGCCGGGTGGGGTGATGGTGTCCATCACCTCGGGCACCGCGCTCAGGCTGAGCGAGCAGATCGGCTGCATTCCGCCGGCCGGGCACACTCCGAGCGTGTACGCGCCCGGGTTGGTCGTGAACGGGATGGCTTGGTCGGCGCTGTAGCCGTCCTGCCCGGTGATCGCGACGGTGAAGGTCCAGCCGGATGTCGGGATGCCGAACTCGGCTTCCGGCAGGGCGATCGTGATCGTCTTGGCGACGGTGGAGGCGACGACGGCGGTCGGGGTGCCGACCTGGCTCCCGGAGGGGTTGACCCACACCGGCGAGGCGAATCCCTGGATCTCCAGGCGTTCGCTCCACGCGTCGGCCGGGGCGATCGTGTAGTCGCGGGTCGGGTACGCCGCCGCGGTGGAGCTGGCGGCGGCCGAGGGGTCGTGCACGTAGATGTCCAGCAGCTGCGCGCCGTCGACCGAGCCGAACGTCGACACGAGGGTGGCGAGCGAGGTGCGCAGGTAGACCTCCGACCCCGCGATGATCACCTGGAAACCGGTCAGGTCCCAGGAGCCGGGGACGTAGGACGCGGAGGTCGGGTACTGGTAGGTGCCGGGGCCGTTGTCGTCCCCGGTCGGGTCGGTCACCGACAGGACG
>DATATV010000048.1:0-1700 GCA_036268615.1 Pseudonocardiaceae bacterium
GAAGGCCGGGATGTGGCTCTTGTTGAATTCGGCCGGCCGGTGCAGCGCGACGTTGCTCCACACCGGCGTCGACGCCCGGCCCAGCGCGGTGGTCCGGCGGAAATCCTGGTAGGTGGCTTGCAGGGCCTCGACGCGTTCGGCATGCGTCCAGATCATGAAGTCGGCGTCGGCACGTAGACCCGCGACGTCGTAGACGCCGCGCACCACGACACCGTGCTCTTCACGTTGCTTGAAAAACGTTGCGGTCTCCTCGACCACCTTTTCCCGGGCATCGCCCTCATGGCCGAGCGCACCGGGGCGCACCGAGAACACCGAGAACATCAGGTAGCGAACGCTCGCGTTGAGGGCGTCGTAGTCCAGGCGGGCCATGTGAACTATCGTGCCACGGGCATTTCGACAGCACGGACCGCGGCAGCAGCAGCCCGGCCGGCCGCTCCGATACAGGCCGGCACCCCGATCCCGTCGAGATAACTACCGGCAACCTGGCATGTCGGCGGCAGCCCAGCCCGTAACTCGGTGACCAGGTCGCGGTGACCCGGCCCGTACTGCGGCATGGCATCCGGCCAGCGCTGCACATGGATGTCAACCGGTTCGACCGTGAGACCGAAAACGGTGGCCAAATCCTCGAGCGCCCAGGCCAGCATCTCGTCGTCGGATGCGCGCGTCGCCAGGTCGTCACCGAAGCGCCCGAACGAAAGTCGTAACAGCTCCACGTCGGTGCGCCGACCCCACTTCCGCGACGACAGCGTTATCGCTTTGGCGTGCAACTTTTCTCGGCTGGCCACCAGGACGCCGGAATTCTGCGGGAAGTCGATGCCGCGCGGCACCGCCATCGCGAGCACCGCTGAGGAGGCGCTCTCGATTCGGCCGGCTGCCGCCGCGGTGCGTGGGGCGATGCCGTCGACCAGGCGAGCAAGTCGCGCGGCCGGGACCGCGAAAATCACCGCGTCGGCGTGCCACTGCCCGCCGGCGGTGTCGCGCACCTCCCAGCCGTGTGCGGCGGCGTCAATGCCATCGACCGCGGCCGGCACCCAGTCGAACCGGCTGCGACGGACAAGTTCCTCGACCAGCACGGTGTATCCCCCGCCCACCGCACCGAAGATCGGACCGGCGGTGATGCTGTTCAGGGCCTGGCGGACCGCGTCGGTGAGACTCGTGGCGCCCGCGTCCAGACCCGCAGCCAGTGTCGGGGCCGCCGCGCGAAGGCCGATGGTCGCCGCCGACCCCGCATAGACGCCGCTGAGCATCGGATCCACTGACCGGGCCACCACTTGCTCGCCGAACCGGTCGGCGATCAGGTCGCCGACCGCCGGGTCGGCACCGGGCTGCCAACTCAACGGCTGATCCTGCTCGGCGGCGATCTGAGCCAGAGTGGCGTCGTTGACCAGACCGGCCATCGACTCCGCGGACGACGGAATGCCGTTGAGCGTTCCCGCCGGCAGTGGATGCAGCCGGTTCTGGCTGTAAATCAGCGGACGCGCCCCGGTCGTGCCGAGTTGCTCGTTCGCTAGGCCCAGTTCGGCGAGCAGCGCCGGCATTTCCGGCCGGCGTACCACGAACGCTTCGGCGCCGACATCGACGGCGGCTCCGCCGACCTGCTCGGTGCGCAGCACACCACCGAGCCGGTCAGCCGGGTCGAACAGCGTGATGCTCGCCTCGTCACCGACGGTCTGACGCAATCGATAAGCGGCGGTCAGGCC
>DATATV010000049.1:0-67890 GCA_036268615.1 Pseudonocardiaceae bacterium
TGTGGTGAACGGGCCTGGTGAGGCGCGTGAGGCGGATCTGGGTGTCGCGTCGGGTAATGGCAAGGGCCAGATTTTTGTGCGTGGTGAGGTCATCAAGACCGTGCCGGAGGCACAGATCGTGGAAACGCTGATCGAGGAAGCGATGCGTATCGCGGAGGAGATCGGCGCGGCCGGCGCCACCGGCGAGCCGGTCGTCTCGGTCGGCTGACCTGCTGTTTTCGTCTCTCTCGGTGATCGGGAGAGACACGGTTGTGTGGCAAAAGGGTATTTCGACAAGACCTCCCGTCCGTGTCCGGCGCGCGTCTGGCAGGCTGAAAGAGTGTTGAGGCTCGGCGGTGCGCGCCTGCTCGGGGATCGTGACCTGACTGCGGTCCGGGCGATCCTCGATGTGGACCCGGTCGCGTCCTGCATGGTCGCCGCCAGGGTGGAGGTCGCCGGTCTGGAGCCGTGGCGGCTCGGCGGCGAGATGTGGGGCACCGAGAACCGGCCGATCCGGGGCACCAAGCTGGAGGGCCTGTGTTTCGCGGGCCCCAACCTGGTTCCGTTGTGCGGCAACCGGTCCGCGCTGCGCACGTTCGCCGACCGGGCGGTCCGCCGGGGCCGGATGTGTTCCTCGTTGGTGGGTCCGGCCGAGCAGGTCCTCGGCCTGTGGGAAGAACTGGCCGCCGACTGGGGTCCGGCCCGTGAGGTCCGCCCCGACCAGCCGCTGCTGGCCATGTCACAGCCGCCGATGGTGTCGATCGACCCGTTGGTGCGCCCGGTGCGGCCCGACGAACTGGACCGCTACCTGCCGGCCGCGATCGCCATGTTCATCGAGGAGGTCGGCATCGACCCGTGTGCCGACGACGGTGGCCTGAGCTACCGGGCGCGGGTGGCCGAGTTGATCGCCGGTGGCCGGGCGTTCGCCCGGTTCGAGGGCGGTGAGGTGGTCTTCAAGGCGGAGGTCGGTTCGCTGGCCCGGCAGGTCGGGCAGATCCAGGGCGTGTGGGTGCACCCCGACCGGCGCGGTTCCGGGTTGGCCACGCACGGCACGGCCGCCGTCGTCGACCGGTTGGTCCGGGGCCTTGGCCGCAGCGCCAGCCTGTACGTCAACGGGTTCAACACCCCGGCCAGAGCGGCCTATGCGCGGATCGGCTTCACGCAGGTCGGCCAGTACGCGACCGTGCTCTTCTGAGACACCGTGCACCGCTGAAAATCCGCACGACAGGGTGGTTCCGGGCGGGCTAGCCTGCCGTTATGTCGATCGTGGTCTCGGTCAATGTCGGCCGCCGGCGCACGAGTGCGCACACCGATCTCAATGTCACCGGCATCGACAAGCGCCCGGTGCCCGGTCCGGTCGAGGTCCGCGCCCCCGGGCCGAAAGGCGTCGGCGGCAGCGGCCTGATCGGCGATGAGGTGTGTGACAAACGCCACCACGGTGGCGAGGAGCAGGCCGTCTACGCCTATGCCCGGGAGGACCTGGACGCGTGGGCCGAGGAGTTCGGCGGACCGCCGCGGGCCGGACTGTTCGGCGCGAACCTGACCACCTCGGGGGTGGATGTCAGCGGTGCGCTGGTCGGCGAGCACTGGCAGATCGGTCCGGACCTGGTGCTCGCGGTGACCGGTCCGCGCATCCCGTGCCGGACCTTCGCCGGCTGGCTGGACCGGCGGGGCTGGGTCAAGACGTTCACCCGACGCGGCTGCCCCGGCGCCTACCTGCGGGTGGTCCGGCCAGGTGCGGTGCGCGCCGGCGACCGGCTTCGGGTGGTGCACCGGCCCGACCACGAGGCGAGCGTGAATCTGGTGTTCCGGGCGATCACCATCGAACCCGAGCTGCTCGACCGGCTGGTCGACGTGCCGGATCTGCCCGAGGACGTGCGGGAGATGGCCCGGAAGCGGGTGACGTTCACGCTCGACGGCGCCTGATCGCCCGGGTAGCCATGTTGCCGGTGACAAGGCGCCGGCTGCCGAACAGGTCGGTCCTGCCGTGGTGTCTGCCGGTGCATCGTAGGCTGGAACGCATGCCCGTTCGCGCCGCCCTGAAACCAGGTGTCCAGTCCGCTCGTCGGCCCGTGCCCGACAGCATCGCCCGGCCCGAGTACGTGGGTAGGACGAGCCCGCAGCGCGACACCGGCAGCGGTGTGCGCACACCTGAGGTCATCGAGTCGATGCGGATCGCCAGCCGGATCGCCGCGCAGGCCCTGCGCGAGGGCGGCAAGGCGGTCAAGCCGGGGGCGACCACCGACGACATCGACGCGGTGGTGCACGAGTTCCTCTGCGACCACGGGGCCTACCCCTCGACGTTGGGTTACCGGTCGTTCCCGAAGTCGTGCTGCACTTCGCTCAACGAGGTCATCTGCCACGGCATCCCGGACTCGACGGTGATCGAGGAGGGTGACATCTGCAACATCGACGTCACCGCCTTCATCCACGGCGTGCACGGCGACACCAACGCGACTTTCCTCGCCGGTGACGTGAGCGAGGAAGCCCGGCTGCTGGTCGAGCGCACGCACGAGGCGACCATGCGGGCGATCAGGTCGGTCAAGCCGGGGCGGGCGCTCAACGTCATCGGCCGGGTGATCGAGTCCTACGCCAAGCGGTTCGACTACGGCGTCGTCCGGGACTTCACCGGGCACGGTGTCGGTCCCTACTTTCATGGCGCGCCAACGGTTCTGCACTACGACCAGCCGGCGGTGCAGACGGTGATCGAGACCGGCATGACGTTCACCATCGAGCCGATGATCACCCTGGGCACCATCGACTACGACGTGTGGCCCGACGACTGGACGGTCACCACCAAGGACAAGAAGCTCACCGCGCAGTTCGAGCACACCCTCGTGGTCACCGAGGACGGGGCGGAAATCCTCACCCTGCCGTGACCAACGCCCTGCTGATCGCCGGCACCACCTCGGACGCCGGCAAGAGCACCCTGGCCACCGGCCTGTGCCGGTGGCTGGCCCGGCAAGGGGTGCGGGTGGCGCCGTTCAAGGCGCAGAACATGTCCAACAACTCGGTGGTCACCACCGACGGCGGCGAGATCGGCCGGGCGCAGGCCACCCAGGCGGCCGCGGCCGGGCTCGCGCCAAGCGTGCGGTTCAACCCGGTGCTGCTCAAGCCGGGCAGTGACCGCAGTTCCCAGGTGGTGGTGCTGGGCCGGGTCGTCGGCGAGGTCAGCGCGAGGTCCTACGCGCGGCGCAAGGCGGCCCTGCTGGAGACCGTGCTGGACACGCTGGCCGGGCTGCGGGCCGAGTACGACGTGGTGATCTGCGAGGGCGCCGGTTCGCCGACCGAGATCAACCTGCGGGCCAACGACATCGCGAACATGGGCCTGGCCAGGGCCGCCGACCTGCCGGTGCTGGTGGTCGCCGACATCGACCGCGGCGGGGTGTTCGCGCACCTCTACGGCACGCTCGCGCTGCTGGACGCCGAGGACCAGCGGCTCATCTCCGGGTTCGTGATCAACAAGTTCCGCGGCGACCCGACGCTGTTGGAACCGGGTGTGCGGCGGATCACCGAGCTGACCGGCCGGCCGACGCTGGGCGTGCTGCCCTGGCACGACGGCCTGTGGCTGGACGGTGAGGACTCGCTGTCCTACCCGGTGGACGGCGTGCTCGGCCGGCCCCGGCCGCCGGTGGGCACGGACTGGCTGCGGGTGGCGGTGCTGCGGCTGCCCCGGGTGTCCAATGCGACCGATGTCGAGGCGCTGGCGTGCGAGCCAGGGGTGAGCGTGCGGCTGGTCACCGAGCCGTCCCGACTCGCTGACGCGGATCTGGTGGTGCTGCCCGGAAGCAAGGCCACCGTCGCCGACCTGGACTGGCTGCGTCGCACCGGACTGGCCGACGCGGTGCACGCCCACGTGCGGGCCGGGCGCCCGATTCTGGGGATCTGCGGCGGTTTCCAGATGCTCGGCCGGCAGATCGACGACCCGGTGGAGTCGGCGGCGGGCACGGTCACCGGGCTCGGCCTGCTCGATCTGGATGTGCGGTTCGTGCCGGCGAAGACGTTGGCCCAGCCGACCGGCACGGCCTTCGGCGCGGCGGTGGCCGGCTACGAGATCCACCACGGCCAGGTGAGCCGCCGGGGCGCGGGCCTGACCGGACTGGTCACGCTGCCCTCGGGCGAACCGGAGGGTGCGCTGGCCGGTCCGGTGGCCGGGACGCACTGGCACGGGTTGCTGGAGAACGACGAGGCGCGGCGGGCGCTGCTGGGCTGGGCCGCCGGCCAGGCCGGTCGGTCCGGTTTTGTCGCGGCGCCGGACACCTCGTTCGCGGCAGCCCGGGCGGCCCAGTTGGACCTGTTGGGTGACCTGGTGGCGGACTGCCTGGACACCGATGCGGTGTGCCGGTTGCTGGACGAGGGAGCCACCCCCGGACTGCCGCTGCTGCCGCCCGGCGCGGGCTGAGCCAGGGCGTGTCCTAGTCGGCCGGCGGGTTGGTGAGCAGTTCGTCCAGGAAGCCGCTGGCCTGCTGGGCGGCCCGGTCGGGGTCGCGGTCGCGGATCGCGTCGAGCAGGCCGATGTGGTCGATCTCCTCGGGCTGGTGGGCCGGTGACTCACGGATCGTGGCCGCGACGCTGGCGCGGACGACCTCGGTCATGCCGTGGTACAGCTCGATGAGCAGGCCGTTGTGTGAGCACCGCATCACCAGTTGGTGGAAGCTCGTGTCCGCGTCGACGAAGGCCGCCCACGCCCGCGCGGTGGACGCCGCGTCCCGGGCGGCGTAGGCCCCGGTGAGTTCGCGGAGGTCCGCCGCGGTCCGGTGGTGGGCGGCCAACCGGGCCCCCTCCACCTCCAGCGCACGGCGCACCTGGAGCACTTCGCGCAGCTCCGACCCGCACAGCCGGCGCACCGCACCGGAGATCTCGCTGGTCGCCCGGACGAACGTGCCGTCGCCCTGGCGGACCTCCAGCAGCCCGGCGTGGGCCAACGCCCGGACCGCCTCGCGCACGGTGTTGCGTCCGACGCCCAGCGCGGTCACCAGCTCCGGTTCAGCCGGAATGCGCTGGTCGACCTGCCAGTCGCCGTTGACGATGGCCGCGCGCATCTGGTCGATCACCTGGTCTACCAGGCCGGCGCGGCGGGTCACGGTCAACGGCTGGCCGGCCGGGTGTGACGAGCTGGTGGTGAGGGACACCTAAGCATCCTTTCATCCGAACATCCTACGTATGTCATTCTAGAGCCATGACGACCGAACAGCCGACATCGACACTGCCCACGTCGGCACGAGCGCGGCGGAACAACGCGCTCGCGCCGACCCTGCTGTTGATCGTCGCCGTTCTGCTCGTCTCGGCGAACCTGCGGCCGGCGATCACCGGGCTCGGGCCGGTGCTCGACGAGGTGCGGTCCTCGCTCGGGGCGTCCTCGGCCTTCGCCAGCGTGATCACCGCGCTGCCGGTGCTCTGCTTCGGACTCGCCGGCCTGCTCGCCCCGGTGCTCGCCCGGCAGCACGGCATCCGCCGGGCGCTCGGCTTCGCGCTCGCGCTGCTCACCGCAGGCCTGGTGGTCCGGGTGCTGGACGGTCCCGCCGTCGTGCTCGCCGGGACCTTCATCGCCTGCGCCGGGATCGCGGTGTGCAACGTGCTGATCCCGGTGGTGATCCGGGAGTCCTTCCCGGCGAAGATCGGCCTGCTGACCGGGTTCTACACCGCCGCGTTGCAGGGCGCGGCCGCGCTGAGCGCGGTGGTCACCCCGGTACTGGACACCGCGTTCGGCGGCTGGCGGCCGGCGCTGGGTAGTTGGGCCGTCCTGGCCGCGCTCGCGCTGATCGGCTGGCTGATCGCGGCCCGGCCGGGCCGGCCGGTCGAACCCGAACCCGACACCGACCCGGTCGCGCACGACCTCGGCGAACTCGCCCCACCGGCGACCGCCGAGCCACGCTCGCTGCTGCGCAGCCGGCTGGCCTGGTCGGTGACCGTGTTCTTCGGCCTGCAGGCGATGTTCGCCTACGCGGCGATGGGCTGGATTCCGCAGGTGCTGATGTCGGCCGGCGTGAGCAGAGGGCTGGCCGGGGTGATGACCGGCGTGCTGAGCGTGCTCGGTGTGCCGTTGAGCCTGATCGTCACCCCGCTGGCCAGCCGGGCCAGGTCCCAGTCCGCCTGGCTGGCCGGCACCACGGCGGTGGGCATCGTCGGCGTGCTCGGCCTGCTGTTGGCGCCCTCGGCCGCGCCCTGGGTGTGGTCGATCTGCCTGGGTATCGGCATGGGCGTGTTCGCCATCGCGGTGGCGTTGATCTCGCTGCGCAGCCGGTCGGTCGCCGACACCCGGGCGCTGTCCACCATGGCGCAGAGCTTCGGCTACCTGTTCGCCGTGCTCGGCCCGCTGCTGTTCGGCATGTTGCACGGACTCACCGGCGGCTGGACAGTGTCGCTGCTGTTCATCCTGGCCGTACTCGTGGCGCAGGCCGGGGTGGGCATCATGGCCGGCCGCCCCCGGTTCGTCTGAGGGCGGCCGTGCTGGTCAGTCCAGCGGCAGGCTGAGCAGCGCGTTCTCCACCAGCTCCGGCATGGCCGGGTGGATCCAGTACTGACCACGGGCCATCGTGTGCGCGTCCAGGCCGAAGCTCATCGCCTGGATGAGCGGCTGGATCAGCGTGGACGCCTGCGGGCCGATGATGTGTGCGCCCAGCAACTGACCGGTGGCCGGGTCGGCGATCAGCTTGGCGAAGCTGGTGATGTCCTCCATCGCCCAGCCGTACGCGATTCCGGCGTACTCCTGGATCGAGGTGACATAACGAATCCCGGACCGGCGGGCCTGCTGCTCGGTGATCCCGACCGCGGCGATCTGCGGCGAGCTGAACACCGCGTGCGGCACGAACCGGTGGTCGGACGCGATCGGCTCGTCGGGGTGCAGCAGGTTGTGCTGCACCACCCGGGACTCGTGGTTGGCCACGTGCTTGAGGTCGTGCTCGGAGCTGATGTCGCCCAGCGCGTAGATCCCGTCCACCACGGTCCGCTGGAACTCGTCCACGATGATCTTGCCGTTCGGCCGGGTGGTCACGCCGGTCCTGTCCAGGTCCAGCAGGTCGGAGTTGGGCACCCGGCCGACACACACCATCAGCTCGTCGCCCTCGACCACCTCGGCGCCGTCGGGACCTTCCAGGTGCAGCCGGACCGTGTCGCCGACGCGCTCGACGCGGGTGGTCTTGCGGTTGCACCGCAGGTCCCAGCGCTGCTCGACCAGCTCGGTGAACCGGGCGCTGATCGCTTCGTCCTCGCCGCGTAGCAGCGTGTCCGAGCGGGCGACCATGGTGATCCGCACGCCGAAGGCCGAGAACACGTGCGCCAGTTCGCTGGCGATGTAGCCGCTGCCGAGCACGACCAGCCGGGCGGGCAGCTTGTCCAGCCGCATGATCGTGTCGCTGGTGTAGTAGTCGATCTCGTCCAGGCCGGGCACGTCCGGAACGGTCGGCCGCCCGCCGCCGGCGAGCACGATCCGATCGGCGGTGAAGATCTCCGTGCCGCCGTCGTTGAGCGTGACGGTGATCGTCTTCTCGCCGACGAAGGTGCCGACCCCGTTGAACACGGTGACGTTCTTGTTGTCCGGGTGGTTGGCGCGGTACTCGCGGCCGCCGGCGGCGATCGGGTCGATCCGGCCGAAGATCCGGTCCCGGATCTGGGTCCAGTGCACGCCGTGCAGTTCGCTGTCCACGCCCAGCCGGGGTCCGCCGCTCGCATAGTTCGCGACGTCCGCGGTGTGCACGAACATCTTGGTCGGGATACAGCCGACGTTCAGGCAGGTCCCGCCGAAGACGCCCTTCTCCACGATCGCCACGTCCCAGTCGGCGAAGCGGTGGTCAAGGATCGAGTTGCCGGAGCCGGTGCCGAGGATCACCAGGTCAAAGTGCCGCACTTCAGATCGAACCCCGTCTCCGGCAACTTGATTCCCGAACAGTGTGCATCGTCGCGTGGCTTGCTCAGTGGCCGTACACGGGTGTGATGATCGCCCTGGCCAGGGTGTGGAACGCCAGGTTGAAGCTGACCACGGCCGGGGTGACGGAGTTGTCCACGCCCAGCTTGGGCACGTCGACCGCGTGCACGACGAAGTAGTAGCGGTGGTCGGGGTCGCCCTGGGGTGGGGCCGCGCCGCCGTAGGCCGCCGAGCCGAAGTCGCTGCGCACGTGGAAGGCGCCGTCGGGCAGGGTGTCGTCGCTCTCGCCGGCGCCGGTGGCCAGTTCGGTGACCGAGGCGGGGATGTCCACCGCGATCCAGTGCCAGAACCCACCGGGGATGGGGGCATCCGGGTCGAACAAGGTCACCACGTAGCTCTGGGTGCCCTCCGGCGCGCCGGTCCAGCTCAGCTGCGGGGAGCGGTTGTCGCCTTCGACGCCCATGCCGTTGAACACCTGGGCGTTGGGCAGCTTGGCGCCCTGCTCGACGTCGGTCGAGCTGACCGTGAACGATCCGACCGCGGGCAACAGCTGGTAGGGATCGGGGGCGACGGGACGGTCCAGGCTCATCTCTGGTTCCTCCAACGATCATGATCGAGCTCGTCCAACATCCGCGGCAACCCTATGCCCGCGCTTCCGATCGGGCATGGATTGGGCCAACTGCCATTGACGACCACGGTCGGCTGTCACACACGGTTCACTAGATGGGTTACTAGTCGCCCGCTCGGGTGATATGCCACGCTGTTCATCAGAAATCACGGCGGGCTGATGACAGATAGTAATCCCGAACCGGAGGCAGCGCGGCATGACTGGTCCCGATCCCGCACTGGGCAAACTTGATGTCGACCGGCCGTCATCGGCCCGGATCTATGACTACTTTCTTGGTGGCGCGCACAACTTCGAGGTGGACCGCAAGGCCGCCGACGACATGGCCAAGGTGCATCCGGGGATCGGGCTGGGCATGCAGGCCAACCGCTCCTACCTGCGGCGCGCGGTGCGGTACCTGTCCGACCAGGGCGTCGACCAGTTCCTCGACCTCGGTTCGGGCATCCCCACGGTCGGTAACGTGCACGAGATCGCGCAGCGGGTGAACCCGAACGCGCGGGTGGTCTACGTCGACATCGAGCCGATCGCGGTGACACACAGTAAGACGATCCTGGCCGGCAACAACAACGCCACCGCGATCCAGGCCGACCTCCGGGACCCCGAGCAGGTGTTGAACCACCCGGAGACGCTCCGGCTGCTGGACCTGTCCCGCCCGGTCGCGCTGGTCCTCGCCGGCGTGCTCCAGTACGTCGACGACGACAGCGACCCGGCCGGCCTGATCGCCGGCTATCGAGACCGGCTGGCCGGCGGCAGCTATCTGGCCCTGTCGCACCCGAGCACGGACAACCTGGCCGAGGACCGCGAGGCCGGCGCCAAGCAGGCGAGTTCGATCTACCAGCGCACCGCCACCCCGTTCACCTACCGGACGAAAGCGCAGTTCGAGACGTTCTTCGCCGGGGTCGAACTGGTCGAGCCGGGCATCGTGCTGCTCTGGGACTGGCACCCGGAATCGGCTGAGGACGGCACCGCGCCGGCCGGTCGGGCGACCGGGCTGGCCGGGGTGGGCCGCAAGCCCTGACCCGACCGGCACCTGACTCGAACACCCATCCGGCAGTCGCCGCGGACTGTGGGGCTTCGCTCGTTGGCTGGTGCCCGGCCGACGGGCCGTTAGCATTGCCGTGACCAGACAACGGTCAACCAGCGACGGTCAGGTGGAGGAACCCGGTGTGAATCCGGGGCGGTCCCGCCACTGTCACCGAGGAGCGGGTCCTCCGAGCGTGCCACTGGGGCAGTACGCCCTGGGAAGGCCGAGGACACCGTGACGATCCGGGAGCCAGGACACTCCGGCCGGCGCTGCTGAGCGTGAGGGTGCGATCGGGGCGGGTGACCCCGAGGAGGGACACGCCGTGATCCTGCTTCTGTCCACTGCGGACACCGACCTGTTGGCTGCCCGCGACTGCGGTGCCGACTACCGCGTCGGCAACCCGGCCCGGGTGCGTGCCGAGGACGTGCCGGCCCTGCTGGACGGGGTCGAACTGGCGATCGTCCGGCTGCTCGGCGGCCGGCGGGCCTGGACGGAAGGGCTGGCCGCGGTGCTCGCGGCCGGCGTGCCGACCGTCTGTCTCGGCGGTGAGGCGGTGCCCGACGCCGAGCTGATGGCGCTGTCCTCGGTGCCCGGTGGCGTGGTCGCACAAGCGCTTGCGTACCTGGTCGAGGGCGGTCCGGCCAACCTGCGCGAACTCGCCGGCTTCCTGTCCGACACGGTGCTGCTGACCGGCCACGGCTTCGCCCCGCCCGCCGTGAGCCCGGCCTTCGGCGTGCACGGCGACCGGCCGCACGACCCGGCCCGGCCGACCGTCGGCATCGTCTTCTACCGGGCCCACGAACTGGCCGGCAACACCGCCTTCGTGGACACGCTCGCCGACGCCGTCGAGGCCGCCGGCGCCAACGCGCTGCCCGTGTTCAGCGGGTCGCTGCGCGGCCTGGACCCCGAGCAGGCCGGTGGGCTGCGCGCGCTGCTCGGCCGGTGTGACGCGCTGGTCGCCACCGTGCTCGCCGCCGGTGGGGCGGTGGCCGCCGAGGCCAGCGCGGGCGGCGCCGAGGACGCCTGGGACGCGGGCGCGCTGGCCGAGTTGGACGTGCCGGTGGTGCAGGGCCTCGTGCTCACCTCGACCCGGACGGACTGGGCGGCCAGCAGCGCCGCGCTCTCCCCGATGGACGCCGGCATGCAGGTGGCGATCCCCGAGTTCGACGGTCGGCTGATCGGCGTGCCGTTCTCGTTCAAGGAGATCGGCCCGGACGGCATCCCGGTGTACGCGGCCGATCCGGAGCGGGCGGCCCGGGTGGCCGGCATCGCCACCGCGCTGGCCCGGCTGGGGCAGGTGCCCAACGCGGACAAGCGGCTGGCGATCGTGCTGTCCTCCTATCCCACCAAGCACTCGCGGGTCGGCAACGCGGTCGGCCTGGACACCCCGGCCTCCGCCGTCGCGCTGCTGCGCGCGCTGGCCGATGCCGGCTACCGGATCGACGACCTCGATCCATCCACCGTGGACGGTGACTCGCTGGTGCACCGGCTGATCGCGGCCGGCGGGCACGACGTGGAGTGGCTGACCGAGGAGCAGATGGCGGTCGCGGCCATCCGGGTGCCGCCCGCCCGCTACCGGGAGTGGTTCGGTGCGCTGCCGGAGGCGTTGCGGGAGAACATGACCCGGCACTGGGGGCCACCGCCCGGCGAGCTGTACGTCACCGACGACGAGATCTACGTTGCCGCGCTCCAGTTCGGCAACGTCGTGCTGATGATCCAGCCGCCCCGCGGCTTCGGCGAGAACCCGATCGCCATCTACCACGACCCGGACCTGCCGCCCAGCCACCAGTATCTGGCCGCCTACCGCTGGCTGGCCGAGGAGTTCGGCGCGCACGCGGTCATCCACCTCGGCAAGCACGGCACGCTGGAATGGCTGCCGGGCAAGGGCCTTGGCCTGGCCGCCGACTGCGCCCCGGACGCGGTACTCGGCGACACGCCGCTGATCTACCCGTTCATCGTCAACGACCCCGGCGAGGGCACCCAGGCCAAACGGCGCGGCCACGCCGTCGTCGTGGACCACCTGATCCCGCCGATGGCCCGCGCCGACACCTATGGTGACCTGGCCAAACTCGAACAACTGCTGGACGAGTACGCGACCGTGGCGGCGCTGGACCCGGACAAGCTGCCGATCGTGCGGGCCCAGGTCTGGGAACTGGTCACTGCCGCGCAGCTGCACCACGACCTGCACACCGAGGCCCAGCCCGACCCGGACGCGTTCGACGACTTCGTGCTGCACATCGACGGCTACCTCTGTGAGATCAAGGACGTGCAGATCCGCGACGGGCTGCACATCCTCGGCCGCGCGCCGGAGGGCGAGGAACTGCTCGGCGACGTGCTCGCCGTGCTGCGCGCCCGGCAGGTGTTCGGCGGCACCGTCGGCGCGCTGCCCGGTCTGCGTGCCGCCCTTGCCGTCCACTTCGGACTTGACGAGCAGGAACTGCTTGCCGTACCTGGTGAAGCGGTCAAGGCGCCGGAGGCGCTGACCGAACTGGTGGACGGCCCGGCGCACACCGGCGCCGACGTGGTCGACCTGATCGAGTCGTTGGCCCGCAAGCTCGTGCTGGGCGTGCAGGTGCTCGGCTGGGCGCCGGAGCAGGTGCCCGCCGTGCTCGGCGAGGTGCTCGGCGAGGCGGTGTCCGAGGTGCCCGACGTGGCCGCGGTGCTGCAGTTCGCCTGCGTCGAGGTGGTGCCGCGGCTGGCCCGGACCACCGACGAGGTGACCAACGTGCTGCACGCCCTCAACGGCGGGTTCGTGCCGCCGGGGCCGTCCGGCTCGCCCACCCGTGGCCTGGTGTCCGTGTTGCCCACCGGGCGCAACTTCTACTCCGTCGACCCGAAGGCGATCCCCTCGCGCAACTCGTTCGACACCGGCGCCGCGCTGGCCGACTCGCTGCTCGCCCGGCACCGCGCGGACACCGGCGAGTGGCCGCGCAGTGTGGGGCTGACCGTGTGGGGCACCTCGGCCATGCGCACCCAGGGCGACGACATCGCCGAACTGCTCTGGCTGCTGGGCACCCGGCCGGTCTGGGACGACGCCTCCCGCCGGGTGACCGGCTTCGAGGTGGTCCCGCCGGCCGAACTGGACCGGCCACGGATCGACGTGGTGGTGCGCATCTCCGGGTTCTTCCGGGACGCGTTCCCGCACGTGGTGACGCTGCTGGACGACGCGATCCGCGCGGTCGCCGGGCTCGACGAGGCCGACGAGGACAACTACGTGGCCGCCGCCTACCGGGCGGACCTGGCCCAGCACGGCGACCAGCGGCGGGCCACCACCCGGATCTTCGGCTCCAAGCCGGGTGCCTACGGCGCCGGTCTGCTGCCGCTGATCGACGCGCGGAACTGGCGCGACGACGGCGATCTGGCCGAGGTCTACGCGACCTGGGGCGGCTACGCGTACGGCGCCGGGCTGGACGGGCGGGAGGCGCGCGCGGACATGGAGTCCTCGTTCCGGCGCATCCAGGTCGCCGCCAAGAACGTGGACACCCGCGAGCACGACATCGCCGACTCGGACGACTACTTCCAGTACCACGGTGGAATGGTGGCCATGGTGCGCTCGCTGACCGGCGCCGATCCGGCCGCCTACGTCGGCGACTCGGCGGTGCCGCACGCCGTGCGCACCCGGACCCTCGGCGAGGAGACCCGGCGGGTGTTCCGGGCCAGGGTGGTCAATCCGCGGTGGATCGCGGCCATGCAGCGACACGGTTACAAGGGTGCGTTCGAACTGGCCGCGACGGTGGACTACCTGTTCGGCTTCGACGCCACCGCGGGCGTGGTGGACGACTGGATGTACGCCAAGCTGGCCGAGTCCTACGTGTTCGACGACCAGGTGCGCGACTTCATGCGCCAGTCCAACCCGTGGGCGCTGCGCGGAGTCACCGAACGCCTGCTGGAAGCGGCCGACCGGGGACTCTGGGCCGAGCCGGAGCAGGAGACACTCGACCGGTTGCGGGCGATCTATCTTGATCTCGAAGGTCAACTGGAGTCCTGATCCGGGCCAGGTCCGCACTTGACGGGTCGGCCGGAAGTCGTTGGTGGCCACCAATATCCTCCTGCCATGGAGCCACCAAGAGAACCGGCCGACCTCGTCGGCGAGCCGCGGCCAGAGCAGTCGAACGACGAGACCAGTACCGGCACGGTCGCGGTGGGGCCGGGCCGGATTCGATTCCCCGGGATCAGCCCGAGGGCCTACGAGCATCCGGCCGACCGGGGCGCGCTGGCCACGCTGCGCACCGTGTCCGGCTTCGGCACGGTGCTCAAGGCGGTGTCCGGCGCGTTCGCCGAACGCGGTGAGCGGCTGAGCTTCCTCGCGTCCAGCGTGCGGGTCGGCCCGAAGCAGTACCCGGGACTGGACCAGCTGCGCGCCGAGGCGGTGGCGATCCTGGATCTGGATCGGGTGCCGGAGATGTTCGTCTACCGGGACCCGCAGCCCAACTCGATGGCGATCGGGCTGGACCAGCCGTTCATCGTGATCAGCACCGGCCTGATCGAACTGCTGGACACCAACGCGCTGCGGTTCGTGATCGGCCACGAGGTCGGACACGTGCTGTCCGGGCACGCCCTGTACCGCACGATGTTGTTGCGGCTGTTGCAGTTGTCACAGAACCTGCAATGGCTGCCGATCGGCTACTGGGGCTTGCGCGCGGTGATCTTCGCGTTGAAGGAGTGGTTCCGCAAGGCGGAGCTGTCCGCCGACCGGGCCGGGCTGCTCTGCGTGCAGGACCCGAACTCGGCGCTGCGCGCGCACATCCTGATGGCCGGCGCGACCGGTCCCGCCGACGTGAACACCGCCGAGTTCCTCCGGCAGGCGCGCGACTACGAGGGCGACGGCGATGTCCGGGACAGCGTGCTCAAGCTGCTCAACGTGCTGAACCTGACCCACCCGCTGGCTGTGGTGCGCGCCGCCGAACTACAGAAATGGGGCGCGTCGGAGGACTACCGGGCGATCCTGGCCGGGCAGTACGACCGGCGCACCGAGGAGCCGCACACCACCTGGACCGACGACCTGAAGTCCGCGGCGAGGTCCTACCGCGACTCGTTCACCGAGTCGACCGACCCGCTGACCAAGGTCGTCGGTGACGTCGGCGGAGTGATCTCGGGCGCGGCCAAGGGCGTGTGGCAGAAGTTCACGCCGGGTCAGGACGAGCCGGCCGACGCGGCTGCCGGGGCAGGGGAGTCCACCGGCTGATCGCGGTTTCCGCAGCCAGGGGTCCATGTGGTATCCAGTGGCCGGTGAGCACAACTCCCGTTTCGGCGACCCTGCACCGTGCCTGGGCTGCTGATCTGACCCCGGCGAGGCTGTACGAACTGCTACAGCTGCGCATCGCCGTGTTCGTGATCGAGCAGAACTGCCCCTATCCGGAACTGGACGGCCGGGATCTGGAATCGGCCACCCGGCATTTCTGGGTGGACCCCGAGCCCGGCACCGAACTGCCTCAGGCGTACCTGCGGCTGCTGGAGGAACGGGACGGCAGCTTCCGGATCGGCCGGGTGTGCACCGCGCCGTGGGCGCGCGGCCGCGGCCTGTCCCGGCGGCTGATGGAGGCCGCGCTGGTGGAGGTCGGCCGCAAGCCGTGCGTGCTGGACTCGCAGGTCCAGGTCACCGGGCTGTACGCGGCCTTCGGCTTCGCGCCGGACGGCGAGGAGTTCATGGAGGACGGCATTCCGCACATCACCATGCGGCGGGGGGATTCCCGCTGAGTCTCGCCGGTCGGTCCGGTGCCTGGCGCCGGACCGACCGGCGCTCAGAGCTGGACCGCGGCCGGCGGCGCGGCGGCGACGATCACGTCGATCGCCCGGTCCAGATCGGCCTCGCTGAGATCCGCGCGCACGGTCAGCCGCAGCCGGGACACCTGGTCGGGCACTGACGGCGGCCGGAAGCAGCCCACCAGCACGCCGGCCTCGCGGCACTGTTCGGCCCAGCCGACCGCTGTTTCCGGGGACGGCGCCCGGACCGAGATGACCGCCGCACTCGGCGTGCTCGCGGCCAGGCCGGCCGCGGTCAGCCGGGTGCTCAGCGTCAGCGCGTTGGTCAGCACCCGCTCGCTGCGCTCCGGCTCCTCGCGCAGCACCCGCAGCGCGGTCAGTGCCGCGGCGGCGTTCGCCGGGGCGAGGCCGGTGTCGAAGATGAAGGTGCGGGCCGAGTCGATCAGGTGCTGGATCACCCGGCGCGGGCCGAGTACCGCGCCGCCCTGGGCGCCCAGCGACTTGGACAGCGTGACCGTGGTGACCACGTCGGGGGAGCCCTGCAGACCGGCGGCGGCCACCGCGCCCCGACCGCCCTCACCGAGCACGCCGAAGCCGTGCGCGTCGTCGATGATCATGCCGGCGCCGTGCTCCCGGCACAGCGCGGCGAGTTCGGGCAGCGGCGCCAGGTCGCCGTCCACCGAGTAGACCGAGTCGGTGATCAGGATGCCGCGCTGCCGGCTGCGGGTGGCCAGCGCCCGGCCGACCGCGGCCAGGTCGCAGTGGCCAGCGACGGCGACGTCCGCCTTGGCCAGCCGGCAGCCGTCGATCAGCGAGGCGTGGATGTACTGGTCGGCGACGATCGCACCGTTCGCGCCGGTCAGCGTGGTGACCGCGGCGACGTTGGCCAGGAAGCCCGAGGAGAACACCAGCGCCGCCTGCGCCCCGCAGAACGCCGCCAGCTCGCGTTCCAGGTCGGCGTGCAGGTCGGTCGACCCGGTGACCAGCCGCGATCCGGTGGAGCCCGCGCCCCAGCGCAGCGCCGCCGCGGCCGCCGCGCCGGCCACCCGCTTGTCCCTGGTCAGCCCGAGATAGTCGTTGCCGGCGAGGTCCAGCGCGGCGGAGTCCGCGGCGCGGGAGCGGATCTGCCGCTTGAGGCCGGCCTGCCTGCGGTCCTCGGCGTGCGCGTCGACCCAGTCGAAAATGTGCTCGGGGGCGAGCTTGCCGGTCGAGTCCACGGTGACGGAAGTGCTCACCGCGCGATCCTAGGTGGCGCACCCCTGGCCGGAGCGCACCACCGTGGGGCTACTCACCGCGTCCGACGATCCGCTTGGTGACCTGCCGGCCCGGATGCGACGATGCGTGGACAACTTCATCCCGACATTCAGCGATGGTGAGCGAGGAAGCCGGTGTGAATCCGGCGCGGTCCCGCCACTGTGACCGGGAAGTGGGCCTCCCATGGGAGCCACCGGGGTGCGTCTGCCCCGGGAAGGCAGGGAGGTCCGCGACGATCCGGGAGCCAGGACACTCCGCCTCCGCTGCCGGCGCGACGCACTCGCGCCGGCCGATCTTGACCCGGGCGTGGACACCCGAGGAAGGAACACCTGGCATGACCATCGTGCACGGAGCCCGCGGATGACCGCGCGGTTCCCCTTCTCGGCCGTCGTCGGGCACGACGATCTCCGGCTCGCCCTGCTGCTCAACGCCGTCTCGCCGGCTATCGGCGGGGTACTCGTGCGCGGCGAGAAGGGCACCGCGAAGTCCACCATCGTGCGTGCGCTCGCCGCGCTGCTGCCCGCGGTGGACGTGCTGTCGGGCTGCCGGTTCGGCTGCGACCCGGCCGCCCCCGACCCGGACTGCCCGGACCAGCCGCACGCCGGCACCGAGCCGGTCGGCCGGCCCGCGCGCCTGGTCGAGCTGCCGGTCGGCGCGACCGAGGACCGGCTGGTCGGGTCGCTGGACCTGGAGCGGGCGCTGACCGAGGGCGTGCGCGCCTACCAGCCGGGCCTGCTGGCCGCCGCGCACCGGGGCGTGCTCTACGTCGACGAGGTCAACCTGCTGCACGATCACCTGGTCGACCTGTTGCTGGACGCGGCCGCGATGGGCCGCGCGCACGTCGAGCGGGACAGCGTCTCCGTCTCGCACGCCGCGTCGTTCCTGCTGGTCGGCACGATGAACCCGGAGGAGGGCGAGCTGCGGCCGCAGCTGCTCGACCGGTTCGGGCTGACCGTGCACGTCGCCGCCGCGCGGGAGGTGAGCGTGCGCACCGAGGTGATCCGTCGTCGGCTCGCGTTCGAGGCCGACCCGGACGGCTTCGCCGAGCGGTGGATCGCCGCTGACCAGGAGCTGGCCGAGCAGATCGTCGCCGCTCGGGCCGCGTTGCCGGGGGTCACGCTGCCGGACACCGAGGTGCGCCGGATCGCCACCATCTGTGCCGCCTTCGAGGTGGACGGGATGCGGGCGGACCTGGTGGTCGCGCGCACGGCGGTGGCGAACGCGGCCTGGCGGGGCGCCGACACGGTGGCCGAGGCGGACGTGGAGGTGGCGGTTCGGCTCGCGCTGCCGCACCGCCGCCGGCGCGACCCGTTCGACGAGCCGGGCATGGACGAGGACCGACTGACCGAGGCGATGCGGGACGCCGCTGACCAGCTCGACGCCGAGGACCAGCAGCCGCCCGACGACGATCCGACGCCCGAGGGCCCGGACGGCGGCGGCGCGCCCGAGGACAACGGCCCTGCTGAGGACGGCGGTGCTGCCGAGAACGGTGCCGGCGGCAATGGAAAACAGTCCACTTCGGACGGTCCGGCGGCCGGTGGTGAGCGGCCGCCGTCGACGCCGGCGCCGGCGTTCCGGGCCCGACTGTTGCAGGTGCCCGGGGTCGGCGAGGGAGTGCCGGGGCGCAGGTCCCGGGCCCGGGCGCGGTCCGGTCACACGGTTCGTTCATCCACTGTGGACGGTTCGGGACTGCACCTGATCGACACGCTCGCGGCGGCGGCGCCCAACCAGCACGCCCGTGGCCGCACCGGTCCTGGCCTGCTGCTGCGCGGTGCGGACGTCCGGCTGGCCGTGCGCGAGGGCCGGGAGGGCAACCTGGTGCTGTTCCTGGTCGACGCGTCCGGCTCGATGGCCGCCCGGGCCCGGATGTCCGCGGTCACCGGCGCGGTGTTGTCCCTGCTGCGGGACGCCTACCAGCGGCGGGACAAGGTCGGTGTGATCACCTTCCGCGGCGACCGGGCGGAGACCGTGCTGCCGCCGACCTCCTCGGTGGACGCGGCGGCCCGGCGGCTGCGCCGGCTGCGTACCGGCGGCCGGACGCCGCTGGCCGACGGCCTGCTGCGGGCCCGGTCGGTGCTGGCCGCCGAACGGCTGCGCGACCCGCGTCGCCGGCCGCTGCTGGTGCTGCTCACCGACGGCCGGGCGACCTCCGCCGGGACCGGCCGCGATCCGGTGGCCGACGCGGAGCGCGCGGCCGGACTGCTGGCCGCCGACCGGATCGCCTCGGTCACCGTCGACTGCGAGCACGGCCCGGTCCGGCTCGGCCTGGCCGGTCGGATCGCCACGGCCACCGGCGGGGCGCTGCTCAGCCTGGCCGAACTGTCCGCCGACCAGGTCGCCGGCGTCGTCCGCGCCGCCCGAGCTGCCTGAAGGAGTCGTTGTGCCCCAAGGAAAACCCGAGACGGTACCGACGGACGGACTGACCACCCGGCAGCGCCGCAACCGGCCGCTGGTGATCGTGCACACCGGCGAGATGAAGGGCAAATCCACCGCCGCCTTCGGCCTGGCCCTACGCGGCTGGAACCAGGGCTGGTCGATCGGCGTGTTCCAGTTCGTCAAGTCGGCCAAGTGGAAGGTGGGCGAGGAGGCCGCGTTCCGCGCGTTGGGCGACGTACACCGGTCCACCGGCCAGGGCGGTCCGGTGGACTGGCAGAAGATGGGCGAGGGCTGGTCGTGGACCCGCAAGCAGGGCACCGAGGACGACCACGCGGAGGCGGCCCGGGAGGGCTGGCGGGAGATCGCCCGACGGCTGACCGAACAGCGGCACGGCCTGTACGTGCTGGACGAGTTCACCTACCCGCTGCACTGGGGCTGGGTGGACGTGGCCGAGGTGGTGGCGACCCTGCGCGACCGGCCGGGCCACCAGCACGTGGTGATCACCGGCCGGAACGCGCCGGACGAGTTGGTCGAACACGCCGACCTGGTCATGCGCACCACCAAGGTCAAGCATCCGATGGACGCCGGTCAGAAGGGCCAGCGGGGGATCGAGTGGTAGTTCCACGCGTCGTGATCGCCGCGCCCGCGTCCGGCGCCGGCAAGACCACAGTGGCCACCGGGTTGATCGCCGCGCTCAGCCTGCGAGGCAGCGCGGTCGCGCCGTTCAAGGTCGGCCCGGACTACATCGACCCCGGCTACCACGCACTCGCCGCCGGCCGCCCCGGGCGCAACCTGGACCCGGTGCTGGTGGGCGAGGACCGCATCCGACCGCTGTTCGCGCACGGCGCGGCCGGCACCGACCTCGCGATCGTCGAGGGCGTGATGGGCCTGTTCGACGGGCGCTCGGGCACCGCGGGCTTCGGCTCGACCGCGCACGTCGCGCAACTGCTCGACGCGCCGGTGCTGCTGGTGGTGGACGCGCGCGGCCAGGGCCGCAGCGTTGCCGCGCTGCTGCACGGTTTCCGGAGTTTCCAGCCGGGTGTGCGGCTGGCCGGGGTGCTGCTCAACCAGGTCGGTTCCGACCGGCACGAGCAGGTGCTCCGGGAATCCTGTGCCGAGGTGGGGCTGCCGGTCCTGGGGGCGCTGCGCCGGGCGGACGCGGTCGGGCTGCCCTCCCGGCACCTCGGGCTGGTGCCCGCCGTCGAGCACGGCGCGCCGGCGCGGGCCGCGGTGACGGCGATGGCCGAGCTCGTCGCCGGTTCGGTGGACCTGGCCGAGGTGTGCGCGCTGGCCGCCACGGCCGGCCCGATCGCCGACCCGGCCTGGAATCCGGCGGCCGAGGTCAGGCCGGTGGCCGGCGCTCGGCCGGTGGTGGCGGTGGCCGGCGGGCCGGCGTTCACCTTCGGCTACGCCGAACATCCCGAACTGCTCGCCGCGGCCGGCGCCGAGGTGGCGGTGGTCGACCCGCTGCGCGACGAACGGCTGCCCGCGCACACCGCCGCACTCGTGCTGCCCGGCGGTTTTCCAGAGCAGCACGCCGAAGCCCTGTCGGCCAACCACGCGCTGCGGGCCGAGGTGCGGTCCTTCGCCGCGGCCGGCGGGCTGGTGCAGGCCGAGTGCGGTGGGCTGCTCTATCTGGTCCGAGAGTTGGCCGGGCAGCCGATGTGCGGGGTGCTGGACGCGACCGCGATGATGGCCGACTCGTTGACGCTGGGCTACCGGGACGCGGTCGTGGCGACCGACTCGACGACCCACCGGGCCGGCGAGCGGATCACCGGGCACGAGTTCCACCGGACCCGGGTCACCCCGGGAGCCGGCGACCCGGTCGCCTGGCACTGGCGGGGCGCGGACGGTCGGCCGGTCGCCGAGGGATTCCTACTCGATCGGGTGCACGCGTCCTATTTGCACACCCATCCGGTGGGTCACCCGGACGTGGTCACCCGCCTCGTCCACGCGGCCGGGGTGAACCATGACTGAGCCACGTCTCGTCGGGGTCGGCGTCGGTCCCGGTGATCCCGAACTACTCACCCTGGCCGGCCTGCGCGAGCTGCGCAGGGCGACCCGGGTGTTCGTGCCGGTGCTCGACCCGGCCGAGCGCGGGCGGGCCGAGGCGGTGGTGCGGGCGCACCTCACCGAGCCGGACGCTCCGGTGGAACGACTCGTCTTCGCGTTGGCCGACCCGGTGGACGGGCCGCAGCAGCGCCGGCACCGGCACTGGGACGCGGCCGCCGCGCGGGTCGCCGGACAGTTGCGTGCCGAGGGCGGCACGGCCGCGTTCGCCACCCTTGGTGATCCGGCGGTGTATTCGACTTTCGGTTATCTCGCCGCGTCGGTGCGGGCGCTCGTGCCCGGCCTCACCGTGGCGACTGTGCCGGGCATCACGGCGATGCAGGCCGTCGCTGCCGCTTCCGGGGTCACCCTTGTGGAGGGCGCGGAACCGTTGACACTACTACCCGTGACCAGGGACGTGACCGCCCTGCGGGAGGCGCTGCGCGGGCACGGTACGGTCGTCGCCTACAAAGGCGGACGCCGGCTCGGCGCGCTGCGGGCGGTGATCGAACAGGCCGGTGCGCTCGACCGCGCGGTGTACGCCGAACACCTGGGGACGCCGGATGCCCGGGTACTGCCGTTGTCCGAAGTGGACGGACGTGGTGCGGCTGGCGCGCCGTATCTGTCGACGGTGGTGGTCTTCCCGTCGCGCGGAGAAAGAGGAGAACAACTGTGACCGGAACCATGACCGGACGGGTCTCCTTCATCGGCGCCGGACCCGGCGCCGCCGATCTCATCACGGTGCGCGGCGCGAAGCGGATCGCCGAGGCGGACATCGTGGTGTGGGCGGCCAGCCTGGTCGATCCGGAGTGCGTGCGCGAGCACGCCCGGCCCGACGCCGAGCTGGTCGACTCCTCACTGATCACCCACGAGGACGTGCTGGCGGTCTACCGCCGGGCCGCCGGGGAACGGCTGCGGGTGGCCCGGGTGCACTCCGGTGATCCCTCGCTGTGGGGCGCGGTCCAGGAGCAGTACGACAGCGCCAAGAAACTCGGCCTGGACGTGGAGATCGTGCCCGGCGTGTCCGCGTTCTCCGCGGCCGCGGCGATCGCCGGTCGCGAGCTGACGGTGCCCGAGGTCGCCCAGTCGGTCATCCTCACCCGGCTGGAGGGCGGCAAGACGCCGATGCCGGAGGGCGAGCACATCCGTGAGTTCGCCCGGCACGGCACGACGATGGCGATCTTCCTGTCCGCCGCGCGCAGCGGGCAGCTCGTCGACGAACTGCGGGCCGGCGGCTACGCCGACGACACCCCCGTGGTGGTCGCCTACAAGGTCACCTGGCCCGACGAACTCGTGCTGCACACGACGATCGGCGAACTGACCGAGACGGTCAAGCAGCACAAGCTGTGGCGGCACACGCTCTTCCTGGTGGGCAAGGCGTTGAATTCCGGCGGCACCCGCTCGCACCTGTACAACGCAGGCCACTTCCACACGTACCGCAAGGCCGACCCGGCCGCCCGCCGCGCCCTGCGCTCGGCCAACGGCGGCACCGCCGCCCCGGCCGACGCCACCGAGGCCACCGAAGGCACCGCCGAGACGGACCAGCAGTCGCGACCCAAGGCGGGCTGGCCGCTACACACCAGCCGCAGTGGCTGGGTGGCCGCGCGGGTCGGCAACTGGTCGGGCAACGCGTCGCGCAGTTCCGCCACCGACACCGCCGACAGCGCTGGCACCGCTGGCACCGCGGAAACCGCTGGCAGTGCGGAAACCGTCGAGCCGAACCCGGCCGGGTCGCCGTCGGTGGCCGCCTGGTCGGCCGTGCGCGGCTGGCAGGAGACCGCGTGGGCGGGTCGGACGGCCGCGCGCTCGCGGTCGACCGGCGAGAGCGCCAAGGTCGTCCGCGCGGTGCCCGACGACCAGACCACGCTGTCCTACGAGGCGGTGGCCGAGGCCCCGAAGGTGTCCGAAGTGGACGTTCCAAGGATTCCGGCAGCCCGGGACGACGACACCGCACCGGCCGAGCCAACGCCCCCGGTCCAACCGGCACCCCCGGCTCAGCAGGCCCAGCCGGCGGCACCCCAGGTTCAGTCGGGGCCGGTGGCCAAGCCGGCCGCGCCGAAGAAGACCACCGCCCGTAAGTCCGCCGCCCGCAAGGACCGCAAGTCCGCAGGCGGCAAGCCGGGCTCGCCCGGCCGGACCGGCCAGCAGCGGCGGGACGCCGCCGGCGGGCACTCCGAGTCGTGACCGTCACCGTCGTCGGCGTGGACGGCGCCACCCTGTCGCCGGGTGGTGCCGAGCTGATCCGGGACGCCACCGTGGTGGTCGGTGGCCGCCGGCACCTGGCCCGGCACGCGCCGGACGCGGCACGCACCATCGAACTGGGTGACCTGACCGGCGCGGTGCGCGCGCTGGCCGGCGTCGAGGCGGATTCGGTCGTGGTGCTGGCCTCGGGTGACCCCGGGTTCTTCGGAGTGGTCCGCTCGTTACGGGCGGCCGGCATCGCGGTGTCGGTGCTGCCCGCGTTGTCCAGCGTGCAGCGGATCGCCGCGCTGGTCGGCCGACCCTGGGACGACCTGGCCGTGGTCAGCGCGCACGGGCGCGCGCTCGGCCCGGTGTTGAACGTGTGCCGGGCCCGACCGGCGGTCGCGGTACTGACCGGACCGGGTTGCGGGCCGGCCGAACTCGGGGCCGGCCTGCACGGTTGGCGGCGCACCCTGGTGATCGCCGAGGACATCGGCGGACCGGACGAAAAACTGTCCACTGTGGACGCGAGCGTTGCCGCGCGGCGGGCCTGGCGGGACCCGAACGTCGTGCTGTGCCTGACCGAGACCGACCGGGTGGCCGAGCGCTCCTGGTACGCGGGCGGGGCCGCGGTGCCGCCGCCGGACGGCTGGGCACTGCCCGAGGACGCCTTCTCCCATCGGGACGGGATGATCACCAAGGCCGAGGTGCGCGCACTCGCGCTGGCCAGGCTCGCGCCCCGGCCGGGGACCCTGGTCTGGGACATCGGCGCCGGCTCCGGCGCGGTCGGCGTGGAGTCCGCCCGGCTCGGGTCGGCGGTGCTCGCGGTGGAGCGCGACCCCGGGCAGTGTGTGCGGATTCTGCACAACGCGGCCGAGTTCGCCGTCGATGTCCGGCTGGTCGAGGGCGCCGCGCCGGACGCGCTGGTGGGCTTACCCCGGCCGGACGCGGTGTTCGTCGGCGGCGGTGGGCCGCTGGTGGTCAAGGCGTGCGCCGAGGCCGGTGCGGACCGGGTGGTGGTCGCGCTGACCGCGTTGGACCGGATCGCCGCGGCCCGGGACGTGTTGCGCGCCGGCGGTTATCACGTCGAGGGCGCGCAGGTGGCCGCCTCCCGGCTGGCCGAGCTGCCGGACGGCACCAGCCGGCTCGCCGCGACCAATCCGGTCCTGCTGCTGTGGGGTACTCGATGACGCAACGCATTGGACTTTTCGCCGTCACCGCGGCCGGCGGGCGGGCCGCCGTCGAGCTGGCCGCCGGGCTCGGCCCGGACGCGGTGGTGATGGACGGCCCGCTCCAGCCGGCCCTGCGCCGGGCGTGGCCCGAGCTGGACGCGGCGGTGTTCTTCCTGGCCACCGGCGCCACCGTGCGGCTGATCGCGCCGCTGCTGGCCGACAAGCACACCGACCCGGGCGTCGTCTGTGTGGACGAGGCGTGCCGGTTCGCCGTCGCGCTGGCCGGCGGCCACGACGGCGGCGCGAACGCGCTGGCCGAGCGGGTGGCCGAAATCCTGGGCGCCACCCCGGTGATCACCACCGCGTCGGACGCCACCGGCAGCACCCCGTTGGACGAACTGGTCGCCCTGCTGGACGCGGCGGTCGACGGCGACCAGGCCGCCTGCGGGGTCGCCATTCTCGACGGCGCGCCGGTCCGGCTGGTCAACCCGCTGGGTTTCCCGCTGCCCGCGCTGCCGGCCAACGTCGGCCCGGACGTGCGCAATCCACAGTGGATTGTGGTGATCGACGACCGGGTGCCGGTCGAGCGGCCGACCGAGACGACGCTGCGACTGGTGCCGCACACCCTCGTCGTCGGGGTCGGCTCGGCGCGCGGCGTGCCCACCGACGCGGTCACCGCGGCGCTGGCCCGGCTGGAGGTCGACCACGGGCTGGATCTGCGCGCGGTGCGCGCGTTCGCCACCGTCGACCGGAAGGCCGACGAGCGGGGCATTCTGGACGCGGTCGGCGACTGGGCGTTCTGGCACTGGCAGGACGAGCCCGCGCTGCGCAGTTACCCGGCCGACGTGCTGGCCGGGGTGGCGGTGCCCAATCCGAGCGAGGTGGTGCTGGCCGAGGTCGGCACACCCAGCGTGGCCGAGGCGGCGGCGCTGCACGCGGCCGGCGAACTGTCCGGCGGCGGCCCGGTCGAACTGGTCGTGGCCAAGGTGAAGAGCGGTGGCAACGTGACCGTCGCGGCGGCCCGGATGCGGCCGCGCGGCCGGCTCGCCGTGGTCGGCCTCGGGCCGGGCGCGGGCGACCTGCGGGTGCCCCGGGCCGACGCCGAACTGCGCCGCGCGTCGGTCGTGGTCGGCCTGGACTCCTACGTCGACCAGGTGCGCCACCTGCTCCGGCCGGGCACGGAGGTGCGGGCGAGTGCCCTCGGTGCCGAGGAGGAGCGCGCCCGGGAGGCGGTCGAACTGGCCGCCGGCGGGCGGGCGGTGGCCCTGATCGGGTCCGGCGACGCGGGCGTCTACGCGATGGCCAGCCCGGCCCTGGAACAGTGCCCGCCGGAGGTCGAGGTGGTCGGCGTGCCCGGGGTGACCGCGGCGCTGGCCGCGTCCGCGCTGCTGGGTGCGCCGCTCGGGCACGACCACGCGCTGATCAGCCTGTCCGACCTGCACACCCCGTGGCCGGCGATCGAGCAGCGGGTGCGCGCCGCGGCCGACGGCGACTTCGTCGTCTGCTTCTACAACCCGCGCTCCGCCGGGCGCGACTGGCAGTTGGGCGCGGCGCTGGACCTGCTGCGCGAGCGCCGGCCGCCGAGCACGCCGGTCGGCGCGGTCCGCCAGGCCAGCCGGGACGGGCAGCGGGTGTGGTGCCGGCCGCTGGCCGAGTTCGATCCGACCGAGGTGGACATGTTCACCACGGTGGTGGTCGGCTCATCGCAGACCGTGCTGGCCGGCGGTCGGATGGTCACCCCGCGCGGTTATCGCTGGTTGAGCGTGCCGGCCACACCGTAGTCGCACATCGTTGGCAGGACGGCATTACTGGCAACGGCGTACTACTTGCATTAGTCCACAGTGGACCGACATCGGCTAGGATCGGTCCGTGGCGGACGAACACGGTCATGGACACGGGCATGAGCACGGCCATCGGGACCGGGCCGGTCAGCGGCGCGGGCACCGGTTGCGCCACCTGCTCACCCCGCACAGCCACGACGCGGCCGACCAGTTCGACAGCGCGCTGACCGCGAGCCGGTCGGGCCTGCGCGCGCTGTGGGGGTCGTTCGTCATCCTGCTGGTCACCGCGCTGGTGCAGGCGGTCGTGGTGCGGCTGACCGGGTCGGTCGCGCTGCTCTCGGACACCCTGCACAACCTTGCCGACGCGTGCACCGCGCTGCCGCTCGCGGTCGCCTTCCGGCTCGGCCGGCGAGCCGCCGACCGGCGGTTCACCTTCGGCTACGGGCGGGCCGAGGACATCGCCGGGCTGGTCGTGGTCGGCGTGATCGCCGCGTCCTCGGTGTTCGCGCTGGTCGAGTCGGTGCGCCGGTTCGTGTCCCCGCAGGACGTGCACCAGCTGCCCGCCCTCGCCGCCGCCGCGGTGGTCGGCTTCCTCGGCAACGAGGCCGCCGCGCGCTGGCGCATCCGCACCGGCCGGCGGATCGGCTCGGCCGCGCTGGTCGCCGACGGCCTGCACGCCCGCACCGACGGCTTCACCTCGCTGGCCGTGCTGCTCGCCGCGGCCGGCAGCGCGCTGGGCTGGCGCTGGCTGGACCCGGCCGTGGGTCTGGTGGTCGCGGTGGCCATCGGCGCCGTCCTGGTCGGCGCCGGGCGCGCGGTGCTCGGCCGGCTGCTGGACGCGACCGACCCGCGCACGGTGGACACGGCTCGTGCGCTGGTCAGCGGCGTGCCCGGGGTGCTCGCGGTGGAGGAACTGCGGCTGCGCTGGTCGGGGCACGGGCAACTGGCCGAACTGACCGTGATCGTCGACCGGGAGCTGAGCCTGGTGGCCGCGCACGCCATCGCGCACGAGGTGGAACACCGGCTGCTGCACGGCGTGCCACGGCTGGTGCGGGCCCACGTGCACCCGCATCCGGCGCCGGTCGCCGACCGGGACGACCACGCGACCGTGGCGCATCACACTACGGTTTGACCCGGCTGTTACCCACAGGTCAGGATGGCCGGTGTCCATTTCCGAGACCGGCCCCGACCCACTGTTGATCGTCGGGCACGGCACCGCCGACGACGGCGGCGCCCACGAGTTCCTCGGCTTCATCGACCGGTTGCGCGCCCGGCTCGCGCCGCAGCACGTCGACGTCGCCGGCGGGTTCATCGAACTGTCCGCACCGGCGGTCGGCGCCGCCTGGCAGGACCTCGTCGACCGCGGCCACCGCAGGTTCGCCGCGGTGCCGCTGGTGCTGGTCGCGGCGGGACATGCCAAGGGGGACATCCCGGCGGCGCTGGAGCGCGAGGTGCGCCGCAGTCCCGGCACGTCCTACCGGTTCGGCCGGCCGCTGGGCCCGCACCCGACGTTGCTGCGGCTGCTGGCGCAACGGATCGACGAGGTGGCCGGGACGGCCGACCGGTCGGACACCGCGGTGTTGTTGGTGGGGCGCGGTTCCACCGATCCGGACGCCAACGCCGAGGTGTGCAAGGTGGCCCGGTTGCTCCAGGAGACCAGCGACGCCGCCTTCGTGGAGACCGCGTTCGTCTCGTTGGCCGCGCCGAGCGTGCCCGAGGGGCTGGAGCGGGTGCGCCGGCTGGGTGCGCGACGGGTCGTGGTCGCGCCCTACTTCCTGTTCGACGGGGTGCTGCCGCACCGCGTCAGCGCCCAGTCCATCTCTTTCGGACAGTCGACGCCGGAGCTGGAAGTGTTGGTGGCCAAGCACATCGGTGACTGCGCCGAACTGGCCGACCTGGTTGTCGAGCGGTATGAGGAAGCTTTGGTGGGGGACATCCGGATGAACTGCGACACCTGCGCGTACCGGGTGCTGCTGCCCGGCTTCGAGAACAAGCTGGGCGCACCGCAGACGCCGCACCACCATCCGGACGACCCCACCGGCCAGGCGCCCGGGCACGGCCACGGCCATGAGCACGGCCACGGGCAGGTGGACACCCATGTCGGCTGACCGGCACTA
This sequence comes from Pseudonocardiaceae bacterium, assembly GCA_036268615.1. Taxonomy (GTDB): domain Bacteria; phylum Actinomycetota; class Actinomycetes; order Mycobacteriales; family Pseudonocardiaceae; genus DATATV01. The sequence goes on from DATATV010000049.1 coordinate 28,126, forward strand.
CCTGGCCGGCCTCGACCTTGCCGGCAAGCGGGTCGTGGTGATCGGCGGCGGCACGGTCGCCCAGCGCCGGCTGCCCCGGCTGGTGTCCGCGGGCGCGGCCGTCGAGCTGATCGCGCCGGAGGTCACCCCGGCGGTGCAGGGCATGGCCGATGCCGGCGAACTCAGCTGGCACGCCCGGCCCTACGCCGAGGGCGACCTGGCCGGCGCGTGGTACGTGGTCACCTGCGCGTCCGACCCGGCGGTGAACGCGGCGGTCGCGCAGGAGGCCGAGCGCGGTCGGGTGTTCTGCGTGCGGGCCGACGCCGGCACGCTGGGCAGCGCGGTCACGCCCGCGGTCGGCGAGCACGACGGGCTGCTGGTCGGGGTGCTGGCCGGCGGCCAGCCGCGCCGGTCGGCGAGTGTGCGCAACGGCCTGCTGGACGCGCTGCGCGAGGGCCGGGTCGCCGACCAGCCGGTGTCCTCGCCGACGCTGCCCGGGGTCGCGCTGGTCGGTGGCGGGCCGGGCGATCCGGAGCTGATCACCGTGCGGGGCCGGCGGTTGCTGGCCCGCGCCGACGTGGTGGTGGTCGACCGGCTGGCGCCGCGCGAACTGCTCGACGAACTGCCGCCGGACGTGCTCGTGGTGGATGCCGCCAAGATCCCCTACGGGCGGGCCGCCTCCCAGGACGTGATCAACAAGACGCTGATCGAGCATGCGCTGGCCGGGCGGTTCGTGGTGCGGCTCAAGGGCGGCGACCCGTACGTGTTCGGCCGCGGTTTCGAGGAACTGCTGGCCTGCGCCGAGGCGGGCGTGCCGGTGACCGTCGTGCCCGGGGTGACCAGCGCGTTCTCCGTACCGGCGGTGGCCGACGTGCCGGTGACCCACCGAGGCGTCGCGCACGAGGTGGTGGTGGTGTCCGGGCACGTGGGGCCGGACGACCCGCGCTCGCTGGTGGACTGGCCCGCGTTGGCCCGGCTGCGCGGCACGATCGTGCTGCTGATGGCCGTCGAGCGCATCGGCGCGTTCGCCGAAGCGCTGATCCGCGGTGGCCGGCCGGCGGACACCCCGGTGGCGGTGATCGCCGACGGCACGCTGCGCAGCCAGCGGACGGTCCGTGCGCCGCTGGACTCGGTGGCGGAAGTGGCGCTCGCACAAGGCATCCGGCCGCCGGCGATCGTGGTGATCGGGCCGGTGGCGGCGTTGGGCGACGGGGTCCGGTGAGCGGCTGACCGACCAGGTGGGTGGTCAGCCGCTCACCTCGTCAGGTCAGGCCCGCCTCGGCCAGCAGGGCCCGGGACACGTCCTCGGGATCGGCGACCTCCGGCGGCAGGCCCCGGCCGGTGAACCAGCCGGTGATGTTGTGCACGTCCCGGACCAGGAAGTCCGCGCCGGTCGGGTTCGACACCAGGTCGACCACCTGGGGCAGGTCGATCAGGATCGGCCGCCCCTCGTGCACCAGCACGTTGTAGGCGGACAGGTCGCCGTGGGCGAGGCCGAGACCGGCCATGGCCAGCAGCGCGTCGAACAGCCCGTCCCACAGCGCGCGCAGTTCGGCCGGTTCGGGCCGCAACTGCGCCAGTCGGGGCGCCGCCGCACCGTCGGCCGTGCCGAGGAACTCCACCAGCAGCTCGGTTCCCTCCCGCTGCACCGGATACGGCACCGGGACGCCGGCCGACCACAGCCGGCTCAGCGCGCCGAACTCGGCCAGCGCCCACTGCTCGGCGATCAGGTTGCGGCCGAACGAGGTGCGGCCGGCGATCGCCCGGTTCTCCCGGGACCGGCGCATCCGCCGTCCCTCCAGGTACTGCGCGTCCCGGTGGAAGTTGCGGTGGTCGTCGCTGCGGTAGCGCTTCGCGGCGAGCAGGCAGGACGGCCCGGTCCCGTCGTCGAGTTCGCGGCGCAGCAGGTGCACGTCGGCTTCCTTGCCGGTCTTCAGCACACCCAGCTCGGTGTCGGCCGCGGCCAGGCTGGTGATCACCCAGTCCGGTCGTGGGGTGGGCCCGTGGTCGGCCTGGTCCCAGTTCGACCAGCGGTCGCCGCGCCGTGGCCGGTCGTGGGCCGACAGCTGATCTTCCCGGGCGGCGGCCAGTCGGGCCTTTTCGCCCTCGGTGAGCCGGCCGCGCCGCTTCGGTTGCGGGCCACGGCCCAACCGGCGACGGTTGAGCGGGGCGGAGAAATCGCCGGCGAGATCGTCGGCGTCGTAGTCACGCACTGTGGGTGCTCCCTGTTCAGGAAAGTCGCCCCACCGGCGCGAATCAGTTCAGCGCGCGGGTAACCCGGTGAGGCGGAGGACGGGGTGAACGACGTTGTCGGCGCAGCACAGCGCAACCGTTGTCGCCACGGAATCCACCTCCCTCACCAGCTCGGATCGCCCGATGACGATCAGCTTCGGGGACCTACGTCGGACAGCATGCAGCCGGCCCGCGCCGGACGCAATCGAATTTCAGGCGAGCAGGTCCACCGCGCGCTCGCCGGTCTGCTCCAGCGTGATGCCGGCCGCCCTGGCGGTGCGCAGCAGGCCGGTCACGGTCGTGGGCTCCCGGCCGGCGAGCGCGAGCGCCCTGGCCAGCCGGCCCTTGTACGCCTTGTTGTGGTGGCTGACGGCCAACCGCCGGCCGCCGTCGGCCGCCGTGACCACCCGCACGGTGACCGCCTCGGGCAGCCGGGCCAGCGCGCGGTAGCCGCCCGAGCGCAGGTCGACCACGAGTTCGTCCAGAGTGGACAGAGCGGGCTCGACGACCGGCCGCCAGAGTTCGCGCAGCGGGCCGACCCCGGGCACGGTGCTGCTGCCGGAGAGCCGATAGGCCGGGATCGGGTCGGTCGCCCGCAGCACGCCGAACAGCGCGGACGCCACCGCGAGCCGGCCACTCGCCCGGCGCAGCTTCGCCGGGGTCAGCGAGCCGACGTCCAGCGCGTCGTAGAGCACGCCGGTGTAGCGGCGCAGCGCCGGCATCGTCGGTGCGGTGAGCAGCGCGGCGTTGCGGGCCACTTCGGTGTGCTGGCGCTCCGAGAGTCCCAGTGCGGCCAGGCTGGCCGGCAGGTCGGCGGCGAGCTCGATCAGTGCGTCGGCCAGTTTCCGGCGGACCGGGTTGAGCTCCGGGAAGGACAAGGCGGCCAGGTCCAGCGGACCGCCGTCCCCGCAAGGGGCTTTGGTCTCCGACGGGGGTAGCAACACCAGCACCCGACCAGCCTAGAGCGGGGAAAACAGGTGGGTGACGGGCAGGGTGCGGGCGTACCGTCGCCCCGCATGGGGATGACCTGGCGGAGCATGACCGTGGCCGACGCGGCGGCCTGGGCCGAGCTGTGGGCCGAGGTCGAGGCGGTCGACCGGACCGGCGAGAACTTCTCCGAACAGGACCTCCGCGAGGAACTCTCCGACGAAGTGCTCGACCTGGCCCGCGCGACCACGGTCGCGTTCGACGGCGAGCGGATGATCGCCTGTGGTGTCGTCCGGATCGGGTCGTCCGCCGACCAGCTGCACCGGGTGTCCGTGCACGGCGCGGTGCACCCGAAGTACCGCCGCCAGGGGCTGGGGGTCGAGTTGGTGCGGTGGTCGATCGCCACCGCGACCGAGCTGCACCGCGAGCGCTTTCCCGGTGTGCCACTGGAAGTGCACACCGCGGTGGACGAGCACAACTATGGCAAGGTGCGACTGTGGCGCGCGGCCGGGTTCGCGCCGGTGCGCTGGTTCTTCCAGATGCAGTGCGCGTTGACGCCCGCCGCGCCGCCGGCCGAGCTGCCTGCCGGGCTCCGGCTGATGGGCTACCACGCCCGTCTGGACAACAAGATCCGGCTGGCCTGCAACGAGGCCTTCGAGGACCACTACGCGGCCGAGCCGTTCACCGAGGCCGGGTGGCGGCAGTGGATCACCGGCTCGCACGTCTTCCGGCCGGAACTGTCCTATGTGGTCCTTGACGAGGCCGACCGGGTGGCCGGCATCCTGATCGCGCAGCACTATCCGGCCGACGCGCAGGCCACCGGTGTGCCGGAGATCTGGGTCGCCGACCTGGGCACCCGGCGACCGTGGCGGCACCAGGGCGTGGCCGGCGCACTGTTACGGCAGGTACTCGTCGCCGCCGGTCCGCTCGGTTATCAGCGCGCCGCCCTCGAAGTGGACGCGGACAACCCGACCGGGGCACTGCGGCTCTACCGCCAGCTCGGTTTCACCGAGCGGCAGAAGGTGGCCCGCTACGCCCGCACCGTGCTGCTGAGCTGAGCGGTCCACCCCCGGGTCCGGCCGGTCGGCTCGCCGACCGGCTCGTTGACTACGCTCGCACGCACCGCCCGTGCCTTTGTCCGAGGAGCGAAAACCGTGATCACCAGGATGTCCGCGCTGTTCCTGCGCACCCTGCGCGAGGACCCGGCCGATGCCGAGGTACCCAGCCACCGGCTGCTGGTCCGCGCCGGCTACGTCCGCCGGGTCGCCCCCGGCGGGTTCTCCTGGTTGCCGCTCGGCCTGCGCGTGCTGCGCAACATCGAACGAGTGGTGCGGGAGGAGATGGACGCCATCGGCGCCCAGGAACTCCAGTTCCCCGCGTTGCTGCCCCGCGAACCCTACGAGGCGACCAACCGGTGGACCGAGTACGGGCCCAACATCTTCCGGCTCAAGGACCGCAAGGGCGCCGACTACCTGCTCGGGCCGACCCACGAGGAACTCTTTGCGCTGACCGTCAAGGGTGAGTACTCCTCGTACAAGGACTTCCCGGTCACGCTCTACCAGATCCAGACCAAGTACCGGGACGAGGCGCGGCCCCGCGCGGGCATCCTGCGCGGCCGCGAGTTCCTGATGAAGGACTCGTACTCCTTCGACCTGGACGACGAGGGACTGGCCCGGTCGTACCAGGCACACCGGGACGCCTACATCCGGATCTTCGACCGGCTCGGCCTGAAGTACGTGATCGTCTCGGCGATGTCCGGCGCGATGGGCGGCTCGGCCTCCGAGGAGTTCCTGGCCGAGGCGGAGACCGGCGAGGACACCTACGTGCGCAGCACCGGGTCGGACTACGCGGCCAACGTCGAGGCCGTGATCACCCCCGCGCCCCCCGCTCGCCCGCTCGACGGGCTGCCCGAGGCGCAGGTCCACCACACGCCCGGCACGCCCACCATCGAGAGCCTGGTCGACTTCCTCAACGGCGCCGGCCTCGGCCGCACCTTCACCGCGGCGGACACGCTCAAGAACGTGCTGCTGAAGGTGCAGGAGCCTGGCGCGAAGGACTCGCAGCTGCTGGCCGTCGGGCTGCCCGGCGACCGCGAGGTGGACATGAAGCGGATCGAGGCGGCGCTGCACCCCGCCGACGTGACCCTGCTGGAGGCCACCGACTTCGCCGCGAACCCCTTCCTGGTCAAGGGATACATCGGTCCGGGCGCGCTGGCCGCCAACGGCGTGCGCTACCTGGTCGACCCCCGTGTGGTGACCGGCACGGCGTGGGTCACCGGCGCGGACAAGGCCGACCACCACGTGGTCGACCTGGTCGCCGGGCGTGACTTCACCCCGGACGGCACGATCGAGGCCGCCGAGGTGCGGGCCGGTGACCTGGCCCCCGACGGCAGCGGCCCGCTGGAGGCCGCGCGCGGCATCGAGATCGGCCACATCTTCCAGCTGGGCCGCAAGTTCACCAACGCGTTCGGGGTGGACGCGCTGGGCAAGGACGGCAAGCCGGTCCGGATCACCATGGGTTCCTACGGCGTCGGCGTGTCCCGGCTGGTCGCCGTGATCGCCGAGCAGTCGCACGACGAGATCGGCCTGATCTGGCCGCGCGAGGTCGCGCCGGCCGACGTGCACGTGGTCATCGCCGGCAAGGACGACACCGTGCGGGCCGGCGCCGAGCAGCTCGCCGCCGAACTGGACACGGCCGGCGTGCGGGTCATCCTGGACGACCGCACCGCCAGCCCCGGGGTGAAGTTCGCCGACGCCGAACTGGTCGGTGTGCCGACCATCCTGGTCGTCGGCCGTGGCCTGGCCAACGGCGTGGTCGAGGTCAAGGACCGGGCGAGCGGTGAGCGCACCGAGGTCGCCGTGGACAAGGTCGTCGCCCACCTCGTGGCGCTCTGCCGGTCCTGACGGTTCAGCCCTGCTCGCGGCTGCGCCCGCGGCCGGCTCGGCTCAGCCGGTCGCGATGCGGACGCTGGCCAGGATCGCGGTGACCTGGGCGGAGGTCGGGCCCTTGTCGGCGTGCGGTCCGTCGGTGGCCACGTTGAGCACCACCACCGCGACGCCCCGGCCGGTCCGCGGCAGCGCCAGTGCGGTGACCTGCGCCTTCGTCGCGTAACACGGGTTGCCGCCTGCGGTGTGCACGCCGACGGTGACCAGTACGCCGTCGGCGCCGCCGCGGATGGCCGGCTGCACGGAGGGCGGGTCGAGGGTCGGCGCGGTGCCGTTGACCCGGTAGGACACCTGGGCCATCGCGGTGGCCACCTGGTTGGCCACCGCGGCCGCGCTGGTGGACCCGGTCGCGCCGGACATGATCTGCGCCCGCAGCATCGAGTTGTCCTGGCAGGTGAACGGATACGCCTCGGCGAAGCCGCTCACGTTCAGGCCGGCCGACTCGTCGGATTCGGAGCTCGGGTCGACCACCCAGCTCGGCGGAACCTGATAGCTGACGCCGGCCGCGCCGTTGGTGATCCGCACCCAGTTCGCGGTGTTCGCGGGCGGTGCGCTCGTGGTCGTGCCGGCGGTCGCCGCCGGGGCGCTGGTGGAGTGCTGGCGCAGCAGCAGCACGGTGACCGCCGCGCCGGCGATCACGAGCACGGCGCCGACGCACAGTCCGATCAGCAGGCCCCGCCGGCGGCGCGGCGGCTCCGGCGGTGGTCCGAACGCGCCAAGGCCGCCGTAGGGCTGGCCGGTGAACCCGCCGGTCGGCCGGCCGCCCGGGTAGGAGGAGCCGCCCGGGTAGGAGCCGCCGCCCTGATGGGAGCCCGGGTAGGACCCTCTGTCCTGATAGGACCCGCCGCTCGGGTAGGACACGGTGTGCTCCTGTTCAGCCGGTGATCGGCGTCGCCGACGCGAGGATCTTCTGAAGTTCGTCCTGCGTGGCCGGGGCCGGGCTGGCCGGGCCACCGGTCAGGTCACCGTTGACCAGCAGCACCGCGTCCTGGTTGGCCAGTCGCAGCACCAGCACGAGCACCTCGCCCTTGCTGGCCAGACACGGTGCGCTCGTCTGGGTCGCGGTCGCCTGCACGATCGCGCCGCTGATCGTCTTGCCGCTCGGCGTGGTCCGCTGGACCGGCTGGGCCGCGCCGACGGCCACCTGCGGACCGGTGCCGCTGGTCGCGTAGTACTGGCTGGCCGCGGTGTAGGCGAGCGCGGTGGCCACCTGGGCCGGGTCCGCGACCGGCGCGACACCGCTGCCCAGTTCGCCGCGCAGGTACTCCTGGGCCGGCGTGCCGCAGGTGTAGGCGCTGCGCCGGGCGCCCTGACTCAGCGTGACCGGACCGACTGAGCCGTCATCCGTCTGAGTGGTCCAGTTCGACGGCGGGATCTGGTACGAGAGCTGGCTCGTCGGATTGCGCAGGGTGGTCCAGCCGGCCTGCTGGCCGGCCGGCGCCGTGGTCGAACCGGGTGGCGCGGAGCTGGTCGAACTCGTGGTCGAACCCGCGCCGCCGGCGGCCATCGGCACCGGCTGGCCGGTGATCCGCTTGGTCCCGCCCATGATCGCGACCAGTGCGGCGACCACGCCGAGCAGTACCACCACGGCCAGCACGGCGGGTAGTCGACTCGCCCGCTGCGGCTGCGGGTCGTCACTCTCCGGTGTGTCCCCGATCGGGTTAGTCACGGGCGCAACCTACCGGCCGGGCCGGGGCGTCGAACAGGTCCTCGCCACCTCGCTCAACCGGCCAGCAGACTCAGCCGGACCGTACGGACCGGATTGTCCACATTCGTGTCCACCAAGCAGATCGACTGCCAGGTGCCCAGCCCGAGCCGGCCGCCGAGCACCGGGACGGTCGCGTACGGCGGCAGCAGCGCGGGCAGCACGTGGTCGCGGCCGTGGCCGGCCGAACCGTGCCGGTGTTGCCACCGCCGGTCGTGCGGCAGCAGCTCGCGCAGCACTTCCAGCAGGTCGGTGTCGCTGCCGGCACCGGTCTCCAGCACCGCCAACCCCGCGGTCGCGTGCGGCACCCAGACGTGCAGCAGGCCGTCGGTCGCACCGGTGACGAACCGCTCGCAGCGCTCGGTGAGGTCGTACACCACCTCGGTCGATCCGGTCCGGATCTCGAATTCCTCGCTGTGCACGTGCTAACGGTACGACCAGTCGGTGCACGGCGCGTCCAGTCACCCATTACGGTGGTGTGCTGTGCCGGAGCCCTATCAAAACCGCCCGTCCTCGGCGCCCCAACAGGGGCGCACCCCGGCGCGCGGAACCACTCGGATGCCGATGCAGGCGCTCGGCGCCCCCCCGGCTGACCTGGGTCCGAGCCGGGACTACCCGACCGGGTACGCCGGATACGGGGCCGCCCCGCAGACTTCCCAGGGCGCCCCGACGCCGTCACCCGAACGGCCCAAGGCGCTGGACTACGCCCTCAAGGGACTCGGGCTGTTGTGTGTGGCGGTCGTCTCCGGATTTCTCTGGTTCCTGATCCGGAACAACCCCGCCCCGCAGCACGCGCCGATCACCACGCCGACCAGCAGCGGTGTCTACCAGTTCACCGCGTTCCACGACCCGGTCTACGACACGGACTGCGCGGCCAACGCCACCGAACAGGTGGCCGCCTACCTGCGGGCCCACCCGTGCACCCAGCTGACCCGCAAGCTCTACACGACGTCGCTGGCCAACGGGGAGACGGTGGTCACCTCGATCGCGGTTGTGCGGATGTCCACCCCCACCCTGGCGGTCGGGCTCAACCGGCTCAGTGCGCTCGACGGCAGCGGGCACGTCCGGGACCTGGTCGAACAGGGCGTGGTCGTGCCCGGCGGCCCGAGGTCGCTGGAGGACGGCGGCTACTACGCCAAGGTGAGCGGGTCGAGCGTGATCATCGCGGTCACCGAGTTCAACACCGCCAGCCTGGACACCACCGACAACCTGACTGCCGAGAAGAAGGCGCTCACGGCGGTCAGCCAGGACGCGATGCGGCTGGGCACCAGCGGCTGACCGAAGGTCGAATCGGCCAACCCGGTCGGGCGGATCGGGCGGTCTGATCGGTCAGCCGGGCAGGCCGGGCATGGCCACCGAGGACGGCGACTGGCCCGACGACCGGCGCCAGTGCGTCTGCCGGACGGCCGAGTCGGTGAGCGCGGCCAGCGCGGTCTTCCGCAGGTCAGCGTCGTCGGTGTGTTCGAGCACGGCCCGCCAGGCGACCGTCGCCTCGGACTCGGCCAGCGCCAGCGCGGTCGCCGCCGATGTGGTGTTGGTCACCGGCTGCGGCACGACGTACGCAGGCGCGGCCGTCTGCGGGACAGCCCCGGCGCCGGTCAGCAGCCGCTGGGTCGCGTCCCGGCGGGCCTGGTGCTCGGTCATCCCGGCGTTCAGCCGGGCCGCGTCCGCGCCGCCGGTGATGAACGCGGTGCACAGGCCGTAGACCCAGATCAGCGTGTACTCGGCGGCGAGCGCGTCCTGCACCGCGCTGACCGTGTCGGCGGGCAGTGAGCCCGCGGGAGTGTCCTGTTTCATCCGCCCGCTCATCCGCCCAGTGCCTCCACGACGCTCGCGCAGCCCGCCGACACGGAGCCGAGCAGCCCGGCCCGGTAGGTGGGCACCGTCGGCACCAGCGCGGCCGCCTGCCTCTGTGCGGCCCGCAGACTGGCCTGTAGCGCCGAGTACGCGTCCGCCTCGCTGCTCGCCGGGGCCTGCGGCGCGGTGGTCGTCGCGCTCGGGCCCGCGCTGCCGGGCACGGTGCCGCCGGCCCGGGTGATCTCCTTGGCCAGCGCGCTCGCGTGGGTGCTGCGCACCGCGGCGACCACCGAGAAGGTCGGGGCGTCGCTGGGGAAGGCCGTTGCGGCCGCGGTCGCGTCCGCCGAGTCCTTCTTGGCCGAGGCCAGCAGCGGCAGCAACTCGTCCGGCGCCGGTGGGGTGACCTTGGTGGTGCACCCCGCGGCCAGCGCGCCGACCACCGGAACGGCCAGTGCGGTGAGGCCGCCCACCCGCAGCACGCTCCTGCGGTTCCACCGCCGGTCACCGTCGGGATCGGGCCGCACGGCAGGCCGGCTCGGGTCGGTGGGCAGCGGTGCGCGGGTCACGGCAGACCATACTGCCAGGTGATCGATTCCGGCCTGGTCCGTGTCGCCCCGGCGGCCTGGGCGTCGGAGGCTGCCGTCATCCAGCCAAATCTGGGGGACGCGCTACGCTGGGCGACCACGGCCGGCGAATGCGACGTCGGCCGGTGTCGGCGTGCCGCGACCGGGTCGTGACACAACCGTGACCGGCCGGGCCGGTACGTGACCACCGACACCACCGACGACGAGCGGCCCCTGCGGCGGCCCGCCGACCAGCGAGGAGCGATCAGTGTCCAGCCAGCAGCACGGCGGTGCCCCCGGTGACGGGCGGGCGTCGCTGGCGGCACAGCTGCACCCGGTGGTCGCCGAGGCGGTCGGCACGCTCGGCTTCGACCTCGACTCGCTGGACGTGATCAGCGCCGGGCGCCGCCGCCTGGTCAAGGTCGTGGTGGACGCCGACGACGGCGTCGAACTGGACCTGCTGCCCAGCGTCAGCCGGGTGGTCTCGGCCGCGCTGGACGAGCGCGACGAGATCCTCGCCGGCCCCTACACGCTTGAGGTGACCTCACCCGGCGTCGACCGCCCGCTCAGCCGTCCGAGCCACTGGCGCCGGGCGAAGCTGCGGCTGGTGAAGGTCCGCCGGCACGACGGCACCGAGTTCACCGGCCGGGTCGGCGTCGCCGACGACACCGGCGTCGCGGTGCTGATGGACGGCGAGCTGCGCCGGGTGACGTTCGACAGTGTGGCCAAGGCCGTTGTCGAGGTGGAGTTCAAGCAACCACCGTCCGCCGAACTGCTGTTGCTGGAGCACAGCACCGACATCGGGGAAACGAGGGAGGAGCCCAAGTGAACGTCGACATCGCCGCTTTGCGGGCGATCGAACGGGACAAGGACATCCCCTTCGAGACCGTCCTGGAAGCGATCGAGACCGCCCTGCTGACCGCCTACAAGCACACCGACGGGCACCACCCGCACGCCAAGATCGACATCGATCGCAAGACCGGCGTGGTGCGGGTGCTGGCCCAGGAGGTCGGTCAGGACGGCGAGGTCGTCGAGGAGTGGGACGACACCCCTGAGGGGTTCGGCCGGATCGCCGCGACCACCGCCCGCCAGGTCATCCTGCAGCGGCTGCGGGACGCCGAGCACGAGCGCACCTTCGGTGAGTTCTCCACCAAGGAGGGCGAGATCGTCGCCGGCGTGGTGCAGCGCGACACCCGGGCCAACTCGCGCGGCATGGTGGTCGTGCAGATCGGCGACATCGAGGGCGTGCTGCCGCCGGTGGAGCAGGTGCCCGGCGAGGTGTACGACCACGGGATGCGGTTGAAGTGTTACGTCGTGGGCGTGGCCCGCGGCTCGCGCGGCACCCAGATCACCCTGTCGCGCACCCACCCCAACCTGGTCCGCAGGCTCTTCGCGCTGGAGGTGCCCGAGATCGCCGACGGCACCGTGGAGATCCCCGCGGTGGCCCGGGAGGCCGGGCACCGGTCCAAGATCGCCGTGCGGTCCACCGTGGCCGGGGTGAACGCCAAGGGCGCGTGCATCGGCCCGATGGGCGCCCGGGTGCGCAACGTGATGAGCGAACTGGCCGGGGAGAAGATCGACATCATCGACTGGGCGGAGGACCCGGCGGCGTTCGTCGGCAACGCGCTTTCGCCGGCGAAAGTCATCTCCGTGCAGGTCGTCGACGAGCGGCTGAAGACCGCACGAGTGGTCGTACCGGACTTCCAGCTGTCCCTGGCCATCGGCAAGGAGGGCCAGAACGCCCGGCTCGCGGCGCGGCTCACAGGGTGGCGGATCGACATCCGAAGTGACGCTGCGGCAACAGTTCCGCCATCCGGTTCGGACGACTGACCGGCAGAGGATAGACTAGTTCGTGGTTCAGCGTCATCAACCAGTCCCCGCGCGCCTCGGCCCCGTCCGAACGTGTGTCGGTTGCCGGGCGAAGGCGGTGGACTCCGAGTTGCTGCGCACCGTGGTCGTGGATGGGCAGGTTGTGCCTGATCCGCGGCGCAGGTTGCCGGGGCGAGGTGCCTGGTTGCACCCCAGTCCCGACTGCCTGCGGGCGGCTGAGCGGCGGCGAGCGTTCCCCCGGGCGTTGCGAGTGCCCGGTCCGCTCGACGTTGGTCCGGTCCGCATCCAGCTGGGCCAGCCGCTCGGCGAATCAGGTGGCACGGGACCTTCCCGTGTCCTGCAGGACGAAGGAAGCAGGTCGACCCGTCATGAGTCAGCCGTGAAGCTGAAGCCATGAACGCGCGACGTTAGGACGAGGTCGGTGGGCGTGCCCGGCGACCTCACCAGATGAGGAGACCAGTGCCAGGCAAAGCCCGCGTGCACGAGCTCGCCAAAGAGCTCGGCGTCACGAGCAAGGACGTTCTCGCCAAGCTCAAGGATCTTGGTGAGTTCGTGAAGTCCGCGTCCTCCACAGTTGAGGCGCCCGTTGCCCGCAGGTTGCGGGACTCATTCACTCCGGCCGCTCCGGCCAAGCCCGGTCGTCCCGGCGGCGGACCCCGTCCGTCGGCGCCGAGCCCGGCCGCCGCGCCGTCCAACGGCAGCTCGCCCAGTACGTCGTCGGCCGCCCCGTCGGCGCCGTCGACCGCGCCGGCCCCGGGTCCTCGGCCCGGTCCGGCCCGTCCTCCGGTGCCCGCGCCCGGCTTCGGTTCGGCGCCCGCGACCAGTGCCCCGGCACCCGGTCCGCGCCCGGCCCCCCGGCCGCGTCCGGACGAGCAGCCCACCCAGCCTCCGGCCGAGCAGCCGGCCGCCGCGGCGCAGTCGGCTCCGCCGGCCGCGCCCAGCACGCCGGCTCCCTCGACGCCGGCGACCCCGGCTCCCGGTGGCTCGCCCGCGCCGCAGGGTGGTTCCGGCTCCGGTGGTTCCTCCGGTGGTTCGGTGGTTCCGCCGCGTCGGCAGTCGCCCAAGCCCGGCCCGCGCGCGCCGAAGATCGGCAACAACCCCTTCGGTGTCGGTGGCAGCAGTGCCCCCGCACCGCGTCCGGCCGGTCCGCGTCCCGGCGCCGGTGGCCCCGGCGGTGCCGGTGGCCCTGGTGGCGAGCGTGGTCCCCGTCCCGGCGCCGACCGTCCCGGTGGCGGCGGTCGTCCCGGTGGTGAGCGTCCGGCTCCCGGTGGTCAGCGCGGTGAGCGCCCGGCCGCCGGTCCCCGGCCCGCGACTCCCGGCAACATGCCTCCTCGGCCCAACCCCGGCATGATGCCGCCCCGTCCGGCCCGGCCGGCCGGTGGTGGCGGTCGTCCCGGTGCGCCCGGTCGTCCCGGTCCCGGCGGCGGTGGCCGTCCGGGTGGCGGCGGCGGTCGTCCCGGCGGTCCCGGCGGCGGCGGTGGCGGTGGCTTCCGCGGTGGCCCGGGTGGCGGCGGTGGCGGTGGCTTCCGCGGCGGTCCCGGTGGCGGTGGCGGCGCTGGTGGCGGTTTCCGTCCCGGTGGCGGCACCGGTGCGCCGGCCGGTGGCGGCGGTGGTCGCCCCGGTGGCGGTGGCGGTGGTTTCCGTCCCGGTGGTGCCGGTCGCGGTGGCGCGGCAGGCGCGTTCGGCCGTCCCGGCGGTCCGAGTCGTCGTGGCCGTAAGTCGAAGCGGCAGAAGCGCCAGGAATTCGACAACATGCAGGCGCCCAGCGTCGGCGGTGTCCGTCTGCCCAAGGGCAACGGCGAGGCCATCCGGCTGCCGCGCGGCGCGTCGCTGACCGACTTCGCCGACAAGATCGGTGCCAACCCGGCTTCGCTGGTGCAGGTGCTGTTCCACCTCGGCGAGATGGTCACGGCCACGCAGTCGGTGTCCGAGGACATCCTGGAGCTGCTCGGTTCGGAGATGAACTACGCGGTCCAGGTGGTCAGCCCGGAGGAAGAGGACCGGGAGCTGCTGGAGTCCTTCGACATCAGCTACGGCTCCGATTCCGGCGGCGATACCGACCGCCAGGCCCGTCCGCCGGTGGTGACCGTCATGGGTCACGTCGACCACGGTAAGACCCGCCTGTTGGACACGATCCGTAAGACGAACGTGGCCGAGCGCGAGGCCGGCGGCATCACCCAGCACATCGGTGCCTACCAGGTGGTCACCAAGCTGGAGGACAACGAGCGGCCGATCACCTTCATCGACACCCCCGGCCACGAGGCGTTCACCGCCATGCGTGCCCGTGGTGCGCAGGCCACCGACATCGCGGTGATCGTGGTCGCCGCCGACGACGGTGTCATGCCGCAGACGGTGGAGGCGATCAACCACGCGCAGGCGGCCAGCGTGCCGATCGTGGTGGCGGTGAACAAGATCGACAAGCCGGGTGCCAACCCGCAGAAGATCCGCCAGCAGATGACCGACTACGGCGTGGTGCCCGAGGAGTACGGCGGCGACACCATGTTCGTCGACATCTCGGCCAAGCAGGGCGACAACATCGACGGCCTGCTGGAGGCGATCCTGCTGACCGCGGACGCGTCGTTGGACCTGCGGGCCAACCCGGACATGGAAGCGCAGGGTGTGGCCATCGAGGCGCACCTGGACCGCGGCCGTGGCCCGGTGGCGACCGTGCTGGTCCAGCGCGGCAGCCTGCACGTCGGCGACTCGATCGTCGCCGGCGACGCGTACGGCCGCGTCCGGCGGATGCTGGACGAGTTCGGCGCGGACATCGAGACGGCGACGCCGTCCCGGCCGGTGCAGGTTGTCGGCTTCACCTCGGTGCCCGGCGCCGGTGACACCTTCCTCGTCGTGGACGAGGACCGGGTGGCCCGGCAGATCGCCGAGCGCCGGTCGGCCCGCAACCGCAACGCGCTCAACGCGTCGCGGGCCAAGCGGGTCAGCCTGGAGGACCTGGACGCGGCGCTCAAGGAGACCAGTCAGCTCAACCTGATCATCAAGGGCGACAACTCGGGTACCGTCGAGGCCCTTGAGGACGCGCTGATGAAGATCGATGTCGGCGACGAGGTCGAGCTGCGAGTGATCGACCGCGGTGTCGGTGGCATCACCAAGGCCAACGTGGACCTGGCGATCGCGTCCAACGCGGTCATCATCGGGTTCAACGTGCGGGCCGAGGGCAAGGTGGCCGAGCAGGCCACCCGCGAGGGCATCGACATCCGCTACTACTCGGTCATCTACCAGGCGATCGACGAGATCGAGCAGGCCCTGAAGGGCATGCTCAAGCCGATCTACGAGGAAATCCAGCTGGGCCGGGTCGAGATCCGCGACCTGTTCCGTTCCTCCAAGGTCGGTCTGATCGCCGGTTGTATGGTTCTGTCCGGCGAGATCCGGCGCAACGCCAAGGCTCGGTTGATCCGGGACGGCAACGTGGTCGCGGAGAACCTGACCATCACGTCGCTGCGTCGCTTCAAGGATGACGTGACCGAGGTCCGCGAGGGCTTCGAGTGCGGTCTCACCATCAACAACAACACCGAACTGCGGTTGCAGGACGTGTTGGAGACCTACGAGATGCGGGAGAAGCCGCGCGCGTAGTTCGGCGTAGCTCGTCCGTTCGTGCCGGGACCGGTGTTTCCCCCTGCCGGTCCCGGCACGTCCTCGAACACCGGGGGATTGCCGTCGTGCATGTGGGTTCACTGGAGTTGGACGTGTTGCTCGGCGACGTCCACTCGTTGAAGGAAAAGCGGTCCGTACTGCGGCCGGTGATCGCCGAACTGCGTCGCAAGTTCGAGGTCGCCGTCGCCGAGGCCGGACATCAGGAGTTGCATCGCCGGGCGCTGATCGGCGTCGCGGCGGTCGCCGCGGACACCGGTCACGTCTACGACCTGCTCGCCCGGTGCGAGCGGATGGTCGCCGGGCGCCCCGAACTGGAGTTGCTGTCCGCCCGGCACCGGCTGCTCGGGCCGGACGACGAGTAGCGGATGCTGGGACCAGGATTCACCATCAGACTGATCAGACTGAGAAGTCGAACGAGGGAGGAGCGTCGTGGCTGACGCGCCACGCGCCCGTAGGCTCGCCAAGCGGATCGTGCAGATCGTCGCGTCCGCGCTGGAGCACGAGGTCAAGGACCCGCGCCTGGGCAAGGTGACCATCACCGACGCCAAGGTGACCGCTGACCTGCGGGACGCCACTGTCTACTACACCGTGTTGCCCGAACGGCTGGACGTGGAACCGGACCTTACCGGCGCGGCGGCCGCGCTGACGGCTGCTCGCGGGGTGCTGCGCACCATGGTCGGGCAACGCACGGGGGTGCGGTTCGCCCCGACGCTGTCGTTCGTCACCGACACCGTGCCCAACGACGCCCGCCGGATGGAGGAACTCCTCGCCAAGGCCCGGGAAGCCGACGCCGAGGTGGCGAGGTTGGCGAACGGTGCGGAGCCGGCTGGGGAGGCCGACCCGTACAGGGCGCCGCGGGAGCCGGACGCGGACGAAGACGAGGAATAAGGCGGCCGGCCTTGCCGCGCAACGGCGCGCGGGGTCAGCAGCTTGGGATCGCTCTGACACCTTCACCCCGATACGCGGCGCCCTGCCGTTTGTGCCACCACAAACGGCAGACGATCGCGCGATCGGGGCGACGGAGCGGGACCGTTGGGCGACCCCGGCCCCCATCACCCAACAACCCATCGGCACAACCACGCCATCACCTGCGTAGCCCGCCGAACTGGCCGCCCAGTGACGACCCGCGCGGCCGACAGTGAAAGAAGTCGCTCGCTCCTGGTCCTCCCCCGCGGCTGGCGCGGCAGGACCCCCGATCAGTGCGGCTTCCTGGCCAGCACCAGATCGCGCATGATCGCCTGATCCACCCGATGCTGAAAAGCCTGGTACTCCGGCGAGTCCAGTACGTCGAGCCCGGCATCCGCGAGCAACGTCGTCAACTCGACCCGCTTGGCCACGTGCACGTTCCACGAGATCCCGACAGCGCCGCCCGGCCGAAGCAGGGACACCCAGGCCGGCAAAGCTTCGGTGAGCAGTTCGGTCGGGCTGCGGTTGAGGCGTTCGCCGCCCTTGTGGCTGCCGTGCTGGACCCCGTACGGCGCGTCCGCAACCACCAGGTCGAACGCGCCTGAGCGGAAGAACTCGTTGGCGCGCACGGTGTCTGCCTGCACGTACGCCAGTTTTACCGTGTCGCCGGCCTGGTAGCGCTCCTTGGTCACGCCCAGCGTCACGTCCAGCCGCCGGCCCACGTGGGCCTTGTTGCGGCGGATCGGCGCGACCTCGGCGGAATGCTTGAGGCGCTTGTTCTTCAGCCAGGTGCGGATGAACTTGGCGTACTCGTCGAAGTCGCGGCCGTCCACGTCGATCCCGGCCGCGTCGAAGCCGTACATCATCGCCTGGTTGAGCGTCGTGCCCCGCCCGCAGACCGGGTCGAGCACGCGCAGTTTCTCCGTGCTCAGCTCGCCGGGGCTGTCGGTGGCCAGCGCGGTCAGGTTCAGCAGCAGCTTGGTGAACAGCTCGTTCGTCTTGCCGGCGTACTTCTGGATCGTCAGCAGGTCGCTGTCGAAACTGTCCAGCCGGTGCAGCGCCACCGGCCGCAGCCACTCGTCACGCACCTCGAACAGCGCGTAGAGCGTCGACAGGTTCGACAGCAGGTCGATCTGGTCCTCGGTCAGTTCCGGCGCGCGGAACGTGATGTAGGGCACCCCGCCCAGGCTGACCTCGGTGATGTCGGCCAGCACCCCACCCAGCGCGGCCAGGTCGAACACCCGGAGCTCGCCGGCCAACAGCGCCATCGACGACTCGGCGTACACCCGGTTGGCAGCCGGGTAGAGCATGATCGCGTACTCGTTCATCAATCCTGGATTCTCACCGGCGGACGGTAACGTGCTGGACGTGAGCATGTCAGTGCGTGTGGACCACCCCGACACCGACCACGGCGCCGAGCTGCGGCAAGCCGCCGAGCTGCTGGCCGGGGCACAGGATGTCACCCTGCTGGGCCATGTCAACCCGGACGCCGACGCGTTCGGCAGCGCGATCGGGCTGGCGCTGGCCCTGCGGGACGCCGGGGCGAGCGTGCGGGTTTCCTTCGGTTACCCGAACGAGGTACCGGAGTCGCTGCGCCACCTCGACTCCGCCGGGCTCTTCGTGCCGGCCGCCGAGGTGCCGGCGGTGCCCGCGCTGCTGGTCGTACTCGACTCCGGCAGCGTCGACCGGCTCGGCCCGCTGGCCGACCGGGTGCCGGCGATCATCGCGGCCGGCGGGGACGTGCTCGTCATCGACCACCATGTGTCCAACACCCGGTTCGGTACCCGGCACGTCGTGGACACCGGCGCAGAGGCGACCGCCGCGATCGTGCTGCGGCTGCTCGATGAAATGGGCTTGCCGCTGACCGAACCGATCGCCCGTGCCGTCTACGCCGGCCTGCTCACCGACACCAGTTCGTTCCGCCGCGCCACCGAAAACACCCACCTCGCCGCGGCCCGGCTGCTGGCCGCCGGGGTCGACGCCGATGCGGTTGCCCGCCCGTTGCTGGACACCCATCCCTTCGGCTGGCTGCACATGCTCTCCGCCGTGCTGGGCCGGGCCGCGCTCGAACCCGCCGGGGCGCGCGGGCTCGGGCTGGTGCACACCGCGGTACTGCTCGCCGACGCGGAGGGGCTGCGGCAGGAGGAGATCGAGAGCGTGATCGGCGTGCTGCGCGGGACGGCCGAGGCCGAGGTGGCCGCGGTGCTCAAGCAGGTCGCGCCGGAGCGGTGGACCGGGTCGCTGCGCGCGATCAGCCGACTGGACGTGAGCGCGGCGGCGCGTGCGCTGGGCGGTGGCGGTCACCGGTTCGCCGCCGGCTTCACCGTGGACGGGCCGTTGGACGCGGTGCTCGACCGGGTGCGGGCGGCGCTGGACGAAGCGCCCCTGGTGTGAGGGTGCCGGCGTGACCGAGCCCGCAGCAAGTGGTTCCCCGGTGTCGCAACGGGTTTCCGCGCGCCAGTTGTTCGGCCTCGCGGTCCCGGCGCTGGGGGTGCTCGCCGCCGAACCGCTCTATGTGCTGGTGGACACGGCCGTCGTCGGTCACCTGGGCGCGCTGCCGCTGGCCGGGCTCGGCCTCGGTGGCGTACTGCTGTCCACTGTGTCCACTCAGCTGAACTTCCTGTCCTACGGCACCACCGCCCGCTCCGCCCGGCTGTTCGGCGCGGGCCGCCGGGCCGAGGCGGTCGACGAGGGGCTCCAGGCCACCTGGCTGGCACTGCTGCTGGGGCTGGTCATCCTGGTGCTCGGCGAGGTGCTGGCCGGACCGGTCGCCGCCGGGCTGGCCGGCAATCCGGCGATCGCGGCGGCGGCGGTGCGCTGGCTGCGGGTGGCCCTGTTCGGGGTGCCGCTGATCCTGGTCACGCTGGCCGGCAACGGCTGGTTGCGCGGGGTGCAGGACACCGTGCGGCCGCTGCGTTATGTGTTGGCGGGCAACGGTTTGTCCGCGATCCTGTGTCCGGTGCTGGTGCATGTGGTCGGCTGGGGACTGGTCGGTTCCGCGGTGGCCAACGTGGCCGCGCAGCTCGTCGCGGGCACGTTGTTCCTGCGGGCCCTGCTGATCGAGCGCTCGGCCGCCAGGCTTTCGTTGCGGCTCAGGGTCAGCCGGATGCGCGCGCAGGTCCGGCTCGGCCGGGACCTCGTGCTGCGCAGCCTCGCCTTCCAGGCGTGCTTCGTGTCCGCCGCCTCGGTCGCCGCGCACTTCGGTGCGGACGCGGCCGGCGCGCACCAGGTGGTGCTGCAACTCTGGAACTTTCTGTCCCTGGTGCTGGACTCGCTGGCCATCGCGGCGCAGGCACTCGTCGGCGCGGCGCTCGGCGCCGGCCGGGCCGGCGTGGCCAGAGGGATCGCCGCCCAGGTCACCCGGTACGGCCTCGGCCTTGGGGTGTTCACCGGGCTGGTGTTCGGCGGGCTGGCCCCGGTGCTGCCGCACGTTTTCACCGGCGATCCCGGTGTGCTGGGCCAGGTTCCGCACGCCTGGTGGTTCTTCGTCGCGCTCCAGCCGATCGCCGGGGTGGTGTTCGCCCTGGACGGCGTGCTGCTGGGCGCCGGCGACGCGGCCTTCCTGCGGACCGCGACGCTGCTCTGCGCGGTCGTCGGGTTTCTGCCGATGGTGTGGTTGTCGCTGGCCTTCGACTGGGGACTCGTCGGCATCTGGTGCGGGCTCTCGGCGTTCATGGTATTGCGGTTGGCCGCGGTGCTGCTGCGGGCCCGCTCGTCCCGCTGGTCGACGGTCGGCGCGGTCGCGGGTGGCGCGGGGTAAGAGTTCTGGCTGTGGTGAACAGCACGTACCGTGACTGTTACACGGTTCCATGTTGCGGCGATGTAAAGAAACGGCACAGTGACGTGTTTTTCGTCCACTAGTCCACCCCGCTGTAGCTGAGGAGTTGCTGCCGTGCCGGCCGCGCGCGCCACGCGTCAATCGTGGTTGTTCTGGATCATCGCCGTTCTCGTTTACGTAGCCGCCGTTTTTCACCGCAGCACGCTGGGCGTCGCCGGGCTGGAAGCCAGCCACCGGTTCGGCGTCGGGCCGGCCGCGCTGTCCACCTTCACCGTCCTGCAGGTCGCCGTCTACGCGATCATGCAGGTACCGACCGGCCTGCTGGTCGACCGGTTCGGCCCGCGAATCACCCTCACCCTCGCCGCCGTGCTGCTCGGCTCCGGCGAGATCGCGTTCGGGCTGGCGCACTCCTACCCACTCGGCCTGCTCGCCCGCGGCGTGCTCGGCGTCGGCGACGCGATGACCTGGGTGAGCGTGCTGCGGGTACTCGCCGGCATGTTCCCGGTCCGCAACTATCCGTTGCTGGTCGCGCTGTCCTCGATGCTCGGCGGGTTGGGCAACCTGGCCGCGACGATTCCGCTCACCCTTGTGCTCGGCCACTTCGGCTGGACCACGACGTTCGTACTCGCCGGTCTGCTCAGCGCGGGCTACGGCGCGCTGGTGGCCACCTCGCTGCGCGTGCCCGCCCGGCACGCCGGTGACGGTGCGCCGCCCGCGCATCCGATCGGCGTGCGGGACGTGCTGCGCGGCGTCCGGGTCTCCTGGCGGGTGCCGGGCACCCGGCTGGGTTTCTGGGTGCACTTCGCCACCATGGTCAGCCCGACGACGCTCGGGCTGCTCTGGGGCTACCCGTTCCTGGTGCAGGCGGAGCACCTGTCCGCGGTGGACGCCGGTGAAGTCCTAGCCGTGCTGGTGTTCGTCGGTGTGCTGGCCAACCCGCTCGTCGGCGCGATCACCAGTCGCCACCGGGAGGCGCGGATGCCGATCGTCGCCGGTGCGCTGGTCGCGGCGGTGGCGGTCTGGTCGGTGCTGCTGACCGATCCGACGCCGCTGCCGGTCGGCCTGCTGATGGTGGCGTTCGGCCTGCTCGCGGTGGGTTCGCCGATCTCCGCCGTCGGTTTCGCGCTGGCGCGTGACTACAACCCGATGCACCGGGTCGGCACCGCGACCGGGGTGGTGAACGTCGGTGGCTTCACCGCGACCACTGTCGCCGCGCTCGCCGTCGGCCTGCTGGTCGGCGCGATCGGCACGGCCACCCCGACGCAGGCCGCGCTGGCCTACCGGGTCGGCCTGCTCGCGGTGGTGACTGTGCTGCTGCTGGGCTGCTGGCGGGTCGCGGTGTGGCTGCGCCGGGCCAGGGCCGCGGTGTTCGCCGCCGAACTGCGTGGTGAGGACGTGCCGGTCCAGCTGCGTCGACACCGGTGGGACGCCTCGGTGGAGGCAGCTGCGGTGCTGGTGGCCGCGTAGCTCCCGGCTGGCCGAAAGTGGGTGAGTGTTGGGGCGGAACGGCCGTGCGGCAGGATGTTCGGTCGTGCCCAGCCCCACCCGCCAGTCCCGGCAGACTCGCAGCAGCAGTTCCTCCGTCCCGCCCGGTCTGGTCATCGTCGACAAGCCGGCCGGACCCACCTCGCACGACGTGGTCGCCCGGCTCCGGCGGATCTTCGGCACCAGGAAGGTCGGCCACGCCGGCACACTGGACCCGATGGCCACCGGAATCCTGGTGATCGGCATGGAACGGGCGACCAAGCTGCTCGGTCACCTTGCCCTGGAACGCAAGGCGTACCTGGCGACGATCCGGCTCGGTGCGTCCACCACCACCGACGACGCCGAGGGCGACGTGCTCACCGAGGCGGACGGATCGCAGGTGGACGAAGCCGGTGTCCGCGCCGGCATCGCCGCGCTCAGCGGTCCGATCAACCAGGTGCCCAGTGCGGTGAGCGCGGTCAAGATCGCCGGCAAACGGGCCTACCAGATGGTGCGCGACGGCGAGAAGGTCGAACTGCCGCCGCGGCCGGTGGTCGTGCACCGGTTCGACCTGCTGTCGCTGCGCCGCGCGGAGCGCAGCACCGAACTTGACGTGCTGGTGGACTGCTCGTCGGGCACCTACGTCCGGGCGCTGGCTCGCGACCTCGGCGCCGGCCTCGGCGTCGGCGGCCACCTCGCGGCGCTGCGGCGCACCCAGGTCGGCCCGTTCGGACTGCGCCACGCGCGCACCATCGAGCAGCTGACCGAGTCCCCGGAACTCTCCCTGGACCTGGACTCGGCGGTGGACCTCGCCTTTCCCCGGCGGGACCTGAGCGAGGCCGAGACCAGGGCGGTCGGCCACGGCCAGGCCGTTCCGGCCGGCGGCCTGACCGGCACCTACGGCATGTTCAGCCCGGACGGGCACGTGATCGCGCTGGGTGCCGACGAGGGTGGGACCGCCCGCCCGATCGTGGTGCTCGCGCCGGAGGGCTGACCGGCCGCGTGCGCCGGCCGGGCTTGTCAGGAGCCCGACGAGCGCGCGATCGTCCCGGTCGTAGGCTTTGCACGTGCAGCGATGGCGGGGACTGGACGATCTACCGGGAAACCTGGGCAGGTGTGTGGCCACCATCGGCGTGTTCGACGGTGTCCATCGCGGACACCAGGCGCTGATCAGCCGCACGGTCGAGCTGGCCCGGCGGCGCGGGCTGCCCAGCGTGCTGGTCACCTTCGATCCGCATCCGGCCGAGGTGGTCCGGCCGGGCAGCCACCCGGCGCAGCTGACCACGTTGCGGCGCAAGGCCGAACTCGTCGAGCAGTTGGGCATCGACACGTTCTGCGTGCTGCCGTTCACGCCGGAGTTCTCCCGGCTGCCGGCCGACGAGTTCGTGCACGAGATCCTGGTCGAACGGCTGCATGTCGCGGCGGTCGTGCTCGGTTCGAACTTCACCTTCGGCCACCACGCCGAGGGCAACATGACCTTGCTGCGTGAGCTTGGTCACCGGTTCGGCTTCGTCACCGAGGCGGCGGACCTGCTGACCGTGCCCGGGGACAACGGCGCGGATGAGGCGCTGACCTTCTCCTCGACCTACATCCGGTCGTGCATCGACGCCGGTGACGTGGTCGCCGCCGCGGCCGCACTGGGCCGGCCGCACCGGCTGGAGGGCATCGTCGTGCGCGGCGACGGCCGCGGCCGGGAGTTGGGCTACCCCACGGCGAACCTGTCCACCCCCCGGTTCGCCGCGGTCCCGGCGGACGGCGTGTACGCGTGCCGGTTCGTGCACCAGGACCCCGGCCGGCCGGGGTCCCGGGTGCTGCGCTCGGCGGTGTCGGTGGGCACGAACCCCACGTTCTCCGGCCGGGAGCGCCGGGTGGAGGCGTTCGTGCTGGACATCAACCAGGATCTGTACGGCCAGCGGGTCGGGCTGGACTTCGTCGCGCGGCTGCGCGACATGGAGAAGTTCGACTCGGTCGAGGCGCTGGTGGAGCAGGTGCACGAGGACGTCCGGCAGACCAGGGAACTGCTCGCCGCCCGGCCCGACGACCCTGGTGCCAACGGCTGAATTCGGGCCGGCGGGCAGGTGTTGTGTTGCCCAACTGGTTCGTTTCGACCGCGCGAACGGCCGCCGACTGGCAAGATGACCGTGATTGACCAGCAGCGATGTGGTTACCGCAGGTGACTGGTGCCCGGGAGGCGCGAATCAGGTGGAGGATCCCAAGATCGTCCAACGAAATCTCGCGTTGCAGCGCGAGTGGTACGGCGAACCGTTGGGCGATCGGGTCCGCCGTCTGGTCCGAGCGTTCAACATCTCGCAGGCCACGCTCGCCGACGCGCTGGGCATCAGCGCGCCGATGCTGAGCCAGGTGATGAGCGGCCGACGGGCCAAGATCGGGAATCCGTCGGTGCTCGCTCGGATGATCATGCTGGAGCGCAAGGTCTTCATTCCCGACGTCGCCGCGGGCAAGCCGGAGGCGATGCGCCAGGCGCTGTTGGACGTGCGCGACTCCCGGCCGCAGGTCGGCCGGGACGTGCTGCCGGTGGACGGCAGCACCGACGCGACCGCCGCCGTAGCCGCGCTGCGCAACCTGCTCTCGGCCGAGGACCTGGACGCCGCGGCGGACATGGTCGACGAGGAGTTCCCGGAACTGGCCGACCTGCTGCGGGCAGCCGCCGCGCAGCCGAAACTGCCCGACGGGCGGCTGGCCGGGCCGGTCAGTGGCGTGCCGCGGCGGGGCGTCGGCTCGGCCACCGCGGCGGTGTTGCGGACCACGTCGGTGCCCGGGCGGCCGGCCAATTCGGTCGACGGCCAGGCCGGCTGAGCCCGCGTCGGTCGGCTGATTCGGACGGGACGGTTGATGGCCCGGTTGTTCTCGGCGTTCGTGCCACCCGAGGGCGTGCTGCGGGAGTTGGCGCGCCGGCTCGCCGGCTGGGGTGGCTTTCCGGGCGGGGCGACACCGGCCGACGGTGATCCGGAACCCGCTGGTCGGGCACTGCGGTGGTCCCGACCGGCGCGCTGGCACATCACCCTCGGGTTCTTCGGCGATCACGACGACCCGGCGCGGCGGACCGCGTGGTTGCGGCAGCGGTTGGCCGACCTGCCCGCACCCCGGCTCCGGCTGGCCGGGTCGGGCACGTTTCCCGGCGTGCTCTGGGCCGGGCTGGACGCCGCCGATCCGGCCGCCCTGCACCGGGTGGCGGTGGCCGCGGGCGCCGACCAGACGAACTTCCGGCCACATCTGACCCTCGCCATGGGTGATGATCCCGCGGCTGATCGCTCCGGGCGACCGGCAGCGCCGCTGACCGGATATACTGGGCAGTGGTTCGTTCCGGACGAGGTGTCGCTGATGAGCAGCGCGCGTGGCCAGGACGGCCCGGAATATCACACGATCGAGCGGATTCCGCTGGTCCGCTGACGTTCGTCGCCTGCTGGTACCTGATCGGTGTGTCCGCCCGGTCGGGTCATGTGGTTGTGCACACGCCTGATATCCTCGCTGTTTGGGTACGGCTGTTGTCCGTGGCGGCCGTTACCGACTCTGGCCCCGCAGGTCGCCGGGGTTTCACGGCACGGTTGCAACGACAGAGAGAGAAGAGGGAGCGCGCGTGGCGCTGTCCACCGAACAGAAGAAGACGATCCTTGGCGAGTACGGCGTGCACGAGGGGGACACGGGCTCGCCCGAGTCCCAGGTCGCGCTGCTCACCAAGCGGATCAGCGATCTCACCGAGCACCTCAAGGTGCACAAGCACGACCACCACTCCCGCCGGGGCCTGTTGCTGATGGTCGGCCGTCGCCGCCGACTGCTCAACTACCTGTCGAGCGTGGACATCGAGCGCTACCGAACGCTGATTCAGCGCCTCGGCCTGCGCCGTTGACAAGCCCCGAGGGGGAGTGACCGGCCCGGTCGCTCCCCCTCGGTACACCTAGCCCCCACCGGGCTGTTGCAGACACAGGGCAAACCGAAGAATGAAGGGCCACGCCACGAACGCGACGCGTTCGCCGGTCCTCGGTAGTGGTTCCCGGGCGCATCCCGGTCCGTCCCGCTCAGCGGAGGACCGCCTCGCACTCCCCGGGGACTTCGATCGAAGACCGGCCTCGTCGCAGTCCGTGACCCCGAGGCGGGGTTTCAGCGCGGCTCAAAAGACGAGGAGTTAGCTGAATGACAGAATTCAACACCGGGACGGTACACGAAACCACTGCGGTCATTGACAATGGCCGTTTCGGTACGCGCTCCGTCCGGTTCGAGACGGGCCGGCTGGCCCGTCAGGCCGCGGGCAGCGTGGTCGCCTATCTGGACGACGAGACCATGCTGCTGTCGGCCACCACGGCCTCGAAGCACCCGAAGGACCACTTCGACTTCTTCCCGCTCACCGTGGACGTGGAAGAGCGGATGTACGCCGCCGGGCGGATTCCCGGTTCGTACTTCCGGCGTGAGGGTCGCCCCTCCACCGACGCGATTCTGACCAGCCGGCTCATCGACCGGCCGCTGCGTCCGTCCTTCGTGGACGGTCTGCGCAACGAGATCCAGATCGTCGTCACGGTGCTGAGCCTGAACCCGGAGGACGTGTACGACGCGGTCGCGATCAACGCCGCGTCCGCCTCCACCCAGCTGTCCGGCCTGCCCTTCTCCGGCCCGATCGGCGGCGTGCGGATCGCCCTGGTCGACGGCCAGTGGGTGTGCTTCCCCACCCGTGAGCAGACCAGCAAGGCCGTGTTCGACATGGTCGTCGCCGGTCGCGTCGTCACCGGTGAGAACGGTGACAGCGACGTGGCCATCATGATGGTCGAGGCCGAGGCCACCGACCGGGTGATCGACCTGATCGACGAGGGCGCGGGCGCGCCGACCGAAGAGGTCGTCGCCGGTGGCCTTGAG
This sequence comes from Pseudonocardiaceae bacterium, assembly GCA_036268615.1. GTDB lineage: Bacteria > Actinomycetota > Actinomycetes > Mycobacteriales > Pseudonocardiaceae > DATATV01. Next base: position 54,727 of record DATATV010000049.1, read on the forward strand.
GCCGCCAAGCCGTTCATCCGTGCGCTGTGCGCCGCGCAGGCCGAGCTCGCCGCGGTCGCCGCCAAGGAGACCGCCGAGTTCCCGACCTTCCCGGCCTACCAGTCCGACGCCTACGACGCGGTGGCCGGTGCGGTCACCGACGAGCTGGCCCAGGCGCTGACCATCGCCGGCAAGCAGGAGCGCGAGTCGCGCATCGACGAGGTCAAGGCGCTCGCCCTGACCCGGGTCGGCGTCGGCGAGGGCGAGACCTTCGAGGGTCGCGACAAGGAGATCGGCGGCGCGTTCCGGTCGCTGACCAAGAAGCTGGTCCGCCAGCGCATCCTGCGCGACAAGATCCGCATCGACGGCCGGGGCATCACCGACATCCGGCAGCTCTCCGCCGAGGTCGCGGTCGTGCCGCGGGCGCACGGTTCGGCGCTGTTCGAGCGCGGCGAGACGCAGATTCTCGGCGTCACCACGCTGAACATGCTGCGCATGGAGCAGACCCTGGACACCCTGGGGCCCGACACCACCAAGCGCTACCTGCACCACTACAACTTCCCGCCCTACTCCACCGGTGAGACCGGCCGGGTCGGCTCGCCCAAGCGGCGCGAGATCGGCCACGGCGCGCTCGCCGAGCGGGCGCTGGTGCCGGTGCTGCCCAAGCGTGAGGAATTCCCCTACGCCATCCGGCAGGTCTCCGAGGCGCTCGGCTCCAACGGGTCCACCTCGATGGGCTCGGTCTGTGCCTCCACGATGGCGCTGCTCAACGCCGGTGTGCCGCTGAAGGCGCCGGTCTCCGGCATCGCCATGGGCCTGGTCTCCGACGAGGTCGACGGCAAGACCCAGTACGTCGCGATCACCGACATCCTCGGTGCCGAGGACGCGTTCGGCGACATGGACTTCAAGGTCGCCGGCACCAAGCAGTTCGTCACCGCGTTGCAGCTGGACACCAAGCTGGACGGCATCCCGTCCGAGGTGCTGGCCCAGGCGCTGTCCCAGGCGCGCGACGCCCGGCTGACCATCCTGGAAGTGATGGCCGAGGCCATCGACGCCCCGGACGAGCAGAGCCCGTACGCGCCGAGGGTCACCTCGGTCCGCATCCCGGTGGACAAGATCGGTGAGGTCATCGGCCCGAAGGGCAAGATGATCAAGTCGATCACCGACCAGACCGGTGCCGACATCTCCATCGAGGACGACGGCACCATCTACATCGGTGCGTCGGACGGCCCGGCCGCGGACGCCGCGATCGACATGATCAACGCGATCGCCAACCCGCAGCTGCCGAAGGTCGGCGAGCGCTTCCTGGGCACGGTCGTCAAGACCGCCGCCTACGGCGCGTTCGTCTCGCTGCTGCCCGGCAAGGACGGCTTGGTGCACATCTCCAAGCTGGGCAACGGAAAGCGCATCGGCAAGGTCGAGGACGTGGTCAAGGTCGGCGACAAGCTCCGGGTGGAGATCGCCGACATCGACCAGCGCGGCAAGATCAGCCTGGTGGTCGTGTCCGACACCGACGCGGCGGCCGACGCGCCGGCCGAGAACGGTGCCGAGGTCGCATCGACTCCGGAGCCTGCGACGACGTGAGCGGTGCCCTCACTGCGGCCGCGGGTGCCTCGCGCACCCGCGGCCGTGCCCGTCGGTCCACCCCGGGACACCTGCAGCGACCCGGCACCACCACGGTGCTGGAGTCGGGTACCGGGGGCCACGTCGTGCGGCGCAGCATGCTGCCCGGCGGGCTGCGGGTCATCACCGAGCAGGTGCCCGGGGTGCGCTCGGCCGCGGTCGGCATCTGGGTGGCGACCGGTTCCCGGGACGAGACGCCCTCGGTCGCCGGGGCCGCGCACTACCTGGAACACCTGTTGTTCAAGGGCACCCAGCGGCGCACCGCGATGCAGATCGCGGAGGAGGTCGACGCGGTCGGCGGCGAGCTGAACGCGTTCACCACCAAGGAACACACCTGCTTCTACGTGCACGCGCTGGACGCGGACCTGCCGCTGTCCATCGACGTGCTGTGTGACGTGGTCTTCTTCGCCGAGATGGCGCAGCGCGACCTCGACCTGGAGCGCAGCGTGGTGCTTGAGGAGATCGCCATGCGCGACGACGATCCCGAGGACCTGCTGCACGACACGTTCGCCACCGCGCTGCTGGGCGACCACCCGCTGGGCCGGTCCGTGCTGGGCACCGAGGATTCGATCACCGGCATGAGCAGGACCGCGCTGCGCGGCTTCTACAAGCGTCGTTACCAGCCGCACCGGATGGTGCTCGCGGTCGCCGGCAACGTCGAGCACGGCCAGGTGCTTCGGTTGGCGCGCAAGGCATTGGCCGCCCGACTGGGCGGTGACGGCGAGCCGGCGGCGCCGCGCGGCGGTCGGCTGCGGGCCACCCGGCGCTCGACGCTGGAACTGCGCACCGACGACACCGAGCAGGCGCACCTGCTGCTGGGCGTGCGGGCGCTGGACCGGCACGACGACCGGCGGTTCGCGCTGGGCGTGCTCAACGCGGCGCTGGGCGGCGGGATGAGTTCCCGGCTGTTCCAGGAGATCCGCGAGCAGCGCGGGCTGGCCTACCAGGTGTACTCGTCGATCTGGTCCTACGCGGACACCGGCGCGCTCTCGGTCTACGTCGGCGCGCATCCCGACCGGTTCGGCGCGGTGTCCCGGGTACTGGGGGACGTGCTCGCCGAAGTGGCCGAGAAGGGTCTGACCGACGCCGAGGTCGCCCGGGGCAAGGGCCAGTTGCGTGGTGGGCTGGTGCTCGGCCTTGAGGACTCCAGTTCGCGGATGTCCCGAATCGGCAAGGGCGAACTGAACTACGCCGATCACCTCAGTGTCGAGGACCAACTCGCCCGGATCGAGGCGGTGACCGAGCAACAGGTCGCCGCGCTCGCCGCCGAACTGCTCCGACGCCCGTTCGCCGCCGCTGTGGTCGGCCCCTACGCTCACCCGGGCGACCTGCCCGTTGAGCTGCGTGAGGTGATGACATGACAGCGGATTCCAGCACCGGGGCGACGCAACGGTCGGCCGACGACCCGATCCGGGTCGGCGTGTTCGGCGCCCGGGGGCGGATGGGCGCGCAGGTGTGCGGCGCGGTCGAGGCCGCGGCGGACCTGGAACTCGTCGCCGCGATCGACGCCGGTGACCGGACCGCCGACATGGTGGACGCCGGCGCCGAGGTGGTCGTCGACTTCACCCACCCCGACGTGGTCATGGCGAACCTGCGGTTCTGCGTGGACCACAACATCAGCGCGGTCGTCGGCACCACCGGCTTCGACGCGGAGCGGCTGACCACTCTTGAGTCCTGGCTGGTGGGCAAGCCCGGGCTGGGGGTGCTGGTCGCGCCGAACTTCGCCATCGGGGCCGTGCTGTCCATGCGGTTCGCGCAGCTCGCGGCGAAGTACTACGAGTCGGCCGAGGTCATCGAACTGCACCACCCGCGCAAGGCGGACGCCCCCTCCGGCACCGCCGCGCACACCGCCCGGCTGATCGGCCAGGCCAGGGCCGCCGCGGGCCTCGGTCCCTCGCCGGACGCGACGACCCAGGAACTGCCCGGCGCGCGCGGCGCGACCGAGGAGGGCGTGCGGGTGCACTCGATCCGGCTGGCCGGGCTGGTGGCCCACCAGGAGGTGCTGTTCGGCACCGAGGGGGAGACGCTGACCATCCGGCACGACTCGCTGGACCGCAGCTCGTTCATGCCCGGGGTGCTGTTGGGCGTCCGGTCGGTGCGCAGCCGGCCGGGGTTGACCGTCGGGCTGGATGCCCTGCTCGACCTGTGAAGGCCCGGGCGACCGCACTGCTGCTGACCGCGGTGCTGGTGGTCTATTTCGTGCTGCTCGGCCAGCGGGGCGTGCTGCTGTTGCAGACCGGCACCGGGGTCGGCATCGGTCTCGGCGTCGGGGTGTTGCTGCTGCCGCTGGTGGGGGCGTGGATCGCCGCGACGAACCTGTGGTTCGGCGTGAAGGTGGAGCGGCTGGCCCGCGCGCTCGCCGCCGAGGACGGCCTGCCGGACGTGTCCGAACTGCCCCGGCGGCCCTCCGGCCGGATCGACCGGACGGCCGCGGACGAGTGGTTCGACGAGCGCAAGGCCGAGGTCGACGAGGGCCCGGAGGACTGGCGCCGCTGGTATCGGCTGGCCTACGCCTACGACATCGCCGGCGACCGCCGTCGGGCCCGGGAGACCATGCGGCACGCGTTGGAGCTGTCCGAGTCCCGCTGAGTCCGCCCGGTCAGTCGATGGTCGGGTGGTCGAAGCCGACCTTCACCGGGGTGCCGGCCTCCACCGTGCGGGTCACCGTGCAGAGCTGGTCGAGGGCGTGCCGGATGGTCGACTCCAGCTGGGCCCGGACCGGCTCGTCCAGGCCGGACAGGTCCACGTCGAAGGCGACCCGCAGGGCGTCGTACTCGTGTCCGCCCGGCTGCTGCTCGGCGCCCGCGGCCACCCGGAACCGGCTGTCCTCGCCGACCCGACGGGTGATCAGGTTCTCGGCCGTGACCGCGGAACACGCGGCGACCGCGAGTTGCAGCAGTTCGCCGGGGCTGAACGAGCCCGGCGTGCCGGACCGGCCGACCTTCACCTCGGCGCCGCGGTCGTTGTGTCCGGTGAACTCGTGCTGCCCGACCCGACGCACCTCCAAGCTCGCCATGCTCCGGCCACCTTTCCCTTACCCACTCGGAACTCCCACCCGGTTCAACCGTGTCGTCCCGGGCCGTTGTTCCGGGTTGGTGACGCAGCCCTCAGCGCAGGCCGAAGTGATGGTGCCAGTGGTGCAGGGCAGGCCACCAGTGCACGACCAGCATCGGGGACGCCGCCAGCAGGGTGAACCGGATGAATCGGCCGGGCAGGCAGGCCAGGATGAACGACCGCAGCGACAGCCCGGCCAGGCCGGCGAGCACGGTGGTGGCCATGAACGGCGGCACGCCGACCACCGAACTGGTCGCGGTCGCGGTGAACATCCAGGCCGGATGCCGATGGCACTTCACCCGCAGCCAGGCCCAGCCCGCGGCGATCCGGGCGGTGGCGATCCGCCAGCCGCGCGCCGGCTGCGGCGGAATCGGACTTGATTCGGCGGCCGCAGTTTCCGCCGGGCCGGCTGGCTGCCGGTGCAGGAATGTGGGCAGCCGCAATGAGCCGCGGCCGGCATAGAAATAGAGCAGCTTGCCGGCCACCTGACCCACCGCGATCACCGCGCCGAGCAGTGCCGCCGGGTACTGGGGGTGCCGGTCGGCCAGCGCGACCACGAACAGTTCGACCGACAACAGCGGGAACAGTGCCGATCCGATGGCGACGGCGAGCGTCACCAGCAGCCAGATCAACACCTGATTCCCCCCGCCGCGATGCCATCCCCGACGGCGAGGTTAGCAGCAGAATTCGCCTTTGTTTTCTTGGTTATTCCTGGGAACGCGAACGGTGGCCCGGCGGTTCAGTAGGCGATCAGGGACAGTTCCAGCGTCCCGGAGAAACGCACCTCACGCAGCTCGCGGCCGGCCGCGTCGAGTGTTCGGGCCACCCCGTCGGGCTGCCAGCCCACGCTCGCGTAGAACTTCCGGGTCGCCTGGTCGGATTCGGGCACCCAGGCCACGCCCCGGCTCGCCCCGGCCGCGCGCAGTTCGGCCGCGGCGGTGCCCAGCAGCCGGCCGCCGTGTCCGCGTCGTCCCCACCGTGGTTCCACCAGCAGCGCGCCGATCAGCACGACCTCGTCGGCGTCGGCGGGCAGTTCGCCGGCCGGATCGACCAGCTCGTCGCCGGGAGCCGGGCCGGCGGCGCAGAAGCCGACCGTCGCCGCACCCTCGGTGGCCACGAACAGGCGGGCCGGGCCGTGCGTCAGCGCGTGTGCCCAGGCAGCCTCTGCCTCGGCCAGGTCCCACTCGGCGAGCAGCTCGGCCGGCAGCAGCTCGGCATACGCCACCCGCCAGGTGTCCCGCTGGATTCGGGCGATCTGCGGGAGATCCTCGGGCAGCGCCGAATGGACGCCAGCGTCAGCCACGGTTGGTGACAATAGCGTGATCCGGTCCGCCTGCCCACCGTGTCCACTTGGGACGGTTGTCGAACAGTGTCGGCACCGGCCTCGACCGGCGAACTGTCAGGGTCCTGTGGCACATTCACCGCCGTGCCGACTGTTCCCACGATGAGCGCGGCGGTGGCCCGCCGGACGGCGCTGGCCGCCCAGGGCTTCGCCGACCCCCGGCCGACCGGCGTACCCACCCGCCGCCACCTGGCCAAGGTGCTGTCCCGGGTCCAGCTGCTCCAGCTGGACTCGGTGAACGTGGCGGTCCGCGCGCACTACATGCCGCTGTTCAGCCGGCTGGGGCCTTATCCGATGGAACTGCTGGACGAGGCGGCCTGGTCCGACAGCGCCCGCAAGCCCCGGCTGCTGGTCGAGTACTGGGCGCATGTGGCCAGCCTGATCCCGGTGGCCGACTGGCCGCTGCTGCGCTGGCGGATGCGCCGCTACGCCGATCCGGGCGAGGACTACTTCAGCGGCGTGCGCGCCAACACCGCGCTGATGACAGACATCCTGGCCGTGGTCAAGGAACTCGGCCCGGTCGGTGCCGGGCCGGTGGAGCGTCAGCTCGGCCTGGTCGTCGAGCGCGAGCGTGGGCCGGGCGGGTGGTGGAACCGGTCGGACGTGAAGCGGGCGTGCGAGTACCTGTTCGCCACCGGCGAACTGACCACCGGCACCCGGCGCAGTTTCGAACGGCTCTACGACCTGACCGAGCGGGTGATCCCGACCGACCTGCTCGCCGTCGAACTCGACGCCGACCAGGCCGCGGTCGCGCTGACCGAGCGGGCCGCCCGTGCGTTCGGCGTGGCCACCGAGCCCGACCTGCGCGACTACTACCGGATCGCGCCGCAGCGCAGCCGGGCCGCGGTGGCCGAGCTGGTCGAGGCCGGGGTGCTGGAACAGGTCGAGGTGCGCGGCTGGGGCGCGCCGGCCTACCGGCACGTCGAGGCCCGCACCCCCCGGCGGATCGCGGCGCGGGCGCTGCTGTGCCCGTTCGATCCGCTGGTCTGGCGGCGGGAACGGGCCGAGCGGCTGTTCGACTTCTTCTACCGCATCGAGATCTACGTGCCCGAGCACCTGCGGGTGCACGGCTACTACGTGTTCCCGTTCCTGCTCGGCGAGGACATGGCGGCCCGGGTCGACCTCAAGGCCGACCGCGCCGCCGGCGTGCTGCGGGTGCGGGGCGCGTTCGCCGAGCCGGGCGTGGACACCGGGCACGTGGTCGTCGAACTCGCCGAGGAACTGCGCGTGATGGCCGACTGGCTCGGCCTCTCCGGGGTCGAGGTCGGGCAGCGGGGTGATCTGGCCACCGCACTCGGCCGGATCTGCCGCTGACCGCCCGACCCACCGTCACCGGCACCGCGCCGAGGGGAAGCGGCCGACCGGGACGGGCGGGGCGGCACACCGGATTCCGGTGTGCCGCCCCTTTTTCCGGCCCCCCACGGACCCCCTCGTCGGTGGTCAGCCCGCCGCGGTGGTGATCACCGCGTTGCCCGAGCCGGTCCGGCCGCGCACCCGCAGCCGCGGCGCGTCGGCCTGCGGACGGTCGTGCACGTTCAGTTCGCTGCGTGCCTGGCCGGAGCCCGACCGCAGGTCGACCATGGCCCTGGTGCCCGGCCGAACGCCGACCCGGATCTCGCCGGAACCGGTGATCAGTTCGACGTCCCCGCAGGCCGCGTCGGCGACGACCAGGTCGCCGCTGCCGGTGCGGGCCATCACATCGCTCTGCACCGCGCCCAGCCACACGTCCCCGCTACCGGTGACCAGGGTGGTCGGGCCGCCGACCGAGGACACCTCGATCTCGCCGGTGCCGCTGCGCGCGTCCAGGCCGCCGAGCATCGGGCCCAGCCGCAGCGCGCCCGAGCCGACCTTGATCTGGGCCCGGCCGTCGGCGCGGTCGATGGCTACGTCCCCCGCGCCACCGGAGACCGTGACCCGGCCGGCCTGCCCGGTGACCGTGACGATCGCGGAGCCGCTGCGCAGTTCCAGCTGGGAACCGACCGGCGCGCGCACGGTCACCGCGACCGGCACCAGCTCCAGCGGCGTCATGCCGAACTGGCCGCGCCCGGTGTGCACCACCAGCCGCTTGCCGATCAGCTCGATCCGGGTCCGCTCGACCACCTCGGCCGGCGCCGCCTGGGCCATGCCCGCGTCGCCGAACCGGTCGTTGACCCAGTTCATCACGCTGGCGAGGCCGTGCATCCAACTGCTCTCCGCGCTCGGGTCGTGGCGGACCTCGACGCTCGCCCCCGGCTCGTCGACCAGGTTGATCGTCACCCGGCCGGAGCTGATCGACACGTCGATGTCCAGCGGCGCGTCCGCGTCGAAATCCTGTCGCCGGACCAGACCGGCGGCCTCCTCGGACGGTTGGCCGGTGGGCCGTTCGTCCTCGGGCTGCGCCTGGTCGGCCTCGGGCCTGTCGTCAGTCACCGTGCTCACCGATCCTCCCCTGCTGCCAACGTTCCTGTTCAGCCTTCGACCCAGCCGCGCACCCGGGACGAGCCCCGGCGCTGTTGCTCGTCGTTCCAGGGCTTGTCGTGCGGCGCCTTGCCCGACCCGCCGGACTCGGACTTCTCGCCGCTGTCGCCCTGGTCACCTGTGCTCTCGCTCTCGGTGCGCCGGCCGAAGCCGCCACCGCCGAAGTTGCCCCAGTGCTGGGACCAGTCGGTGCCGCCCGACCAGCCGCCCCGGCCCCGACCCCGGGACTGCGCACGGCCCAGCGCGCCCTGCACGGCCTGCTGGACGAACGAGTTCAGCGAGACGCCCTGGGCGGCCGCGGCCTGTTCGGCCTTGCCCTTGAGCTCCTCGAACAGCCGGACGGTGATCCGGCTGATGTCGCCGTTGGGATCGAAGGGCTGCTGCGGCGGTTCCTGAGCGTGCTCGGGCTCCTCCTCGTCGGCGGTCCGGGTGACCACGACCTGCACGTCCTGGCCGTCCAGCCGGACCTCGACCACCTGGTTGTCCAGCGCGAGGGTCACTTCGCCGGCCAGATCGGACAGGGCGTTCATGATGGCCAGCCGGGCGGCCGGCTCGATGGTGGCGGCGAGTACCCGGGCGGCTGTCCGGGTCTGCTCGTCACCCGCCGCCGCGGCTGCGGCGAGGTTGTCCCGCAGTGCGGAGACATAAGGGCTGAGTTCCATGACGTCATCATGGCGTCACCGATGGCATCAGTCAAGAAATTCTGACGTCTTGATGATGTCACCATGGCAGCCGACTGACGTCACGATGCTGTCGTGGCTGGTCGTCGGCGGGTTCGTGTTGCCGCCGTGTTGCCATCGTGTTGGTGCTGTGACTGCCCGTCCGCGCGGTGGTCGGCCGATTTCGTGGCCGTGTCCGGTTACGCTTGCCGACGTCCATGGGCGCTTGGAAGGGATGCAGAGCAGTGACCGAGATCGTGTCGCCGAACGTAATCCTGATCGGTAAGACAGAGTTCTTCGCACCGGCCGACGTGCCGTGGTCCACCGACGCGGACGGCGGCGAGGCGCTGGCCGAGTTCGCCGGTCGAGCCTGCTACCAGTCCTGGACCAAGCCGAATCCGAGTACCGCGACCAATTCCGGCTACCTGCGGCACATTCTTGAGGTAGGCCATCTCTCCGTGCTGGAGCACGGCTCGGTTTCCTTCTACATCACCGGAATCTCCCGCTCGCTGACACACGAGCTGATCCGGCACCGGCACTTCTCCTACTCGCAGCTGTCCCAGCGCTACGTGCCGGAGAAGAACGCCGCGATGGTCGAGCCGGACGTGATCGCCGGTGACCCCGAACTACACGAGAAGTTCGTCGCGGCCACCCAGGCGGGCGTCGATGCCTACACCGATCTGTTGGCCGGCCTGGAGAAGCGGTTCGCCGACGTGCCCAACGCGACGCTGCGGCGCAAGCAGGCCCGGCAGGCCGCCCGCGCGGTGCTGCCCAACGCGACCGAGACGCGGATCGTGGTCAGCGGGAACTACCGCGCCTGGCGGCACTTCGTGGCGATGCGCGCCAGCGAGCACGCCGACGTGGAGATCCGCGGGCTGGCCATCGAGTGCCTGCGTCAGCTGCAGAAGGCCGCGGCCAACGTGTTCGCCGACTTCACCATCTCCACGCTGCCCGACGGCAGCGAGGTCGCCTCCAGCCCGTTCGTCACCGAAGGCTGAGCGCGGACGGTGAAACGCAAGCTCACCGTCGACCTGCGCCCGGGCGACTACACCGTGCTCAAGTTGCCGGTGGACGCGCCCGCGCCGGCCGGACTGCTGGCCGCCACGACCGGCCTGGTCTCGCTGACCAGGACGGCGCAGGAGTGCTCGGTGGTCTGCCCGACCGATCTCGCGCCGCCGGCCGCCGAGTCCGACGGCGGCTGGCGGCTGCTGACCGTGCGCGGGCCGCTGGAGTTCACCCTGACCGGCATCATGGCCGCGCTGTCGGGCGCACTGGCCGCGGCCGGGGTGGCGCTGTTCGCGGTGTCGACCTTCGACACCGACCACATCCTGGTCAAGCAGGCCGACCTGGACGCGGCGGTGACCGCGCTGCGGGAAGCCGGCCACGACGTGGTCGATCCCACTACCGTTCGGTAGCGCCGGGCCCTACCGGCGGTAGGTTGGGAACATGGGCCTGGCCGTTGCTGAACGTCGTGAGCTGAGTGACCTGTTCGCCGAAGTCGGGCCGGACCAGCCGACTCTCTGCGAGGGTTGGCAGACCCGTGATCTGGCCGCTCACCTGGTGATCCGGGAGCGCAGGCTGGACGCGGCGCCGGGCATCATGCTCGCCGCGCTGAGCGGCCACACCAAGAACGTGCAGGACCGCTACGCGGCCAAGCCGTGGGAGGAACTCGTCGCGCTGGTGCGCACCGGGCCCGGTGCGCTCTCGCCGTACGCCATTCCCGGGCTGAGCGAGCTGACCAACGGTGGTGAGTACTTCGTGCACCACGAGGACGTCCGCCGGGCCCAGCCGAACTGGGAGCCGCGGCCGGCCGACCCGGTGCGCGACGAGATGCTGTGGAAGATGGTCGGCCGGACGGCCAAGCTCGCCTACCGGCGTAGCCCGGTCGGCGTGCGGCTGCGCAGGCCGGACGGCACGTCGATGGTGGTCAAGACCGGGCCTGCGCCGGTGACGATCGTGGGCGAGCCGGCTGAGCTGGTGATGTTCTCCTTCGGCCGGTCCGCGGCGCGGGTCACCTTCGAGGGTGAAACCGCGTCTATTTCCGCAGTTCAGGACCTGAAGCGCGGTATGTGAAACGCCTCGCTACCCTCCAGGGCGACCTTGCGACTCGGGTCGTCGGAGTGAGGGGGCACGCCAATGGTGCGGGAGACGGAGCTCTCGCTGCTCGAACTGGATCTGATCGGCGAGGCACTGGGGCTGGACGTGCGGCCGTTCCCGTTCGAGTTCCCGTCCCACGGTGACCTGCTGGAGGATCGCGCCCGGCTGGCCGAAGTGGTGCACGGGACGCTGGGCGGCAAGGGCCTGATCGAGGGTGCCCGGTTCGTGCCGGAGCTGGAGCGGCAGATCCGCGCGTTCGCCCGGGGTCGGGTGTCGGTGGTGCTGGTCGGCACGGCCGGTTCGCGCAGCCTGCTGGCCCGGATGTCGGGTGACGACCGGTTCGCCGTGTTGGCCGAGCAGCGCTCGCAGATGATGCGGTTCGAGTCGGTCAACCCGGACAACCCGGTGCGCGCGATCGTCGGGCTGGTGCCGCCGATGAAGCCCGCGTCCGGCCGCTCGCTGACGATCACCAGGCCCGCGCCGGTCACCACGCGTCCCCGGCACCGCCGCGACGACGAGGACGAGGTGTTCAACCAGGGCGTGCTGCAACCGGTGCGGACCGTGCAGGGCCCGTCGGCGGCCAGCCAGAGCGCGGTTGCCGAGATCATGCGCCGGCCGAGGATGGGCAGCGGCTACTTCACGGTCAGCGTGCGCCAGCGCAACGGTCGCGAGGGGGAGCCACTGACGGTCAGCTGGCTGGACACTGACGCCGGGCGCTATGTGGCCATCCCGGACGCGCGGCCGGACGGCAGCCTTGATGTCACCTACACCCCGGGTGACCTGCAACTACTTGACCAGATAGTCAACCGGCACATGCTGACTCTGACCCAATAGGGTGAAATTGTCAGCTGGTCGGAACCCGGGGTGGTGTTGAGTACATCTTGATACCGTGGTCGCACGCGGTGCGCGGTTGACGCTGGGTGGTGGGTGGACGTGGGCCTGACCGGGTCACAGGCCACGTCGGCCCTGGTCAGCCGGGGTGGCTTCGGCGCGACACCGTTGAACTGAGTTGGATCGGGAAGGTTTGGGGAGAACCGTGGCGGACGGGTCTGGGCAGAGCAAGAACTCGCAGGCGGACCAACAGGCGGTCAACCAGGGCTACAACCAGTTCCACCTGCACCACCACACCAGCACCGCGCAGACGGCTGCCCAGATCCAGCAGCAGGCCGTCAACAAGCAGCTGCAGAACTCCGCCCAGTACGGCCCGCTCGGGCCGCTGATCGCGCTGCCCGAGGGCCTTGTCCAGGGCCAGAACCAGCTCGACGGGCAGATCCAGAACCTCAAGCAGGGCATGGATCTCCGGTCGGCGCCGGGCCACTCGACCGCCAACTACATGGGCATCTCGCACCAGCAGCTCTACGACAGCGTGCAGTCGGTCGACCCGGGCACGGTCGGCGACGTCGGCAGCACCTGGCTCAAGATCGGCAACAGCATGGCCGGCACGCTGGACACCGTGGCCGCCGCGCTGACCACCAGCCAGTCCACCTGGACCGGCCCGGCCAGCGACAAGGCCCGCACCTCGGTGGCGACGCTGGCCAACAAGTCCGGGCAGGCCGGCCAGGCCGCCCAGCTGGCCGGCACACTGACCAGCCAGCAGGCCGACGCGGCCCGCAACGCCAAGGCGAGCGTGCCCGCGCCGCCCAACCCGGCGTACAACCCGGCGGCCGCCCAGCAGCAGTTGCAGACCATCCAGGACCCGTTCGCCCTCGCCGTGCAGGGCGCCGCCGACCAGAAGGCGCAGGCCGCCCAGCAGGCCGCGCACCAGGAGGCGGCCACCGCGGTGCAGGCCTACGACACCCAGGTGCAGCAGACCTCGACCAGCCAGCCGGCCTTCGCGCCGCCGCCCGCGGTGACCAGCAAGGGCCCGGGCGGTACCGGCGGCACGGGCACCGGCAGCACCGGGACGGGCGCCGGTGTCGGTGGCCTGCCGACCGGCGGCGGCCCGTTCGTCGG
>DATATV010000050.1:0-1510 GCA_036268615.1 Pseudonocardiaceae bacterium
GGGGCAGGGGGGCGATCCCGATCTCGCCCAGCACCCGGCGGTTGATCCGCTCGACGTCGCGGCGCAGAGCGGCTTCGTCCAGGGACGTCAGCTGACCGCGGCGCAGGACGACGTCACCGCCGATGAGGACGGTGTCGACCGAGTGGCCGGTCGAGCCGTAGACGATGTTGGCCACCGGGTTGTGCAGCGGGCGCAGGTCGAAGTTGTCCGTGCCGAACACCACAACGTCGGCCTGCTTGCCCGGCTCCAGGGAGCCCACCTGGTCCTGCATCCGCAACGCGGTGGCGCCGCCGAGCGTGGCCATCTCCAGGGCCTGCTCGGCCGTGACCGCATTCGGGTCCCGGGTGGAGTCCCGTGGCAGCAGGGCGGCCAGCTGCATGGCCCGGCAGATGTCGGTGTGGTTGGAGACGTTCTCGGCGTCGGTGCCCAGCGCCATCGGCACCCCCGCGGCGGCCAGTTCCCGCCACTTGCCGGTCTGGGTGGTGCCCTTGGCCAGCTTCAGGGCCGAGGTCGGGTTCTGTGAGATCCGGGCACCGGACGCCACCACCAGCTCCACGTCGTGGGTGTCCAGGCTGGTCATGTGGTTGAGCAGGACCCGGTCGTGCAGCGCGCCGATGGTGTCCATGTGGGCCACCGGGCGCTCGCCGAACGCCTTCAGTTCCAGCTCGACCTCGCGTTCGCTGGTCGACTTGTGCAGCACGAACAGGCTGTCGAGTTCGGCGGCCAGGTCGGCCGCGCCGCGGTTCAGCGCGTCCGAGCAGGTGCCGACGCCTTCGATCGTGACCGCGTCCAGGATCCGGGGGTTGTTGAACTTGCGGACCGTCCGCACCCCCTCGGCCAGCCGGTCCAGCGCGGCGTCGGCGTCCATGGTCAGCCAGTCGGGCAGCCCGTCGGTACCGGCCGGTCCGGCCTGGTCCCAGGTCCACGGCCCGGTGCGGGCCCGGATGCCGGTGTCGGCCAGCGCCTCGAGCACCGCGTCGAGGTGGTTGCAGCCCGGTTCCTCGAACAGCGTGGTGCCGAACCGGATCATCTCGGCCGCGGCGTGCCGGGCATAGGTGTGCATGTCGTCTTCGGTCAGGGCCGCGAACGACGGGTAGATGAACTGGCGCAGCGCGGCCAGGGTCTGGCCTCCCTCGGGCATGGCCCCCTTGGCGCAGCACAGCAGGTGCCGGTGCCCGTTGGTCATGCCCGGGATGATGATGGCCTCCGGCTCATCAATCAGCGTGGCGGGCCGGTACCGCCCCAGGATGTCCGCGCGCTTGCCGACCTCGACGATGACCCCGCCGGTGATGGCGATCGCGCCGTCCCGGTAGATCTCGCGGCCGGCGTTGAGGGTGATGATCCACTCGCCGGTGACGATCGTGTCGGCCGGGATCGGCTCGATCCGCTCGGTGACGGTCACGCGCCCACGCCCTGGACCGGCGTCTCGGCCGCGGCGGCCGGGACGGTCGCGGTCCGCTGCCGCCACATCCGGTAGCCGCCGTAGATGATCGCCGCGACCAGGAAGTTG
>DATATV010000051.1:0-112243 GCA_036268615.1 Pseudonocardiaceae bacterium
CAGTTGTGGGTGGCTGGGGCCACCCACAACTGTGTCGGGGCCCAACGAAACCGCTGGGTTTGTTGGGGCGCAACGAAACCGCTGGGTTTCAGGCGTCATCGGGATACCGACCGCGCACCACCGGTGCTGCCACGCGGCGGACCTCGTGGATCTCCCCGGCGCACGACGAGCGGACCGTGCGGGCCGGGCAGGACCGCCACATCACCGTCGTGATCCGTCCGCAGCACCAGCGCACCGTCGGCGGTGAGCCGGTTGAGCGTGAGCGGGCTGGGATGCCCGTACGGGTTGCCCGCACCCACGCTGGCCACCGCGACCCGTGCGTGCACCGCGTCCAGAAACCCGGGCGCGCTGTAGCGACTCCCGTGATGGGGAATCTTCAGCACATCGGCGCGGAGGTCGACGCCGGAGTCGAGCAAATCGGCCTGTGCGGCCAACTCCACGTCGCCGGTGAGCAGCACCCGCCCCGCCGACGTGTTCGCCCGCAACACCAGCGAACTGTTGTTGACCACCGTCCCCGACGGATCATCCCCGGTGGGCCAGGACTCGGCCGCCGGCGGCCCGAGCACGTCGACCACCAGCCCTGGCCAGACCAGCCGTTGCCCGACGCTCAACTCCACCAACGGCACCCGCGCCGCGGCTGTCTCCTGACGCACCTGATCCCACGCCCAGGCCGGCACCCGGGACGGCCCGACCGCGACCGCGCCGACGGTGAGGTCGCGCAGCACCGCCGCCAGCCCGGTGACGTGATCGGCATGCAGGTGACTGAGGATCACCAACGGCACGCTGCGCACCCCCAGCCGATCCAGGCACTCGTCCATCGCGTCCACGTCGGGTCCGGTGTCGACGACCACCGCGCGCCCGGCGTCACTGGTGGCCAGCACCTCGCCGTCGCCCTGGCCGACGTCGCAGTCGACCATCGCCCACCCGGTCGGCGGCCAACCGGGCGAGATCACCCGGACCGGCACGAGCACGATGAACACCCCGGCCAACACGGCAACCATCAGCGTGCGCAGCCGCCGGGACCGGCACGCCACCACGAGCACGAGGATCAGCGCGGCCAGCGCCAGCCCACCCAGCCACCCGGTCGGCCACGGCACCGACGACGCCGGCACCCGGGCCGCCTGATGCGCCACCACGAGCAGCCACCAGGTCGCCGGCAGCGCGAGATGAGTCAGCCCGGCCGCCACCGGTGGACACACCGGTGCGACAGCAAGTGCCAACGCACCCAGCAGCATCGCCGGCGGAAAGGCGATCTCGGCCAGCAGGTTCGCGCCGATCGCGGACAGGCTCAGTTCGCCGTAGGCCGACGCGATCAGCGGTGCCGTGACCAGGTTGGCCACCACCGCGATCGCCAGGATCTCGGCGAGGCCGACCGGTACCCGACGCCGGGCCAGCGCTTCGGCCAGTGGCGGCGCGAACACGAGCATGGCGCCGGTCGCGACCACCGACAGTGCGAAGCTGAGATCGCCGCCGAACGCCGGCTGCCACAGTTGCAGCACGATGATCGAACCCGCCAACGCCGACCCGGTCGATCGGTAGCGCCCCGTGGCCAATGCGAGCAGCCCGAGCGCGACCATGAACGCGGCTCGATCCACGTTGGGCTTTGTCGGCCCGGCCACCTCGAAGAACCCGACCAACGCCAGCCCGGCCACCAGCGCACCCAGCCGAGGCCCGACCCCGACCCGTCGCAGCAACCACAGCAGCCCACCGCACACGATCATGAAGTGGTACCCGCCCACGGCGGTGAGATAGGACATCCCGACGGTCCGGAAGTCCTCCACCACCGATTCGCTGAGCCCGCCCGTGTCGCCGGTGACCAGCGCGGGCAGCAGTCCGCGCGAGTCGCCGGGCAGCCCGCCGGCCGCGACCACCAGGCCGTGCCGAAGCGAGTTGGCGGCGCGCTGCACCGCACTGGCCGCGCTCACCTGCCGGGGCGGCCCGCGCACCATGACCACGGCAAGTGCCGCATCGCCCGGGCGGGGCGCCGACAGCATTCCCGACAGGTCCGCCTGTTGGCTCGGCAGCAGCCCGGCCCAGCCGTGTGCCGGCGCGATCAGCAGCACGGAGCCATCGGCCAGCCGAGCACGACGACCCGAGCCGAGCCGGACGACCTCGGCCTGGATCAGTACCGATCGGACGCCGCCCTGCCGGCCCGCGAAGCCAGGCGACTGGATCGGCTTGGGCAGGTCGGTGAGCTCGACCCGAAGCTCGGCCGCCGCGCCCTGGGTGGCGAGCGCGCGCAGCGGGTTGAGCGCGTCGTGGCGTAGGCGGTATCCGGTCCAGCCGCCGACCGCGATGCCGCTCAGGACCAGGGCGACCATCGCGATGCGCACGTCGCGGTTGCGGCCACCCCGGCGGCCCCGAATGGCTGCGAGGACCAGCAGACCGATCGCGGCGACGAGCGTGCCGCAGCAGACCGTCCATTGCCAGGCGAGTTGGTGGCCGAGCAGGGTGGCCAGCCAGACGGCCAGGGCTGCTGGTAGCAGTCTGAGGTCGTGTTGCGCGGTCAGCTTGTGCCACCAGTGCCAACGGCCTGGGCTGGTTGGTGGGGGTTTGGGTGCGGTGGTGGTCATGTCGCCGCCAACTCGCCATGGTTCGCGGCGACCGAGCCACAATCGCGCAGCTGCCGGAGAGCACGTCCTCGGCTGATCTCGGGCCGACGAGGCCAACCGCGAAGGCTGGTCAGCGACTGCGTGGGAGCGGTGGCGGTCATGCCGTCACCAGGTCCTTGAGTTTTGCGAACTTTGCGTCGCCGATACCGGTGACATCGCGGAGTTGGTCTACTGAGCCGAATGAGCCGTGTTGGGTTCTCCAGTCGAGGATTCGTTGGGCCAGGGCCGGTCCTATGCCGGGGAGGGTTTCGAGTTCGTCGAGGTTGGCGTTGTTGAGGTTTACCTGACCCGGTGAGCCGATTCCGTCGGCAGAGGGCTTCTTTCCCTTGCCGCCCTTGGTGATGGGTGTGCCGGGGTCGTCGGGTTGTCCGGGGTCGGGTTGGTCGGCGGACGCGTCGGGTGGGACGGGGATACCGACGTAGATCTGTTCGCCGTCGGACAGGCGGCGGGCCATGTTGAGGGTGATCAGGTCTGTGCCGGGTGGCACGCCGCCGGCGGCGGTGACCGCGTCGGCCACGCGGGCTCCGGTGGTCAGGGTGACCAGGCCCGGGTTGAGGACCTTGCCGACGACGCTGACAACGATGTGCTCATTTGTTGTGGTGGCAGCGGCTTCGGTCGTCGCTGCGGCCGGCGCGGCGCTGATCGCGGCGGGCAGCAGTGGAGCCGGTTCGGTGGTGGGGCTTTGGGACAGCAGGATTACCGCCGTCGCGATCGCGGCGACGATCAGGACGATGATGACGGTGAGGCGGTGTTTGCCGAGATGTGTTCGCGCGCCTTTCACCGCGCTGGTGCCGCCGGGCAGCCAGCGTTCGACCAGCCGCTCGGTTCTGGAGTCCGACCATGATTTTGTGTCTGGTATGGACTGTTTGGGTTCGGTGGTGCTGCCGGCCTCCTCAGCCGGCTCTGAATGCTGCCGTTGCCCGGCGGCCTGGGGCGCGAGTTGGCCAACCAGCATCGCCAACTGATCGCGGGCGTCGCTGTACCCGTTCTTGCTGGTGCGTCTTGGTTGGTTCATCACGTCCGCGACATTAGGACGGTTCGGAGTGGGCGTGGGGTGGCCGATCAGGAGCTGTGGACAACTAGGTCGCTTGTGGACAACTGGGGGTGTTTTGGCTTTGGGGTAGGAAAGTTGTCAGGGCTTTGTGCAACGCTGAAAAAAGGGGGGTACCCCTGCGCGCCGAGTGCGAATTCGGCGAGTGCGAATTGGGCGAGCGGGGAGCAAGAGCGAATCAGACGGGCAGTGAATCAGACGGGCAGCGGGCAACGGGAGTGAACTTGGCTAGCGGAGAGCGAAAGCGAGAGGATCGGGAGGGGAAGTTGTTCGAGACACGGGCCGTCAGCCGCCTCGTGTCAGCTCTCCACAGGATCGGTATCGGCGAGGCCGCCCGGTAGGACGACCACGCCCAGCACGCCTACCCCGGTGTGCGCACCCACCGCAGCACCCACCTCGGACACCAGACATCCCGCCGCCTTCGGCAGGCGCTCCTCCAGTCGGTTGGCCAGTTCCGCAGCCCGCTCGGGCGCCCCGAGATGGTGCACGGCCAGGCCAACCGGGCCCTCGCCGGCGACCTCGACAGCCAGCTCAACCAACCTGGTCACCGCGCGGCTCGTCGTCCTGACCTTCTCCAGCGGCACGATCTTGCCGCCGGACACGTGCAGCAGGGGTTTCACCGCCAACGCGGTGCCGAGCAGCGCGGCGGCCGGCCCCACTCGGCCTCCTCGACGCAGGTACTCGATCGTCTGCAAGCAGAACAGCGTCCTGGTCCTGGACGCCGTGTCGGTCACGATTCGCTCCACCTCGGCGGCGCCGGCACCCGCGGCGGCCGCCTGTGCCGCGGCCAGGACGGCGAAACCGAGGCCCATGGCGGTCGATCGCGAGTCGACGACGCGCACCCGGTCGGCGCCGACCTCCTCGGCCGCGAGTCGGGCGGCTTCCCAGGTGCCCGACAGGTCCCTGGACAGGTGCACCGAGACCACGGCATCGGCGCCGGTCAGGGCCTCGCGATAGGCGTTGGCCAGTTCGGCGGGGGTCGGGCGGGAGGTGGTGACCGGGCGGTGTTCGGCCAGTGCGGCGGCCAGTTCCACCGGGCCGAAGTCGACACCGTCGAGGCCACCGTCCTCCTCGACCAGCACGTGCAGCGGGACTACCCGTACGGAACTGCGTTCGGCGAAGCCCTCGGGCAGGTACGCGGTCGAGTCGGTGACCACGGCGACGGCGGAGCGGGTCAACGGCGGGGTTGGCACTGGAGTTGGCACTGCGGCGGGCACGGCTGCCGAGCCTACGTTTCCCCGCCCGCGATGTGCTCGGGGACACCGCCGGCAACGCCGGAATTCCTCATCCGGACAATCACCTGAGCCATCGCGTGACCCACGGTGACGTGCCCGGCCCACCCCCAGTGCATACCGTCCGGGTTGCCGTGGCCGCCACGTACGTGCTCGCCGATCAGGTCGGCCAGGTCGATCAGCGGCACCCCGCGCCGCGCCCCCCACTCACCGATCGCGGCCGCCGCCGGGCCGTAGCCGGTGTGGACGTTGCCGTACGAGCCGGCCCGGTGCACCGCGGGCAGGATGGCGACCACCGGCAGTTCAGGGCGTAGGGCACGGATCGCGTTGACGGTGTCGTCGAGGTAGCGCACGGTCAGGTGGGCGGGCAGCGCCACCGGGTGACCGCCCGACAGGCGCGACAGGATCGGCTGGGCGGCCTGGTACCAGCGCCTCGCCCGGCGCCGCAGGCCGTCGGGGCGCAGGTAGCGGATGCCACCACGCAGATAGCTGGGCAGCGGCGAGGGCAGTGTGTCCATGCTGCCGACGGCCAGAACCAGCACGTCCGCCTCGGGCAGCACGGCCCAGACGTTCGGGTCGCCGGCCAGCGCCCACCACGCGTCCCGGGCGGTCCAGCCGGAGCCGGCGAACATCCTGGCCCGGCCGCCCAACTCCGCGGCGGCGAGGTTGGGCCACAGCCGGGGCTCGTCGGACGGCATCGGGTCGGCGGGGCCGTGGAAGGCCAGTGAATCGGCGAAGACGAGCAGCGTCGGGCCGGGCATGGGTGCTCGCGTCAGCCGGTGATGCCGGCGTTGTAGGTGGCCAGCCGCCAGCGCGGGCCTTCGTCCGGACGCCGGGTGAGCACCGTCCAGTGGCAGTTGCCCATCCCGGCCAGCTGCGACCACACGTCGACCGGCAGGCCGATCAGGTGCGCGGTCAGCCCGATGATCAGGCCGCCGTGCGTGCACAGCATGACCGTCTCGTTGGACTGCTCGTCCACCTCGGCGACGAGTTCGGCCGCGCGGTTGGCCACTTCGAGCCTGGTCTCGCCCTCCGGCGGTGCCCAGTTGGCGTCCTGCCGCCAGGTCGTGATGCAGCCGGGCCACTTCGCGTCGGCCTGTGCCGCCGTCAGGCCCTGCCACTGGCCGAGGTTGGTCTCCCGCAGGCGCTTGTCGATGCGCAGCGGCACGCCGGACGCCTCGGTGAACACGGTGGCCGTGTCCATCGCGCGGCGCAGGTCGGACGCGACCACCAGTTCCGGGTCGAAGCGGGCCAGCGCCGGCACGGCGAACCGCGCCTGGTTCCACCCGGTCCTGGTCAGCTCCGAGTCGAAATGGCCCTGCATCCGGCCGCTCGCGTTGTAGTCGGTCTCCCCGTGCCGCAGCAGCACCAACCGACGCAGCGTCACCGGCGGAGGCCTCCCTCCGCCGGCAGCTCGGCCGAGTCGTCCTCGCTGGTCACCGGGCCCGGGTCGAACTCGATCCGCGGGCAGTCCTTCCACAGCCGCTCCAGCGCGTAGAAGGTGCGCTCCTCATCGTGCTGCACGTGGACGACCACGTCGACGAAGTCCAGCAGCACCCAGCGACCGTCCCGCTCGCCCTCGCGGCGCACCGGCTTGACCCCGGCGGCCCGCATCTTCTCCTCGACGCCGTCCACGATCGCGCCGACCTGGCGCTCGTTGGGCGCCGACGCGATGACGAAGCAGTCGGTGATGACCAGCTGGTCGGACACGTCGAGCAGGATGATCTCGTGCGCCTTCTTGTCGGCCGCCGCGGCTGCCGCGACCAGCGCCAGCTCCCGCGACCTATCCGTGGCTGCCACATCACTCCTCACTTGTGACCGTGCCGGCACCACAGGTGCGGGCCGCGCGCAGTCGCATACCAGATTCAACAGGCACTCAGCGTACCCGCTGGCGGCGACTTGAATTTCCACACGAGGCCGGCAGGCCGGCAAGTCGTCGGGAACCTGATATATGCGGGGCCGGTCAGGCGTCCGGGGCCACGTAGAGGGCGCGCTTGGAGATGTACTGGACGACGCCGTCGGGGACGAGGTACCAGACCGGTTCGCCCTTGGCGACGCGTACGCGGCAGGCGGTGGACGAGATCGCCATCGCGGGGACCTCGACCAGGGTCACCGAACCGGTGGGAAGGTGCTCGCCGGTGAGTTGGTAGCCCGGTCGGGTGACGCCGATGAAGTGGGCGAACTCGAAGATGTCCTCGGCGTCGTGCCAGGTGAGGATCTGCGACAACGCGTCCGCGCCGGTGATGAAGAACAGCTTGCTGCCCGGGTACATGTCGTGGATCTCGCGCAGGGTGTCCACCGTGTACGTGGGGCCGCCGCGGTCGATGTCCACCCGGCTGACCGAGAATCTCGGGTTGGACGCGGTGGCGATCACCGTCATCAGGTACCGGTCTTCGGCCGGGCTGACGGCGCGGCGGGTCTTCTGCCACGGCTCACCGGTCGGCACGAAGATCACCTCGTCCAGGCTGAACCGGGCGGCGACTTCGCTGGCCGCCACCAGGTGGCCGTGATGCACCGGATCGAAGGTGCCACCCATGATGCCGATCCGCCGCAGTTCACCCGACATGGCACGTCAGCGTACGTGGCCCGGGGCAATCGGACCGTACGACGAGAGGGCCCTCACACGCGCCGGGAACCGGAAAACCCCAAAAGACTCGGGAAAACGGGAACGGAGCGCGGCCGGACTCCGACCGATCCACGAAGTCCGACCACGCCCCGTTCAACGGCATGGCAGCACTGGGGGTTGCCGCCACACCGGGCGGCCGCTCACGTGGGGACCGCTCAATAGTGGGACGTACCAACCACCCGAATGTGACGAGCCGGAACCGTGTGTGCCTGGTCACGTTCCGGCGGTGATCACTCCTCCGGTGCGAGCACCCGCCCGGATTCCTTCTCCACCACCCGGATCGCCTCCATCGGGCATGCCTCCGCGGTGTCCAGGACCTCCTGGTCCGGGTCGATCTCGCTGTCCACCGGCACCGACCGGTCGCCCACGATAGTGAACCGGTTGGGCAGCGTGCCGGCACACACCGCCGATCCGATGCACGCCTCCCCCACCGAAATCTGCCAGCGCCCCGACGTCATCGATGACCTCCTCGTCCGATCAGCGTCCACTCACCGTGCTCGACTCGGCCAACGATATCGACGGCAGCAAGATGCGGGTGGGATCAGGACGACGCGCGGATCTGTCCCTCGCCCCAGACGACCCACTTCGACGAGGTCAGCTCGGCCAGGCCCATCGGGCCGCGGGCGTGCAACTTCTGGGTGGAGATGCCGATCTCCGCGCCCATGCCCAGTTCGGCGCCATCGGTGAACGCGGTGGACGCGTTGACCATCACCGCCGCGGAGTCGACCCGGGCGGTGAACCTGCGCGCCGCGGTGACGCTGCCGGTGACGATCGCCTCGGTGTGGCCGGAGGAGTGCGCGGCGATGTGCGCGATCGCCTCGGCCAGCGAGTCGACGATCTTCACGGCGAGGTCCAACGAGAGGTATTCGGTGTCCCAGTCGGCGTCGGTGGCCGCCACGGCGGTGACGCCGGTGCCTTCGGCGATGGCCAGCGTGGTCTCGTCGGCGTGCACGGTGACGCCGTGCTCGGCCAGCGCGCGCAGCATCGGCGGTAGGAACTCCGCGGCGACATCGGTGTGCACCAGCAGGGTTTCCGCCGCGTTGCACACGCTGGGCCTGCGAGTCTTCGAGTTGAGCACGATCCGTTCGGCGTCGCCGAGATCGGCCGACGCGTCCACGAACACATGGCAGTTGCCGGTGCCGGTCTCGATCGTGGGCACGGTGGCCTGCTGCACGACCGTGTTGATCAGACCCGCGCCGCCCCGGGGAATCACCAGGTCGACCAGGCCGCGCGCGGTGATCAGGTGGTGCACCGACGCCCGGTCGTGGCAGGGCAGCAGCTGCACCGCGTCGGCCGGCAGGCCGACCTCGGCCAGGGTGTCGCGCAGCACCGCGACGAGCGCGGTGTTGGACCGCTCCGCCGACGAGGAACCGCGCAGCAGCACGGCGTTGCCCGACTTCAGCGCGAGCCCGGCGGCGTCGACCGTGACGTTGGGCCGGCCCTCGTAGACCATGCCGACCACGCCCAGCGGCACCCGGACCTGACGCATCTCCAGCCCGTTGGGCATGATGCCGCCGCGCAGCACCTCGCCGATCGGGTCGGGCAGACCGGCCACCGTGCGCAGGCCCTCGGCGATGCCGGCGAGCCGTTGCGGGGTCAGGGCGAGCCGGTCCAGCAGCGCCTGGCTCATCCCGTTGGCCTCGCCGGCGGCCAGGTCGGCCTCGTTGGCCTCGATCACCTCGGCGGTGCGGGTGAGCAGCGCGTCGGCCATCGCCCGCAGCGCGGTGTCCTTGCGCTCCCGGGTGACCAGAACGAGGTCCGCGGCGGCCACCCTGGCCCGGCCCGCAGCGGCGTGCACCTGCGCGCGCAGGTCCTCCCCGGCGGTGTCGGTGCTGGTCTGCGCGGCGGGATCGGCGACGGCGGTCATGCCCCCAGCCTACGGCGTGCACCCGCGCGGACTCGACCTCGTTTCGCCGTGCGAGTCTGGTCGGCATGGATGAACTGGCACTGCGCGAGCGGGCCGAGCAGCGGCTGCGGGACCTGGCCGGACCGGCCGCGACCCTGCGACCCGACCAGTGGCAGGCGATCCGCGCGCTGGTCGCCGACCGCCGTCGGGCGCTGGTCGTGCAGCGCACCGGGTGGGGCAAGTCCGCGGTGTACTTCCTGGCCACGGCGCTGCTGCGGGAGCTGGGCGCGGGGCCGACGCTGATCGTGTCGCCGCTGCTGGCGCTGATGCGCAACCAGGTGCAGGCCGCGGCCCGGGCCGGGGTGCACGCCGCGACGATCAACTCGGCCAACGTGGACGAGTGGCAGGCCATCCAGCAGCAGGTGGCCGCCGGCGAGGTGGATGTGCTGCTGGTCAGCCCCGAACGGCTGAACAATCCCGATTTCCGGGAGACGGTGCTGCCGAAGCTGAGCGCCTCGGCCGGACTGCTGGTGGTCGATGAGGCGCACTGCCTGTCCGACTGGGGGCACGACTTCCGTCCGGACTACCGGCGGCTGCGCACGCTGCTCGCCGACCTGCCCGCCGACGTGCCGGTGCTGGCCACCACGGCGACCGCGAACGACCGGGTGGTCACCGATGTCGCGCGCGAACTGCTCGCCGGTGAGCCGGGCAACGACTCCGACGAGGGCACCCTCGTGCTGCGTGGGCCGCTGGACCGGGAGAGCCTGCGCCTGGCCGTGGTCCGGCTGCCCGGCGCGGAGAACCGGCTGGGCTGGCTCGCCGACCGGCTGACCGAACTGCCCGGCTCGGGCATCATCTACACGCTCACCGTGGCCGCGGCCGACGAGGTCGCCGCGTTCCTGCGGGACCGCGGCTTCGCGGTGGCCGCGTACTCCGGCCGCACCGATCCGGCCGACCGGGCCGTGGCCGAGGACGACCTGCTGGCCAACCGGGTGAAGGCGCTGGTGGCCACGTCCGCGCTGGGCATGGGGTTCGACAAGCCGGATCTGGGGTTTGTCGTGCACCTCGGCGCGCCGGCCACGCCGATCGCCTACTACCAGCAGATCGGCCGTGCCGGGCGTGGGGTGCAGCGGGCCGAGGTGATCCTGCTGCCCGGACCGGAGGACCAGGACATCTGGGCCTACTTCGGTTCGCTGGCCTTCCCCTCGGAGTACGTGGTGCGGCAGGTGCTGGGCGCGCTGGAGGGCGCCGAGCGGCCGCTGTCCACGGCCGCGCTGGAGCCGAGGGTGGAGCTGTCCCGCAACCGGCTGGACATGGTGCTCAAGGTGCTGGACGTGGACGGCGCGGTGCGCCGGGTGCGCGGCGGCTGGCTGCCCACCGGTGA
The DNA here is from genome assembly GCA_036268615.1 of Pseudonocardiaceae bacterium. GTDB lineage: Bacteria > Actinomycetota > Actinomycetes > Mycobacteriales > Pseudonocardiaceae > DATATV01. The sequence continues at coordinate 10,752 of DATATV010000051.1, forward strand.
GCCGTGGGACTACGACGCCGAGCGCTACCAGCGGATCGCCGCGGCCCGCAGCGCCGAACAGCGCGCCATGCTCGGCTACCTGGACACCACCGACTGCCGGATGGAATTCCTGTTGCGGCAGTTGGACGATCCACATGCCAAGCCGTGTGGGCGGTGCGACAACTGCACCGGGACGGCCTGGCAGACCGGGGTGTCCGCGGAGTCGGCCGCCTCGGCTCGGGAGCGGCTGGCCCGGCCGGGCGTGGACCTGGTGCCACGCAAGCAGTGGCCGACCGGGATGACCGCGCTGGACATCCCGCTGTCGGGCAAGATCACCGCCAAGGACGCGGCGCTGGAGGGGCGCGCGCTGGCCCGGCTGACCGATGTCGGCTGGGGCACGCGGCTACGGGCGGTGCTCGCCGAGGGCGTGGACGGGCCGGTGAGCGGCGAGCTGTTCGACGCGTGTGTTCGCGTGCTGGCCAGTTGGGACTGGGCCACCCGGCCGGCCGCGGTGGTCACCATCGCGTCCCGTGGGCGGCCGGAGCTGGTCGCGGACCTGGGCGCCCGGCTGGCCGGGATCGGCAGGCTGCCGCTGGTGGGCGCACTGGAGTCGGTGGGCGAACGCGGGCACGGCGCGAACAGCGCCCGCCGGCTGGGCGACGTGTGGTCGGCGCTGCGGGTGCCCGCCGAGCTGGCCACCCATTTGTCCACTGTGGATGGTCCGGTGCTGCTGGTGGACGACGTGGTCGACTCGGGCTGGACGATGACCGCGGCGGCCGCGCTGGTGCGTCGGGCCGGCGCGCCCGCGGTGCTGCCGTTCGCCTTGGCGGTGAGCGGCTGAATCCGGGCTGAGGGCGGGCGGTCAGCCGCGCAGCGGGACGAGGTCGTCGGCGTGCACGACCTCCCGGCGCAGTTCGGGGGCGAGGTCGGCGGTGGAGCGGCCGATCAGGTCGGGCATCTCCTTGGCGTCGAAGGCGACCACGCCCCTGGCCACCACCCGGTCGGCCGGGTCGATCAGCTCGACCACGTCACCGGCCTCGAAGTCGCCCTCGGCGGCGACGATGCCGGCGGCCAGCAGCGAGCGGCGGCGCAGCACCACCGCGGCCACCGCGCCCTCGTCCAGGATCAGCCGACCGGACGCGCCGGCCGCGTAGCCGAGCCAGAACCGGCGCGCGGACAGCCGGGTGTCGCTCGCCGCGAACGCGGTGCCGACGTTCGCGCTGATCAGCGCGTCCCGGGCCTGCGCGGCGGCGGCCAGCAGCACCGGGATGCCCGCCGAGGTGGCCAACCTGGCCGCGGCGAGTTTGGAGGCCATGCCGCCGGTGCCCAGACCGGACGCGCCGGTGCTGCCGGCCCGCACTCCCGCTACGTCCGACCAGCTGCCCACCTCAAGAATCGGGGTGGTGCCGGCGATCCGCGGGTCACCGTCGTAGAGAGCGTCCACATCGGACAGCAGCACGAGCGCGTCGGCGCCGACCAGGTGGGCCACCAGGGCGGCCAGCCGGTCGTTGTCGCCGAACCGGATCTCCTCGGTGGCCACCGTGTCGTTCTCGTTGACCACCGGCACCGCGCCCAGCGCGAGCAGCCGGGACAGGGTGCGCTGCGCATTGCGGTAGTGCGACCGGCGGACCACGTCGTCGGCGGTGAGCAGCACCTGACCGACGGTCAGCTCGTAGCGGGCGAACGACGCGACGTAGGCGTGCGCCAGGGCCAGCTGCCCGACGCTCGCGGCGGCCTGCTGGGTGGCCAGGTCCCTCGGCCTGCGGCCGATGCCCAGCGGGGCCAGGCCGGTGGCGATCGCGCCGGAGGACACGAGCACCACCTGGGTGCCCGCGACCTGCCGGGCGGCGAGCACGTCGACCAGGGCGTCGAGTCGGTCCGGCGCCAGGCCGCCGGTCGCCTTGGTCAACGAGGACGAACCGACCTTCACCACGATCCGTTTGGCGGCCAGCACCGCGTGGCGGGCCGCCGGGATCATGACTGGCCCTCGTCCTCGTCGTCACTCTCCAACAGGCTGCCGCCCAGGCCTCGACGCAACCGGTGGGCCACCTTGCGCTCGGCCGCGCCGATCCGCTCGTTGCGCTCCAGCCGGATGTCGGTGCCGCGGCCGGTGCGCACGACCTCGATGCCGGCCGGCGTGGTCGGCTCCCAGTCGAAGGTGATGTCGCCGATGGTGACCGACGCCCCGGGCCGCGCGCCGGCCCTGGCCAGCTTCTCCTCGACGCCGAGGCGGGCCAGCCGGTCGGCGAGGTAGCCGACGGCCTCGTCGTTGGTGAAGTTGGTCTGCCTGATCCAGCGCTCCGGCCGCTCGCCGCGGATGATGAAGCCGCCGTCGATCTCCGGGTCCTCCTCGACGGTGAAGCCGCTGTCGTTGACCGCGGTGGGCCGCAGCACGATCCGGGTCGGCTCCAGGATCGGGGTGGCCGCACGGTGGTCCTCGACGACCTTGGCCAGCGCGAAGGTCAACTCGCGCAAGCCTTTCCGGCTCGCCGTGGAGATCTCGAAGACCTGCAGGCCACGCGCCTCGAACTCAGGGCGGACCATCTCGGCCAGTTCGTCGGCGTCCGGGATGTCGATCTTGTTGAGCACTACGACCCGGGGCCTGCTCATCAGGTCGTCGCCCAGTGAAGCCCGGTACTGCGCGAGTTCGCTCTCCAGTGCGTCCACATCGGACACCGGGTCGCGGCCGGGTTCCTCGGTGGCGCAGTCGACCACGTGCACCAGCACCGCGCAGCGTTCGATGTGCCGCAGGAAGTCCAGGCCGAGGCCCTTGCCCTGGCTGGCGCCGGGGATCAGGCCGGGCACGTCGGCCATGGTGAACACCGAGTCGCCCGCGGTGATCACGCCGAGGTTGGGCACCAGCGTGGTGAACGGGTAGTCGGCGATCTTCGGCCGGGCCTCCGAGAGCACCGCGATCAGCGAGGACTTGCCGGCCGAGGGGAAGCCGACCAGGCCGACATCGGCCATCGACTTGAGTTCCAGCACCAGGTCGGTCGCCTCGCCGGGCTCGCCCAACAGCGCGAAACCGGGTGCCCGGCGCGCCTTGGAGGCCAGCGCCGCGTTGCCGAGGCCACCCCGGCCACCGGCCGCGGCGACCAGCCGGGTGCCGTGGCCGACCAGGTCGGCGAGCGTCCTGCCGTCCTGCGAGAGCACCACCGTGCCGTCCGGAACGCGCAGTTCCAGGTCGGCGCCGTTGGCACCGTCCCGGTTGGAACCCTGGCCCTGTTTGCCGTTGGAAGCGCTGGCGTGCGGCCGGAAGTGGAAGTCCAGCAGGGTGTGCACGTTGGCGTCCACGACGAGCACGACATCGCCGCCGCGACCGCCGTCACCGCCGTCGGGACCGCCCAGCGGCTTGAACTTCTCCCGGTGAACCGAGGCGCAGCCGTTCCCGCCGTCCCCGGCCGCGACATGGATCACCGCGCGGTCGACGAATCGGGACACGGGGATTTCCTTCCTGGACTCAAACAGTTCCTGAACTCAACCAGTGGACCGACCCGGAAAAGGGTCAATATCCACCGTACACATGCGGCGAGGGGCGGGCGGCTGAATAAGCCGGTCCGCCCCTCGCCGGGGTCACGCACGGTTCCGAAGTGGCCGCGTGGGCCGAGGCTCACACCCCGACCGGGACAGCTGCCTCCACCGGAACGATGTTGACGGTCTTGCGACCGTTCTTGAAGCCGAACTGCACCGCACCGGCGGCCAACGCGAACAGCGTGTCGTCCTTGCCACGGCCCACGTCCACCCCGGGGTGGAACTTGGTGCCGCGCTGGCGGATCAGGATCTCGCCGGCCTTGACGACCTGACCGCCGTACCGCTTGACCCCGAGGTACTGCGGGTTCGAGTCACGGCCGTTGCGGGAGCTGGACGCACCCTTTTTGTGTGCCATGGCTGCTCTCGGTCCCTTCCCAGACTGGAAAAACTACAGCGAGATTCCGGTGACCTCGACGCGGGTCAGCTTCTGACGGTGACCCTGGCGCTTGTGGTAGCCGGTCTTGTTCTTGAACTTGTGGATGCGGATCTTGGGGCCCTTGGTCTGGCCGACGACGGTGCCAGTGACCGAAGCCTTCCCGAGGGCATCCGCGTCGGTGGTGACCTCGGAGCCGTCCACGACGAGCAGCGCGGGGAAGCTGACCTCGGCACCCGCCTCGGCATCCAGCTTCTCCACCTGAACCACGTCGCCCACGGCCACCTTGTACTGCTTTCCGCCGGTCTTGACGATCGCGTACATCGGGACGGGTCTCCTGCTACTCGACGAATTCGGGGGCCACGCGCACCCCTCCTGCGGACGAATCACAAACCGATTCGGGCGCGGAGCCGGGCTCTCGCATGACAGAGCCCACCGGGATGGCGGGCCACGGACAAGGTTACATGCTCGCCCGTGGCCGCTCCAAACCGGGGCGGATCAGCCCTCCACGGACACCGGCGGACCGGCCGGCCGCACCGCGGCCCGTCGGGGTTCCCGCCGACGCCGGGTGGGCGTACGGACAACGGCCGGCTCCGGCTCGGCAGACGGCTCGGGAGCCGACTGCTGATCGGTGTCGGACGCGGGCTCAGCGGCCGGCTCAGCGGCCGGGTGGTGGCCGTTGCGCTGGTGCTGCTCGTTGTTCACCGGGGCGGTGCTGACCTGCTGGGCGGCGACCGGCTCGGCCACCGCGGGCTCGGCCGCGGCCACCTCGGCGACGGCCGGCTCGACCGCGGGTTCGGCGACCCGGGTCGGTTCGACGGCCGGAGCGGCCTCGGTCACCGCGGCCTCGACGGCGGGTTCCTCGTGCCGGTGCTCCTGGTCGCGGTGGCGGTTCTTGCGGCCGCCGGACTGCGCCGAGCCACCGTTGCCACCACCGTTGGAGCCGCCGTTGGAGCCGCCGTTGTTGCCGGTGCCGCCGTTGTTGCCACCGGAGTGACCGGACTGGCTCCCGGCCGGCACCGGCACGGTCGCGTGCAGCGCGGTGGAGACCACGACGCCCCGACCCCGGCAGTGCTCACACGGCGTGCTGTAGGCCTCCAGCAGGCCGGTGCCGACCCGCTTGCGGGTCATCTGCACCAGGCCCAGCGAGGTGACCTCGGCCACCTGGTGCCGGGTGCGGTCGCGGCCGAGGCACTCGGTCAGCCTGCGCAGCACCAGGTCCCGGTTGGACTCCAGCACCATGTCGATGAAGTCGATGACGATGATGCCGCCGATGTCGCGCAACCGCAGCTGCCGCACGATCTCCTCGGCGGCCTCCAGGTTGTTGCGGGTGACCGTCTCCTCAAGGTTGCCGCCGGAGCCGGTGAACTTGCCGGTGTTCACGTCGATGACGGTCATCGCCTCGGTGCGGTCGATCACCAGGTAACCGCCGCTGGGCAGCCAGACCTTGCGGTCCAGCGCCTTGAGGATCTGCTCGTCGATCCGGAACTCGGTGAACACGTCGGTGTTGGCCACATGCCGCCGGAGCCGGTCCACCAGGTCCGGGGCGACGTGCTTGACGTAGGCCTCGATGGTGTCCCAGGCGTTGGCGCCCTGCACGACCAGCCCGGAGAAGTCCTCGGTGAACAGATCGCGGATGACCTTGATCAGCAGGTCGGGCTCCTCGTAGAGCAACTGCGGCGCCTTGGCCTTCGGCGTCGTCGAGCGCTCCTTGATGACCTCCCACTGGGCCCGCAGCCTGCGCACGTCGCGGGCCAGCTCCTCCTCGGCGACGCCCTCCGATGCGGTCCGGATGATGACGCCCGCGTCCTCCGGCACGACCCGCTTGAGCACGTCCTTGAGCCGCTTGCGCTCGTTGTCGGGCAGCTTGCGGCTGATGCCGGTGGCACCGCCGCCGGGCACGTAGACCAGGAAGCGGCCGGGCAGGCTGATCTGGGTGGTCAGCCGGGCGCCCTTGTGCCCGACCGGGTCCTTGGTGACCTGCACCAGCACGCTGTCACCGGTGGACAGCGCCTGCTCGATCTTGCGCGCCTTGCCCTCAAGGCCGGCGGCGTCCCAGTCGACCTCACCGGCGTAGAGCACGGCGTTGCGGCCGCGCCCGATGTCCACGAACGCCGCCTCCATGCTGGGCAGCACGTTCTGCACCCGGCCGAGGTAGACGTTGCCGACCAGCGAACCCGTGCCCGACGTGGTGATGAAGTGCTCGACGAGCACCCCGTCCTCAAGCACGCCGATCTGCACACCGTCGGTGCGCTCGTGCACGATCATCTTGCGGTCGACGGCTTCCCGGCGGGCCAGGAACTCCGACTCGGACAGGATCGGCACCCGACGCCGGCCGGCCTCCCGACCGTCGCGCCGACGCTGCCGCTTGGCCTCCAGCCGGGTCGAGCCGCGCACGCTGCGCACCTCGTCCTGGCCGTTGCTCTGGCCGCTGTCGGCGCGCTCGGCCCGCTCCGCCCGCTCGGCCCTGGCCTCACGGGCGGTGCGCACGTGCACCACGGTGTTGGGCGGGTCGTCCTCACCGCTGGCGGCCGGCTCACCGTCGGCACCGCCCTTGCGGCGGCGGCGACGACGGCGGCGCCGGTTGTTGCCGTCGGCGTCGTTGTCGCCGCCGGCCTCGTCCTGCTCGTCCTCGTCGGCCGACTCGGCGGCCACGTCCTGGTTCTCGGCGGGCTCGTCCTCGGCCGATTCGGCCGACTCGGTCGAGTCGTCGTCGGAGTTCTCGGCGCTGTCGGCGGCGTCGTCGTCGCCCTGGCCGCCCTTGCCCCGGCCACGACCCCGGCGGCCACGCCGGCGACGGCGCCGCGCGTTGTCGTCCTCGCCCTGGTCACCCTGGTCGGTGTCGGCCTCGACCGGCTCCTCGACCGGCTCGTCCGGCTCGGCGACCGGCTCCACCGGGGGCGCCTTGACGGCCTTGGCCGGCTTGCTGGTGACCGGCCGGGCAGCGGGCGCGGCCGGCGGCAGGAAGACCGGCGATGGCGCGGCGAAGACCGGCGCGAGCACGGCCGACGCGGGTTCCTCCGCGCGCGGTTCGACCGGCTCCGGGTCCTCGATGTCGGCGACCGTGGCGACCTCGGCGGCCGGCTCCTCGGCGGTGTCCAGCAGCACGTCGGCCACCCGCAGGGCGACCGCACGGTCGAGGCTGGACTGCGGGCTGCGCACCTGCTCGCCCATCCCGGCGAGCGTGTCCAGCACTTCCCGGCTGCTCACTTCCAGCAGCTTGGCGAGAGCGTGCACGCGCAGCTTCTCGGGCAGTTGGGCCAGCGCGGGGTGGATGGATGCGCCGGTACTCCCGCTGACTGTCGCAGCGGGACGGTCCGTGTTCGACATATAGCTCCTCCGCCCCCGGGCGCGTCCAACCGGACGCGGCCGCGCAGGGGCTCCTTTCTTGTCCTGTTACCGCCGCATCAGACGGCGGGAATCCTTGCCTGCGTCGGCTTCGGTACCCGAGGATCGGGCGTTCAGCCGACAGGTCGTTCGACGACGAGCTGATCCGGCTCCGGCTCCCCGGCCACCCGTCCCGGTCCCGGGCCCCTGTCCGGAGCCAGCGGGTCGGCGAGGCGACCATCATCGTCGAGCCGCCCCTGGGCGACCCGGACCGCTTTCGCGGGTGCCGGAGGCATCAGGGCGGCGACGACACGGAGTGCGCTCAGCACGTCATCGGGTCGAACAGCAGGTGTGGTCTGCCGGACGACCACATCGATTATCCCACACGGTCCTTCAGGCGCGCCCGGTTCGGCCTCCGGCGCTCGATTTGACGCGCTGACCTGGGCAGACACCACTGCCGGGCGAACGTCGATGGTCCGCCGACCGTCCTTGGTGAGCCGCTCCACCTCGACCGAGCCGGTCGCCAGCAGGGCAGTGACGGCCGGGGCCAGCACCGCCGGGTCCACCCCGGCCAGCTCGATCCGCCACCGGCTGGCGTCGATCCGCTCGGCCAGCGAGCCGCCCCGGGAGACCACGACCTCCAGCACGTCCAGCCCGGGCGGCAGCGCGTCGTCCACGCCGGCCAGCAGTTCCGCCGGGTCCACCTCGGTGACCACGGCGAACTCGACGTACTCGGCCTCGCTGGCCGAGCCGGTCGGCGCGGCGCCGATCCAGGAGATGCGCGGGTGGGGGTTGAAGCCCTGGGAGTAGGCCATCGGCACACCGGCCCGGCGCACCGCCCGTTCGAAGGACCGGGCCACGTCACGATGTGACATGAACCGCAGTTTCCCCCGTTTGGCGTAACGCAGGCGAAGTCTCTGTACGGGCGGAGCCGAGGGATTCGGCTCGTGTTGGCGGCTCAGCGCTGCCCCTCCCCACTTGTCGTTTCGGTCACCCCGGACCGTACCGGGCGGGGCCTCGGCACCCACAAACTTGTCTGCGCGGTCCGCGCTGGCTACCGTCCCGCTGGAGTGGACTGGCATACCCCGAGGCAGTCCCACCCACCGATGGAGGTCCCTGGTGCCCCTGCTCCGGCGAGCGAGGGCGGTCACCACCTGCACCGCGCTGCTCGCGGCGGGTTGCCTGGTGTTGACCCCGCTTGCCCATGCGGACCCCGGCCACGGCACGTCGGCCGGCTGCGTTCAGGGCGGTCCCACCCTCCGCTACCTGGTCGTTTTCGCCGAGGGAACCGGTGCGCAGGACGCCGACGCGCAGATTTCCGCCGCGTGTGGCGCGACCACGATCTACTACCCGCAGATCGCCGTCGCGGTGGCCACCTCGGCCGATCCGAGCTTCGGTACCCGGATGGGCCCGAACCGCGCGTACAGCGCCGAGGCCGAGGGGTACGACGACAATGGCGACGTACCGACCGATCAACGCAAACCGGACGAACTTCCCGGCGGGCTGAGCGGCACCCAGGCGATCGGCAACACCACCGACCCCGCGTCGGTGCCCACCGCGAACCAGAGCGCGGCGCAGTGGGACATGGACATGATCCACGCCGACGCGGCGCACCGGGTCGATCAGGGCAGCTCGAACGTGGTCGTCGGGGTGCTCGACTCGGGCATCGACGCCGCCCACCCGAACCTGACCGGCGAACTGGACGCGTCGGCCTCGGCCGGCTGCGTCACCGGCGCGCCGGACACCACCCCGGCGGCCTGGCAGCCGACCGACTCGGCGCACGGCACACACGTGGCCGGCACGATCGCCGCGGCCGACGACGGCAAGGGCATCTCCGGCGTCGCGCCCGGGGTCAAGGTGGCCTCGGTGAAGGTGGTCGACGACGACGGGTACATCTACCCGGAAGCGGCCGTCTGCGGCTTCATGTGGGCCGCCGAGCAGGGCATGGCGATCACCAACAGCAGCTACTACATCGACCCGTGGGTGTTCACCTGCCGCAATGCGCCCGGCCAGAGCGTCGTCTACGAGGCGGTCCGCCGGGCGGTGGCCTACGCGACCTCGCGGGGCGTGCTCAACGTGGCCGCCGCCGGCAACCAGGCCGTCGACCTGACCAACCCGGGTGAGGACGCGAGCAGCCCGGACAACGTGAGCAGCGACGACCGCCAGCAGCGCGCGCTGTCCGAGAGCTGCGTCGAACTGCCGGCCGGCCTGCCGGGCGTGGTGACGGTGTCCGCGGTCGGTGCCGAGGGCCTGAAGGCCAGCTACAGCTCCTACGGGCTGGGCGCGATCGACGTGACCGCGCCGGGAGGCGACACGCTGCAACCGTCCGGTACGGACGGCCCGCCCTGCGTGTTGTCGACCGTGCCGGACGGTTATGCCCGATCGTGCGGGACGTCGATGGCCACCCCACATGTCAGTGGGGTGGTCGCGCTGCTGGCGTCGACACATCCTGGGGCCGGTCCGAAGAAGTTGACCCAGTTGTTGGAGTCGCAGGCCCAGCCGGTCTCCTGTCCGGCCGACTACGACCTCAACGGCAGTGGCGTGCAGAACGCCTACTGCACCGGGGACACGTCCTACAACAGCTTCTACGGCTACGGGATGGTCGACGCGCTGGCCGCGGTGACCCAGGGAGTTCCCGAGCCGTCTTCGGCTCAGGCCGCGCCGGCCAGCGTTCCGCGTGTTCCGGTTGCCGGTCTGAGTCCGGTCAGCAGCGATCCGGTTGGCGGGCCGACGCTCGGCGGTCAGGTCAACCCGACCACGACAATCATCCCGATCGACAGCATCACGCCGACGGATCTGATCAATCCGAGCAGTAGCAACGGTGTGCCGACGAGCGGATCGACCACTGTGGACCCGAGCGGGCAGGACACGAACTCCGCGCCGACCACCGGGCCGACCACGCCGCCGCTCACCAGCGAAACGGACGGCGGGGTGCAGGGCCTGACCGTGATCGGTCCCTGATCCACCCACCGTGGTCCCTGCCAGAACCGGCTGCGGTGTCTGCGCGAGTCGCTGCGCGATCACGACTTCATTGCCAGCTCCGTACTCCTTAGCGTGAAGGTTCACGGGACGGCCGGTGAGGAGCTGCCATGTCGACCATCGACAGAGTCTGGGCCTGGATCTACCCTCCGCTGCAGAAGTTGCGGACCGAATCGAACGAAGCGACCGAGACAGCAGATCGCGATGTGGCCTGGAACGGCCGCCGGGATCGCTTTCTGACCGAGTTGGGACTGAGAGATCCATCAGAACACGCGGTGGTCGACTTCTTTCTCCGTCATCTCGAAGCACTGTCTCCCGAGCAGCGGGCAGAGTTGTTGCGCAGCAACGATGTGGACAGCCTGGCCTACGGTTTCATCCAGCAGTGCTATCCGGAGCAGGTCGCGGCGCCCGCGCCCGCCTACGACCGGGCAGCCTGGGAGAAGTATCTGAGGGACAACGCATGGCAATGGCAAGGGACCGCGGAATCGTGGCATGATTTCCGGAACTGGTTCGCCTACTATGCCACGGCCGCCGGCTTCCAGGAGCCGGTGACAGCGTTGCTCGGCGAGCTGGACAATATGTCCGTGACCGAGCGAATCAAGGCATTCGGTGACCTCGGCGTCGCCATTCAGGCACCCACGGTCGAGCCGGCGAAACCCTTCGTCAATCCCTTTGCCAGTTTCGCCAGGGGCGCGACCGGCGGGGGTACCGTAACCTCCGGCGAGAGTCCGGCTTTCGACCGGTTCAAGGAACCCGAGAAGAAGCCCGCTCCGGTCGACGACGAACAGGACGAGAGCGGGGACTTCCCGGCAGATTTCGATCCGGAGCGAGATGCGATCGACCTGGCCAATTTCAAGAATGGCGCGGACTATGTCGACGAGTGGAAAAACCCGGAGGGAAAACCCACGAAACGAGCCTTCGTCCAGGTCGTTTCCGCCAACGGCCGCTACCAGTACTGCGTCGGCGCGAACGTGCATCCACTGCCGGGCAATCGCTGGGAGCCGGGCCACTCCTACGTCCTGGGCTGGAAGAAGTTCCAGGTCCAGACGTCCAACGCACACCTGGGCCAGATCATCCCGCTCAAGCTCGGCGGGAAGAAGCCCGGCGAACTGCGGTGACGCCGGTCAGCCGCCCCTGGCGCTGGATCAGGGGCGGCCGACCGGGCACCGGGTCAGGGTTGGTTCGAGACGGGCAAATGCGGGTCGCCCACCGGGGCACCCACGCCGACCGGGGTGAGCGGCAGCAGGGTCTTCCCGGTCGGGCCGATCTGGATGTCCGTCCCCATCGTCGGGCACACCCCACAGTCGAAGCACGGGGTCCAGCGACAGTCGTCCTGTTCCTGGCCGCTCAACGCATCCTGCCAGTCGGCCCAGAGCCATTCCTTGTCCAGCCCGGAATCGAGGTGGTCCCAGGGCAGCACCTCGGTCTCGTCCCGGTCCCGGGTGGTGAACCAGGCCAGGCTGACGCCCAGCGGCTCCAGTTCGGCCGCGGCCGCGTCCACCCAGCGCTGGTAGGAGAAGTGCTCCGACCAACCGTCGAACCGGCCACCTTCGCGCCAGACGCGCTCGATCACCCGGCCGACTCGGCGGTCGCCCCTGGACAGCAGTCCTTCCACCAACGAGGGCTTGCCGTCGTGGTAGCGCATGCCGATGTTGCGGCCAAGGCCACGGTCGGAGTTGATCGCCTCGCGCAGCTTGCGCAGCCGACTGTCCACCGTGTCCGGATCGCACTGGGCCGCCCACTGGAACGGGGTGTGCGGCTTGGGCACGAAGCCACCGATCGAGATGGTGCAGCGGATGTCCTTGCGGCCACTGGCTTTCCGGCCGGCGCGGATGACTTCCTGGGCCATCCGGGCGATCTGCACCACATCGTCGTCGGTCTCGGTGGGCAGGCCGCACATGAAGTAGAGCTTCACCTGCCGCCAACCGTTGGCGTAGGCCGTGGTGACGGTCCTGATCAGATCTTCCTCGGACACCATCTTGTTGATGACCCGGCGAATCCGCTCGCTGCCGCCCTCCGGCGCGAACGTCAGCCCGGATCGGCGGCCACCGCGGGACAGTTCGTTGGCCAGGTCGACGTTGAACGCGTCCACCCGGGTGCTGGGCAGGCTCAGGCCGGTGTTCGTGCCCTCGTACCGGTCGGCCAGGCCCTTGACGATCTCGCCGATCTCGGAGTGGTCGGCACTGGACAGGCTGAGCAGGCCGACCTCCTCGAAGCCGCTCGCGGCCAGGCCCTGGGCGACCATCTCGCCGATGCCGGTCAGCGAGCGCTCGCGCACCGGTCGGGTGATCATCCCGGCCTGGCAGAACCGGCAACCCCGGGTGCAGCCGCGGAAGATCTCCACGCTCATCCGCTCGTGCACGCTCTCCGCGAGCGGCACCAGCGGCTTCTTCGGGTACGGCCACTCGTCCAGGTCCATCGTGGTGCGCTTGGCCACCGTGGCCGGCACCCGGTCGCGGTTGGGCGTGACGCCGGTGAGCGCGCCGTCCTCGGCGTAGTCCGCGTCGTAGAAACGCGGCACGTAGACCCAGCCGGTCGCGGCCAGGCGGGTCAGCAGCTCGTCCCGGCCACCCGGGCGGCCCTGCGACTTCCACTCCCGGATCAGCTCGGTGATGCCGCCGACGGCCTCCTCGCCGTCGCCGAGCAGCGCCGCGTCGATGAAGTCGGCGATCGGCTCCGGGTTGAACGCGGCGTGACCGCCGGCCAGCACGATCGGGTAGTCGGCGTCGGTGTCGGCGGCCCGGTCGGCGCTGCGCAGCGGCATACCGGCCAGGTCGAGGGCGGTGAGCAGGTTCGTGTAGCCCAGTTCGGTGGAGAAGCTGACCCCGAGCACGTCGAACGCGCCGACCGGTCGGTGGCTCTCCAGGGTGAACTGCGGGACCTGGTGCTCCCGCATCAGCTCTTCCAGGTCGGTCCACACGGCGTAGGTGCGCTCGGCGAGCACGCCGGGCATCTCGTTGAGGACCTCGTACAGGATCATCACGCCCTGGTTGGGCAGGCCGACCTCGTAGGCGTCCGGATACATCAGGCACCATCGGACGTCGGCGGACTCCCAGTCCTGCACCGTGGCGTTCAGCTCGCCGCCGATGTACTGGACCGGTTTGCGCACCCGCGGCAGCAGGGGCTCCAACCTGGGGAAAACGGACTCCACAGACACAGCACCAGGGTAGACGGTCCCCTGCGGACGGCTCCTGGCCCAGGTCGATGGGCCGCCCGCAGCGCCCTGGTCAGCAGGGCATCTATCGTCACGGCGTGGACGAACCGCTGACCGGACCCGCCGAGACCGCACCGCCGACCTACGCCGAGGACCGCGCCGCGCGGCGGCCGCTGTTCGTCTGGCTCGGGCTGGGCCTGCCGGCGCTGATCGTGGCCGGGGTCGTGGTCGGCAAGATCACCGAGCAGCGCTGGGCCATCGCGGTGGTCGCGATCGCGATCTTCGGGTGGATCTTCAGCAACAGCATGTACATCTTCGTGAACTGGCCGATCGGCATCCGGCTCGACGAGCAGGGCGTGCGGATCGGCAACGTGCGCGACCCCGACATCAACGAGGGCCGCCGGCCGGCTCCCTCGTTCCAGGCGTACCGGCTGTTCTCCTGCCCGTGGCCGGGCGTGCTGTCCATGCGGATCAGCCAGGACATCGCCGAGCTGCGCAAGTTCCGGCTGCGCAGCCGGCAGGCGCCCAAGGGCAACGTGAAGGCGCGCGGCGGCCAGTCCGTGGGCTACTACCTGGGCATTCTCGCGCCGCCGTTCATGCGCGCGGCGCTGATCATCGAGGTGGACGAGGACTACGCGCGGTTCCCCGAGTTCCGCACCCGGCAGGTGCTCGCGGTGGCCAACTCGCAGGTCGGCACGCCGTCGCTGACCTGGGTGGTGCCCACCCGGCAGCCCGAGCGGCTGGCCGAGGTGGTCGCGGCCATCACCGACTCGCCGCAGTGGGTCGCCCGCCGGATGGGCTGAGCCAACCGGCGCCACCCCGTTGAAGTGGGTCTTGTCCCCGCCTTAAATCCTGATTGGTCTAGTCCAAAACCCTTGACACCGGAAATGGTCTAGGCCACATTCGAAGCACGGGAAGGGGGCGGAACTTCAGCGAGGAGGGCACGTGAGACGTTCAACCACGCTGGCCGCGGCCGCGATGGCCGTGTTGGCAGCCGGCACGATGATCGCGTTGGCCGAGACCGGGAGCGCGGCACCGGCGGTGCAACCCGCTGCCGTGGCGACGAACTGGTACGGCGCGGCCCCCTACGTGATGCCGCTGGACAACAACCCGCCCGACCTCAGCCAGGTCATGGCCGCCACCGGCCAGAAGACCTTCGAACTCGCCTTCGTGCTGGCCGACGGCGGCTGCAACGCCGCGTGGGGCGGCACCGCCGACGTCTCCGCCGACACCACGGTCGCCAACCTGATCAACGGGGTGCGCTCGGCCGGCGGTGACGTGTCGGTGTCCTTCGGTGGCTACGGCGGCACCAAGCTCGGCCAGGTCTGCGGTTCGGCGGCGGCCACCGCGGCGGCGGAGCAGGCGGTGATCAGCAAGTACTCGCTCAAGGCGGTCGACTTCGACCTGGAGGAGCCCGAGTACGAGAACACCACCGACATCAACTACGAGATCGGGGCCGCGCAGATCCTGCAGCAGAACAACCCCGGCCTCTACGTCTCCATCACCACCGCCGGCACCACCTCGGGCACCGGCTACTTCGGCCAGAACGTGCTCAACACCGCCAAGGGCATGGGCTTCACGCCGAACAACTTCTCGATCATGCCCTTCGACGGCGGGTTCAACGGCGCGGCCAGCCAGACCAGCGCGCTCGACCAGTTCCACACGCTGCTGATGAACACCTTCGGCTGGACCTCGGCGAACGCGTTCGCGCACGAGGGCTTCTCCGGCATGAACGGCCGTTCGGACTCCGGCGAGTACTTCTACCAGGCGGACTTCCAGACCGTACTGAACTACGCGCTCAGCAACGGCCTGTCCCGCTTCACCTTCTGGGCGGTCAACCGGGACCGCCAGTGCAGCCCGCCGGACAACAACGGCACCACCTCGGGCACGTGCAGCAGTGTCACCCAGAACAGCTGGGACTTCACCAAGTACACCGCGCAGTTCGGCGGCGCGACCCCGCCCAACTCGCCGCCGCCGACCACCACCACGACCGCCCCGCCGACCACGACGACCACCACCTCGGGTGGCGGCGGGTCGAGCTCAGGGCAGTGCGCGGGAGTGGCCGCGTGGAGCTCCGAGTCGACCTACAACGGCGGTGCCACGGCGACCTACGACGGTCACCTGTGGACGGCCAAGTGGTGGACGTACAACGACGTGCCGGGCGGCCCGGCCGGTGTCTGGACTGACAACGGCGCCTGCTGACCGGTCCGATTAGGGGAGAACGGGTCCGGGGGCCGATCCCCGGACTCGTTCCCGTATCGGCGAGATTTCAGCGCAGCAGCAACACTTTGAGCCGCCGGGCGGCGCCGAACCCGCCCAGCCCGGCCATCACCACGAAGTAGAGCACGTGGCCCAGTGCGCCGATGCCGACGAAACCGGTGGTCAGCGAGCGCATCAGCTCGATGCCCTGGTACAGCGGCAGGCACTCGACCACCACCCGCAGCCAACCCGGGTAGACGGTGATCGGGTAGAACGTGGTGGAGAAGAAGAACATCGGCAGGATGGCCAGCTGCACCAGGTCGAAGTCCTGCCAGGAGCGCATGTAGGTGGTCGCCCACATGCCGATCGAGGCGAAGCCCAGCGCGATCAGCAGCGCGGCCGGCAGCGCGAGCAGCGCCCACGCCGAGGTGATCAGCCCGGCCACCGCCATCACGATCAGGAAGCTGGTCGCGTACAGGCCACCGCGCAGCAGCGCCCAGCTGATCTCGCCGATCGCCACGTCCACCGGACCCAGCGGGGTGGCCAGGATCGCGTCATAGAGCTTGGCGTACTTCAGTTTGTGGAAAATGTTGAAGGTCGCGTCGTAGACCGCGCCGTTCATCGCCGAGGACGCCAGCAGCGCCGGCGCGACGAACGCGACGTAGCTCATCGGCGAGCCGTCGGGCCCGGTCACCTGGTTGACCAGCTTGCCGAACCCGACGCCAAGGGCGAACAGGTAGAAGACCGGCTCGAAGAACCCGGACAGCACGTTGAGCCAGGCCCGCTGGTTGACCAGCATGGCCCGGTGCACCAGCATCCGGGCCCGCCCGACGTAGAGCGCCGACGGGATGACCCGCAGCAGCAGCCCGGTGCGCGGCGGCGGGAACGTCCGGCCGGCCTCGGCCTCGGTGAGCACGTCCTGTGCCATCTCTCGCCTCTCCCCTATCCGGCCAGCCGCGACCGGAACCGCGCCCGCGCGATCACCGCGCCGACCGCGAACAGGACCAGCAGGTAGGCGATGTGGCCCACCGCCGGCCAGAGCCCCAGCGTGCCCAGTTCTATCCCGCGGGACAGTTCGGTGCCGTGCCACAGCGGGGTGATCCAGGCGACCGGCCGGACCCACGCGGGCAGCTGGGCGATCGGGAACATTGCGCCGGAGAACAGCGTCATCGGCACGACGATGAACCGGAAGATCAGGTTGAACTTGACGCCCTCGTCGTTGACGGCGGCGGCGAAGGCGACCACGGGCCCGGCGAAGCCCATCCCGCACAGCACCGCGAACAGCAGCGACACCAGCACCATCGGGCTGGTCAGCGCGCCGACGGCGGCGGCGATCAGCAGGTAGACCGCGCCGGAGAAGAGCATCCGCAGCGCGATCCACAGGAACGTCGCCCGGACCAGCTGTCCCGGGGTGATCGGCGTGTTGGTGATGCCGATGAAGTTCTTCTGCCACTTGAACCCGGACAGGATCGGGAAGGTGCCCTCACCGGCCGCGTTCTGGATCGCGCCGGCGGCCAGCAGGCCGGGCGCGATGTACTGGAGGTAGGTCAGCCCGCCGGTGAACGACGTGGAGTGCACCTGGGAGCCGAACCCGAGGCCCATCGCGATCAGGTACAGCACCGGGATGCCCACACTGGACATCACGGTGGCCTTCCAGTTGCGCCGGTACCAGGCCCAGTGCCCCTCGATGACCAGCATGCTGGCCTGCCACGGGCTGACCGCGCGGCCGGTGGAACGTGCTTGGGTGATCGTCTCGGCAGCCATCTCAGTCCACCAGGCTTCGGCCGGTGAGGCGCAGGAACACGTCCTCAAGGCTGCTGCGCCGGACCAGGCTGGACACCGGCCGCACGCCCCGGTTGATCGCCGCGGCCAGCGCCGCCTCACCGTCGGCGGTGTAGAGCAGCAGCCGGTCGGGCAGCACCTCGGTGCGCTCGGCCAGGTCGCTGAGCAGGTCCACCGCGTCGCCCTGGTGGTCGGGCGGGAAGCGCAGTTCCAGCACCTCGCGGGTGGAGTGGGCGGCGATCAGTTCGGCCGGGCTGCCGCCCGCCACGATCTTGCCGTGGTCCATCACCACCAGGCGGTCGCAGAGCTGCTCGGCCTCATCCATGTAGTGGGTGGTGACGATCAGCGTGACACCGGCCTGCTTCAGCCGGAACAGCCTGTCCCACAACAGATGTCGGGCCTGCGGGTCCAGTCCGGTGGTGGGCTCGTCGAGCAGCAGCAGCTCCGGATCGTTGACCAGCGAGCGGGCGATGGTCAACCGCCGCTTCATGCCGCCCGACAGCGGTTCGACCTCGTCGTTGGCCCGGTCGGTGAGCTGGGCGAACTCCAGCAGCTCGGTCGCCTTGGCCCTGACGTGCGCCCGGGGCAGGCCGAAGTACCGGCCGTACACCTGGAGGTTCTGCCGGACGGTCAGCTCGAAGTCGAGGATGTCGTCCTGCGGGACCACGCCGATCCGGGCCCGGATGCGCGGCCCGTCCACGTCCGGGTCCATGCCCAGCACCCGCAGGCTGCCCTCGGAACGCGGCGACACACAGCCGACCATGCGCATGGTGGAGGACTTGCCGGCACCGTTGGGACCGAGGAAGCCGAACGCCTCACCCCGGCGGACCTCCACGTCGATCCCGTCGACCGCGGTGAAGCCGCCGAAGCGTTTCACCAGGTTGGTCGCGGTCACCATCGGCGGGCCGGACTCCGCTGTCATCGTCACACGTCCGACGGTATCGGGCGCGGGCGACAGATTTCCAACGCAATTACGGCCGGTGGGCGGGGCTGGGGACGACCCCAGCCCCGGTGAAACGGCTACAGGCCGGGGAACCAGAGCTTGATCTCGCGGGCGGCCGACTCCGGCGAGTCCGAGCCGTGCACGAGGTTGTACTGCACCTCAAGGCCGAAGTCGCCGCGGATGGTGCCGGGCGTGGCCTTGTCCACCGGGTCGGTGCCGCCGGCCAGCTGCCGGAAGGCGCTGATCGCGCGCGGGCCCTCGACCACGGCGGCGAGCACCTGGCCGGTGGTGATGAACTCGACCAGGTCGGTGAAGAACGACTTGCCGTCGTGCTCGGCGTAGTGCTGTTCGGCCAGCGTGCGCTCGACGGCGCGCAGTTCCAGCGCGGCCAGGGTGAGGCCCTTGCGCTCGATCCGGGAGATCACCTCGCCGACCAGTCCACGGCGGACGCCGTCGGGCTTGACCAGAACCAGGGTGCGCTCAGACACGGGTCGGTTCTCCTTCAGGGATGTACGTGAATGGTGTGGCGCAAGCGTAACCAGCGGGTTTCCCCGGTCATCCGGAGGGCGGCCCGGAACTGCCGGTCGGGGTGCTGGTCGGAGTGCTGCCGCTGGCGTCGCCGCTGGTCGGACGGGACACGCACGCGTACTGCCCGGAGGTCGGTGCCTGGTAGAACCAGATGTCCGGATTCTGCTGGTTGGTACACGCCGCGCCGACGTTCGGCGCCGGCTGCACCTCCAGCACCTCCACCGCGGCCGGGTCCGAGCCGCACGTGCTGCGCTGGATCGGCTTGCTGTCGCTGAGCAGGAAACACTGGTCGGGCGGCACGACGAGGGACGCGCAGTAGGCCACGTTCGCTGTCTCGTCGGGCACCTCGTAGCCGTGTTCCTTGAAGCTGACCGACGGATCGGAGTCGCAGTCGGCCGCGGTCGGCACGACCTTGTTGATCACGAAGACGGACCGCTGGCCCGCGCACGACACCGGCGCCAGTTCGACGTGTCCCGGGCCGTCGCCGGCCTGCTCGTCGAAGCACGTGCCCACGTCGTAGGCGACCGAGTCGCCGCCGGCGCCGCCCGGGGTGGTCGGGGCGCTCGGGCGGGGCTGCTGGGTCGTCGTCGGGGCGGGTGCCGCGGTGGCCGGCTGCCGGTGGCCCGGTCCGCCGGTGAACCACCAGACCGCCGTGCCGGCGACGGCGAGCACCACCACGGCGGCGACGATCGCCACGCGCCGGCCACGACCGCGACGCGGCGGCGGAAACGGTGCCGCGGCCGGGGGTGGCGGTGGTGTCTCGGGCGGAGTGGTGCCCAGGCCCTGGTAGGGCGTGCTCGGGAAGTTGTCCACCGGCCGGTACTGCGGCGGCTGGTAGCCCGGATCGGTGAAGTCGGGCTCGATGAACTCGGACTGGTCCGGGATCGGACCGGTGTCGGCGGTCTGCCCACCCGGCAGCTTTCCCCAGGGCTCGCGGTCCCAGCCCTGGCGCCTACGGTCGTGATCGGGAAAAGGTCCCGTCATTGCGTGCTCGCTCCCGCCCTCGCGTTCGGAGAGTCCGCCCGGTCGGTGCCGATCGGTGTTCGATCACGCACTCGGCCCGGTCGGCTGTTGACTCGGCAGCCGCCCCTGCGCCATGCGCCGGGCGACGTCCCGTCTCAGCCAGAGCAGGTAGACCCAGATCGCCGCGAACAGCAGGCCGATCACCCCGACCGGGACCGACCCGATCAGGCACAGCACCAACACGAGCTGGAGCGCCAACACGACCAGCGCGCTCCAGGAGTAGCGGATCAGCCAGCAGCAGGCGATCAGCGCGACCGCGACCACGCTGACCACGATGCCCAGCGTGGTGCCGACCCCGCCGTACTGGCGGGACACGAACAGCACGCCCAGGGCGACCACGATCGCCTCCAGCACCAGGGTGCCGGCCATCACGCCGCGGAAACCCTTCATCGGGTCGACCGCGGGCGCGGGCACCGATGCGGGTGTCTCGGCCTGTTCTGTCATGCCGGCTCCTTGCCGAACAACGAGCGGGCCTCGCCGACGGTGACCACCGAACCGGTGATCAGCACACCGGCCCCGGACAGCGGCTGACCGGGCTCGGCGGCCTCCTCGGCCAGTCCGACCGCGGTCTCGATGGCGTCGTCGAGCCGCGCCTCGATGACGATCCGATCCTCGCCGAACACACCCTTCGCCACCGCGGCCAAATCGTCCACCTTCATCGCCCGGGGCTGGTCCACGGCCGTCAGCACGACCTCGGCGACAACCGGTTCGAGCGCACCCAGGATGCCCTCGGCGTCCTTGTCGGCCATCATCCCGATCACCGCGATCAGCCGGCGGAAGTCGAACTCCTCGGTGAGCGCGGCGGCCAGCGCGCGGGCGCCGTGCGGGTTGTGCGCGGCGTCCAGCAGCACGGTCGGCGCGCTGCGCACCGGCTCCAGCCTGCCGGGGCTGGTCACCTGGGCGAACGCGGCCCGCACCGCGTCGATGTCGAGCTGGTTCTGCGCGCCCGCACCGAGAAACGCCTCGGCGGCGGCGAGTGCCATCGACGCGTTGGCGGCCTGGTGCTTGCCGTGCAGCGGCAGGAAGACCTCGTCGTAGACCCCGCCGAGGCCCTGCAACGTGAGCAGCTGCCCGCCCACGGCGATCTCCCGGGCCAGCACGCCGAACTCCTGGCCCTGGCGGGCGACGGTCGCGTCCATCTCGGTGCACCGGTGCAGCAGGGCCGCGGTGATCTCCGGCCGGTCCTGCTCGGCGAGCACCGCGATCGCGCCGGGCTTGATGATGCCGGCCTTGTCCCTGGCGATGCCGACCACGTCGGACCCGAGGAACTGCACGTGGTCCACGCCGATCGGGCCGATCACCGCGACCCGGCCGTCGGCCACGTTGGTGCTGTCCCAGGTGCCGCCGAGGCCGACCTCGATCACGGCGGCGTCCACCGGGGTGTCGGCGAAGGCGGCGAACGCCATCGCGGTGAGCACCTCGAACTTGCTCAGCGGGATCTCGTTGCGCGCGTCGACCATGGCCACATAGGGGGCCACGTCGTGGTAGACCTCGACGTAGCGCTGCGGGTCGATCGGCACGCCGTCCACGCTGATCCGCTCGGTGACCAGTTGCAGGTGCGGGCTGATGAACCGGCCGGTGCGCAGGTCGAGGCCGCTGAGCAGGGCGTCCACCATCCGGCTGGTCGACGTCTTGCCGTTGGTGCCGGTGATGTGCACCACCGGGCAGGCCCGCTGCGGGTCACCGAGCAGGTCGAGCAGGGCGGCGACCCGCTCCAGCGTCGGATCGATCTTGCTCTCCGGCCAGCGGGTGTTCAGCTCGGCCTCGACCACCCGCAACGCCTCCAGCGCGGCAGGGTCCGTTCGCGGCAACACTCACTCCTCGCCGGGGGGTTTGTCAGTTCGTGGGCAGGTCGAGTCTAGGTGACCGGCGGGAACAGGCCCCAACGTGCGGTGTCCGCCGGCTGTCGGGCACCGGCTGCCTCGACTCGGACCCGACCACGACCCCGCCGGGGCTGCTTTACTGGCCGGGTGTTCATCATCGATCTGCACTACACCCAGCCGCTGGACAAGGTCGACGAGTACCTCGAAGCACACGTGGCACATCTCAAGCGCCACCTGGACGCGGGCGACTTCATCGCCGTCGGCCGAAAGAAGCCCCGGACCGGCGGCATCCTGCTGGCCAACGTGAGCGACCGCCCGACGGCCGAGGCGATCGCCGCCGAGGACCCGTTCGTGACGAACAACGTCGCCACCGCGACCGTGGTCGAGTTCGAGCCGGCCATGGCCGCGCCCGAGTTCACCGCGCTGCTGGCCAAGCGGTAACCCCACGGTGGGTGGCGACATTCGCCACCCACCTGCGGGCTAGGCCTGCGGCAGGGCCGCGATCTGCACCTTGATCCGCTCGATCTCGATGCTCGCGGCGTCCTTGCGGGTCTGGATCTTGGCCACCACGTCGGCCGGGGCCTTGCCGACGAACTTCGGGTTGCCCAGCTTCGCCTCGGTCTGCGCGAGTTCCTTCTCGGCCACCCCGAGGTCCTTGGCCAGGCGCTTGCGCTCGGCCTCGACATCGATGGCGCCCGAGGTGTCCAGCCGCACGGTGACCGTGCCGGTGGACAACGCGACCTCCAGCGACGCGGTCGCGGTGAAGCCCTCGCCGGGCTCGGTCAGCCGGGCCAGCGAGCGCACCGCGGCCTCGTGCGTGGACAGCCCCGCGCAGCAGGCGCCGGACAGTTCGGCCTCGACCTTCTGGCCGGGCCGCAGCCCCTGGTCGGACCGGAACCGGCGGATCTCGGTGATCAGCTTCTGCACCGACTCGATCCGCACCGCGGCCTCCGGGTCGGCGGTCGCGCCGGACACCGTGGGCCACGGCGCGATGACCACCGACTCACCGCCGGTCAGCGTCGTCCACAGCGACTCGGTGATGAACGGCGTGAGCGGGTGCAGCAGCCGCAGCACCACGTCCAGCACGTGACCCAGCACCGAGCGGGTCGCATCCGCCCGCGCGCCGCCCTCGGCCAGTTGCACCTTGGCCAGCTCCAGGTACCAGTCGCAGAACTCGTCCCAGGTGAAGTGGTAGAGCCCCTCGGCGATCTTGGCGAACTCGAAGCCCTCGTACAGACTGTCCACATCGGACACGAGCGAGTCGGTCAGGTCGAGAATCCACCGGTCGGCGTCGGTCAGCTCGTCCCTCGGCGGCACCGGGGTGGCCACCGTCGCGCCGTTGGACAGCGCGAACCTGGTGGCGTTCCACAGTTTCGTGCCGAACCGGCGGGAGCCGTCCACCCACTCCTCGCTGATCGGCACGTCCGCGCCCGGGTTCGCGCCGCGCAGCAGGGTGAACCGCAGCGCGTCCGCGCCGTAGGTGTCCAGCCAGGTGATCGGGTCCACGGCGTTGCCGTTGGACTTGCCCATCTTCTTGCCGAACTGGTCGCGCACCATGCCGTGCAGCACGAACGTGCGGAACGGCGGCTGGCCGTTCATCGCGTACAGGCCGAACATCATCATCCGGATGACCCAGAAGAAGAGGATGTCGTAGCCGGTGACCAGGACCGTGGTCGGATAGAACTTCTCCAGGCTGGGCGTCTTCTCCGGCCAGCCGAAGGTGGAGAACGGCCACAGGCCCGAGGAGAACCAGGTGTCCAGCACGTCCTCGTCCTGGTGCCAGCCCGGACCGGTCGGCGGCTGCTCGTCCGGACCGAGGCAGACCATCTCACCGTCGGGTCCGTACCAGACCGGAATGCGGTGGCCCCACCACAGCTGCCGGGAGATGCACCAGTCGTGCAGGTTGTCGGTCCAGTCGAAGTAGCGCTTGGCCATCTCCGGCGGGTTGACCCGCACCGCACCCGAGCGCACCGCCTCACCGGCCGCCGCAGCCAGCGAGTCGACGGCGACGAACCACTGCAACGACAGCCGCGGCTCGATCGGCTCCTTGGACCGCTCGGAGTGCCCGACCGAGTGCAGGTAGGGCCGCTTCTCAGCGACGATCCGGCCCTGCGCGCGCAGCGCCTCACGGATGGCCACCCGCGCCTCGAACCGGTCCATCCCGTCGAACTCGGTGCCGGTATTGGCGATCCGGCCCTCCTCGTCCATGATCGTCGGCATCGGCAGGTGGTGCCGCTGGCCGATCTCGAAGTCGTTGGGGTCGTGCGCCGGGGTCACCTTCACCGCGCCGGTGCCGAACTCCGGGTCGACGTGCTCGTCGGCGATGACCGGGATACGCCGGCCGGTCAGCGGCAGTTCGATCTCCGTGCCGACCATGTCCCGGTAGCGCTCGTCGTCGGGGTGCACCGCGACCGCGGTGTCGCCGAGCATCGTCTCCACCCGGGTGGTGGCGACCACGATGGACGGTCCGGAGTCGTCGAGGGCGCCGTAGCGCATGGAGACGAGTTCGCCCTCGACCTCCTTGTGCGTCACCTCCGCGTCGGACAGTCCCGACCGGAGCACCGGCGACCAGTTGACCAGCCGCTCGGCCCGGTAGATCAGGCCGTCGTCGTAGAGCAGCTTGAACATCGTCTGCACGGCCCGGGACAGGCCCTCGTCCATGGTGAACCGCTCGCGGTCCCAGTCCACGCTGTCACCGAGGCGACGCATCTGGCTGAGGATCTTGCCGCCGTACTCGTTCTTCCACTGCCAGACGCGCTCGACGAACGCCTCACGGCCCATCTCCCGGCGGTTGCGGCCCTCGGCGGCCAACTGCTTCTCCACCAGCGCGTGCACCGCGATGCTCGCGTGGTCCATGCCGGGCAGCCAGACCGTTTCCTTGCCCTGCATCCGGGCGCGCCGGGTGAGCGTGTCGATCAGCGAGTGCTCGAACGCGTGGCCCATGTGCAGGCTGCCGGTGACGTTGGGCGGCGGGATGACGACCGAGAACGGCTGCTTCTCGCTGTTCTCGTCGCCGTGGAAGTAGCCGGCGTCGACCCAGCGCTGGTACAGCTCGCCCTCTACCTCCGCCGGGTTCCACTTCGGCGGGAGGTCAGGGGTGTGCTGGTGGGCTTGGGTCTCGGTCACCCAACCAATTCTACGAACCTCGCACATCGAGTCTTCCGATGGCCACTCGTTCGTCCACGGTGGGCCGCGTCATAGAGTGCGAATTGTTATCCGAGCTGCGCTAACGCTCCTGGATGATCACCCGATGCAAAGTTGTCATGAGGTACGAGGGGACTGGGGTGACCAGCGGCGGGCGTGCACCCGATGACTGGCTGACCGAGCGAATTCCGGTGCTGGCCGAGCCCACCTGGCTGCCGACCGCGGAGCAGACTCGCGCGGCGGCCGGTCGGACAGTCCGACCCGACCCCGCGCCCAGGAGAGCCGCCCGGCCGCGCCGGTTGTCGATCACCCTGGTGGTGGCCGCCGTCGTGCTCGGCATCGGCTTCCTGGTCAACCTCGGCGGCGGCGCCCGCGACGCCGCGACCAACCAGTCGATCTCCACCACCGAGGGCACCCCGCTGGACCTGACCCGGCCCTTCGCGCAGACCCCGGCCGCGAACTGGGCCGATGGCTCGGCCGGCCTCGTCGTGCCGGCGGCCGGCCCACTCGGCGGCCACAGCGCGACCGCCGTCGCCGACGCGCTCACCGAGGTACGGGCGGCACTGGTCGCCGCGCACCTGGACGACCGGATGCTGATCAACCACGACCTGTCCACGTATCTGGCGCTGCTCGCCCCGGCCATCCGGGACCGCGAGCGCGCGGCGCTGACCGGGACCGCCCTCGCCCGCGACGGCGGGGAGGTGACCCTGCTGGCCGGTGGGTTCACCCTGCTGCCGGTGCCGGCGAAGGTCTCCGGCTCGATGACAGTGTCCACCGACCGGTACGGGCAGCTCGTGGTCAGCGCGAACTACGTGTTCGCCTACCCGTTCGCGCCCGCGGACTCCAGCAAGATCACCTCGGCCTGGCAGGTGGTCGCCATCCAGCACGTGAGCGAGGACTTCACCGTGGTGGACAGCGCCGACGCCGACGACTACTCCCCCGGCGACCAGGGATTGTGGCTGACCCGCAGCGAGAGCTACTACGACTCGATGGCCTGCACGCCCTCGACCAAGGGCTATCTCGCGCCCGCGTACAGCCAGCCCGACACCGGACCCGGCCAGGCCGAAGCCCCGGACGCGCTGTACAACCCACAGCACTCCATCACCATCACCCAGACGTGCCAGTAGCAGTTCAGTAGGACACCGGTGCTCGACCGTGGTCCGCGGGTGGCCACCGCCGAAGCCGACCCATCAGCACCGACCGAGAACACCCTGGAGCCACCCGTGCCCGACGACAGCGAAGAAGACTCCCTCTTCGCCAGCCATCCCGACCTGGTCGACCCGCAGTGGCAGCGCATCGCCGACCGAGCCACCCGGCAGGCCGCGCTCGCCCGGCCGCGCACCACCCGCGCGATCACCCGCACCCGGAAGCCGGCCTGGTACACGGGCCGCCGTCCGCTGGGCGCGGCGGTCGCGGTGCTGGTGTTCGCGATCGTCGGCAGCGGTTACCTCGGCCTGCACGACCGCGTGCCCTCGGCCCAGAACGCGTCGTCGGTGACCGAGACCGGCGCGACGGCGACCGACCAACGGCCCGAGCCGATCAACCTGAGCCACCCGTTCGCGACCACCCCGGCGGCCGGCTGGGCCGACGGCATCGCCGGTATCCGGCTGCCGGTGGCCACGCCGGTCGGCACGCACAGCGCCCAGGACGTGACCGGCGCCTACGCCACGGCCACCCAGGCGCTCGTCGCCGCCCATCTCGACCCGAAGATGCTCGTGGCGCACGACCCCACGGCCTACCTCGCGCTGCTGGCGCCGGACGCCCGGGCGCAGGACCAGTCCACGGTGGTGAGTGCGCTCGCGCCCGGCAGGAGCCGCGAGGTCACGTTGCTGACCACCGGTTTCCCGCTGTTGTCCGTGCCGGTCAAGGTGAACGGCTCGATGTCGATCTCCACCGACGCCGACGACAACCTGGTGGTACACACGAACTACGTGTTCGCCTATCCGTTCAAGCCGCTGAACATGGATACCGTCACCGACGCCTGGCAGATCATCGCGGTGCAGCATTTCGCCGCCGACTACACCGTCATCGGCAATACCAGGAAATTCCGGTCGAGTTCGCAGGGCCTGTGGCTGACCCACGTGCAGTCCTACGACTATTCGATGAGCTGTGCCCAGTCCGACAAGGGTTTCCTGGCGCCCGCCTTCAGCGATCCGAGCGGTGCCGGCGGCACGCGGGCCAACCCGGACACGCTGTACGACCCGAACCACAGCCTCGACATTCCCGACGGCTGCGGCCCCAGCTGAATTCGGCACCACGATTCATCGCCGAGGAGCAGAATATCGCCATGCCCGACGACCAGTCTGATTCCGCGGGTCCGTTACCCGAGCCGATCCAACCGTCGGCAGCCGCGCCGCGGCCGACCGACCCGGGCCTGCTGCCCCCGACCGTCGGCCGCACCCCGCCACCGCTGTTTCCCCCGCAGGTGGTCGACGCGAAGCACGGACGGATCGGCAATCTCGTCGCCCGGGTCGCGATCGTCGCGGTGGTGCTGATCGTGGCCGGGGTCTTCGTCGCCACCCGCGACCTCAAGCACCAGGTCGTCGACAACGCCGACGCGCCGACCGCGCCGACCTTCAGCCAGGACCCCGGCGGTCCGAGTTCGATGGACCCGCAGTACGTGCTGGAGCATCCGTTCACCGACAGCCCGGCGGAGGACTGGGCCAGCGGCGCGGGCGGCATCTTGCCGCCGACCGCGGTCGCGGTGGGCGATCACAGCGCGGCACAGGTGGCCGCGGTGGAGGCGCAGCTGAAACAGCTCCTCGTCGGCGCCCATCTGGACAACACAATGCTGGAGGACCACGACTCCAGCGTCTACCTCGGGCTGCTCGCACCGGCGGCCGCGGAGAGGGACCAGGCCGCGCTGACCGGTGGGCAGGCGCCCGACTTCGGCGGCCAGGTGACCCTGCTCAACGAGGACGTCCTGCTGTTCCCGACGCCGGTCCGGGTGCACGGTTCGATGTCGGTGTCCATCGGCGCGCAGGACAACCTGTTGCTGCACACCGACTACTCGTTCGCCTTCGCGTTCCAACCGGACGATATGTCCCAGATCACCAGCTCGACCCACCTCGTCGGCATCGAGCGGGTACAGGCGGACTACCTCGTCGTCCAGGACAGCCGGCAACCGGCCGCCGAGCAGGGATTTTCCCCGCTGAACGTCACCAAGTCCGCGACGGACCTCGCGTGCAGCCGGTTCGCGGCCGGCTATGTCACCGCCGTCACCAGCCAGGTCCCGGGCTCGCCGGGGGCCGGCTGCTGACCACCGGCGTTGGCGTCCTGGCCACCGGAAGAGGACCATGAAAGGTATGAGCAGGAAACCTCCCGTAGAGGACGTCGACGAGTCCCAGCTCGACGTGCACGAGCGCAAGACCTACGCGGCCGGTGTCAAGGGCGTGCTGGTGTCACTGCAACGGGCGAACGAGCAGATGGGCGCCGGTCGGTCCGTGCGCACCCTGCGCCTGCTCAACCAACAGGAGGGCTTCGACTGCCCCGGCTGCGCCTGGCCGGACCCGCAGGGCCACCGCAAACTCGCCGAGTTCTGTGAGAACGGAGCGAAAGCGGTCGCCGAGGAGGCCACCGTGCGCCGGATCGGGCCGGAGTTCTTCGCCGCGCACCCGATCGCCGAGCTGGCCGACAAAACGGACTACTGGCTGGGCCAGCAGGGCCGGCTGACCGAGCCGATGGTGCTGCGCGCGGGCGCCACCCATTACACGCCGATCAGCTGGGACGACGCCTTCGGCCTGATCGCCGACGAGCTGCACGCCCTGTCCTCCCCCGACGAGGCCGCGTTCTACACCTCCGGCCGCACCAGCAACGAGGCCGCGTTCCTGTATCAGCTGTTCGTGCGCAGCTTCGGCACGAACAACCTGCCGGACTGCTCGAACATGTGCCACGAGTCCTCCGGCACCGCGCTGAAGGAGACCATCGGCATCGGCAAGGGCTCGGTCAGCCTGGCCGACATCAGCAGGGCCGACCTCATCCTGGTGGTCGGCCAGAACCCGGGCACCAACCATCCGCGCATGCTCAGCGCGCTGGAGGAGGCCAAGGAGGCGGGCGCGAAGATCGTCGCGATCAACCCACTGCCCGAGGCCGGTCTGCTGCGCTTCAAGAACCCGCAGAACGTGCGCGGGGTGATCGGCAACGGCACCCAGCTGGCCAACGAGTTCGCCCAGATCAAGCTCGGCGGCGACCTCGCCTTCTTCCAGGCGGTCGGCCACCAGTTGCTCGCCGCCGAGGCGACCGCCCCGGGCACCGTGCTGGACCAGGAGTTCATCGCGGAGCACACGCACGGTTTCGAGACCTACGTCAAGAACCTCGCCGAGCTGGACTGGGACGCGATCGACAAGGCCACCGGCCTGACCCGTGAGGAGATCGCGAAGATCGGCGAACTGCTGATCTCCTCCGAGCGCACGATCGTGTGCTGGGCGATGGGCCTGACCCAGCACAAGCACGCGGTCGCGACCATCCAGGAAATCGTGAACCTGCTGCTGCTGCGGGGAATGATCGGCAAACCGGGCGCCGGTGTGTGCCCGGTACGCGGTCACTCCAACGTGCAGGGCGACCGCACGATGGGTATCTGGGAGAAGGTGCCCGACACCTTCCTGGACGCCCTGGAGAACGAGTTCAACGTGCCGATGCCGCGCAAACACGGCTTCGACACAGTGGACGCGCTGCGCGCGATGCGCGACGGCAAGGCCAAGGTGTTCATGGCAGTCGGCGGCAACTTCGTCTCGGCCACCCCGGACACCGAGCTGACCGAGAAGGCCCTGCGCGGCTGCGATCTGACCGTGCACGTGTACACCAAGCTCAACCGCTCGCACGTGGTGCACGGCCGCACCGCGTTGATCCTGCCCACCCTCGGCCGCACCGAGCGGGACGTGCAGGGCACCGGCGAGCAGTTCGTCACCGTCGAGGACTCGATGTCGGTGGTGCACCGCTCGCGCGGCCGACTCAAGCCGGCGAGCACGCAGCTGATGTCCGAAGTGGCCATCGTCTGCCACCTCGCCGAGCGGCTGCTCGGCCCGGACCACGCGGTGCCGTGGAGTTCCTTCCACCGCGACTACGACGCCGTGCGCGAACGGATCGCCCGCGTGGTGCCCGGCTGCGCGGACTACAACGCGCGGGTGCGCACGCCGGACGGTTTTGTGCTGCCGCACCCGCCCCGCGACTCGCGCACCTTCCCGACCGACACCGGCAAGGCGAACTTCACCGCGAGCGAACTGTGGTTCCCGCAGGTGCCCGAGGGCCGACTGCTGATGCAGACGCTTCGCAGCCACGACCAGTACAACACCACCATCTACGGCCTGGACGACCGCTACCGCGGGGTCAAGGACGGCCGCCGGGTGGTGTTCGTCAACCCCGAGGACGTGACCGCCGCCGGCCTGTCCGACGGCCAACTGGTCGACCTGATCAGCGAATGGCCGGCCGCCGACGGCACGATCACCGAGCGGCGCGCCGAGAAGTTCCGGGTGATCGCCTACTCGACCGCGAAGGGCTGTGCGGCGACCTACTTCCCGGAGGCGAATCCGTTGATACCGTTGGATTCCGTGGCCGACAAATCGAACACGCCGACCTCGAAGGGCATCGTCGTGCGGCTCGAACCGGCGGGCGCCTGATGGGCCGGGTGACGGTCCGCCGGCCGGTGCTCAAGCTGTCGATGGACGGCTCGTCCCGACGCCGGCCGGACGCGATGGCCGCCGAGGAACCGTTGGAACTGCGGGTGAACGGCACCGCGTTGACGGTCACCATGCGCACGCCCGGCGACGATGTCGAGCTGGCGCACGGGTTTCTGCTCACCGAGGGCGTGATCGGCAGCCTGAAGGACGTGTTCACCGCACGCTACTGCGCCGGCGCGACAGTGGAGGGCCAGAACACCTACAACGTACTGGACCTGCAACTCGCCGAGCATGTGCCGCCGCCCGATCCGAGCATCCAGCGCAACTTCTACACCACCTCGTCCTGTGGCGTGTGCGGCAAGGCGGCGTTGGACGCGGTGAAGCTGGCCACCCGCCACTCCCCCGCCGCCGACCAGATGACGGTGTCCAGCGCGGTGCTGGTCGGGCTGCCGGAACTGTTGCGCGCCAAGCAACGCGTCTTCGACTCGACCGGTGGCCTGCACGCCGCAGGCCTGTTCACCGCCGACGGCGAACCGTTGGTGGTGCGCGAGGACGTGGGCCGGCACAACGCGGTGGACAAGGTGCTCGGCTGGGCGCTGTTGAACGACCGGGTTCCGTTGTCCGGCTGCGTGTTGATGGTGTCCGGCCGGGCGTCCTTCGAGTTGGTGCAGAAGGCCGCGATGGCCGGGGTTCCGGTGCTCGCGGCGGTGTCCGCGCCGTCCTCGCTGGCGGCCGAACTGGCCGAAGAACAGGGCCTCACGCTGGTCGGTTTCCTGCGTGGCGAGTCGATGAACGTGTACACCGGGGTTCAGCGCATTCAGCACCAGGTGTCTGCCCCGATCGGGTGAGATTTGGGCCGCCCGTTGTGCCAGTTCAGTGGCAGTGACGACGGGCGGCCGGCCCGATTCCCCTGCCCCACGCGCCGGGCCTGATGCCAACTGGGCAACGTGCACGCCTGATCAGGTAATAGCGCCCCGCTGATGATCAGGGAAAGGTAACTCTCCTGAGAAATGGGGGTTGCCGTGGCAAACAGCGAGAACAACAAACCGTTCGGCATCCGAATGCGCCGAGTTTTCCTGGAACTGGCCAGGATGCGTCGCGCGGCGGAGATAACCCAGTCCGACGCGGCCAAGGCGCTCAGCGTCGTGCCGAGCACGGTCCACCGGATCGAGAAAAGCCAGCGGATGCTCAAGCGCGATGATCTGCTGAGCCTGCTGATGTACTACAAGGCGAGCCGGCAGATGCGCGAAGCGCTGGTCGCGTTGTACGACAAGGCGGACGAACCTGGCCTGTTGACCAGGGAAGACCTGAAGTTGACGGATGACCTGGCCGACTGGATCTGTTTCGAACAGACAGCGAGCAAGATCTGCAACTACGAGCAGCTCTTGGTCCCTGGCCTGATTCAGACCATTCCTTACGCCATCGCGGTAATCAGTAGTTACGGCGTGCAGTTGACCGAGCAGGAGGTCAGCGATCGGGTAGCCGCTCGCATTGCCCGCCAAGCACTCCTACGGCGCCCGGACTCGCCCCAGTTCTCGGTGATCCTCCATGAAGCCGCCTTGTTGCAGGACGTCGGTGGCACGGAGGCGATGCGCGGACAGCTGGAATACCTCGCCGAGATCGCGCTCAAACCAAATGTCGACATTCGGGTAATTCCGATGAGAGCCGGCGCCCACCCTGGTCTCGGCGACGGGCCGTTCGTAGTCATGGACTATGCCGACCTGCCGAGCCTGGTTCACATCGAGCACAAGGTGGCCAGCGTCTATTTGGAATCACTCGCGGACATCGAGGCATATAAGCTGGCCTGGGACCGGCTGCGGGAAGTCGCCCTGCCGCCTGCAACTTCGGTGCGGCGGATCGAGGAGATCGCCCGTGGCCTTGGCTGAGAGGAGCACGGCCATGACCGGGGCAACGTGGCGCACGAGCAGCCACAACGGCGCCAACACCGACTGCGTGGAGGTCGCCTTCCTGGAATCCGCCTGGCGCAAGAGCAGCTTCAGCAGCGGCAACACGAACTGTGTCGAAGTGGCTCCGGCCGTTGACCACGTCGGGGTCCGCGATTCCAAGAACGTGACCGGACCCGTCCTCGCTTTCCCGGCGACAACCTGGCGAGAGTTCCTGAAGCAGTCGTGACCACGCCGAACACCGGGCTCCGCGCCCGGGTCAAACACGCCTACCTGGCAAAGCTCGACGAGACCCAGCGGTCGGTCCTGGTGGCGTGGGGAGCGTTCACCGGGACGTTCGGCGTCACCAGGGCGATCACCTTCTCGCTGCACCGCGCCGGCGCGGGCGGTTCCGGTGGGATCGTCATCGCCGGGCGGCACATCCACCACTACAACTTCGGCATCGCCCTGCTGGCGGCCGTGGGTGCGGTGGCGGTGCGCGGCGACGGGCGCAATCGTTTGCATCCCGTCGTCTCCAGCGCCTACGGCAGCGGCATCGCACTGATCGTCGACGAGCTCGCCCTGCTGCTCGACCTGAAGGACGTGTACTGGGCGAAGGACGGCCGGCGCAGCGTGGACGTGGCGGTCGGCCTGATCGGGCTGGTCGGCATGTACCTGGCCGGCGAGGAGTTCTGGCGCGCCGCCGGCCACGAGGTGGCCGCCTCGGCACGCCGCACTTCGTGACAGAACAGACGCCGGACGGGTGGGCCTGCACACGGCCCTGAGCACCAGCGGCAGCCACCACACCATCGGCCGTCGCTGACCCGCGTCAGCGCGGGCCTGCTCCGGCGGTCCCGGAGCGACCGATCGGTTCCAGCGTCTCCGCCGCGACCTCCGCCACGGCGGGCGCGGCGGCCAGCGCGGGCGAGTCGAGCTTCCACTGCTGCCAGAACAACGGCACGTCCACCGTGCGCTCGGGATCGAGCAGCACGAGCCGGCCGGCCCGCAGCCGGGGCTCGGCCTG
Organism: Pseudonocardiaceae bacterium; assembly: GCA_036268615.1. Classification (GTDB taxonomy): domain Bacteria; phylum Actinomycetota; class Actinomycetes; order Mycobacteriales; family Pseudonocardiaceae; genus DATATV01. The sequence continues at coordinate 44,059 of DATATV010000051.1, forward strand.
CACCCGTGGCACCACTCCCCACCCCAGCCCGCCGACGATCGCGTCGAGAAACCCCTCCGACGCCGGCACAAAATGCCGCAGCGGACCGGCGCCACGCCCCCGGGTGAGCCGGCGGGCGAACCGATCCTGCAACTCGTCCCGGCGGTCGAACAGCACCACCGGCGCGTCCCCGAGCCGCTGCCGCAGCGGCGTGTCCGGCCAGCCGAGCCACCGGGCGGCGAACGTCGGGCTCGCCACCGGCAGATAACGCAGCTGACCCAACGGATTGACCGAGCAGCCCTGCACCGCCTCCGGTGAGGAGGTCACCGCCGCCATCACCAGGCCCTCGCGCAGCAGGGCTGTGGTGTGGCTCTCGTCCTCGCGGTGCAGTTCGAAGCAGATCCGCAGTTCCGGCGGCACCCGGGTGAGCGCGGGCAGCAGCCAGGTGGCCAGCGAGTCGGCGTTGACCGCGATCGGCAGCCGGGCCGGTTCGCCGGTGTCGGTCATCCCCAGTTCGACCCGGGCGTCGCGTTCCAACCGGGCCAACTGTCGGGCGAACCGCACGATAACCTCGCCGGATTCGGTCAGCCGCACGGGTTTCGTGCGCAACAGCAGGACCCGGCCGGTGCCCTGTTCGAGGGCTTTGACCCGCTGGCTGACCGCCGAGGGCGTCACGTGCAGGGCGGTCGCGGCCGCGTCGAAGGTGCCCTCGTCGATCACCGCGAGCAGCGTGCGAACCTGGTCGAGCGGGAGGTCTGTCATCACGAGCACTAATGATACGTAAGAACCTTTAGCTGGCCTGTAGAGATGGTGCTTCCTACCGTTGACGCCATGGGAAACGTCCTGCTCACCGCGGCGGCCGGGTTCGGCACCGGTCTCTCGCTCATCGTCGCCATCGGCGCACAGAACGCCTTTGTTCTGCGGCAGGGCATCCGGCGCGACTCGGTGCTCATCGTGGTGGCCATCTGCGCCGCGTCCGACGCCGTCCTCATCGCACTGGGCGTCGGCGGGGTCGGCGCGCTGGTCCGGGAGTGGCCGACCGCCCTCGCCGTTGTTCGGGTGATCGGCGGGACTTTCCTTGTGTGTTACGGAATCCTGGCCGCCCGGCGAGTCGTCAGGCCGGACGCGCTACGGGTGGTCGGCCCGTCGGCCGGTTCCCGGCGGCGGGCCGTGCTCACCTGCCTCGCGCTGACCTGGCTCAACCCGCACGTCTACCTGGACACCGTGCTGCTACTGGGTTCCGTCGCCGCCAGCCACGGCGCGCTGCGCTGGGACTTCGGCGCGGGGGCACTGGTCGCGAGCGTCTGCTGGTTCACCGCGCTGGGCTTCGGCGCCCGGCTTCTCACCGGCTTCTTCGCCCGCCCGTCCTCCTGGCGAATCCTGGACGCCCTCGTCGCGGCGACGATGATCACCATCGGCACGATCCTGCTGATCGGCAGCTGACTATGTCGTCCGGCCTACTGAGCTGATGCCATCGTTCGGGCTCGGTCGATCAGCATGGCCAACACCGACGCGAACGGCTCCGGGCTGCGCAGCGCCCGCGCGGTGACCAAGGCCCCTTCGGTCGCCGCCACCACGGCGTGGGCGAGTTCCCGCGCGATCGCGTTGTCCAGGCCGAGAACGATGAGCTGGAAGGCCAAACCCTCCACGATCATGGCGAACGCCCGCCGGACGGCATCCCCGAGCTTCTCGGATTCCTCGTCGGCCTCGACCACCAGCGGGGCGATCGCGCAGCCACGCCGGTAGTCGCTGTTCACCAGATTGTCCCGGGCGAGCTCGGCATAGGCGCGGACCAGGTCCTCGGGCGCCGTCGCGCTCTCCGCGGCCCGGTTGATCTCGTCCACCCGGTCCCGGGCGTGCGCCTCGGCCACCTCGGCGACCAACTGCGCCTTGCCACCAGGGAAGTGGTAGTAGACCGAGCCGCGCGGCGCCGCGCTCCGCTCCAACACGTCGGACAGCGCCGTCGCGTGATAGCCCCGCTCACCGAGGAGCTGGAGAGCCGCGCCGACCATGCGCTGCCTGGTATCCGACCGCCGACCCATGCCGCCACTGTACCGGACATCGAGGTCGGTTATGCCGCTTGTCATAGTATGAGCCGGCCCACTTTGCCAGGTATGTCGCACGACATAACATGAGTCGAGCACCCCCGTAGGAAGGACCGCAATGCCTTTCGTCAACATCGCCCTCGCCCGCGGCAAGTCCCACGAGTACCTCGACGGCGTCTCGAACGCCGTCCATCAGGCGCTCGTCGCCGAGCTCGGCATGCAACCCGGTGACCGCTTCCAGCTCATCCACCAGCACGACCCCGACGAGATGATCTTCAACCGCGACTTCCGCGGCGGACCACGCTCCGACGACTTCATCGTCTTCACCATCACCGACGGCCTGGACCGCGGCGAGCCGGCCAAGCGGCGGTTCTACAAGACGCTGGTCAGACTGCTCGGCGACGGTCCAGGCGTGCAGCCGGCGGACGTGTTCGTCATGATGCAGGTGACTCCCGCGGTCAACTTCTCGTTCGCCGACGGCGTGGCCGGCACCGAGGTCGTCGCCACCGAGGCGCTGGACCGGGCGGCCACCGTGCCCGGCACCAGAGACGCCTACACCAAGGCGGAGTTGACGGACGCCGTCACCCAACTGTTCAAGCACAACAGCCGCGACCGAATCGTCTCGATGCTGCGCGACGACTTCGTCCTCAAGGTGCCCGATTCGCTGCCCTACGGCGGGGAGTTCACCGGCCCCAAGGAGTTCGACGCCTTCTTCGCCCGGGTGCTCGCCAGCGACTACTACGAATCCTTCGTCACCGACCTCAAGCGGGTCATCGACGCGGAGGACCACCTGATCGCCACGATCACCATTACCGCGCAGGGCAAGACTTCCGGCAACTCGATGTTCGTCGAGAACGCCTGGCTGTTCGAGATCGCCGACGGCAACTTCGTCCGCGCGCAGATCTATGCCGACACCGCCGTCGGCGTCAACACCGCCGGATAGGCGTGTGGCCGCCACCAACCCAGAACCGAGGGGAACCGTCATGTCGTCCGTACTCATCACCGGTGCGTCCCAAGGCATCGGCCGAGCCATCGCCGTCGAACTGGCCGGCCGGGGCCACCGGGTGATCGCCACCGCCCGCCGCCCGGAGACCCTGGCCGACCTCCCCGTCGACCAGCGCCTGCGCCTGGATGTCACCGACCAGGACAGCGTCGACCAGGCCATCAACGCGGCCGGCCAGATCGACGTGCTGGTCAGCAACGCCGGCGCGACCGTGCGCGCGCCGCTGGAAAGTGTGCCGCTCGAAGAGGTCAACCAGCTCTTCCAGCTCAACACACTGGGCGCGCTGCGGGTGGCCCAGGGCGTGCTGCCGGCGATGCGGGAACGCGGGGCCGGCCGGCTCGTCTTCATGTCCAGCATCCAGGGGCGGCTGGTACTGCCGATCATCGGCGCGTACGGCGCCAGCAAGTGGGCGCTGGAGGCGATCGCCGAGACGCTCGCGATCGAGACGGGCCACTTCGGCGTCAAGGTGACCATCGTGCAGCCCGGCGCGGTCGCCACGAACGGTGCCACCGGCGCCAAGGCGTTCCAGCAGGACGGCGACCCCTACGCCGGATTGTTCACGGCGCTACCCGCCCTGCGTGGTGAGACAGTCACTCGCGAGGAGGTCGCCGCCGCGGTCGCCGACACCATCGAGCAGCCCGAGCCGCCGTTGCGCGTGCCGGTCGGTGCGCCGGCCACGGAGGCCCTGCAAGCCCGCAAGTCGGCTCCGGAGGACAAGCCGTTCCGGCTGGCCGAGATCGACTGGTAGGTGTCGGGGGGTGCCGGTCCGGTGGCGGCGTCAGTCGATCCGCGGGAACACCGCGATCCGAGCCGGACCGGGAACGCCGCTAGCTGTCAGGTGTGCGCTTACCTCGCGTGTCCCGGCCGGCCACCTCGACCAGCACTTTCTGGTACTCGTCGTCGAGTACCTGATGGAAATTTCGTTCAAATTTGGAACCCGCGCTACGCAGTCGCAGCTCGCGCGCATCTGCCCAGAAGCGACGGCCCGGATCACCCAGGAACACGATGTGCGAGACCGCGCGAAGGTGCACCTCCGTCATCGAGCCGAACTCGCACATCATCCGCCAGTGCTCAATGATCAGATTGATGTACATGTGTTGCCGTTGCGCCACATGGTCATCGTCGTCGAAGAACGGCCCCCAGCTCTCGGCGTACGCGTGGTCCTCCATCGCCATCTTCATGAGGTCCAGATGCAGCGAACGAAGAGCTTGGTCCCTACTCGCCTTCGCTTCGCGCGCTTGGAAGAACAGGGAGCCCGCGACACCGGTCAAGGCGAGCACCGAAATCAACGCCGAGGCGGCTCCGTAGGTCTGGCCGATGTTACCCAACCTGGCCCAATAGTTTGTATCGCCGCTCAGCAAGCCGAGTACGGCCGGAGAGAGGACAATAAAGGCAAGAACGACAAAGATCGCGGCGACTAATATCACCGCGATCCACCCGCGCTTCCACGGCGGTCTGATCAACCTGTTCACCGATGCTGCCAGCTGCCTACCGCCGCCTAGCCTTTTGCCAGGTCCGGTGGCGGCAGGTGCGCGATCTCCCTTTCGAAGAATGGTCGAATATCTTCACCAACCGCAAAGAGTTGGTCGAGATCGCGACGAACACCGGAAATCAGTTCGGTCGAGTCAAACCGCCTCGCGCCCGCATGCGTACCTTCGTTGTCGTAGAGGACCTCGTACACGGCGAGATCACCGAGAACCACAAGTTCCGGCAGGCCGCCCGCGCCGCCGTACTGCTCGACCTCCGCCGGAGAAACCACCTTGATCTCTTCCCCGACATCGGCACGCAGTCGCAGGAAGTTCAGCTCCCATTGAAGGTAGGGAGTGACCGGCAGGGTCACCAGCCGGACACGCCGACGAGCAAAATCTCCCTGGGACAGCTCTTTCCCGGCCTCGGCTTGCATGTCGCCCATGAGCCGGAGGGAGTGTTCCCACTGACCGTCCTGGAATGCCTCCCAACTCGGCACGCCCGGCTCCCGGAAGTGCTGATAGGTCTCCAGTTTCCAGAACACGTCCTTGATCTTCTGGTAGTACGGCCAGAAATCGTCGATGTAGCCCCTGGAATCAAAGGCTACACCTTCGACCGTCTTCAGCTTCTCAATCATTCGGTATGTCCGATTTTGCAGAAAGTATCATATCGCGAGGAAGTACGACAAGACGCTCATCCGAGCCAATAGAGACACCCATTGGCAGACGATCCGCGTAGGCAGGAGTCAAATCTCTCCCGATCATGGCGAAATCACCATTGTCAAGTTCCCAAATATCAGGGCAAGTTGGACTTCCGCTGGTATTGCCCAACTCCAGAGCGGACTTTCCGATTCGACGTTTGAAATCAGCTTTCGGATCAGCTTCCCACGGGCGACGTTCGACAGCCATTATTGCTCCCATTCTATTAATTTGTCAACGTAACGCCGTGCTTGCCAGTATGACACCGTGGTATGTTTCATACAATAGAACGAATGCCCGGACCCGCAGGCCATCGACGCGCGGAGCGACCCACCCCGGTGATGCCCGATACCTGGATGGGCAGGTAGGACTGCGACCCGTGGCCGAGGAGCCACCCAATCGGGGCTCAGACAAGCCGAACGGATGACTGCAACAGCGTGGTCGCCAGGCACCGACGGTCACAGTCAGTTCGAAGGCGTCAGTCGATCCGCGGGAACACCGCGATCCGAGCCGGGCCGGACACGTCCCGCACCGTCGGCCGAATCCCGCCGAGCCGGCAGAACAGCTGCACCACGTCCAGCCGATGGTAGTTTTCCGGGTCCGCGTCGAACACCTCAGGATCGGTGATTCCCATGGCGGCCAACGGTTCCCGCAGCACCTCCGGTTCGGCGCCGAACGCCGAGCTGGGCGCGTTCTCGTCCAGGCCGGCCAGTTCCACGCCGTCCCGACTGACCACGAACGCCACGTCGGAGTTGATGCTCTGGTAGGCCGTCACCGCGAACGTGCCGGCCGAGAGGTCCGGCCGGCTCACCGCGGCTCCGTCGTTGTCCTCGACCAGCAGCGTGTGCGGCCCGAGTGCGAACGCCGCTACCGCCTGAAGGCGGTAGCGCGCGGTGTAGAGCGGCTGACCGGTGGCTTGGGCCTGCCGGGCGGCCTCGGCGTTGGCCTGGGCGAGCAGCGCGGCCCAGGTGCCGTCGGTGATGACGGACTCCGCGACCCCGAACCGGCGCAGTACCTCGTCCGGGTCGGTGTCGCGGACCGCCGTCACGCCGTACACGCCTTGGGGCGCGAGCACGTCGTCCAACCACGCCGACCACACCGCGGGATCGGCAGAATCGTCTGTCACCGGCGCATCGTAGCCAAAGCTACAACCGCATGCTGCCGGGTAGGACGAAGTAGTAGAACAGCCCGATCAGGATCAGGTAGACCAGGATCACCAGCGTCCAGCCCATGTTGTGGCGGATCACCTGGCCCTCGTTGCGGACGAACTTCGTCGTCGCCACGCCGACGCTCGCGGTCTGCGGCGCGACCGGCTTACCCACCTCGGCACCCAGCGAGTTCAGCGACGGGAACAGCAGCACCGGCGCGTGCAGCAGTTTCGCCACCGAGTACTGGAAGTGGCCGAAGACCGCGTTGGACGAGGTGTTGCTGCCCGACAGCGCGACCGCGATCCAACCCAGGATCGGCGAGAGCACCACGAACCACGTGCCCAGCTTGGCGAAGCCGTTGGCCATCGAATTGGCCATGCCGGCGTAGTTGTAGACGTTGGCCAGGCCGAAGATGAGCGGCGCGACCACCAGCGCGCCCCACATCTGCTTGAACGTGTTGCGGAACACCTCACCCAGTTGCCGGAGGCTCGGCCGCAGGAACAGCGCGATCAGAATCCAGCTGACCAGGATCGCCGTGCCGGCGACGAACGGTGAGAACTTCAGCGAGACCGACGATGCCGTGTGGTCCAAGGAGGACACCGCACTGACCTTCGGCGCGAACGGCACGATGTTGCCCAGGGTGGACCACGGACCGGTCCACGCGACCACCACGACGATCAGGATCACGAACGGCAACAGCCCGCGCAGCGGCGCCCGTTCACCGATCGCCTCCACTTCCGGGTTCTCGATTTCCTTGCCACCAAAGCCAAGTGTCACCTTCGGCCGCCACACCTTGAGCAGGCCGAGAAGCGCGGCGAAGCACACCAGCGAGCCGATCACGTCCGGCAGGTACGGGCCGAGGAACTGCGAAGTCGGGAACTGGCCGAGGATGTAGCCGAACGAGCCGACCAGCGCCAGCGGCCAGCCCTCGCGGAACCCGCGTCGGCCGCTGACCAGGTAGATCAGAATCCACGGCGGTGCCAGCGCGAGAATCGCGACTATCTTGCCGATCGACGCGGACAACGGGTCCACCGGCAGCCCGGTCACCGCGGCCAGACCGACGATCGGCGCGCCCAACGCCCCGAAGGACACCGGTGCGTTGTTGGCCAGCGCGGCCACCCGGATCGCGGCGATGTCGGCGATGCCGAAGGCGATCAGCACCGGCGCGACCACCGCCCACGGGTAGCCGAAGCCGACCAGGCCCTCCAGCAGCGCGCCGAAGGCCCACGCGATCAGCAGGGTCTGCACCCGGATATCCGCGGTGGCCTGGGCGATCAGCCAGCGTTTGAACGCGTCGAACGCACCGGTGACCACCATGGTGTTGTAGATGATCACACCCCAGAACACGATCCAGTCGACCGACCAGAATCCCGTTCCCGCGCCCAGTCCGTAGGCCTGCATCGTTTGGCCGAATGGCGACCGCCAAATGGTCACCCCGAGCACGACGGTCACCACCGCGCCGATCAGCACGGCCTGCCAGGCTGATAATCGCAGCACTGCCAGCAGCAACAACAGGACCAACACCGGCACCAGCGCGAGCAACGTGCTGCCCAGCACGGTGTGCGCGGGGTCGAGAACCTGCGAAAACGCCGAAGCGAACATTGGCCGGCCTCCCACACATCGTTGTGTGGAAAAATGTGTACCGAATTGATCGTTGCGGCGTCAAGGGTTACCGCCGGGAGAGATCGAACGAACCATCGATGAAGCGGTAGCGTGAGCAGACCTGCGACCCCCCGATGTTCAGGGCCGTTCGGCCGGTCGACCGAATGAAGGTGGGGATCTCGTGAACGACCCGACTACTTCGACGGGCGTCACCGGCGCTCCCGCGCTCCTGATCATCATCGGGATCATCGTGGTGAGCGCGCTGCTCTACTTCCTGCCCACCATCATCGGCAGCGTCCGGCGCGCCCCGTCGCTGCTCGGGATCGTCCTGGTCAACATCTTCTTCGGCTGGTCGATCATCGGCTGGATCGTCGCGCTCGTCCTGGCGCTGCGCACCCGGCAGCCTGGCTACCGGCGCCGGACGGTCGACGAGATCCAGCGCTGGCCCGGCCTCTCCCCCGGTTACCGGCAGGGCAGCGACGTCGAGCGCCAGCTCCGCCGCGAGCAGCGGTCCACCGACGCGGCACCCGGCGGCTACCAGACCCAGTTCGACCCGAACCTGATCCAGCACCTCAACCAGCAGCCGCCGACGGACCAGCCGCCACCCGAAAAGTGATCAGCGGCAGACCTGGGCTGGTGGCATGAGTAGATCGCGGCCGAGTTCCGGGCCAACGACGGCGTGGTCGGCGGCCACTTCGAGGGCAGGCATCCGCCGTTGCCGCATACCGTCGGCCGGCGCAGCGGGCTGTCCCGGCTCAACCCGCTGGTGTTGCAGCCGACGGCGAGGGCTTCGTGGCCCGACGTGCCCGGCTACGAGGCCCGGACGAGCCGCACGTTTCCGGTGTTTGGCCTCGCCCCGGTCGGCTGACCCCACCCGGACGCAGAAGTGGCGATGCCCGGCGGACCGGACATCGCCACTCAGCTGTCTCGCGCGTGCTTGTGCGCGGGCTCGACCCGCGTTCAGGCGGACTTCTCGCGGCGCTCCCGCCGGTTGGGCTGACGCGGCACGATCGTCGGGTTCACGTTCTCCCGGACCGTCTGCTCGGTGATGACCACCTTCGCCACGTCCGAGCGGCTCGGGATGTCGTACATCACCGGGAGCAGCGTCTCCTCCATGATGGCCCGCAGGCCACGGGCGCCGGTGCCACGCAGGATCGCCTGGTCGGCGATGGCGGCCATCGCGTTGTCGCTGAACTCCAGCTCCACGCCGTCCATGTTGAACAGCCGGTGGTACTGCTTGACCAGCGCGTTGCGCGGCTCGGTGAGGATCTTGATCAGCGACTGCTTGTCCAGGTTGGTCACGCTGGCCACGACGGGCAGCCGGCCGATGAACTCCGGGATCAGGCCGAACTTGATCAGGTCCTCGGGCATCGTCTCGGCGAAGAAGTCGGTCGTCTCGATCTCGGCCTTGGACCGGATCTCGGCGCCGAAACCGAGGCCGCGCTTGCCGACCCGCTCCTGGATGATCCGGTCCAGCCCGGCGAACGCGCCGGCCACGATGAACAGCACGTTCGTCGTGTCGATCTGGATGAACTCCTGGTGCGGGTGCTTGCGGCCGCCCTGCGGGGGCACGCTGGCGGTGGTGCCCTCCAGGATCTTCAGCAGGGCCTGCTGCACGCCCTCGCCGGACACGTCCCGGGTGATCGACGGGTTCTCGCTCTTGCGGGCGATCTTGTCGACCTCGTCGATGTAGATGATGCCGGTCTCGGCGCGCTTCACGTCGTAGTCGGCGGCCTGGATGAGCTTGAGCAGGATGTTCTCGACATCCTCACCGACGTAGCCCGCCTCGGTGAGCGCGGTGGCGTCGGCGATGGCGAACGGCACGTTGAGCATCTTGGCCAGCGTCTGCGCCAGGTAGGTCTTGCCGCAACCGGTCGGGCCGAGCATCAGGATGTTCGACTTCGCCAGTTCGACGGCCTCGTCGCCGCGACCCTCGCGACCGCGCTCGCCGGACTGGATGCGCTTGTAGTGGTTGTAGACGGCCACCGCGAGCGTGCGCTTCGCTTCGTCCTGGCCGATCACGTAGGAGTCGAGAAAATCGTGGATCTCGGCGGGCTTGGGCAGCTCGTCGAGCTTGACGTCACCGGCCTCGGCGAGTTCTTCTTCGATGATCTCGTTACAGAGGTCGATGCACTCGTCGCAGATGTACACGCCGGGACCGGCGATGAGCTTCTTGACCTGCTTTTGGCTCTTCCCGCAGAACGAGCATTTCAACAGGTCTCCGCCATCCCCGATACGAGCCATGACCGTTGACCTCTGTCCCCTCCGGTGAGCCGGTGCCGACTGGCTCGCCTTCGTCATCCTGGTGACCCGACCAAAACACTCTGAGCCGGGTTGCTATCCCCTGACGTTACCCGCCCTGCCCTGCAGACAGGGAGCACTTGACGCCCTGTGACACGCCGAGCGGCGGTTTTTTCCCCCGCTCGGCGTGTCGCGGGATCAGGGTTGGGTGGAAAGCTTGCGGTACGGGAAGATCTCATCCACAATGCCGTACTCCTTGGCATCTTCCGCGGTGAGAATCTTGTCCCGCTCGATATCCAACCGAACCTGCTCCGGGGTCTTGCTGGTGTGCCGGGCGAGGGTGGTCTCCAGCAGGCGACGCATCCGCTGGATCTCGTTGGCCTGGATCTCCAGGTCGGACACCTGGCCGTAGACACCCTCGATGGCCGGCTGGTGGATCATCACCCGGGCGTTGGGCAGCAGCGCACGCTTGCCGGGGGTACCCGCCGCCAGGATGACCGCGGCGGCCGACGCGGCCTGACCGAGGCAGACCGTCTGGATGTCGGGACGGACGTACTGCATGGTGTCGTAGATGGCCATCAACGAGGTGAACGAGCCACCCGGGGAGTTGATGTACATGATGATGTCGCGGTCGGGGTCCTCGGCCTCCAGCACGAGCAGCTGGGCCATCACGTCGTTGGCGGACGCGTCGTCGATCTGGACGCCGAGGAAGATGATGCGTTCCTCGAACAGCTTGTTGTACGGGTTGGATTCCTTGATCCCGTAGCTGGTGCGCTCGACGAACGACGGCAGCACGTACCGGGACTGCGGGAGATGAAGCTCGCTCACTTGTTTCTCCTTGACTTCTTGCTCAGCGGTTCCGGCTGCCGTTGCCACTCGGCACGCTGTGCGGGGCGGCCACGTGATCGACGAAGCCGTAGTCCATGGCTTCCTCGGCGGTGAACCAGCGGTCGCGGTCCGCGTCCTCGGTGATCTTCTCGACGGGCTGGCCGGTCTGCTCGGCGGTGATCTTGGCCATCTCCTGCTTCCACCGGTTGTAGACCTGCGCCTGGATCGCGATGTCCGACGCCGTGCCACCGACACCGGCGGAGGGCTGGTGCATCATGATGCGCGCGTGCGGCAGGGCGTAGCGCTTACCCGGCGCACCGGAGGAGAGCAGGAACTGACCCATCGACGCGGCCAGGCCCATCGCCCAGGTGGCCACGTCGGGCTCAATCAGCTGCATGGTGTCGTAGATCGCCATCCCGGCGGTGACCGAGCCACCGGGCGAGTTGATGTACAGGGTGATGTCGGATTCGCCCTCTTCGGCGGCGAGCAGCAACAGCTGCGCGGTGATCCGATTGGCGACCTCGTCGTTCACCTCGGAACCGAGGACGACGATGCGCTCCTGAAGCAGTCGCTCATACACCGAGTCGGTCAGGTTGAGGCCCGAGGTGCTGGTCCGCATCTGGGGCGGGAGCTGCTGCGTCACGTCTGCCTGCCTTCTGACTTCTCAACACGACCATCCCGGTACCGCCGGGTGCCGTAACGGGGGTTTCCTGCTGTCTGACACCGACACTAACGAAGGCGGGCGGCCGGGAAGTCCCGACACCGCCCGCGTTCGCTGATAGCGTGTAAAACCTGCCAAAAAAGGCCAATGACCAGCACCACCGAGGCGATTCACGTTATTCCACGGTGGCGCCGGTCACGCCGGGAGGGTCACTCCGCGGCCACGGGCTCCTGTGCCGACTCGTCGGTCGGCTCGGCCGGAGCGGTGTCCTCCGGCCCGTTCTCCTCGGCCCCGAACAGTGCGTCCAGCTCCACCTCGGCGCCGTTCTCGTCGGTCACCTTGGCCTTGCGCACGACCTGGGCCAGCGCCTTGCCGCGGCGCACGTCGGCGAAGATCGCGCCGAGCTGGCCGGACTGCTGGGCCCGCTGGACGTACTCGTCCGGGCTCACGCCGAACCGCTGGGCCTGGTAGACGATCCGCTCGGTGAGCTCGGTGTCGCTGACGTTGACCTTCTCGGCGTCGGCGATGGAGTCGAGCACCAGCTGCGTCTTGACCGCCTTCTCGGCGTCGGCGCGGGTCTCCGCGTCGAACTCCTCGATGCTCTGGCCCTGCTCGGTCAGCCACTCGGCGAACTTCGCCTCGTCGTGGTCGAACGGGTGGATGGCGTCGTGCTTGCGGTTCTCGATCTCGCCGGCGACGACGGCCTCGGGCAGCGGCACCTCGGTGGCCTCCAGCAGCGCGTCCAGGACCTTGTCCCGGGCCTGCACGGCCTGCTGCATCTGCTTGACCCGGCCCAGCCGTTCGCGCAGGTCCGCCTTGAGCTCCTCCAGCGTGTCGAACTCGCTGGCCAGCTGGGCGAACTCGTCGTCGGCCTCGGGGAGCTGACGCTCCTTGACCGACTGCACGGTCACCGTGACCTCGGCGTCCTTGCCGGCGTGGTCGCCGGCCACCAGCTTGCTGGTGAAGGTCCTGGCCTCGCCGGCCGACGCGCCCACCAGGGCGTCGTCGATGCCGTCGATGAGCTGGCCGGAGCCGACCTCGTAGGACAGGCCCGTGGTGGCGGCCTCCTCGACCTCGGCGCCGTCGACGGTGGCCGACAGGTCGATGACGACGAAGTCGCCGGTGGCCACCGGGCGCTCGACGCCGGTCAGCGTGCCGAACCGAGCGCGCAGCTCGTCGACCTGCTCGTCCACGTCGCTCTCGGCGGTCGGCGCCTCGTCCACGGTCACCGCGAACCCGTCGAACGCGGGCACGGTGATCTCCGGACGCACGTCCACCTCGGCGGAGAAGGACAGCGTCTCGCCGTCCTCCAGCTTGGTGACCTCGATGTCGGGCCGGCCGAGGGTACGAACCTCGCCGCCGTTCACGGCCTCCATGTACTTCGCCGGAATGGCCTCGTTGACGACCTCATCCAGCACGACACCTCGGCCCAGCTTGCTCTCCAGCACACGGGCCGGGGCCTTGCCGGGACGGAAACCCGGGATACGTACCTGCTTGGCGAGCTTCCGGTAAGCGCGGTCGAAGCTCGGCTTGAGCTCGTCGAACGGCACCTCGACGCTGATCCGGACCCTCGTCGGGCTGAGCTGCTCGACGGTGCTCTTCAACGTGATCTCCTCGTCGGAACATGACATGTAACACCCACGCGCGAAACCCACGGAGGATGCCACCCGAGTCTACGATGCCGGCCGGTCCGCCCAGCCGGCGCACCGTGCCTTGTGACCTCGGTGGGTGAATCCTGGTCAAATCCGGACAACCACACCGGGAACCTGTATGGTACAGCCATCTCCATCGGCGCAGTTCGCCGCGCGGTTCACGGACCCGGGGCGGGAAGGGAGACTGGCTCGAGTGCGGCCCAACCCCTTGCTCCACTCGTACCCGGCTCACCAGCAGCCGAACCCCACCCGCGCGATCCCGGCCAGGGCGCTCATCGTGTCCGCCGACATGGGCGAAGGACACAATGCCACCGGCCGGGCCCTGGATGAAGCCGCCGCCACGCAGTGGCCGGGTGTTGTCACCCGATGGGTGGACACGCTGGATGTGATGGGCCGCGGGGTCGGCCCGCTGTTCCGGCAGATCTATGTGGCCAATGTGGAGCGCACCCCCTGGCTGTACGAGTTCTTCTACGACTCACTGTGCCGGATGCCCTGGTTCGCCTCGGCCTCCAAGAGCTTCGTCGGCATCTGGGCCGGCCCCCGGCTGGCCCGCCAGGTCGCCGAGTTCCAGCCCGACGTGGTGCTGTCCACCTACCCGCTGGGCACCGCCGGACTGGCCTGGCTGCGCCGGCACGGCAAGCTGGACGTCCCGGTCGGCGCCTGGGTCTCCGACTTCGCGCCGCACCCGTTCTGGGTCTACCGGGACATCGATCTCAACCTGGTGATGCACCCGGTCGCGGTGGCCAAGGCCGCCGAGTGGGTGCCCGGTGCGCCGGTCGCGGTGTCCGCGCCGCCGGTGGTCGGCAGGTTCGGCCCGGGCGACCGGCTCGACGCCCGCCGCCACCTCGACCTCGCACCGGACGCCTTCCTGGCCTTCGTCTCCTGCGGCTCGCTCGGCTTCGGCAGCGTCGGCTCCGCGGTCGCCACACTGCTGGCCGCCGATCCCCGGGTGCACGTCGTGGTGGCCTGTGGTCGCAACGCGGCGCTGCGGGCGAGTCTGCTCGCCGACGGCGACCACGACGGCCGGCTGCGCGCACTGGGCTGGACCGATCAGATGCCCGCGCTGACCGTGGCCAGCGACGTGGTGGTGACCAACGCCGGCGGCGCGACCTCGCTGGAGGCGCTGGCCTGCGGCCGGGCGGTGCTGATGTACCGGCCGATCGCCGCGCACGGCCGGGCCAACGCCGAACTGATGGCCGCCGCCGGACTCGCCGAGGTGTGCGAGGACGAGCGGGAACTCACCGCTGCCGTGCGCCGGCTGCTCGACCAGCCGGACACGTTGGCCACGATGGAGCGAGCCGCTCTGGACAATGCGGAGGAACAACAGGTGGGTGACGGCCTGGACGCCCTGCTCGACCGGGCCGAACGCGACCGGGCACCCGAGGTGCGCCGGCTGCGGCCGGAGGACGCGCTGTTCGTGCACGTGCAGAACGACCAGGTGCCGCAGGTCATCGGCGCGGTCCTGGTACTGGGCAACAAGGCGGACGGCAGCCCTCCCACCTGGGAGGACGCGGTGTACCTGATGGACGCCGCGCCGGGCCTGCACGGCTGGATCGACCCCGGCTCGGCCTGGCACGGCCCCAGCTGGCGGGCCGACCCGTCGATCACCACCGCCGACGTGGTGGAGGAGAGCTGGCTGGACCGGCCGGCCGACCTGAGCACGGTGATGGACGACTTCTTCTCCACCCCGCTACCCGTGCTCGCCGGGCGCATCCGGGCCGGTGAGGCGCGGTTGGTGCACGGCTTCGAGCCCTACGGCCCGGACAACGCGCGGTCGGCGCTGCTGCTCAAACTGCACCACGCCACCGCGGACGGCATCGCGGTGATCGGCGCGCTGGTCAACCGCACCCGGGACAAGCCGTTCATCGTCGAACACCCGGACCAGCCGATCGGTCCGCGCGGGTTCAAGGCCCGGCTGGCCGACACGGGTGAGCTCGTCCGCGGCCTGGTCGCGCTGGCCTCCGCGGGCCGGGCGACTCCCTCACTGCTCAACGGTCCGGTCAGCAGCGGCGCCCGGCATCACGCCGTGGTGGATCTGCCGCTCGCCCAGCTGCGCGCGGCGGCTCGCGGATTCCATTGCACCACAACGGATCTGGCCACCTCGCTGGTCGCCGACGCACTGCACCGGGTGCTGCACGAGCACGGCCCGGGGCCGGAGCGGCTGCGGGTGATGATGCCCCGCTCGACCCGCACCACCAGCACCTTCCGCACCGCCGGCAACCGCACCGGCGCCGCCTCGGTCGACCTGGCCGTCGGCCCGATGCCACTGGCCGAGCGAGTGGCCGACACGGTCTCGGCGACCAGCCGGCAGATCGCCTCCAGCGCGCCGCACGCGGCCCACGCGGTCGTCCGCGTGCTGGGTCTGCTGCCGCCCTGGCTGCACGCGATCCTCGCCCGGTGGGTCTACCGGTCCACCTGGTTCAACGCGATCGCCTCGGTGCTGCCCGCCGCGCGCTCGGCGGTGATCCTGCGGGGTTCCCGGATCGGCCCGGTCTATCCGGTGCTCGCGCTCGCGCCGGGGGTCCGGCTGTCCATCGGCGTGATGACCTGGGGGGACGACCTGACCGTGTGTGTCAGCGGGGACGCCGGCATCGGCGGCACGATCGACGGGCTCGGTGAGGCGATCCGGGTGGCGTTCAAGGAGATGCGGACCGCGCACTCGTGAGCGCGGTGGTCGAACTCGCCGCCGGCGCCAGCAGCCAGGCGGCGCAGGACACCACGCACCTGTGGATCGCCGTCCCGGCCGCGCTGGCCAGCGCGTTCTGCTTCGGGCTGACCGGCGCGCTGCAGTACGCCGCAGCCGCCCGGGTGCCGTTCCGGCCGGCGCTACGCCCGTCGCTGCTGTTCGACCTGGCCCGCGAACCGATCTGGCTGATCTCGCTGCTGTCCAGCGGCGCCGGCAGCCTGCTGCAACTGCTCGCCCTGGGCACCGGTCCGCTGGTGCTGGTGCAGCCGCTGCTGGTCAGCGGGCTGTTGTTCGCGGTGGTCATCCGCAGCATGTTGGCGCACAAGACTCCGCCCGCCTACGTGCTGGGCGGCGCCAGCCTGTGTGTCGCCGGGCTCGCGGTGTTCCTGCTGCTGTCGCGGCCCAGTGGCGGCATCAACTGGATCACCCTCGGCGCGGTGCTGCCCCTGGGCATCGGGCTGGCCGTGATCCTCACCGGCTGCCTGGTCGTCGCGGCCAGGCACAGCGGCCAGGCGCACACGTTCGCGCTGGCGCTGGGCGCCGGCGTGCTCTACGGCGTGACCGCCGGGATGATCAAGCTCGCGCTGGGCCAGTTGCAGACCGGTGGCATTCCGGCGCTGCTGACCAGTTGGCCGCTGTACGCGGTGATCGTCTGCGGCCCGGCCGGTTTCCTGTTGAACCAGAACGCTTATCAGCACAACAAGCGGATGGCCCCTGCGCTCGCGGTGATCACCGTGACCGATCCGCTGGTGGGCATCGGCGTGGGTGTGCTGTGGTTGGACGAGCAACTGCGCAGCGGGGCCGGTTCGGTCGTCGGCCAGGTGCTCGCGCTGGCCGGACTGGTGACCGGCGTGTGGCTGCTCGCGCACGCCGCCCCGCAGGTGGCCGCCAAGCACCAGAACTCGACGGACAAGGTGGGCACCGGGTGAACCTCGACGGAGCGACCGTGCTGGTCACCGGGGCGTCCTCGGGCATCGGTGCGGCCACCGCCGAACTGCTGGCCCGCCGGGGCGCCAAAGCACTGCTGGTCGGCCGGGACACCGACGCGCTGACCGCACTCGCGCAGCGCACCGGCGGCCGGTTTCTCGCCGCCGACCTGGCCCGCTCCGACACGGTGCCGGCGATCGTGGACTGGGCCGGCGAGGTGGACGTGTTGGTGTGCAACGCCGGCGTCGGTTTCGCCGGGTCGCTGGCCGACATGCCCGAGCACTCGGTGGACGAACTGGTCACCGTCAACCTGACCGCACATCTGCGGTTGACCAGGCTGCTGCTGCCGGCGATGCTCACCCGCGGCCGCGGGCAGCTGGCCTTCGTGTCGTCCATCGCCGGCTGCCTCGGGGTCGCCGACGAGGCGGTCTACTCGGCCACCAAGAGCGGGCTGCGCACGTTCGCCGACAGCGTCCGGCTGGCCGTGGCCGGTTCCGGGGTCGGCGTGTCCGTGCTCGTGCCCGGCGTGGTGGACACGCCGTTCTTCGACCGCCGCGGCCGGCCCTACGACCGCAGCCGCCCCCGCCCGGTGCCGGCGACGAAGGCCGCCGCGGTGCTGGTGGCCGCGATCGAACGCAACCGCCCGGAGGTCTTCATCCCGGCCTGGCTGCGCTTCCCGGCCCGGCTGCACGGCGCCGCGCCCGCCCTGGTCCAGGCGCTGGAACGGCGCTTCGGCTAGCCCCGGACACGCCGCTGCCCCGACCGGAAACCGGCCGGGGCAGCGTGTTTCGCAGCTTTACTGCTCGCGCATCGCGCGGATCGACTCCCGCAGCGAGGACGTGGTCGCCAGCACGGCGCTGGGTTCGTAGCCGCAGTGCGCCATGCAGTTGTTGCAGCGCGGGTCCTTGCCGCGACCGTAGGAATCCCAGTCGGTGGTCTCGATGAGTTCCTTGTAGGTCTTGACGTAGCCGTCGTTCATCAAATAGCACGGCTTCTGCCAGCCGAGCAGCGAGTAGGACGGGATGCCCCACGCGGTGCACTCGAACTCCACCTTGCCCTCAAGGAAGTCGAGGAACAGCGGCGAGTGCGAGAGGCGCCACTTCTTGCGCCGGCCGTCCGCGAACGCCTTGCGGAACAGCTCCTTGGTCTCCTCGATGCCCAGGAAGTGCTCCTGGTCGGGAGCCTTCTCGTAGGCGTATGCCGGCGAGATCATCATCTCGTCGACCTTGAGGTCGTCGTTGAGGTAGTTCATCACGTCGATCACGGTCTGCGGCGTGTCGGTGTTGAAGAACGTGGAGTTCGTGGTCACCCGGAACCCGCGGCTCTTCAGCTCCTTGATCGCCTCGACCGCCTCCTCGAACACGCCCTCCTTGGAGACCGACTCGTCGTGGCGTTCCTGGAGACCGTCGATGTGCACGGCCCACTGGAAGTACGGGGAGGGCTTGAAGTTGAACTTGTCGATCCGCTTGCGCACCAGCATCGCGTTGGTGCACAGGATGACGAACTTCTTGCGCTTGACCAACTCGTTGACGATCTCGTCGATCTGCGGGTGCATCAGCGGCTCGCCACCGGCGATGGACACGGCCGGCGAGCCCGACTCCAGCACCGCGCCGATGGCCTGCTCCACCGGCATCCGCTGGCGCAGGATCTCATGCGGGTGCTGGATCTTGCCGCAGCCGTTGCACGCGAGATTGCAGGCGAACAGCGGTTCCAACTCGACCACGAGCGGGAACTTCTTCACGCCCTTGATCTTGTTCTTCATCACGTAGGCACCGATGCGAACGGCCTGGCGAAGGGGTACTGGCATTACTGACGCACCTCCTTGGGGAGCGTGAAGCGAATTGTTTCGGTTGTGGTGGACCGTTCGGCGATGTCCAGCCGGCCGAGCCCGCCGATAGCGGTGACCAACTCGTCGACGAGCGCGTGCGGGGCGGACGCCCCGGCGGAGACCCCGATCCGGCGGGCCCTGCTCAGCCAGTCCAGCTCGACCTGGCTCACGTCGTCGACCAGGAAGGCGTCCACGCCCTCCCGCCTGGCGACCTCGACGAGCCGTCGCGAGTTCGACGAGTTCGCCGAACCCACGACGAGAAACAGGTCGACATCCTTCGCCACGGACACCACAGCCCGTTGGCGATTGGTTGTCGCGTAACAGATGTCGTCCGAGTTGGGACCGGTGAGCGCGGGGAACTTCGCGCGCAGCGCACGCACGATGCCCTCCGCCTCCTCCACCGCGAGGGTGGTCTGCATCAGGTAGCTGACCCGCTCCGGATCAGGCACCCGCAGATCGTCCACTTCGGACTCGTCCTGGACGAGAATGGTGTGCTCCGGCTCCTCGCCCAGCGTGCCTTCGGTCTCCTCGTGGCCGGCGTGCCCGATGAACAGGATCGTGTTGCCCTGCCGGGCGTACCGCCGGGCCTCGTGGTGCACCTTGCCGACCAGCGGGCAGGTCGCGTCGACCACGTCCAGCCGCTTGGTCTGCGCGACAGACCGCACGCTCGGCGCCACCCCGTGCGCGGAGAACACCAGGGTGGCCTCGTCGGGCACCTCGTCCAGTTCGTCCACGAACACCGCGCCGCGCCGTTCCAGGTCGGCCACGACGGTCGCGTTGTGCACGATCTGCTTGCGCACGTAGACCGGACCGGGCCGGCTGTCCAGCAACCGCTCGACGATCTCGATGGCCCGGTCCACACCGGCACAGAACGACCGAGGACTGGCCAGCAGCACCTCTCGCTCGCCGACCGCCGCCGCCCAGGCGAGCAGCGCCGGTCCGATCCGGCCGAGCACCGACAGCGCGGCCAGCCCGCCGGTCACCGTCGCCGGCCGGACCAGCGGCCGGGACGGCGTGTCCACGATCGCCCGGACCACCGCGAACGGCGCGTCCCCGGCGGCCGGTGCGAGCGCGGCGGACTCCATGTCCACCGCGAGCGCGCCGCCGGCGGCGAGTTCGGCCCGCTCCGCGCCGTGCACCACGTGGTCCACGCCGGCGATCGGTCCGGTGTGCACGGTCAATCCGAGCCGACGCAGTGCGGCGGCCAGCAGCGGAGCGCTCGGACAGGGCAGCGTGCCACCGGCCCAGCGGATCTCGGTGGCCACCACGAGGTCGCCGGGGGAAAGCTGGTCGGTCAACGCCCCGGCCACCCCGGCCACGGCGAGCGCGGCCGGCCGGCGGGCGGCCAGTCGGGGAAACGCCCGAGCCGAGCGGGTCGGTCCCATGCCGGTGCGCAGCACGAGGTCACCGGGCAGGCCCCGGCGCACCGCGAACGCCTCCACCGAGAGCGGCGCGGCAACGACCAACCCGGACTCGGCCGACCCGGGATCAGCCGTCATCGCCCACCGCCGTCAGGAACCGGCCCAGCGCGGACAGCGGGAACACCATCCGGTACAGGTGATAGTTGAGGTAGAAGTCGCCGGGGAAACCGGTGCCGGTGAACTGCGGCTCGTCCCACGAACCGTCCGGCCGCAGCGTCTCCGAGAGCCAGACGACGCCCCGGTTGACCTCCTCGCCCAGTTCCCCCGCCGCCAGCAGGGCAAGCAGCGCCCAGGCGGTCTGCGACGCGGTCGAGTCGCCCCGGCCGTGCCACTCCGGGTCGGAGTAGGAGCGCAGGTCCTCGCCCCAGCCGCCGTCGGCGTTCTGGTGCTCGCGCAGCCAGCGCACCGCCCGCCGGATCGACAGGTCCGAGGTGGGCAGCCCGGCGGCGACCAGCGCCGGCACCGCGGCACCGGTGCCGTAGACGTAGTTCGCGCCCCACCGGCCGAACCAGGACCCGTCGGTCTCCTGGTTGTCCAGCAGCCACCGCACCCCGCGCCGGGTCGCCTCCAGCTCGGAAAGTCCTTCCGCGGCAAGCATTTCCACGATGTGCGCGGTCACGTCGGCCGACGGCGGGTCGATCACCGCGCCGAAGTCGCAGAACGGCAGCTTGGTGGCCAGCGTCCGGGTGTTGTCCACGTCGAACGCGCCCCAGCCACCGTCCTTGGACTGCATCTCCAGCAGCCAGGCGACCCCCCGGTCGATCGCCGGCCGCAGCCGGTCCGGGTCGGCGTGCCGCGCCCGACGCAACGCGAGCACCACCTCGGCGGTGTCGTCGGTGTCGGGATAGATGTCGTTGGCGAACTCGAACGCCCAGCCGCCCGGCTGCACGCCCGGCCGGCGCACCGACCAGTCACCCGGCCGGCGGATCTCCTCGCCGAGCATCCAGTCCACCGCGGCCACGATCGCCGGATGGTCGGCCGGCGTGCCGGCGTCCAGCAGCCCGGTGACCGCGAGGCAGGTGTCCCAGACCGGCGACTGACACGCCTCCAGCCAGCGGATCGGCCCCTCCGGCGTCTGCTCCCGGACGGTGAAGCCCTCCAGGCCGTCGATCGCGTTCTTCAGCACCGGGTGGTCCAATGGATAGCCCATCAGGTGCAAAGCCATGATCGAGTATACCCAGGGCGGCTGGATGCCGCCCCAGCCGCCGTCGGACTCCTGCCGGGCCACGATCCACTCCGCGGCCTGCCGCATGGCCATCCCGCGCAGCGGCTTCACCGGCAGCTTCTGGTAGCCGTGCAGCACCTTGTCCAGCTGCTCGAAGATCCCGCCGATGGAGAACAGTGGCGTGCTGGACCTGCGGGCCGTGCCGGTACGCAACTCGGCGACGGTGATGCCCAGCGAGCGGACCGGCCGGATCGCGTTGACGATGGTCAGCGGCACCACGGTCTGCCGGGCCCAGCAGCCCCAGTCGTAGACGTTGAGCGGCACCCATTCCGGCAGGAAGATCAGCTCCGGCGGCATGATCGGCAGGTCGTCCCAGGACCACTCGCCGAACAGCGCCAGCCAGACCCGGGTGAACACCCTGGTCTGCTCGATGCCGCCGTGCGCCAGGATGAACTCCCGGGCCAGCCGCATGTGCTCGGCGTCCGGCGGGTCCCCGGCCAGCTTGAGCGCGACATACGCCTCCACCGTGGTGGACAGCTCCGCCGGGCCGCCGTGGAAGGTCGCCCAGGTGCCGTCCGCGCGCTGCTGCGAGCGGACCCAGCGGGCCGTCTCCTCGGTCTCCTGCGCCTTCCTGATACCCAGGAACTGGCGCAGCATCAGGTCTTCCGCGTCCATCGTGACGTTGGTCTGGAGATTTCCCTTCCACCATCCGGTGTCCTTCTGGATGGAGAGCAGGTAGTCCCGGGCCAGGTCCACGGTGTGTCGGGCGCGCCCGACAACGGAGTCCTCGGTCTGGCCGACCAGCAGCGAACTCATCGATCCCTCCTGGTCACGAAGAGCGTGATCGCCCGCAGCGCCTCGCCGACCGGCGTGGGCAGGTCCAACTCGTCCAGGCAGCGCAAGGATGCCTCGATGTGCCGGTCGGCCTCCAGCTCGGTCCACTTCAGACCGCCGGCCCGCTCGACCAGGTCGGCCATCAGCACCAGCCGGGCCTCGTCGTCGGTGACGTCGGGCGCGAAGTACAGCTCGGCCAGCCGGGCGCCGGACTCGGTGCCGGAGTTGAGCGCGGCCACCACCGGCACGGACTTCTTGCGCGCCCGCAGGTCGGCGAGTCTGGGTTTGCCGGTCACCTCGGGTTCGCCCCAGATGCCGAGCAGGTCGTCGACGAGCTGGAAGGCCAGGCCGAGATGGTCGCCGTACTCGGCGAAGGTGCGCACCACCGACTCCGGCGCCCCGACCGCGAGCGCGCCGATCTCCACCGCGCAGCGCATCAGCGCGCCGGTCTTGCCGGCCGCCATCGTCAGGCACTCGGCGACCGACACGTCCGACCGGCGCTCGAACTCGACATCCGAGCTCTGCCCGACGATCAGCCGCTGCACCGCGTCGTTCAGGCAGCCGACCACCTCACCGGACAGGGTCACCTCGGTGCCCCGGCGGGCGGTCTCCACGGCGAGCGTGAGCAACGCGTCGCCGGCCAGGATCGCCGCCGGCACACCGAAGACCGTCCACGCGGTCGGCCGGTGCCGCCGCTCGGTGTCGTTGTCCATCACGTCGTCGTGCAGCAGCGAGAAGTTGTGCACCAGTTCCACCGCGATCGCCGCCGGCACCGCGGGCTCCGGGCCACCGCCGGTGGCCTGCGCGGCCAGCAGGGTCAGCGCCGGCCGCAGCGACTTGCCGCCACCGCCGGGGGTGTCCTGACCGTGCTCGTCGGCCCAGCCGAGGTGGTACCGCGCGACGGTGCGCATGGACGGAGCCAGCTCGTCGATCGCCTTCCGCAGCGCCGGATCGACCAGTTCCCTGGCCGCCGTGACCTCCGCGGGCAGCGTCGCGGTCATGCCGCGCTCCCGACGACCCGGTGCGCGAGGTGCGCCCCGACGACTCGTGCCGCTTCGTTTCCGCTTCGCACAGCACCCTCCATCGTGTCGGGCCATCCGGTCGCGGTCCACGCGCCGGCCAGCACGCAACCGGGCAACCCGGTACGCGCGGCAGGACGCAACCGACCACTTCCGGGCGACTGCCGGAACGTCGCCCGCCGTTCGCGGGTGACGAAGAACGCGGTGTTCACCGCGTTCCTGGCCCTGGGGAACAACCGGAGCAGCTCGGGCAGGAAGACCTCCCGCAACCGAGCCGTCGGCTCGTCGATCCACTCCCCCGCCGCGGACAACGACACGGCGAGGTACTGCCCACTGTCCACACCGGATATATCACTCCGGTCGAAGACCCACTGCACCGGGGAACCCACCACGGCGACGAACGGCAGCTCGGTGACCGGCCGGTCATACACCGCGTGCACGTTGACGATCGGCGCCGACCCGAGCGCGCCGAGATCGGTCCCGGCCGGCAACGCGCCGGCCGGCAGGATCTCCGCGGTCGCCTCCGGCGGCGCGGCCACGATCACCGCGTCCACGTCGAGGGTCTGACCGTCCACATCGATCTCGTAGCCGGCGTCGGTCGGCTTGATCGCGCGGGCCGAGGTGCGCAGTTGGACGGTCGCGCCGTGCGCCCGCAGGTAGTCCGCGGCCGGGTCGCCGTGCAGCCGGCCGAGCGGGATGCGCGGCACGCCGATGTCCGAGGCGTCCGCGCGTTCCAGCAGCGCGGTCCGGAAGACCATCGCGCACAGGGCGAGCGAGGCCGAGGCCGCGTCGGTGTTCAGCGCGGCCACCGTGATCAGGTCCCACAGCGCCTCGATCGCCGCCGGCCGCTGGCCGTGCGCGGTGAGCCAGTCGGCGAAGCTGCGCTCGTCGGTGCGCGGGTCGGCCGGGTCCACCGTGCGCAGCATCGCGGCCGCGTAGAGCACCCGGGCCCGGTCGGCCGGCGGCAGCAGCCGGTAGCGAGCGAGGCTCGACCCGAGATGCAGCGGCGCCGGCAGGCTGGTGCGGGACAACTCGCCGTACCGGCCGTCCCGGGTGATCACCGGCACGCGGAACCGGTCCTGCAGGTCGATCTGGTCGCCCACGCCGATCAGGTCCAGAAAGGCGCGGTACTCGGTGTAGCAGCGCAACAGCACGTGCTGCCCGTTGTCCACGGCCAACCCGTCCCGGTCGAAGGAGAAGGTCGCGCCACCCAACCGGGCACGCGCCTCCAGCAAGGTGACCTGATGCCCCTGCTCGGCCAGCTTGCAGGCGGCGGCCAACCCGGCCAGCCCGCCACCGACCACCGCGACCGAACCGCTCATAGCGCCGCCCCCGCCAGCGACCGCACCGCGACGGCGGCCTTCTCCCAGCCGGGCAGCGACATCCGCGAGCGCAGCACGAGCCACGGGCGGGCCATGATCCGCTCCAGCAGCCGCTGGTAGATGCCCGCCATCGCGGCGCAGCAGGCGCGGCTGCGCGCGTCCAGCATCGGCAGCAGGGTCAGCCCGGTGGCGTACCACTCCTGCGCGCGGGCCGCCTCGAACTCGATCAGCGCGGTGAGCGCGTCCTCGTCGTCGGTGAACCGGCCCTGCTCGTCGAGGTCGAAGGTGCAGCCGAACTGGTCGAGATCGCGCTGCGGCAGGTAGATCCGACCGTTGACCCGGTCCTCCAGGATGTCCCGGAGAATGTTGGTCAGCTGGAGCGCGACGCCCAGCGCGTCGGCGATCGAGTCGGTCTGCTCGCGCTGCCGCTGCACCGCGGGCCCGCCGAACACGGCCAACGAGAGCCGGCCGATCGAACCGGCCACGCACCGGCAGTAGCCGTGCAGATCGTTGAACGTGCGGTAGGCGGTGCCCCGCACATCGGCCTCACAGCCGTCGATCAGCTCGTCGAACGCGGAGATCGGCAGCCCGGTCCGCTGCGCGGTGTCGGCCAGCGCGACCAGCACCGCATCGTCACCGGGATGATCGAGCGAGTGCAGCTGGGTCCGCACGTCGGTGAGCCCACGCAACCGCACCTCGGCCGCGTCGTCACTGTCCCCGATGTCGTCCACCCGGCGGGCGAACGCGTAGACCGCCGAGAGCGACCGACGCTTGGGCGGGGGCAGCAGTTTGATGCCGTAGGAGAAGTTGCGGGCCTGCTCGGTGGTGATCCGCTCGCATTCCGCGTAGGCGGCTTCGGTGTTCACCGTGGGCCTCCGGCGGTGACCAGCAACCGCGTCCACTGGCTCAGCGTGGCGGTTTTGGCCGGTTTCGGCGTGCTGGTGAGCACGTCGTAGTTGGCGTCCGCGATGGCCTTCGCGGTGGCGAGTCCGCCGGCAAGGTAGCCGCTCACCGCGAGTCGGGCCCAGCCGTGCAGTTGCGGAATCAGCGGAGCGCCGTCGTCGAGCAGACGCAGTGCGCGCTGCGTCTCGAAGGCGAGCAGCGCGCGCACCGGTGTGGTGGACGGCGGTGACTTGAGTTCGGATTCGGCCACGCCGAACCGATCCAGATCTTCCTGCGGCAAGTACACCCGGCCCCGTTCAAGGTCTTCCAGTACGTCCTGGCAGTGCTCCAGGATCTGCAGCGCGGTGCAGATCCGGTCGGACAGTTCCCTGCGCGCCGACGTGAACTGGCCGAACACGTGGAGCACGAGGTGGCCGACCGGATTCGCGGATAGTTCGCAGTAGGCAAGGAGTTCGTCGTAACTCGAGTAGCGCTGAACGACCTGGTCCTGGCGGTTGGCAGCGATCAGGGCGTCGAACGGTTCGCGAGGAATCGAACAGGTCTGGATCGTGGCGGGGAGATCATGTAGGCTCCCGTGCCACGGTTCCTGGCCGGCGTAGATGCGATCGAGATCCTGAGAAACCTTGTCCAACAAGGTAATTCGGTTCCCGATTGCTTCGTCGCCGATGTCGTCCACCAGTCGGGCGAACGAGTACACGGCCAACAGGTGCCGGCGGAACGCGGCCGGCAACAGCCGTGCCGCGACCGAGAAGTTCTCCCCCTCGACCCGCTCCAGGGGTGAGTTCGACGTGGTACTGTGAGATAAATTCGTCTCATTTTGCTGGGAGGCGTTCAGGTAGCGACGAACCACGGCGGTTGACCACTCGCGGCATGCGCTCCAAAGTGCCGATACCACCGGGGAACCTCCACGTCCGTTCACACAGGGCACCCATCGTGCAGGGCTTGATCGAGAACCGCAGCTCGAATTCGCCCCCAATCGGGTGGAGTCAGCGTGAGCGAGGGTGGGCCCAGACGGGCACGCATCGTCCCCGACAGGTCCCCACCGACATCACCGTCGCCGACCAGCACCTTGCCTTAGCACCGTCATTACCTGCAGTTTTCATCCGAATACTGCTGCGCTATACAGGTAATATGCCTGTACCGTACACGTAGGTACCCCCAACGTGGAAGTCCCAGGAGGGTGGGTTGGCCGTGTCTCACAGACGAAGCCTCGGTAGCGCCGCCCAGAGCGATCCGGTTGATCAAATCGAGACCGAGGTCACCAAGCTGGCGCGCACCATCGCCATGCTCGGCCGGACACCCGAGCCGAGCCTGGGACTGGACCGGGCCGGGTACCTGCTGCTGCGCACACTGGAGCGAATCGGCCCGGCGAGCATCAACACCATCGCCGGCGCGGTCGGCCTGGACGGCTCCACAGTGACCCGTCAGGTGTCGACCAT
This sequence comes from Pseudonocardiaceae bacterium, assembly GCA_036268615.1. GTDB lineage: Bacteria > Actinomycetota > Actinomycetes > Mycobacteriales > Pseudonocardiaceae > DATATV01. The sequence continues at coordinate 70,927 of DATATV010000051.1, forward strand.
GAAGGAACTGGGCCTGGTCGAACGCAAGACCAACCCCGGCGACCGTCGTTCCTGCATCATCAGCCCGACCGCTGCCGGCCGCGAGCTGATGCGACACATGCGCCGGGTCCGCCGGAGCAACCTGGACACGGTGACCAGGGACTGGACCGAGGACGACCGCAGTGCGCTGGGCCGGCTGCTGGCGAAGCTGAACGACTCGATCTCCCGGGCCACCGGCTGCGCCGACCCGATCGCCGCCCGCCCGGCCAGCTGACCCCCTGCGCTCTGCCTGACCGCCGCCACCGAGCGGCCGCAGCTGCCCCATTCACTTTCCGGCCTCCGTTGATGTCCACAATGGAGGAATGTGGGGTCCGCCCGATTCGCGGCGACAAGCACCCCTGGGCCTGGATCGGTCGGACCCGCGCTACCCGGGCCGTCATCCGAACAGGTGACCATCGGTAACCGTCCGGAATGTCCGTCCGATCACCATCGTGCCGGCAGCCGCAGGCACGACCCCAGGAGCACCCCATGACCGAACCGGTAGCCGAGAACACCATCCCCGTCACAACCGCCTACCACGGCCGAAACATGGACGGGAAGCTCGCCGCCTACACCGCGGTCGACGTGAACGACGCGCGACCGCGAGTCGAGGTATCCGACCCGAACACCCGAGCCGTCATGATCGCGATCGCCGAACAGGGCGAGAAGCTGCGCCGTCTGCTGATCATTCTGTTCGTCTGGGTACCGATCGTGGCCGTGGCGATCTGGCTGGCCGTGACCCTGATCCTCGCGCACTCCCAGGACAGCGCGACCCCCACGAGCAACACATCATCATGCTCAGTGAGCTACGGCAGCATCGTCTGCTGACCACTGGGGCTCGCCAGGTCCTGCGAGATCAAGCCCTCTACCCCCGGGCCCACCGAAGCTCCCACCTGCACTTTTCCCACTGTCGGGGTAGCCGGATTTGAACCGGCGGCCCCTCGCTCCCAAAGCGAGTGCGCTACCAAACTGCGCTATACCCCGTACACGCCCACCACCGGGTGGTGCGCGTACACAGCTTAGCCTGAGGCGCTAGGCTGGGCGTGCGCCCGGGGGTCCTGGGTGCACGCGGGTGTAGCTCAATGGTAGAGCCCCAGCCTTCCAAGCTGGTCATGCGGGTTCGATTCCCGTCACCCGCTCCACGAACAGAAGCCCAGGCCACAGGGTGTCCACTGTGTACCTGGCCGTTTGCGTCGGTCGAGTCAGCCCCTCGTCCGTGCCCAATCCGTGCCCAACGCCCCTCGGTACCGGCAACCGCCGGTGCCCGCTCGACCCACTCGGCCAACGCGCGCCGGCCACCGGACGGCATGGCGCACCGGTGCCCGATGCCGCAGAACGAGTGGCCATCCGCCCTGATCGTGGTTGTGCATGTCGTCTCCTTGGGTCGGGAACTGCGTCCACCCCAAATACGCAGCATCACCCCTGATTTGACGACCAGTCCACCCGATCGACTGACCAGCACGGCCGCCGTCCTCCGGTGTCACTCTGCTGTCACTGACGTTTCCGCTGGTCACAGTGTGTTGAGTGACAGAGTGACAGTGACGACGTACCTCGGCCGTCACTCCGCTCGGCCCTGGACGGCCGGCGGCCCCGGTCACGAAGGTCACTCCGTGCCGGGGCCGACATCGTCAGGTCCTGGTCAAGAGACGTACTGCCAGGTACACCCTGTCCCGTGATGATCGCCCCAATGATCGCACGCCGCGAACTTGGTGCCCGCCTTCACGTGGTCTCTCGTCCCGTTGTACTGCGTGCATTCCACAGTGCCGTTTCTGGGCACCGTGTCGCCTGGTTTGTAGGTCTGTGCCATCGGACAATCTCCTGCAATGTCGCCAGTGGAGCCAAAGGGCCTAACCTTGGTTACTCGCAGAGTGACCAACGACCGTTAGCCACATCACTGAAGATGTCCCTGTTCTGTCACTCCTGTTCTGGACAGCCAGCGGCCCCGCGGCGACATCATCGGCCAGCCATGGACAGAACCGATTACGCGGCCTCTCCCCCGTCGCCACCGTCCACACTGTCGCCGTGCTTTCCTTCCTTCCGAGCGGCCTCGATCATCAGATTCAGCGCATCCGCGATCCGCCGGTCTCGCTCGGCGGTCACGTGCTGGTAGATCATCGCGGCGCGAATGCTCGAATGGCCGATGCGCGACATGATCTCTTTGAGTGTCGCACCGGTCTGTGCGGTCAGCGTGCCGCCTGTACGCCGTAGGTCGTGCAGATGCAGGTCCGGATTCGCGCCAGTCTTCGCCGGCGTGAGCTATGTCGAGGCGCTGTCATGGCAGCTGTGCGGTATGGCACTCGATCCGAAGTTGGCGCCCGTTCAGCAGGTTTGGTCCTGATACTGAGCGGCCATCGCGTGGGTCGGAACTGTCATGTGCTGTCGCGGCCATCACGCTTGGTGTCTGAGCTGCGGAAACGTGCGCAACAAGATCGTGACAGGTGTCATGAGGGCCTAACGGCCGACTAGAGCAGCTGGTCGAACGCGGGCATCGAAGCCTTCTTCGATCACGATCTGGCCGTCGTCAACGCTGGGCCAACCCGGCGTCGCACCTTCCGCCGCATGGATGGCGGACCCAGCCCTGACGAGACTTGCTTCCAGCGCCGCCCCATCACTGTCTGCGTCGATCGGCTTCGATTCGGTCACCCGATCCAGCCACGCCCTTACCGGACCGACGGAGTGGGGCCCGAACACGGACCACGGCCTGGAGCAGTTAGCGCAGTCGCCCATCCGCACCTCGCAAGAGCACACCACAATGCGCGATAATCCAGCCTGCCTACAGCAGACGCCAGGAATGCTCGACATTGTCCATACCCAGGGGGTCGCCACGACATGCAGGTCGCATCGCTTTGGAAAACACTCGAGGAGCAACTTCTTCCAGTCTTCGCTGGATATCGCAGCCGCCTGTCCGAGTTGCCCATCGAGATCAAAGCTGATCGAACATTGCTGACCGAGGCGGATGTGGCCGTACAGAACCTGATCGTCCGTGAGATCCATCGCGTCGAGCCCGATGCCGTGATCATCGCCGAGGAAGACGGCCGTACGGATCAGAGAAAGGATGTAATCACGGCGTCTGGTCGGGTATGGGTGATCGATCCGATTGATGGAACAGCTGAATTCGTCCGCCCCGAGCGGATCGAGTTCTGCTCCGTGGTGTGCTTGCTCGAGGACTGGCAGCCGGTCGCCGCATTTGTGCTCGGACCGGAACTCGGCGTTGGCCGGAGCCCCCTGGTGATACGCACGGACGCTGCGGCGGAAGTGTTGCTGTTGAACGAGGAGCCCGCGCCAAAACGAACATCGAGGAACGGCCCGGCATGGATCTCCGCCACCCGCAGTTCGGACGATCCCGTCCGGGCCTTCGATGACGTCGCCAAACAGGCGGGCTACCAACTCAAGAAACGGACCAGTTCCCAGACGCTGGACATGGTGCGTACTGCTGTCGACCTGACGGGCCACACCGAGCCCGCGCTACCGGCCTTCGACCTGTTCTGGCGGCGGCAGCAGAAGGTCTGGGATGGCCTCGCCGGGCTGTGCCTCGGTGCCAACGTGGGCCTGCGCAGCGTCGACGAGCGCGGCGAGGTGCTGCCGCTGGGGCCACAGTTGTTGAGTCAGGCTGAGCCGACGTTCGACTCGACGGTGATGGGGAGACCGGAGACAGTGTCCTGGTTCTTGGACGCGACACGGTGATGACCCGGCCAAACAACGATGTCCTCATAGACGTAACGTCGTTGATCAGTGCCGAGGATTTCATAATCTCGCAAAATTACTCGGTCATGCCGGAAGACCCATTCGCCCGGCAGTGCTTCGTCGAGGTCGTCCAGTCCCTGATTTTCATGCCGCACGTCTACGTGGCCCATCCCGTCCTGCGCAGCCCGCGACCGGACGACTTCGGCGAGCGTCCGTTGCTGCTGCGGGCGCTCATGCGGGCCGGGATGCTACGCCCGCTACATCTGGACCGAGCCGAGCAAACGGCTGCGCAGCAGCTGGAGGACGCCGCGTTGGACGACCTCAAGAGCGCTCACGGCATGATCAGCATGGTGCGCTTCGTCGACCAGACGTTGGCCTGTGATCGGGCGAGTGTTGGCGGGCAAACAGCCATGTCTCAACGCCTGCGCCAGTGGAGCGGCTTCCAGGACCGGCAGGTACGTTCGACAGTGGGACATCACACCGACCGAATTCCGACCCGAGACGGAGTCGAGGAGGACGGCTTTGGTGAATGGGCGCGGGCTGCCGCCGTGATCCTGAGTGGACCGCTGAAGGAAATTGCCCAACCAACGCAAGGGCAGTACGTCATGGCAACGCTCGCCCGAGGACTGAAGTACCAGGCGAGAGCAGATGCCAGCGCGGTCACCTACCAGTCCCATCCGATGCGCCGTGACTTCTCGCTCACCTTTGACCTGACTCGCGATGGCGTCACAGGCAACGTTGTCCTCGGCGTCATCCAGGCCGTACGCGGTATCCACGCCTCGCTCACGGATGCCGGGGGAGCCAATGATTCCCACCGATTCGAACTGCTCCAACTGGAGCTGCCGCTTCTTGGTGGGAGGTTGTGGCCGCCATCGGAGACCGGGCGGCTCGACGACGATGAATGGATCGCCTTTGTCGTTGAGCGCATCAAGGACTACCGCATCCGCGCAACGGATCTGCGGCGCGCCGTCGAACTCTGCGTGACCGACGAGGACTATCTGCGCCTGGCTCGTGACATCGACGCAGTAAAACGACAGCTACTGGAACGGCTTGGGCTGCGCCAAGTCGAACTGTCGGCGATGGAACGTGAACTGGTCGACTCCGTCGCCTCGGTGGCGCAGGCCGCGCCGGGGATACCCAAGGTCAGCGGTCTGTGGTTCGGCGCAAGAACGCTGGGCAAGAAATTCCGCTTCACGGGGCAGCCATACCAGAGGTTCCTGTACCGGGAGTTTGTTGATGCGTGGAAGCGAGCCAGCCACTAACCGATTGCCTTCAGGCATGACGTTGCTGGTCGTGGGTCAGCGGCCTGCTTGCCCCACGACGAGACCGCCGAGCCTGACCGTAATTCGACCGGGCCAGCTCGCGCAACGGGTTTCGGGCGACGGGTTTCGGGCGACGGGAACGGTCAGACCTGAGGCGGATTCAGGAGAGCAGGACTGCCCTGTCTCGGATGCTGTCCCAGGTGGTCGTCGGTAGGTCGGCTATGACCAGCAGCTCATCGACGTTGGCGAAGGAGCCGCCGTGGCGGCCTCGGGCTTCGACGATGGCTGCGCCTACCTCGGGCGGGATGCCGCAGACGTCGGCGATGGTGTGGGCGGGGGCGGTGTTCAGGTCGACCAGCCCACCGTCGTCGTAGGTTCGGGCCAGGTCGGGGCGGCCGACGTGGAGTTCGCGGGCCAGCATCGGGTCCTCCCGGGCCAGCTTTCGGGACTCCTCGCGGCGGGATCGGGCGGCCAGGATGGCCTGGACGGCGGGGTCCACCGCCGGAGCGTTGCTGATCAGGGCGCCTTCGTAGACCATGCGGCGGAGGGGGCCCAACTGGATGCAACCGACGATGATGACGGCGATCGCGAGTAGGCCACCGATCGTGCTGATGAGGCTGTTCGAGGTCGCCTGAGGCTGGCCTGCGGTGTTCTGCGGAGTCAGGGACAGGAGCACGTAGATGACTACGTCGAGAGCGCCGTAGATCAGTGCCAGGAGGCGCGATTTCTTGGTACGCAACCGGTGGGCGGCGTGTACGAACGGGACCCAGGCGAACGTTCCGGCGGTGGCGATGAGGACGACGTAGTACCACCGGCCGGCTATCCGGAAGCCGCGGTGGACGGGCGGTGGGGTTCCCTGGGCGGGATTCTGCGGGGGTCCTGGGGCCCAGTTCCCTTGTGGGTTGTAGCTCTGCATCGCGTGTCCCGACCTTTCAGCTACTCGACGGGCTCAGCCCGCCATGTCGGCCCAGCCTCGGACGATCTCCAGTGCGGTGCGGATCGAGGTGATCCCGATTCGCGCCGGCCTTATCGAGTTCCGCATCGCCGAGTTCAGTACTTCGACCGGCATCATGCGCGTCAGGAGCTCGGATATCGAATGCTCAACCGCGTCGAGTTCGTTCATACTGCCGGCCATCACCTTCAGTTCGCCGGCGAACTCGTCCTTCATCTCCGGTGTGCCGAACTCCCTTACCAGCGAGTACAACGCGCGGATCGCCGAGTCCGCCTCGACCGCGCTGTTCTCCCATTCCCGGCCGATATTGCCGATTCGAGCACTGACATCCTTCATCTCCGGCGCCAGCGACAGCAGTATGGCCTGGCGGGAATCCTCCGGCGCGCTGTTGATCCGCGCGGTCGCGGAATCGAGCACCAACTTCCACTCGACCATCGCGTCATACATCTCCTGACCGACGGCGGTCATGCGCTGCGCGGCCGCACCGAATGCCTGGACGTAGTCGAGCAGGCCGGGATCATCGTCGTCGAACCGACTGGCGTCCGCGCCGGTCACCATGGCCGAGGCCGGTGGGCCGATCTCCTGGTCCAGGGATGACTCCGCCAGTTCGGTGGCGTCCACCAGCTTGTTGGCGACCGTGAGCATTGCTCGCCGCCAGGTTGCCGACGTCGTGCCCTCGATGGCCGCGTCTCGGAAGTCGAAGTACTGCCGTTGGGCGATGACCCGAGCGGCGATGTCGTCGCTGTCCTCGGTGATGTAACCCTGGCCCAGGACCAGAACCGGCAGTAGGAGGTCTGTCACACCGAGGTTCTTCGCGGCACTGTAGAAGGCGAGGATTTCCTCTCGACAGTATGAACGGTCGAAATACGTACGCGTCACCAGCGGCATGAACACCAGCGCGCCCTCGATGCTGGCGTTGATCTGTTGACGCCAGTCCTGGCCCCAGCCGATCGACTCCCGGTCGATGAAGACCTGAACCCGCCGACCACGGTCGCCGAAGCAGAGGCCCTCCAGGTCACGTTTGACGTTGTCCACGAAGCCGAGCATCTCGTCGTCGTTGCGCGAGTAGCTCAGGAAGCATTTGATCGGTGGCTGCTCGGTGGAAATCGCGCTCATTACCTGACCTCGTCGCAGGACCCGCCCTCGGCTCGAACACTCAAACTTGTAGCACCGAGGGCCGACGTTTGATCAGCGATGAGGCGAATTGTCCTGCACTTGACCCGGAACTGTCCACACGCGATTCAGGACAGCGCGATTCGGGACGGCGCGATTTCGGGACAGGGTGACTCAGAGCAGCTAAGCGCGGAGGATCATCCCTCGATCGTGAAGCCTGCCGTCTTCATGGCTTCGTCGAAGTTCACAGTCTTGTGTTGGATGCCGTTGAGCAGCCGAGGGATCGGCAGGTCCGCCGACGTGACGGTCCACGTGGTGGCGTCGGGGGCGGTGTCGGCGTGGTCGTTGACCGGGGTCGGGTTCGGGAGGTAGACACGGTTGCCGTCCGCGGTCACCAGGAGGGTGCGCGTGACCGGCGTGCCCCGCCACAGCAATTCGGCCCAGAAGCCGCGGACCTTGGGGTCGGGGAAGTGCGACCACGCGGCCCATTCCTTGCCCCACTCCTCGCCCCGGTTGGCGTCCGCGCCCCAGGCGAGTGCCACGTCGAGGTCTGCCTTGTGGTGGGCCAGGTACTCGTACGAGCCGGCACCCAATCGCACGGGCTCGGCGGCCGACCTGTTGAGCAGGGCCCAGTCCGCCGGCTCGCTCTCGTGCACGAGGGTGATCAGCTCTTCGTAGCGCATGGGGAGCAGTCTGGCCGCTTCCCGCTCGCTACGCCAGGGATGACGACCGGCTCAGGCTCGGGCTCGGTTCGTTCGCGTCGGCGGGAGCGGGCGGCGGGGTTCGCGGACGCCTGCCTGTCCGTCGTCGCCGGACAGCCGGACGGTGACAGTTGAGGCTGCGGGGAGCCAGGCGCCGGGTTCCGGGTGCTGGTCCACGACTGTTCCCTCGTCGGTGGACGACTCGCCAGTGGACGGCTCCTCGGTGGACGAGGAGATCACCAGTGCGGCGGGGACGGCCTTGCGGGCCTCGGCCAGGGACAGGCCGGTGAGATCGGGGACCAGGTTGAGGCCGGCCAGGTCGGCGGGTGGGCGGCTGTAGTTCAGTCTGCGCGCGAGCTTCGTCTTGCCGCTTCCCATCATCGACCTCCGGGGTCAGCTGAATACATCCACGTTTTCGACCCTACGCCAGAAGGCCCGGGCCGTTGGAGAACGGCGGCCCGGGCCTTCAGCGGATGGAAGTCGGAAGGGAAACGCTGCTAACTGCGGACCGACCTGCGGCCCACCACCAGGCGGTAGATGCCCAGCACGACGATCGCGCCGACGATGGCCAGCAACCACGTGCGCAGGTTGAAGAAACCGCCCAGGTCCGTGTGGAAGATGTACTTGCCGATGATCCCGCCGACGAAGCCGCCGATGATGCCCAGCAGCATCGTCAGAATGAGCCCGCCGCCGTCTCTGCCCGGCATGATGGCCTTGGCGATCGCCCCAACGATCAACCCCAGAACGATCCAGCTGATGATGCCCATCGGTGCTCCCTTCTCACTGTCCGCCGGCCCCCGCGCCAACGGCACGTGCGCCCCTACGGAGCAGTGTGACCCTCCTCTTGACGTCCCGCATCTTTACCGTCCCTTTACCTTCTCACCCGACCGGCGACAGAGCGGGAAGGGGCTGGTCAGGCCGCTCCGGACCAACCGGTCCAGCGGTCCACCCCGATCAGCACCACCGGGCCGGCCGGACGCGTGTCCTGGTACTGGGGGTACTTGGCCACGAGCCGGGCGAGGGGGCGTTCGGCCGCCTGCTCGTCGGTCAGAATGGTGGCCCGGCCGTCCGCTCGGACCCACCAGAGTTGGGTCCAGTCCTCGGCGTAGTGGTCGACCAGCAGCGATACCGTGGGGTTGGCCGCGATGTTGCGGAGGCGGCGTAGGTCGCGGGTGGTTTTGGGCTTGCCGTCGACGGCGAAGGCGACCGTCGCGCCCTCGACGGCGAACACGATGGGGACCAGGTGTGGCCGGCCATGTTCGTCCACTGTGGCCAGCCGGGCCGTGCGGGCGGCGGCGAACCGTTGTCTGGCCTCGGTTTCGTCGAGCTTCATCCGGACCTCAGCTTCCGGGCTGGCAGGTCGGACACCAGTAGAGGTTGCGACCGGCGGTCACCGTGGTCGCCACCGGCGTACCGCACACCAGGCACGGCTGACCGGTCCGGCGATAGACGTAGACCTCACCGCCGTGCCGGTCCTCGCGCGGCGGGCGGCCCATCGCGGCGGGCAGGTGTTCCGGGCGGACCGTGTCGATCCTGCCGATGCGCATGCCCTCGCGCATCAGTTCGACCAGGTCGGCCCAGATGATCTTCCACTGGTCGTGGGTCAGGTCCCGACCTGCCTTCGCCGGGTTGATGCCGTGCCGGAACAGCACTTCTGCCCGGTAGACGTTGCCGACCCCGGAGATCAGCTGCTGGGTGAGCAGCAGGACCGAGATCGGCATCCGGGAACCGGAGATGCGGACCCACGACGCCTCCGGGTCGGCGTCCGCGCGCAGCGGGTCCGGGCCCAGCCGCGCGTGCAGCGCGCTGACCTGCTCGTCGACCATCAGCTCACACGTGTTCGGGCCGCGCAGGTCGGTCCAGTGCGTGCGGCCGACCATCCGCATCCGGACCTGACCCTCGGGCGCGGCCACCGGCAGCGGGTGCTCGGCGAACGTGCCGTACAGGCCGAGGTGGACGTGCACGGTCAGATCCGGGCCGTAGTTGTGTAAGAGGTGCTTGCCGTGCGCCTCGGCGGCCAGCAGTACCCGACCGTCGACGGTCGCGGCGTACGTCTCGAACCTGCCCTGCGGGCTGGACACGCGTACCGGCGCACCGGCGTACCGGTCCTGGTGCAGCTGCGCCAACCGGTGCAGCGTGTGTCCCTCGGGCATGGTCAGGCCCCGGGCAGAGCCGGGATCTTGCCGGTCCGTTCGTACTCGGCCAGCAGCTCGATGCGGCGCTTGTGCCGCTCCCCCTCGGAGAACGGGGTGGCCAGGAACGCCTCGGCGATCGTGGTGGCGTCCTCGGCGCTGTGCATCCGGGCACCGATGCCGACCACCTGGGCGTTGTTGTGTTCCCGGGCCAGGGTGGCCGTCTCCACGCTCCAGGCGAGCGCGGCCCGGCAGCCGGGCACCTTGTTCGCCGCGATCTGCTCGCCGTTGCCCGAACCGCCCAGCACGATGCCCAGGCTGCCCGGGTCGTCGACCGTGCGGCGGGCGGTCTCCAGGCAGAAGGGCGGGTAGTCGTCGTCGGCGTCGTAGCTGAACGCGCCGACGTCGACGACCTCGTGGCCCTGACCGCTCAGCTGGGCGATGAGGTGGGTCTTGAGTTCGAAGCCGGCATGGTCGGAACCGATGTACACGCGCACACGGTGAGTAAACCAGGTGGTGCGCCGGGTACGTCCTGGCAGACTCCTCGAAGGTGCCGAACGTGGACGCGACCGGCGTGTTCGGCCAGCACGACAGCCGGGTCCGACTTGAGTGGGGCGCGCACGGGGTCGACGTGCTGGCCGGGTTCTGTGCGGTGGTGGTCGTGGTCGACGTGCTGTCGTTCACCACATCGGTGGACATCGCGCTGGGCCGGGGCGCGCGCATCCAGCCGCTGCCCTGGCGGGACGAGCCGGCCGCGGCGGCGGCCAAGGCAGGCGGGGCGGTACTGGCCGGCGAGCAGAAGTGGACGTTGCGGCCGGCGTCCCTGCTCGACATTCCGGCCGGGACACTGCTCGCGGTGCCCTCCCCCAACGGCGCGACGCTGTGTACCCGCGTGGCCGGGCGCGGCGCGGTGGTGTTGGCCGGCTGCCTGCGCAACGCGGCCGCCGTGGCCGGGCTCGCGGCCGATCTGGCCGACGGCGGGCCGATCGGGGTGCTGCCGGGCGGTGAGCGGTGGTGGGTGGACGGGTTTCCGTTGCGTCCCTGCGTGGAGGACCAGTTGGGCGCGGGGGCGATCGTGGCGGCGTTGGACGATCTGGGCGTGCGGCCGGCCTCGCCGGAGGCGGCATTGGCGGCGGCCGGGTATCGGGCCACCGCGGACGTGCCGGGGACGATAGCGGCATGCGTGTCCGGGCGGGAGTTGATCGACATCGGGCACGGGGCCGGGGTCGGGCTGGCCACCGAGATCGGCGTCAGCTCGGTGACTCCGCGGCTGGTGGACGGCGTGCTGCTGGATGCGTCGGCCAGGCTGTCGGCATGAGCGTCGACGTGTTGGACGGGCCGACCCGGGATTGGCTGCGGGAGCAGGTGGGTGCCGATGTCGTCCTGGTGCTGGCGCTGACCGGCGGGTTCACCAACGAAAACCTGCTGGTGCGGACCGATGGCGGCGAACAGTTCGTGTTGCGGCGGTTCCGGCGGGGCAACAGTTGCGCGGTGGAGGCCGCGCTGGCCCGGCGGCTGCGGTCGGTGGTGGCGGTGCCGGCGGTGGTCGCCGCCGAGCCGGACGCCTCGGTGGCCGGGCAGCCGTTGTTGCTCTCGGAGTTCGTGCCGGGGGAACTGCTGTCCGTGGTGCTCGCCCGGGGCGCGGGTGATCGTCAGCTCGGCGAGGTCGTGGGGGCGGCTCTCACGGCCATCGGCGGGGTGCGGTTCGACCGGCCGGGGTTGTTCACCGGGCCCGACCTGCGGCCGGATTCCGCCGACATGTCAACAGGTCTCACGACGTTCGTGGCGGACTGCCTGGCCCGGAGTGTGGTGCTCAGCGAGCGCGAGCGAGTGGGGCTGCTGGGCCTGGCCGAGCGGGCGGAGCCGGGGTTGGCGGCGGTCGGTGGGGCATCGTCGCTGGTGCACAGTGACTTCAATGCGAAGAACATCCTGGTTCGGCGGGACGGCGCGAGCTGGCGGGTCGCGGCGGTGTTGGACTGGGAGTTCGCGTTCAGCGGCCATCCGCTCGGCGACGTGGGCAACATGCTGCGGTTTCGGGCCGACCTGCCGGACGCGTTCGTCGACGGGTTCGTCGCGGGGCTGGGTGAACTGCCGCCGGACTGGGCCCGGCTGGCCGCCGACCTGGACCTGTTCGCGCTGGCCGACCTGCTGACCCGGCCGGCGGACCATCCGCTGATGGCCAAGGTGCTGGCCGTCGTGCGGCAGCGGATCGCCGGGACGGCATGAGCGGGGACCGCTGGGTCGAGGTCGCCGACCGGGTGTTGGTGCGCCGACACGAGGAGCTCGACCTCAATACCGGGCTGGTGCTCGGCGACGGCGGCTGCCTGGTGGTGGACACCCGGGGCGACGAGGTGCACGGGCGGGAGCTGGCCGCCGCGGTGCGCGCGGTGACCGCCGATCCATGCACGGTCGCGCTCACCCACTCGCATTTCGATCACTGTTTCGGCACCGCCGCTTTTCTGCCGGCCGATGTGTGGGCGCATCCGGGTTGTCGGACCGAACTGGGCAAGGACGGTGTGCGGCAGCGGGCCGAGTGGGCGCGTCGCTATCGGGAACAGGGCCGGTTCGACCGGTCGGACGCGGTGGCGGCGGTGCGGATCGTGTTGCCGGACAAGACAGTCGCCGAGTACACGCGGTTGCTGATCGGCGGACGGGACGTCGAGTTGCGCCATCTGGGTGTGGGGCACACCGGGCACGATCTGCTGGTCAACGTGCCGGACGTGGGCGCCGTGTTCGCCGGGGACCTGGTCGAGAACGGGCCGGAGGGATCGTTCACCCCGGAGTCCTTCGGGCCGGACAGTCACGTCGAGCAGTGGCCGGCGACGCTCGGTCGGCTGGTTGGACTGCGGCCGGAAGTTGTTGTGCCGGGCCATGGAGACGTCGTGGACGCGGCGTTCGTGGCCCGGCAGCGGGACGAGTTGACGATCATCGCGGAATTGCGTCGCGGAGTACTGGACGGGCAGTGCGATTGGGAGGATGCTGTCCGTCGCTCCCCGGTTACCGAAGAGGTGTTGCGGGCCACACTCGGGGCTTCGTGATGCACGCACCGCTGGAGGTTCGCCACCCTCCGCAGCGATATTACTCCAACCGGGTGATAGCAAAGCAGAATTTACAGACCAAACTGTTATCGAACAGGTGCAAAGACGCGACCTTTCGATACGGTAGTCCCGCTTCACCCGGGTTGGTCGGGCCCGGTTACCGAAACCGGAGAATGACGAAAAGATGGTGCAGCTGTTCCTGCAGGCTGCCCCTGTCCACTCCCCGCATGACGCGGGTGTGCGTCAGGTGGCCGCGCTGTCCGCCCGGCTCGCGTACGTGCTGATGTGTCTGACGCTCTGTTGGGGCGTCTTCGTCAGCACCGGTTGGGTCCACAAGCTCAGCGGCCGGCAAGCGACTCGTAGCAGCCACATGGTGTTCGCCACCCTCGCGCTGGCATTCGGTGGACTGCACGCCGCGTCGTTCCTCTTCCTGACCGACCAGCACTTCAGCGCCCTGATGTTGACCGTGCCGATCGTCGACGGTGGCCAGCTTCGTTGGGCGGCAGGCATTATCGGCTTCGAGCTGATGGTCGCCATCGCGATCTCCACCGGGCTGCAACGGTTCTTCGCCTATCGGCGCTGGCTGTGGCTGCACCGGTTGGCCTACGTCGCCGTCGGCCTGTTGGTGATCCACTCGCTGTTCGGCGCCATTGCCAACGGCCACCTGGAAATCCTGTGGCTGGGTGGACTGACCGTGCTGGTGCCGACGATCGTGCTGGGCGCGGTGCGGTTCGTGCCGCCGCGGCTGCTGACCGGCGCCGGACTGGTCGAGGAGGAGGCGTGAGACTTCGTCCGCGCGGTGAGCCCGGCCTCCGGGTCAGCGTGAACAACCGGCGCTGCCACCGCTACGGGGTGTGCCAGATGGAAGCCGAGAACGTTTTCGCCCTCACTGAGGACGGGCGACTTCAGTTCGATCCACAACCACCGATCGAGGAGTACGAGCCGGCCAGGATGGCCGCTCGAATGTGTCCCATGCAGGCCATCGTCATTGAGGAGTCCCGTGAAAGCCGATGAACGGATCGTCGTGGTCGGCGGCGGCCTCGCCGCCCTCCGCGCCGCCGAACGGTTCCGCGAGCTCGGATTTGCCGGCGAACTGACCATCGTTGGAGCCGAGCGGTACCGCCCGTATCACCGACCCGCGCTGTCCAAGCAGATCCTCTCCGGCGAGCTCCGGCTGCGGGACCTGGGTCTGGAGAGCTACGTGGAACTCGACGCCACCTGGCGGTTCGGCACCCCCGCGCTGAGAGTCGACCCCGCCCGGCACGTGGTGGAACTGCCTGGCGCCGAAGAGCTTCGCTACGACGGCCTGGTCATCGCGACCGGCGTCGAGCCGCGGCACATGCCCGGCGCCCCCCGGCACGACCCCCGCGTGCACGTGCTGCGCACCCTGCGCGACGCCGTCGCCGTGCAGCGCAACCTGCGCGCCGGACACGGCCCGGTCGTCGTCATCGGCGGCGGTTTCACCGCGTGCGAGCTCGCCTCCACCGTGCGCGACCTCGGTCGCGAGGTGACCATCGTGTCCCGCTCCAAGGTGCTCTGCGGCCGGGTGTTCGGCCGGGAACTGGGCGAGCGGATCGGTGACCTGCACCGCAAGCACGGCGTGAAGCTGGCGATGGGTGCCGAGGTCACGCACTGGATGCCGCAGTCGTGGGGTCTGGGGCTGTATCTCAACACCGGTCAGCTGATCGTGGCCGACTGCGTGATCCTCGCGGTGGGCAGCGTGCCGACCGTGCAGTGGCTGCGCGGTTCCGGCCTGGTCACCGAGGACGGCGTGCTGTGCCGGCCGTCCTGCCACGTGCAGGGCGCGAGCGACATCGTCGCGGCCGGTGACGTGGCCCGCTGGCCCAACCTGCGGTTCGAGGCGGTGCCCCGCCGGGTCGAGCACTGGATCAACGCGGTGGAGATGGGCCGGGCGGCGGCGGAAAGCCTGCTCGCCGGGCCGACCGAGGCGAAACCGTTCACCCCGCTGCCCCGGTTCTGGACCGAGCAGCACGGTGTGCGGTTGCAGGCCGCCGGAATGCCGACGCTGGGCCAGGACACCATCCGACTGACCGGCAAAGAGGGCAAACGCGGTGTGATCGGGCAGGTCCGCGGCGGCCGGCTGATCGGCGTGGTCGGCTGGGACAGCCCGCGCAGCATCATCCGGTGGACCGCGGAACTGGAACGCGAACTGCGTCGTCCGTGGACTTCGTCGCAGCCGATCATCCCGGCCGATCTGGCCGACCCGGCGGACGAGACGGTGTCGATCAGCCGGCGGGAACCGGAGCCCGAACCAGAGCCGGGCTTCGTCTTCGACGACCCGATCGACGCAGAGGCCGCCCAGCTCAGCGCGGAGGCCAACCTGCGACCCAACAACCGGTCCAACGGCACCAGCGGCTACTTCGAGGCGCTCAGCGAGCAACTCGCCGAGGCCGAACGCAACGGCGGGCCCGGAGTTCCGTTCGGCCCACCGCCCACCGCCCGGTCGGCCGAACCCACCGGCCGGTTCGCGCCGCCCACCGGGCGCGGCGGCGGGAGCGGCGGTTTCCGGCCGGCCCGGCAGCAGCAACTGAACGAATGGCAGGCCAGCAAGCTGGAGCGGGACGAGATCCGGCTGAACTGACCCGACCGCACACTGCTGACCGGGACCGCCCTGTGCGGAAGGAGGACGGCCCCGGTCAGCGGGTGCACCTGCCTGAGGCGTCGACCCAACCCCCGGAAGGGTCGACCCGCGCGGTGCGGGGCGGCGCTTCCCGCCCCGCACCGCGCTTGCGTGTCCGGTGGGTTACTGGGCCGCCGCGACGTGGTTGGGCCGGGTCAGCACGAGCGGTTCGCCGTCGGTGATGGCGATGGTGTGTTCGCTGTGCGCGGTCCGGGAGCCGTCGGCGGATCGGATCGTCCAGCCGTCCGGGTCGTAGACGATCCGGTCGGTGCTGCGGGCGATCCACGGTTCGAGCGCGAGGGTCAGCCCCGGCTGGAGTTTGAGCCCGCGTCCCGCGCGACCCATGTTGGGCACATGCGGGTCTTCGTGCATGGTGCGGCCGAGTCCGTGGCCGCCGAACTCGGTGTTGACCGAGTAGCCGTAGTCGGTGACGACGGCGCCGATCGCGGCGGAGATGTCGCCGAGGCGGTTGCCGGGCAGTGCGGCGGCGATACCCGCCACCAGGGCGCGTTCGGTGGCCTCGATGAGGTGCTGGTCCTCGGCTCGCGGGACGCCGACGATCACGCTGCGCGCCGAGTCGGCGACCCAGCCGTCGATGGACACCGCGATGTCCATGCTCAGCAGGTCGCCGTCCCGCAGCACGTAGTCGTGCGGCAGGCCGTGCAGCACCGCGTCGTTGACCGACAGGCAGATGACGTTGCGGAACGGGCCGCGCCCGAAGGACGGCGCGTAGTCCCAGTAGCACGACGCGGCGCCGCGCTCGGCGATCAACTGGCGGGCGCGGTGTTCGAGGTCGAGCAGGTTCACCCCGGGCCGGACCCGCTGGGCGAGATCCTCAAGCAGGCCGGCGATGAACGCGCCGGTGACACCCATCGCGGCGATCTCCCGAGGTGTCTTCAGTTCCAGCACCGGTGGTTCCTCCCGATAGACCAAGTTTCGGTATTAAAATACCACCATAGCGGCTTCGCTGGTATTTTCATACCGGATGCACGGTAGACTGTCCTGGTGGTGCGTCTCCCGTTGACTCCGGAACAACTCGCCGCCGGCAAGCGCCTCGGCGCGTATCTGCGCCAGGCGCGGGGCGATCGCACGCTGGTCGAAGTGGCCCGCGCGGCGGCGATCTCGCCGGAGACGCTGCGTAAGATCGAGACCGGAAGGATGGCGACCCCGGCGTTCTCCACCGTCGCCGCGCTGGCCCGGGCCCTCGCCGCGCCGCTCGACGACCTCGCGGACATCTGCCTGGCCCGCGCCCACCTGCAGAAGGTGGATTGAGGGCGGCAGCCCAACCGAACCGGTCCCCGCCAATCGAAACGGCCGCGCTCGTCACCCGAATGCCGGGCCGGCCGGCGGATATGATCGCGCTCATGAAGGTCGCCGGACTGAACCTGAACGGCGCGGCCGGCTGTGTCAACGCCGGCGTGACCGCGCTACGCGACTCGCGCCGCTTCGGCCCGCTGGTCGGCCGGCGCATCACGCAGGTGACCTACACCGGCCGACATTCGGGACGCAGCTTCACCATGCCGGTCGGCTACCAGCGCCACGGCGACATCGTCACCATCGGTGCCCGGCTGCCCGACAGCAAGACGTGGTGGCGCAACTTCCTCGGTGCCGGCGGGCCGATCTCGCTGAAGCTGGACGACACCGAACGCACCGGACACGCGGTCGCCCGACGCGACGAACAGGGCCGGGTCACCGTCACCGTCAACCTGGACGGCATGCAAAGCTGACCCGGGCGCCGGATCAGGACCGACCACGGCGCCCGAGACGCTCAGAACCCGCCGGTCAGCTCGATCATCCGGCGGTCGTCGCGCATCTGCGCGTCGTCGGCCGCCGCCCGCACCGAGCCGGGCAACGCCTCGGCAGGCTGCTCCTCGACCCACTGACCCGCGTCGATGTGCGCGGGCAGCGTCCGATACTTCGCCCGGGGATCGTTGTCGGTCATTTCTCCACCCTCACCAGAATCCAGGTCACAGCTGGATCGACTTGACCTCGCAGAACTCCTCCAGCCCGAAGCGGCCCAACTCGCGGCCGTTGCCGGACTGGCCGTAACCACCGAACGGGGCGACCGGGTTGAACGCCCCCCCGTTCACGTCCACCTGGCCGGTGCGCAGCCGCCGGGCCACCGCGACCGCGTGCTCCTGGTCCGCGCCGAACACCGCGCCAGCCAGGCCGTAGATGGTCGAGTTGGCGATCCGCACCGCGTCGTCCTCATCGGTGTAGGGCAGCACCGAGAGCACCGGGCCGAAGATCTCCTCGTTGGCGATGGTCATCTCCGTGGTCACCCCGGCGAAGACGGTGGGCCGCACGTAATAGCCCTCGGTCAGCCCGTCCACCGGGTCGGCGCCGCCGGTGGCCAGCACCGCGCCCTCGTCGACGCCCTTGCCGATGTAGCCCAGCACCCGGTCGCGCTGCGCGGCCGAGACCATCGGGCCGATCCGGGTGGCGTCCTGGGTGGGGTCGCCGACGCCGTACTTCGCGGCCGCCGCGACGACCTGCTCGACCACCTCGTCGTGCCGGTCGGCCGGGACGAGCATCCGGGTCCACGCGGTGCACGTCTGGCCGCCGTTGATGAACGCGTTGGCGACGCCGGTCCGGACCGCCTTGCCGAAGTCGGCGTCGGGCAGCAGCACGTTCGCCGACTTGCCGCCCAGTTCCAGCGCGACCCGCTTGACCGTCGCCGCGGCCACCGCGGACACCCGCCGGCCGGCCGCGGTCGAACCGGTGAACGAGACCATGTCCACGCCCGGGTGACCGGCGATCGCCTCGCCCACCACCGGACCTGTGCCGTGCACCAGGTTGACCACCCCGGCGGGCACGCCTGCCTCGGCGAGCACCTCGAACAGGATGCCGACCGACAGCGGCGCGACCTCGCTGGGCTTGACCACCACGGTGTTCCCGGCGGCCAGCGCCGGGATCACCTTCGCCACGACCTGGTGCAGCGGGTAATTCCACGGGGTGATCGCGCCGACCACGCCGATCGGCTCGCGCACCACCAGGGAGTTGCCGATCTCCTCGCTGGAGGCGAACCCGCCGTCCAGCAGGTCGGCGATGCCGGCCGAGGTGGCCACCGGCAGGCCGGCCTGCACCCGCCGGGAGAAGGTGATCGGCGAGCCCATCTCGGCGGTGACGATCGCCGCGATCTCCTCGTTGCGGGCGGCCAGGCCGGCCGAGATCCGGCGCAGCACGGCGGTTCGCTCGGCGACCGAGGTGGCCGACCAGCCGGCGAAGGCGGCACGGGCCGCCGCGACGGCCTCGTCCACGTCGGCGGCGGTGCCGGCGGGCACCGAGGCGATGACCCGTTCGGTTGCCGGGTTCACCACCTCGATGCGTGCCGAACCACCGTCGCGAAGTTCGCCGGCGATGACATGGCCGGTGCGAATGGTGACCGGGGCGGCCATCGATCCTCCCAGTGTGGGTAGTCGCTACGTTGCGGGATACCGCCCCTTCACCCTGCCACGGGTCAGGAGAAGTCCGGGTCCTCGGTGCGGGTCCGCTTCAACTCGAAGAAGTGCGGGTATCCGGCCAGCAACCGGGCGCCGTCGAAGATGCGCGCGGCGTCGTCGCCCCTCGGGATCTTGGACAGCACCGGACCGAAGAACGCGATGCCGTCGACGTGGATGGTCGGCGTGCCGACATCCATGCCCACCGGGTCCATGCCGCGGTGGTGGCTGGCCCGCAGTTCCTCGTCGTACTCGGTGGACGTGGCGGCCGCGGCCAGCTCCGCCGGCAAGCCGACCTCGGCCAGCGCGGCCGGGATGACCTCGTCGAAGTTCTTGTTGCCCTCGTTGTGAATCCGGGTGCCCAGCGCGGTGTAGAGGTCGGTCAGCACCTCGGGGCCGTGCGCCTTGGCGGCGGCGATGCAGACCCGGACCGGGCCCCAGGCCTTGTTCATCATTTCGTTGTACCGCTCGGACAGGTCGCGGCCCTCGTTGAGCAGGGCCAGGCTCATCACGCCGAAGTGCAGGTCGATGTCGCGCACCTTGGCCACTTCGAGAATCCAGCGGGAGCTGATCCACGCCCACGGGCACATGGGGTCGAAGTAGAAGTCCACCCTGGTCCGGTCGGTCGGCGTGGTCAGCTCGGTGGACTCGGGAGCCACAACTGTGGTCATCAGCACATCTCCAGATGTCTTGGTGGGCGCGCCCCACGCACGGAGCGCGAACCCTCTCCCTCACGACAACCACCCTCCCCCGGCAACTCTTCCCGATCGCCCCATGATCGCCACACCGATCTCTCGCCGGCAGGCGCCGGACGGCGACAGAACGTGATTGGATGCCCTCAGAGCTACTAACGCAATAACTGCTCGGCTCGCGGCGCCCAAGCACGCGAACTGCGGCGTTGTCGTCGGTCCAGGTACAACAGCGGTACCCGGACCTCCTCCGCCTTGCAGCTCACGCACCTGGACGCCGCTCCCTGATCGAGCGCCATCGCATTAGCGGCTCTGAACCGTCCGTGTCCGTTACAAAGACCAACCGAGGTGACCTGTGGCCGCGCCCAACCTCACCCGTGAGCAGGCTGAACAGCGTGCCGCTCTGCTCGAGGTGCAGTCCTACTCGATCGAGCTGGACCTGACCGACGGCCTGGGACAGCCGGGGGAGCAGACATTCCGCTCGAACACGACCGTCCGTTTCACCAGCCGCAAGGCCGGCGAGTCCAGTTGGGTCGACCTGGTCGCCGCGCAGGTGCTGCGGGCCGAGCTCAACGGTGTCGCCCTGGATCTGTCCGGCTATCGCGAGGATGACGGCATCACCCTGCCCGACCTCGCCGAGAGCAACGAACTGGTGATCGAGGCCGACTGCCGGTTCATGAACACCGGCGAGGGCCTGCACCGCTTCGTCGACCCGGTCGACAAGGCCGTGTACCTGTACTCGCAGTTCGAGACGGCCGACGCGAAGCGGATGTTCGCCTGCTTCGACCAGCCCGACCTCAAGGCGATCTACGACCTGACCGTGCTCGCACCGGGCAACTGGAAGGTCATCTCCAACGGCGCCACCGAGTCGGTCGAGCCCGGCGAGCACGACTCCGCCCGGCACCGCTTCGCCACCACCGCAATGCTGTCCACCTACCTGATCGCGCTGGTCGCCGGCCCGTACGCGGAGTGGCGAGACGAGTTCAGCGACGAGAACGGCACCATCCCGCTGGGCATCTACTGCCGCTCCTCGCTGGCCGAGCACATGGACGCCGAGCGGCTGTTCGCCCAGACCAAGCAGGGTTTCGGCTACTACCACAAGGCTTTCGGGGTCCGGTACCCGTTCGGCAAGTACGACCAGTGCTTCGTGCCGGAGTTCAACGCGGGTGCGATGGAGAACGCAGGCTGCGTGACCTTCCTTGAGGACTACGTCTTCCGCAGCAGGGTCACCCGCTACCTCTACGAGCGCCGCTGCGAGACGATCCTGCACGAGATGGCGCACATGTGGTTCGGTGACCTGGTCACCATGCGCTGGTGGGACGACCTGTGGCTGAACGAGTCGTTCGCGACCTTCGCCAGCGTGCTGGCCCAGGCCGAGGCGACCGAGTACAAGGCCGCCTGGACGACCTTCGCCAACATCGAGAAGTCCTGGGCCTACCGGCAGGACCAGCTGCCCTCGACCCACCCGGTGGCCGCCGACATCCCCGACCTGCAGGCGGTCGAGGTCAACTTCGACGGCATCACCTACGCCAAGGGCGCCAGCGTGCTCAAGCAGCTGGCCGCCTACGTCGGCATCGACAACTTCCTGGCCGGACTGCGGGTCTACTTCGGCAAGCACGCCTGGAGCAACGCCACCCTGGCCGACCTGCTGACCGCGCTGGAGGAGGCGTCCGGCCGGGACCTGTCCGGTTGGGGCGCACAGTGGTTGCAGACCACCGGCCTCAACCTGATCCGGCCGAAGTTCACCGTCGACGCCGAGGGCCGGTTCACCGAGTTCGCGATCCTGCAGGGGCCGGCCCGGCCGGGTGCCGGTGAGCTGCGCACCCACCGGCTGGCGATCGGCTGCTACGACGTGGACGAGCAGGGCAAGGTGGTCCGCACCCACCGGGTCGAGCTGGACGTGGAGGGCGAGCGCACCGAGGTGCCCCAGCTGATCGGCGTCCCGCGCGGCCGGCTGGTGCTGGTCAACGACGACGACCTGACCTACTGCACGATGCGGCTGGACAACGACTCGCTGGCCTTCCTGGTCGACCACATCGCCGAGATCGCCGAGCCGCTGCCGCGCACGCTGTGCTGGTCGGCGGCGTGGGAGATGACCCGCGAGGCCGAGCTCAAGGCGCGCGACTTCGTCACCCTGGTGCAGGGCGGCATCGACCGGGAGACCGAGGTCGGCGTGGTGCAGCGGCTGCTGTTGCAGGCGCAGACCGCGCTGTCCTCCTACGCCGACCCGGCGTGGGCACCGACCGGGTGGAAGTCCTACACCGCCCGGTTGCTGGAGCTGGCCCGGTCCGCCGAGGCCGGCTCCGACCACCAGCTCGTCTTCGTCAACGCGCTGACCGGCTGCGTGCTCGACCAGGAGACGGTCGCCGTGCTGCACGGCTGGCTGGACGGCTCGGCCCCGCTGGAGGGCCTGACCGTGGACACCGACCTGCGCTGGCGGCTGCTGCACGCGCTGGTCGCGCACGGGGCCGCCAAGGAGGCCGAGATCGACGCGGAGGAGCTGCGCGACGCGACCTCGGCCGGCCACCGCCAGGCCGAGCGCTCCCGGGCGCTGCGGCCGGTGGCCGAGGCCAAGGCCGAGGCGTGGCGGCGGGCGGTGTTCGACGACGAGCTGCCCAACGCGGTGAACGAGGCGATCATCTCCGGCTTCGCCCACCCGGCGCAGAAGGCGATGCTCGGCGAGTACGTGCAGAAGTACTTCGCCGAGGTGGCCGGCGTGTGGGCGCGGCGGTCCAGCGAGCGGGCCCAGCCGACCGTGCTGGGGCTCTTCCCGGCCTGGGCGGTCGAACCGGGCACGGTCGAGGTGGCGGACGCCTGGCTGGCCGAAGCGGAGCGCCCGCCGGCTCTGCGCCGGCTGGTCTCCGAGGGCCGCGCGGGAATCGTTCGTGCGCTGGCTGCTCGGGAGTTCGACCCGTCGTAGCTACGGTCGGTAGGTATCGGTGCTGACGTGAGGGGCGGGGTCCGTTCGTTCGGACCCCGCCCCTCACGTTTCGTAATGATCCACAGATAACGGATCTTGCTCGATCGGGTCACACGGTGGGTTCATCACGTTAGGCTCCCTGGTCGTGTCGAACGCGATCTCCGCTGTGGCGAGCCTGCTGTGGCCCCTGATCGTGCTGGTGGCTCTCGTGGTCTTTCGCAACCCGCTGACCAGGCTCATCCGGCAACGCGACTTCACCGTGAAGATCGCCGGCCAGGAGCTGTCCGTCAGTGACCTCAGCCAGCAGCAGATCGCGATGATCACCGACCTGCAGAAGCAGGTGGCCGAGTTGGAGAAACAGGTCACCGGGCAGGCCGGTCCCGTCGCACCGCACGATCCGGCCCCCCAGGTGCCCGCCCAGCACGACCCGGCGCAGTCGGGTAGGGCGAGCGCACCGGCACCCGACCAGCCCGTGTCCGCACCGCCCCGGCCCAGGCAGTCCGCGCCCGAACCGGTGCCCGCCGGCCGGCTCGCCCTGACCGGCAACGGTCTGGCGAGCCCGGTCAAGGCCGAGTTGGTGCCGAAGTCGTCGCCGATCCAGGGCACCGACACCGAGTTGGACATCGGCTCCGGACCGGCGCCGTGGGACCGCTGGGACCACCTGCCCGAGCCGCCGGCGAGCCCGGAGAGCGCGCAGCCGACCAAGCAACCGCCCGCGGTGAAGGCCGAGGAACCGGCCGAGCCCACGCCGACCGAGCCACCGCCCGCCGTGGCGCAGACGCCGTTCGTGATCCCCCGGCCCAAGCCCAGCGGGGTGCTCTGGGTGTCCGACCACCCCGAGGGAAACGCGGTGGAGATCGCCCGGCTGCGGTTCAACAACGTGCGGGTGGACGTGGCCCGCAGCACCGACGAGGCGCTGGAGCGGCTGGCCGCCCATCGCTACCAGCTGGTCGTGTCGGACATGGTCCGGGTGGAGCACGGACGATCGGTGCCCGACGCGGGCCAGCAGCTGGTCCGCTCGATGCGCTCGCTGGACCAGGAGACCCCGATCGCGATCTACGCCGACGAGGATTCCGTGGCCGCGCATGGAAAGGCCGCGCGGGCCGGCGGAGCCAACACCATCACCTCGTCGTCCTACGAGCTGTCCCGCGAGTTGTCCGCGCTGGGTCTGGTGTGATCCGCCGGCCGGCACGCGGCCGGCCGAGCTGAGTGCTGCTGGGTCAGTGGTGTCCGGCGGGTGAGCTGATCTGCTCCGGGTCGGCGCCGGCCTGGTCGGTGAGCATCCGCAGGCCACTGATGAGCCCGCCGATCAGGTCACCCTCCTTGAAGGAGGCGACCATGCCCATCACCGCGAGCTTGCACGCCCGGTCGGCCAGCCGCCGGTACGCCTCCTCGCCGGTGACGATCTCGACGACCTTCTGGCCGGGCGACACGGCGACCAGCACCGAGTGGCTCGCGGTCTCGCCGATCGAGGCGTGCAACCGCTCCGCGCTCGACCGGGTGTCCTGACCGAGGTCACCCAGGTAGACGCTGAAGTCCAGGCCGGTGCTGCGGGTCGCCAGGGTGAGCGCCTCGTCCAGCCGGGCGAGCTGCACCGTGGTGAACGGGACCGTCGGCGCGGCGGGCTTGACCACCCGGGCGATCGAGTGCCGTCCGCTCGGGGTGATCACCTCGCCCACCGGCAGTCCGGCCGCCCCGTCCCGGCCGTTGAGGCTGGTCGAGGAGGCATGCGCCACCGAGGTGGATACGGCTGCTGTCACGGGCTGGGTTTCCGCCGTCTTCGTGCTGTCACCAGTTGCCACGAGCACCTCCGCGAGCGGTCTTGACCGAAGGGTCAGCCGGCACGGAACCGGAGTGCGCCCCTGCGGCATGACCGTGCGAGCCGGCGCCTGCCGGGTTCGCGGTCCACCACACCGGGTCGTAGCTCCACTCCTGCCCCGGCCGATACCTCGGTCCACGGGCGAACTTCGGCCACAACGTGAGCAGTGCGATCACGCCGTAGATACCGGCGGGAATGCACACGTACACGAGGACGGTCTGCACGACGGTCACGCGCAGTACGGTAGCCGATCGCTTCCCGGCCGACACATCGGCTCGGCATTTGCGACGCCGGCCGACAGCTCGCGGACAACGGCCTGGCCAGCGTCAACCAACCGAACCCGGCCAAATCACCCACCACAAGGGACACTGCGCCGGTACGGAACACTCTCGGCGTGACCGGGCGCACACCTGAAGATCAGCGCCGGAAATCCGGCACTTTTGTGGCTCGTGGTGATCACTCGAATACGAAGGGTCACAATTGTAGTTGACCGCAGCGCGTTGCGACGGACAGCGGGTCGTTTGTCACTCAGGGAGACCAACGACTAGGCCGAACGCACCACGCCCAGACGGCGGCACCCGGCGGACATTTTGGCGGCTTGTCTGAGGGCTGAATTGCTCGTAGCTTTTCACCTGTACGGCTCTTGCGAAGAAGACGCCCCATCATTTCCCCCGGTCGCGCCAACCAGGAGGACACGCCATGTACACGGCCTACACCCCCAGTCGAGTGGTTTTCAGCGCACTTTCGGGTGCAGTGGATGTTGCAGACCGTAGTGGGACGCGGGTTACTGCATTCAGCGGAACGCGGGTCACCGCCCTGGGCACCCGGGTGACGCGGGACGGCACCAGGGTCACCGTGCAGACCGGTACGAGGGTCACCAACGATGGCACCCGGGTGACCCGTCGGGGCACCCGAGTGACGGCCTCGGGCACCCGGGTCACCCGAGAGGACGGCACCCGCGTCACCGCGCTGGGCACCCGGGTCACCCGAGAGGACGGCACCCGGGTCACCGCCGGTACCCGAGTCACGCGCGAGGGCACCCGGGTCACCCGGGAGGGAACCAGGGTCACCGCCGGCACGCGGGTCACCCGCGAAGGCACCCGCGTCACCCGGGAAGGCACCAGGGTCACCGCTGGCACGCGCGTCACGCGAGAGGGCACCAGGGTCACCCGAGAAGGCACCAGGGTCACCGCCCTCGGTACCCGCGTCACCCGCCGAGGCACCCGCGTCACCGCGTCCTGACCGCCCGAGTTCCTGACCGCCCGAGCCGGACAGCAAAGCCAGGCAGCGGCCGAGCCCCGGTTGCGGACCTAACAGGGCAGGCAGCAGGTCAGGTCAGGCAGCGGGCTCGCCGAGATAGGGCAGCCACTGGGGATCGGCCTCGGTGACGCCGGCCAGCAGCCGCCAGTTCGGCCCGCGCGGCGCGCTCGGTGCGGTCCGCAGTCGCCAGCCCAACTCCGAGAGCAGCCGGTCGGCCTTGCGGTGGTTGCACTTCGCGCACGAGGCGACGCAGTTCTGCCAGCTGTGCGCGCCACCCCTGCTGCGCGGCACGACATGGTCGATGGTGTCCGCCCGCGAACCGCAGTACGCGCACCGGTAGCGGTCCCGATACATCAGGCCCGCCCTGGTCAGCGGCACTCTGGCCCGGTAGGGCACCCGCACGTACGTGCTCAGCTTGATCACCGAGGGCACCTCGACGGTCAACGTGGACGAGTGCAGCACCAGCCCGGCCGGATGGCCGTGCACGACCTCGGCCTTGCCACACACCACCAAGACCACCGCCCTGCGCAGTGGCAGGGCGATGAGCGGCTCGAATGTGGCATTGAGCAGCAGCACTCGATGCCGACCCCACGATGGTGGTCGGACGACAGATGCTGGTCCGGCGGCGATTTCGGTGCCGATGTCGACACCGGGAGGCTCTCCCGACAGCGAAACAGAGGCCAACCCTTGGGCTGGCTGTCGATACGCGCCTATCCCCGGCGCCTGCCCCGTGGCAGCGCCTATCGGGATCGGTTGTCGGTCGGGCACGCGACCACCTCCACCGGTGCTGCCATAGTCGACCACAGATCACCCCCGAAAAGCACGTCATTGGGGTGACGTGTCACACAGCGGGCCGGGAACGGGTGGTGAACAGGGGGCTGAACTGCGCTTTCGCGGCGAACCGGGTGCAGGTCGACACGATCGGGCGACCTATGGTCGGCGCCGTGATTGGCGACCTACTGACCAACCCGCCCGCCTGTGCCAGCGACGCCGGGAGCTGGTGCTACGAGGTCTATCAGACCACCAAGGTCAGCTGGCTGGCCGAATCGGCCAACTGGCTCGTGGCCAAACCGCTGAAGATCATCATCATTCTGGTCTTCGCGCTGGTCGCACGCTTCCTGGCCCAGCGGCTGATCGACCGGATGACCCGCGACCGGGGCAAGGCGCCCTCGATCCTGCGACCGCTGCGCGAGCGCTCGCCCAGCACGCTGGGCCCGCTGATGTCCGAGAGACGCTCGCAGAGAGCCAAGACGATCGGCTCGGTGCTCAAGTCGATCGTCGCGCTGTGCATCTGGGGTATCGCGTGCATCTGGATCCTCGGTGAATTCGGTTTCAACCTCACCCCGATCATCGCCTCGGCCGGCGTCGTCGGCGTCGCGGTCGGCTTCGGGGCGCAGAATCTGGTCAAGGACTTCCTGTCCGGGATCTTCATGCTGCTGGAGGACCAGTACGGCGTCGGCGACGTGATCGACGTCGGCTCGACCAGCGGCACCGTCGAGGCGGTCGGCCTGCGGGTGACGACGTTGCGGGACTCCTCGGGCACCGTCTGGTATGTGCGCAACGGCGGCATCAGCAAGGTGGGCAACTCCAGCCAGGGCTTCGCGGTCGCCGTGGTGGACGTGCCGCTGAACTACGTCTCCGACATCGACCGCGCGCTGGAAGTGCTGGAACGGTCGGCCAACCGGGCCACCTCGGTCGAACCGCTCTCGGAGTACGTGATCGAGGAGCCCAAGGTGCTGGGCGTGCAGTCGCTGAGCAGCGAGGGCGCGATCCTCCGGGTGACGGTCAAGGTGCGGCCGGCCAAACAGTGGGCCACCCAACGGGAGTTGCGCCGCGAGATGATGGCCGCGTTCGTCGCCGAGGGCCTGGAAGTGCCCCAGACGACCAACGGCAGCTGACATGCGCGAAACTGACCGGGTGGCCACGCCGGAGAGTTTCTTTGACAGCGTCGGCGGCGAGCCGACCTTCCGCAAGATCGTGTCCAAGTTCTACGAACTGGTCGCGGACAACGACGTGCTCCTGCCGCTGTATCCCGAGGCCGACCTCGGTCCGGCCACCGAACGGCTGACCCTGTTCCTGATGCAGTACTGGGGCGGCCCGCACACCTACTCCGACCAGCGCGGACATCCCCGGCTGCGGATGCGGCACGCGCCCTTCAAGATCGGGCCGATCGAACGGGACGCGTGGCTGGCCTGCATGCGCATCGCGGTGGACGAGGCGGATGTGCCCGAGCCCTACCGGACCCAGCTCTGGCAGTACCTGGAGATGGCCGCGCAGAGCATGATGAACGCCTGGCTGTAACCGGCCGACCGCACTGCGCGACCAGTCGCGCCATAACGGTCACCAGGGGATCTTGTGATCAGAAGCACCAACTGAAAATGATCTTGGTCAGTCACCCATCCGGGGACGGTCGGGTGGCAGGATGAATCCTCGTGCGACGATCAGCCGACCTCCAGGCGGAGCGACCCGAGGAGCCAACCTGGTGGCGCGAAGCCATTTTCTACCAGGTCTACCTGCGCTCCTTCGCTGACCACGACGGTGATGGCATCGGTGATCTGGCCGGCCTGCGGCACCGACTGGGTTACCTCGAACTGCTCGGCGTCGACGCGGTCTGGCTGACCCCGTTCTACTCGTCCCCGATGGCCGAACTCGGCCAGGACATCACCGACCCGCGCGGCATCGCCCCGGAGTACGGCGACCTCACCGCGTTCGACGCCCTGGTCGACGAGGCGCGCGAGCACGGCATCCGCATCCTGGTCAGCCTGGTGCCCAACCACACCAGCGACGAGCACCCGTGGTTCCTGGCCGGGCTCTCCGCCGGGCCGGGCAGCCCGCAGCGCGGCCGCTACGTCTTCCAGGACGGCCGCGGTTACGGCGGCACGGAGCCGCCGAACAACTGGACCAACGTCACCGGCGGGCCGGCCTGGACCCAGGTGCCCGACGGGCAGTGGTACCTGCACCTGCACAGCGCCACCCAGCCCGACCTGTCCTGGGGCCACCCGGACGTGCAGGCCGACCTGGAGGAGACCCTGCGGTTCTGGCTGGACCGCGGTGTGGACGGCTTCGGCATCGGCCTGGCGCACGGGCTGGCCAAGCCGGCCGGGCTACCGGACATGGACCCGCGACTGGCCCGCCGGCCGGAGTGGCTCCCGGTCGAGCCGGAGGACCCCCGGTTCGACGACGACACCGTGCACGACGTGCACCGGCTGATCCGCAAGGTGCTCGACGAGCGGCCCGGCCGGATCGCGGTCGGCGACATCCTGCTCGCCGACGACCGGCGCTACGCCCGCTACCTGCGGGCCGACGAGCTGCACATCGCCACCAACCCGCGGCTGCGGGTCACCGAGTTCGACGCGGACCTGACCCGGCTGGCCATCGAGCGCTCGCTCACCTCGGTCGCCTCGGTCGGCAAACTGCCCAGTTGGTCGCTGTCCGGCCCGGACCTGGTCCGGCACGTCAGCCGGTACGGCGGCGGCGACGTGGGCCAGGCGCGGGCCAGAGCGATGGCCCTGGTGCTGCTCGCGCTGCCCGGACCGGTCTTCCTCTACAACGGCGAGGAACTCGGCCTGCCCAACGTGGAGCTGCCGGACTGGGCGCTGCGCGACCCGGTGTGGGAGCGCTCGGGGCGCACCGAGCGGGGCAAGGACAGCACCCGGATTCCGATGCCGTGGGAGGGCACCGAGCCGCCGTTCGGCTTCACCACCGGCCGGGACGGCTGGCTGCCGATGCCCTACGAGTGGAGCCCGCTCAGCGTCGAGGCGCAGTTGGAGGACTCCGGCTCGATGCTCTCGCTGTACCGGCACGCGCTGGAGCTGCGGCACTCGCATCCGGCGTTCCAGGGCGACGAGCTGGAGTGGTACGGCGCGCCGCCGGGCTGCTTCGCGTTCCGCCGCAAGGGCGGCCGGCTGATCTGCGCGCTGAACACCTCCGGCGCCCTGGTACCGCTGCCCGGTGGGGACGTGCTGGCCTCCAGCGCGCCGCTGCAGGACGGTCAGCTGCCGCCGGACACCTCCGTCTGGCTCTACTGACCTGGCGGCGCCGAGCGCCCGTCAGACGAGCAGCGGGAGCAGTGCGTGCCGGCGGCGCAGCACGGCGCCGTAGCGGGCGTCGATGCGCAGCCAGGCGTCGGTGGCGGTGACCCGCACGGTGCCGCCCAGCGGGTTGTCGTCGATCCCGTCCTCGGCCAGGAAACCCATTCCGGACAGGGCGAACAGGCACCGCATCGGCACCTTCACCTCCAGTCCGGACCCGCTCACCGTGAGCACCGCCTGGTCCAGCAGCGAGGTCGGCGCGGCGCCGCGCGGCCCGGGGTTCTCCCGGGCCACCTGGATGCCCCGGTCGGCCAGTTCGCTGAGCACCTTGGTGGGCAGCTCGTCCACCAGCCGCCAGCCCTCCGCCGGCGGCAGCGCGCCCTGCCAGAACAGGTCCCGGGCCGGGCCGGGGTCCAGCCGTTCGCCGCCGACGATGGCCAGCGCGGCCAGCAACTCGTTGCCCGACACCGTGACGTCCCTCGGGTCGACCCGGCCGGTGACCGTCCGGGTGGCCAGCACGTCGAACGGGGTGGGCACCCACGCGTCCACCAGGCCGTCGGCGGCCGGCGGAGAGCTGGGCGCGCGGCGGGTACGCAGCCGGACGACGGCCTGTTGGTCCAACCGGACCGAGCGGGCGACGAACGCGCCGAGGTCGTCGCGGTCGGCCGGGTCGGGCACGATCAGTTCAGGCACTGTTTGTCGCCGCCCGGTATCCGGCGAGAAAATCTCGCTCCTGGTCGGTCAGCCTACGCAGCCGCTGGGCCTCGAAGTCGTAGGGCACCAACAGGGTCTGGGCCGTGGTCACCACCGCGTCCGACTCATTTCGTCCACTGTGGACAGCGTAGTCAAGGGTGAACGACGCGGCCCGCAGGTCCCGGACGGACATCGCGATGCGCACCGACTTGCCATCGGCCACCAGTTGCGTGTGGTAGTCGACCGACAGCTTGGCCACCACCATCCCCCTGGCCAGCTCGTCGGCCCCCTGCCGGGTGGCCTCGACGAACAGCAGTTCGGTGCGGGCCTCCTCCAGCAGGGTCACGGTGTTCGCGTGATTCACATGCCCGTACGCGTCCATGTCCGACCAGCGTGGCCGTACCTCGGCGACAAAAACACCCAAGGCGCCCGCCCTCCAACTCTCCCGGTTCCGGCAACCTTAGCGGGCGATTACCGGGCCGTTATCGCTCCATCACGGAAGGTCCAGCCGGCTGGTGTCGATCGCCACCCGCCGCGGGTCGGCCAGGTCGATCAGCACCGGCAGCCGGGTGCCGACCCCGGCGACCGCGGCCCGCCGTTCCGGGGTGTGACAGGGCACCCGGAGGACCACGCTGTGGGCACTGCCGTCGGCCCGGGTCACGTCCAGGGTCAGGTCCAGCAGGCTCGTTCCCGGCGGCTGGACCTGCATCGGGACCTCGTGCGCGGCCAGCACGACCGCGGTCCCCGGCTCGGTCCTGGTCTCCGCGGTCGGCGTGGCGAACCCACCCCCGAATCCACCTCCGAAGCCACTGCCGACGCCACCGCCGACGCCACTGCCGAACCCGCCGCCGAACGTCGCGCCGAAGCCGCCGCCCGCGCCACCGCCGAAGGAGCTCAGCAGCGCGTTGATCTGGTCGGACGACATGGCGCCACCGCTCACCTCGACCTGCGGCGGGAAGGACTGCGTGGTGGCCCGGGACGGGTCGATCCCGGCCCGGCGCAGGGCATCGCCGATCGCCCCGGCGAGTTGGCCGCCCAGCGCGCCGGTGCCGGTGGTCGTCCAGGTCTGCTGCCAACCCGTTCCCGGGCCGGGCTGCTGACCCGTCTGCTGGGCCAGGTTGGCCACCCGTTCGGCTTCCTGCCGGGCGCGGGCCCGCGCCTCCGCCTCGAAGTCGCGCTTGGCCACCCGGTCCCACTCGACCCGGAAGTTGGTCGGATCTGCACGATCGACGGTGACCGGCAGCTCGCTGTTGCCGACCCAGCGGCCCTTGCTGTCCGCGCGGCACTCGGCCGGGGTGGGTGGCATGCCTTCGGCCATGATCACTCCGACCAACCGCTGACGCAGGTCGCTGCTGTGCGGATGGGCGTCGTAGTTACCGGTCACACGGAACATGCCGGGCACCGGATCACTCATGTGTCCGGCCCGCCACCGGCCTCGCAGGCTCATCCCCGAACTCTGCCATTTTGGCTGGCCACGCGTCCATGTCGGTATTTGTGCCGACGCGGCCGGCCGCAGGGGGCCGAGACCTCCTCGTCGATCTCGGTCGGCGCCGCACGACAAGGGGCGTGTCGGTGGTCCACCCACCGGCACGCCCCGTCGCACTGTCCGAGACACGGCCTAGCTGCGCACCATCGCCCGGATCTGCCGCACCGCCACCGACAGCGTCGGCAGGTCCAGCTTGCCGACCTTGTGAATCTGCGCCAGCGAGGCCCGCGCCCGGCCCAGCCGGGACGAGTTGGACTGCTCCCACTTGGCGATCTTGTCGTCCGCACTGTCGCCGGGATCACTGTGCCGCAACACGTCCAGCGTGATCGCCCGCAGCGAGGAGTACAGGTCGTCGCGCAGCGCCAGCCGGGCCAGCGCGTGCCAGCGGTTGCCCCGCTCCAGCGCGCTCACCGAGTTGAGCATCAGCTCCATGCCCAGGTGATCGGACAAGGCGAAGTACAGCTCGGCGGTCTCCAGGTGACTGCGCTCGGCACTCACCCCGGCGTCCCGCTCGGCCAGTTCGGCGATCTCCACGATGTCCATCAGCACGAACATGTCCAGCGCGGTGGCCACGCAGGTGGCCAGCTCGACCGGCACCCCGTGCCCGGTCAGCTCGGCGATCCGCTGGCGCACCTCGTCCTGCTCCAGCCCGCGCAGCAGGCTGGGCAGCTCGGGGGTGAGTTCCCGGACCGCGGCGGCGAACCGGCTCAGTTCTGCGCCGACGGCCAGCGGCTGCGGCCGGTTGGACAGCAGCCAACGGGACGCCCGGTCCAGCAGCCGCCGGGTCTCCAGCACCATGTCGTTGGCGACCTCGGTGCGCACGACGTTGTCCAGCGCCTCGATCTGCCGCCACAGCGCGGGCAGGTCGAACACCGTGCTGGCCACGACATAGGAGCGCACCGTGTCCGGCGCGCCCGCACTGAGCTCCTCCATCAGCCGGAACGCGTAGGACACCCCACCACCGTCGACCACCTCGTTGACCAACATGGTGGTGGTGATCTCCCGGCGCAGCGGGTGCGCCCCGATCGCGGCGCCGAAGC
Source organism: Pseudonocardiaceae bacterium (assembly GCA_036268615.1). GTDB lineage: Bacteria > Actinomycetota > Actinomycetes > Mycobacteriales > Pseudonocardiaceae > DATATV01. Next base: position 103,846 of record DATATV010000051.1, read on the forward strand.
CCTCCCGCAGCTGGCTGGGGAAGTAGTCGGGCAGCCGCCGGGAGAACACCTCAAGGTCGGGCAGGTCGGTGGCGAGCACCGTCTCCTTGAGGGTCAGCTTGACGTGCGCGAGCAGGGTGGCCAGTTCCGGTGAGGTGAGGCCGTTGCCGGCCTTGTCCAGCGCGCGGAACTGGGCGTTGGTCGGCAGCGCCTCCAACTCCCGGTCCAGCCCGTGGTTGGCCTCCAGATCGGCGACGAGCCGGGCGTGCACGGTGAGCATCTCCGGCGCGTGCGTGCGGCCGACGCCCAGCACCACGTTCTGCGCGTAGTTGTCGGCCAGCACCAGCGCACCGACCTCGTCGGTCATCTCGACCAGCAACTCGTTGCGCCGGGCCGGTTCCAGGTGCCCCTCGGTGACCAGGTGATCCAGCAGGATCTTGATGTTCACCTCGTGGTCGGAGCAGTCCACCCCGGCCGAGTTGTCCAGCGCGTCGGTGTTCACCTTGCCACCGGTGTGGTCCGGGCCGCCGCTGCGGGCGAACTCGATCCGGCCGCGCTGGGTCAGGCCGAGGTTGCCGCCCTCGCCGACCACCCGGACCCGCAGATCCGCGCCGTTCACCCGGATCGCGTCGTTGGCCTTGTCGCCGACCTCGGCCTGCGTCTCACTCGACGCCTTCACGTAGGTGCCGATGCCGCCGTTCCACAGGAGATCGACCTCGGCCAGCAGGATCGCCCGCATCAGGTCGGCCGGCGCCAGCTTGGTCAGGTCCGCCGGCAGGTCGAGCGCCGCCCGCACCTGCGGGCTGACCGGCACCGACTTGGCCGAGCGGGGCCAGATCCCGCCACCGGCGCTGATCAGCGTGCGGTCGTAGTCGTCCCAGGAGGACCGGGGCAGCTCGAACAGGCGCTGCCGCTCGGTGAACGAGCGGGCCGCGTCCGGGTCGGGGTCCAGGAAGATGTGCCGGTGGTCGAACGCGGCCACCAACCGGATGTGTTGGGACAGCAGCATTCCGTTGCCGAAGACGTCCCCGCTCATGTCGCCGACACCGACCGCGGTGAACTCCTCGGCCTGGGTGTTGAGGTCCAGTTCGCGGAAGTGCCGCTGCACGCTCTCCCAGGCGCCCTTGGCGGTGATGCCCATCGCCTTGTGGTCGTAGCCGACCGAACCGCCGGAGGCGAACGCGTCACCCAGCCAGAAGCCGTACTGGCCGGCCACCTCGTTGGCGATGTCGGAGAAGGTCGCGGTGCCCTTGTCCGCGGCGACCACCAGGTAGGTGTCGTCGCCGTCGTAGCGGACCACGTCCCGGGCCGGCACGACCTTGCCGGCGTCGAGGTTGTCGGTCAGGTCGAGCAGGCCGGAGATGAACGTGCGATAGCAGGCGATGCCCTCGGTCAGCTGGGCCTCGCGATCCACCGCCGGATCACCGGTGACCGCGGGCGGGCGCTTGACCACGAAGCCGCCCTTCGCGCCGACCGGCACGATCACCGCGTTCTTCACCGCCTGCGCCTTGACCAGGCCGAGCACCTCGGTGCGGAAGTCCTCCCGACGGTCCGACCAGCGCAACCCGCCCCGGGCCACCGGCCCGAACCGCAGGTGCACGCCCTCGACCCGGGGTGAGTAGACGAAGATCTCGAACCGCGGCCGGGGCTCGGGCAGCTCCGGCACGGACCGCGAGTCCAGCTTCACCGCGAGGTAGGACTTGACCGCGCCGTCGGCATCACGGACGTGGTAGTTGGTCCGCAGCGTCGCGTTCACCAGGTTGAGCAGGCTGCGCAGGATGCGGTCGGAGTCGAGGCTGGTCACCTCGTCGATCAGCTCGGTGATCTCGGTGGTCAGCAGGTCGGCGGCGGTGGCGCGGTCGGTCGCGGCCAGCGCCGGGTCGAACCGCACCTCGAAGAGCCGGACCAGCGTGGTGGCCACGTCCGTGTGGCCGAGCACCGCGTCCTCGATGTAGTCCTGGCTGTAGGGCGTACCGGCCTGGCGCAGGTACTTGGCATAGGCGCGCAGGATCGCCGCCTGCCGCCAGTTCAGCCCGGCCCGCAGCACCAGCGCGTTGAACCGGTCCACCTCGGCGTCCCCGCGCCAGGCCGCGGCGAACGCGTCCTGGAACCGGGTGCGCAGCCCGACCAGGTCCTCGTCGGTGAGCTGGTCGAGCACCCCCGGCTCCACCCGTAGGCCGAAGTCGAAGACCCAGCACTCGGTGCCGTCCTCACGGGTGACCTGGTAGGGCCGCTCGTCGACGACCTCGACGCCCATCCGTTGCAACACCGGCAGCACCTGGGACAGCGTGACCCGGCCGCCGGCCAGGTACAGCTTGAACCGCCGCTCCCCCGGCTCGGCCCCCTCGGGCAGGTAGAACCGCACGTCCAGGGCACCGTGCCCGCCCAGCGCCTCCAGCCGGCGCAGGTCGGCCAGGCCCTCCTCGGCGGAGAAGTCCTCCTTGTAGGCCTCGGGGAACCCCGAGGAGTACCGCTGCCCCTGTTCGGTGGCGGTCTCCGAGGTCACCGCGAGCGGCCGGCCCTGCTCGACCTCGGCCCGCGACTCGGCGAGCACCGCGTCGACCATCAGGTCGTCCCAGCTGCGCACCGCTTCGGCCAGCCGCTGCTGGATGGGCCCGGGGTCGGCGTCGACCGGCGAGGCCGGGTCGGTGTGCACCATGAAGTGCACCCGGGCGACGGGGGTCTCCCCCACCCGGGCGGTGTACTCGATGGTGTTGCCGTTCAGCGCGGCCAGCAGGACTTCCTGCATGGCCAGCCGGGCGGTCGTGGTGTAGCGGTCCCGCGGCAGGTAGACCAGGCAGGAGAAGAACCGGCCGTACGGGTCGCGACGCAGGAACAGCCGCACCCGACGCCGGTCGGCGAGCGCGAGCACGCCGGTCGCGGTGTCGTAGAGCGACTCGGCGTCGGTGGAGAACAGCTCGGGCCGCGGGTAGTTCTGGATGACCTCCAGCATCTTCTGCCCGGAGTACGACTCGATCGGGAAGCCCGCGTGGTGGATCACCTCGCGCACCCGACGCTCGATCACCGGAATGTCCAGCACGTCCTCGTGCATCGCCGCGCTGGTCAGCACGCCGAGAAAGCGGTGTTCGCCGGCGACGTCGCCGTGCTCGTCGAAGGTCTTCACGCCCACGTAGTACGGGTAGGCGGAGCGGTGCACGGTCGAGGGCGCGCTCGCCTCGGTGAGCACCAGCAGGGTTGGTGAGAGCGCGTGCGCGGCGGAGTCGGGGCCGGCGGTCAGGCTGCGCGCGGACAGGCTGTCCTGGCGGAGCACACCGAGACCGGAGGCGAGGATCGAGCGCAGCGCGGGCCCGTCGACGGTGGCCGGCACGGCCGGGTCGGTGACGAGTTCGTAGCGGCGGTAACCGAGGAAGGTGAAGTGGCCGTTCGCCAACCAGCGCAACAGGTTCGCGCCCTCCGCGACCTCGTCGCCGGGCAGCGGCGGCGGGCCGGCCAGCAGGCTGTCGGCGAGGGTGCGGGCGGTCAGCGTCATCCGGTCGGTGTCCTCGACCACCTCGCGCACGTCGTGCAGCACCGCGACCAGCCGGGGTTCCAGCTCCCGGGCCCGCTGCGGATCGGTGATGAGGTCGACCTCGATGCTCATCCACGACTCGACCAGCGCGCCGGCCGGCGGCGCCTCCGGGTCGGCGGTGGGCAGCACCTCGCGCAGCGCACCGGTGACGTCCCGGCGGACCACCACGATCGGGTGAACCACTCGCTGGACGGTGACACCGCTGCGGGTCAGCTCGGCGACCACCGAGTCGACCAGGTAGGGCATGTCGTCGGTGACAACCTGGACGACCGTGGCCGGACACTCCCACGAGTCCTCGACCACGTTCGGGTTGATCACCCGCACGGCGGGCCGCCCGGCGATGCGCTTCTCCGCAAGCCGGCGGTTGGATCGGACCAGCCCGACCAGATTCGCCGGTTCGTCGTCGATGACCTCCTCCGGCGGGAGGTAGCGGTAGTAGAGCCGGATCAGCTCGGCGAGTTCGGGCGCCGCCTGCGCGGCCCGATCCACCAGCTCGTCACGGATCTGTTCCGGGTTCGTCGGCTTGTCGAGACGGGACGAACCATTCAGCACGGTCATCGATCCTGATCTGGACGATGACCCAGTCGAGGTCATTTTGGGCTAACTCCACGTTGACAGCACTTCGTCGGGCCGGACGAGCCTTCACCTTAGTTGGCCCTTGTTGTCGACCGGCCAGCAGCGGCGGTCCGCCCGATACGACCGTTCCACCCAGTCGAAACTACCCCGATCGGCGTAACAAGAACTCGTCCGTTCAGGTACCCGGCCGGTCCCATCGGGGTACTGACCTGCGCGGGTAGGTGTCCTCGTTGTCGTCGTGCGGCACTGCCCCTGACCCGGACGCGAGGCGCCGACGGTTCGCGTCCGGGGCAAACGGTAACGAAGTGATCTCGGGCACGCTGGTCGGCCCGGGCTGGACGCTGGATACGTCGGGAACCCTCAGCGCGTCGTGGTCCCCCTCGCTGTCCCGCACGTCCTGGTAGGCGAGCAGCGCCTCGGTGAGCAGGTCGGCCAGCCGCATGTTGGACCGGGTTCGGCGGCGGTTGGCACCGGGGCTCAACCGCTCCACCGGCTCGTCGCCGTCCTCGACGGACGCGAGTTCTGGTTGTGCCTCCAGGGCGGCCAGGTCCGGGGTTGGTGCCGGCTGGGTCATGGGTTGCGGGGCTGTGGGTCGCGGGGCCGGCGGCTGGGTCGGGACCGGCCGGGGTCGCATCGGCGGTGGAGGGGTCGGCTGTAGCCGGACCGGGTGTAGCGGCATGGGCGGTTGCGGCACCGGCTGGGCTGTTGCCGGTTGGAGGGCTGCCTGGGAGGCCGACTGGGGCAGGACGGACCGAGGCGGCTGGGACGCGAGCCGGGCCGGCGGCGGGGGCTGCTGGTGCCAGCCGAGGGACGACGAATCGACGTTGCTGGCGGCCTGCGGTGCCGGGGTCTCGGCCGGCCGTGGTTGGACGGGCTGACGGCCCGTGTCCGACCTGGGCCGGTAGCCGGGGGGCGGCGGTTCGTCGGCGGCGATCGCCCGGGTCGGGGCGGTGTCGTCGGGGTCCGGAGCGCGGCGGCGACCGCCGCTGCCCGAGCGGATGGTCAGGTCGGCGAGCACGGAGTGCGCCGACTCGGGCGAGTCGGTGGCGTGCCGCGAACCGGCGCCGCCGAGCGGTTGCTCGGGCTCCGGCGCGTCCGGGACACGAACTCGACGGCCGTAGGAGGCGTCGTCAGCCGGAACCCGGGCCGCCGGAGCGCGGTCCTCCCGAGCGCGGTTCACCGGAGCGGGGCCGGCGGCGGGGCTTCCGGGAGCAGCGGTGGCAGGAGCGGGGCTCACGGGAGCAGGGCCGGCGGGCGCAGGGCTGGCGGGCGCGGGGTCATGTCGGAGCGACGGGAGTTCCAGTGCGGTCGGGTCGGGCATGGCCGCGAACGGGCGCGGGTGCAGGTCCGGCGGCGACACGATCGGCAGGTAACCACTGGTCGTGCCGACCGAATCGCGGCGGACCGCGGGCGGCTCGGGTTCGGCCGAGAAGGTGGACTGCGGGTCCGCGAGTTCAGGTTCAGCGGGTTCGATCGGCTGCGCGGTCGGGCGTTCCCATGGTGGCACCGCCCAACTCGGCTCCTCGGCGACAACCGCCGGCTCGGCAAGCCGCTCAGCAGGCTCCGCCCGACGCGGACCAGGCGGTATCGGCGGGCCGCCGGCTTCCCGGCTCCACGGCGAAACCGGCGCCGGAATCTCCACCAATTTATCCACAATGGACGAAGCATCGGTGGGACGATCAGCGGAACGCCGCCCGGGAGCAGGCTTCTCGGCGCCCTCGGTAGTGTTGTCGGCGATCAACCGGTCAACGGAACGACTACCCGAACCGGCCCGGTCGACCGAACGACGACCGGTCGACGGTTCGTCCACTGCGGACGGACTGCCGACGGCGGCTTCGTCGGTCGCCTCAGCCACGAGCCGGTCCACCGAACGACGCCCGACCGGCTGCTCCGGAGTCGGCTGTTGAGGTGCGGGCTGTTGCGGCGTCGGCTGCTCGGTCGTCAGCCGATCCACCGAGCGGCGCCCCGGCGGCTGATCCGCAGCCGATTGCCCGCCGGTCAGCCGGTCAACCGAACGACGACCGGGCGGAGAGTCGTCGGCCGCCGCCTGCTCGGCCAAAATCCGATCCACCGAACGACGACCCGGCAACGACGGCTCGGCATCGGACGGCACACGATCCACCGAACGACGACCGGGCCGCGACTGCTCCGCGACGGGCTGGTCAGCGGCAGCCGCCTGCTCGACCGCAAACCGGTCGGCCGAGCGCCGGCCCACGGCCTGCTCGGCACCGGGTTGGCCGGTCAGGCCGCTGGCCTGCTGCTCGGCGATCAACCGATCGACAGAGCGGCGCCCCGACTGCTCGGCGTCCAGTCGGTCGGCAGAGCGCCTGCCCGGGGGCGACTGATCGACATCGGACAGCCCGGTCGTCAGCCGATCCACCGAACGTCGACCGGGCGGGGACGACTCCGCGGCAGATTGCCCGGCGGCAGCTGCCTGATCAGCCGCGAACCGGTCCACCGAGCGTCGGCCCGGACGAGCTTCAGCCGCGGCAGGCTGATCGGCGGAAATCCGGTCCACCGAACGACGGCCGGGGAGGGACTGGTCCGCCGAGCCCGGCTGATCGGTGTTGAACCGATCGACCGAACGACGGCCCGGACGGGACTCGTCCGCGCCGGCCTCGCTGGTCAGGCCGCTCGCCGAACCAGCGCCGAACGGTGTCGACCGGGCTGCCGGTTGACCGATGGTGAATCGGTCGACGGAACGCCGGCCCGGCAACGACTGCTCGGTGGCGAAGCGATCAACGGAACGCCGACCGGTCGAGGGCGGATCGGCCAGTGGCTCGGCCGGTTGCTCGGTCGGTTGCTCGGTCGGTTGCTCGGCGCCCTCGGCGAACGGGCTCGTGCTGAAGCGGCCGGAGGAGGTGGGGGGCGTCGGCTCGTCGGGCTTCCCGACGGCGGCGAACGTTCCGGTGGACGGGTCGGTGGTGAGCCAGCCGGAAGTGGGGTGGTCGGAGGTGAACCGCGCGGCGACGGCAGCGTGGATCGGCTCCGACGACAACTCGGACTGCGGCACTGGCGGCGCCAGAGCCGGTGGCACCGGCGCCGGCGGCAGAATCGGCGGCGGGCTCAGCGCCGGCACGCCGGCCGGGTCCGACGCCCAGGCAGGCTCGGCGCTGGCCGACGGTTCCGGCGCAGTGAGGCTCGTGCGGGGTTGGACCGTGGTCGGGGTGCGGTCGGCGGCGGGTGGGTTGCCCAGCATCGCGGTGCGCACGGTGATGATCAGGCCGACGCTGGTCCAGCCGAGGCCGGCGACCCAACCGCGGAGTTGCTCGGCCCATTCGTCGGCCTGTTGCCGGGTCAGTCCGGGCAGCAGGACGGCGAGCTCGGCCGCGCCGACCTTGGTGACGGTGGCGCCGGGCGGGACGGCTTCGCGCACCCGGTCGACGAGTTGGCTGAGCAGCATCTCGCCGAGTGCGGCGCTGTGCCAGGGGGCGCGGCCGGTGCCGGCGCTGGTGGCGCTGGTGACGTCGATGAGCGCGACGCTGGTTTGGGCGTCGGGCAGCATGTTGGACGGTCTGCCGGGTCCGTCGTCGGACGCCACACCAGAACCCATGTCAGCCCCTCCGCTGGACCCAAAGGCGGACCCGAAACCGGATCCCGTGCCGGACCCCAGCTCGGTTCTCGCAGCAGAGCCCACGTCGGACGCTGAGCGAGATCCAACGCCAGGCCCACTGCCCGACGCAATCCCCGACGACCCGCCGACCGAACTCGCACCGGAGTTGGCCGGCATCGAACTGGTCGCCTTCAGCGCACCCCGGACCCCCTGCCGGCTCACGAGCGCGGCCCAACCGAGGGAGGAGTCGCCACCAGTATCTGCCCCGGTCACCGAGCTCTGAGCGGACACCCCGGCGGCGCGGTCACTGCCCGAACCGGTGGCACTGGCCGACCCGGCCGAATCGCCGGCGCCGAATCGGCCCGAACTGCCGGAAAATCCCGCTCCACCGGAGCCGCCGGTGAGCCCCGCCAATCCAGGAATCTCAGCCACGTCGGACAAATCGCTCGGCAGCCCGGCAGAGCCGGACCGCCCGGCAGAGCCGGTCGAATCGGCGCCACCCGCCGGACCCGCCGGACCCGTCGGACCAGCCGCGCCCCACCGCCCGGACGAGCCGGCCGAGGCATCAGTGCCCGACGAACCACCCGACTCCGTCAATCCCGCGACCCCCCACTGACCCGATGTCGTCGCCGAATCAGTACCCCACCGACCCGACGAACCCGCCGAATCAGTACCACCATCTGAAGCACCCCCGGGGCCAGTTGGGCCGGCAGCGCCCCAACGCCCCGACGAACTCGTCGATTCGGCCGAACTCCCCGCAG
>DATATV010000052.1:0-130828 GCA_036268615.1 Pseudonocardiaceae bacterium
AATGCCGAGACCGATCAGGACGCAACTGGTCACCCGGTCGAGCCAGATTTTGACTCGTGGTTGGGCGAGCAGGCGGCGGATGCCGGCCACGGCCAGGACCACCGTGATGTACCAGGACGCACTGATGGACATCTGGACGACGGCGAGGGTGAAGACGTCGACCAGGCCGCTGTGGGCCGGCAGGAATTGCGGGAACAGGGCCAGATAGAGGATCGCTGCTTTGGGGTTGGTGAGGTTGGTCAGCAGGCCGGCCCGGTAGGCGGCCACGATTGAGCGGGGGCGCGGTTCGGGGGTTTCTGCTGTTTCCTGGTCGACCTCGATGCTCGCTTTGGCGCGACTGCGTAACAACGTCTGCACGCCGAGCCAGCAAAGATACGCCGCGCCGGCGATTTTCAGGGCCAGGAAGGCGATTTCCGAGGTGCGGATGAGGGCGGTGAGGCCGAGAGCGGAGGCCGACGCCCAGAACGTGAGGGCGGTGGTGTTGCCGGCCACCGTGGCGAGCCCGGCCGGTCGGCCGTGGCGGAGGGTCTGGTTGACCATCACCGCGAACGACGGGCCGGGCGCCACCACGATCAGTACACAGGTGACCAGAAAAGCGGCCGAGATCATTCCGGCAGCACCAGCACACCGTTCACCCGGCGCGGCACGGCCGCGGTGTTGTCGTCCCGGAGTTCGGCCGGCAGCAGGGCCTGCGGCGCGTTCTGCCATGCCACCGGGCGCAGCCAGCGGCGGATCGCGGTCGCGCCGACGGACGTGTGCTGGCTGTTCGTGGAGGGCCACGGGCCACCGTGGTGCTGCGCCCAGGACACCGCCACACCGGTCGGGTAGCCGTTGAACAGCAGCCGGCCCGCCTTGGCCTGCAAGGCTTTCAGCACCGCGTCGGACAGCGTGGTGTCGTCGTCGGCGACCTGCACGGTCGCGGTCAGCGAGCCGGGCACCTGGGCCAGCGCGGCCAACAGGTCGTCATCGTCGGAATAGGACACCAGCACGGTGGACGGGCCGAAGTTCTCCTCGGCGATGTCCGGGCTGAACCGGTCGGTGGACGTGCCGAACACCGTCGGCCGGACCTCGAAACCGGTGCCGTTGCTGGGCTTGCCCTCGGCCAGCCGGTCCAGTTTGGCGTGCTCGGCCAGTTCGGCGGTCTGGTTGAGGAACGCCTGCCGGATGCCGCCGTTGAGCGCCACCTGCGGCGCCAGGTCGGCCACCGCGGTGGCGATCGCCGCGCGCAGCCTGTCACCGTCCGGGCCGCCGGGCACGAACACCATGCCGGGCTTGGTGCAGAACTGGCCCGCGCCCAGGGTGAACGAGCCGACCAGGCCGGCCGCGATGTCCTCGGTGCGGGCGGCGGCGGCCGCCTTGGTGACCACCACCGGGTTGAGGCTGCTCAGCTCGCCGAAGAACGGGATCGGCTCCGGCCGGGCCGCGGCCAGATCGGCCAGCGCGCGACCGCCGTGCAGCGAACCGGTGAAGCCGACCGCCTTGATCGCCGGGTGCCTGACCAGGGTCGCGCCGGCCTGCTGGCCGTGCACGATCGCCAGCGTGCCGACCGGCGCGCCTGCCTTCGTGGCGGCCTCGGCGAGCACCTCGAAGACACGCTGGGAGGTGGCCGGGTGTGAGGGGTGTGCCTTGACCACTACCGGGCAACCGGCGGCCAGCGCGGACGCGGTGTCGCCGCCGGGCACCGAGAAGGCCAGCGGGAAGTTGCTCGCGCCGAACACCGCGACCGGGCCGATCGGCACGAGCATCCGGCGCAGGTCCGGGCGCGGGCCCATCGGGGTGTCGCCGGCGTGGTCGATGATCGCCTCGACGAACGAGCCCTCGTCCAGCACCTCGGCGAACACCCGGAGCTGGTAGGCGGTGCGGGTCAGCTCGCCGTTCAGCCGGGTCATGCCGAGCGCGGTCTCCCGGTCGGCCAGCCCGACGATGGTCTCCCGGTCGGCTTCCAGCGCGTCGGCCATCGCGTGCAGCAGGCTCGCGCGCAACGGCCGCCCGCCGTCGGCGAGCAGTGGCGCGGCTGCCGCGGCGGCCTGACAGAACTGGTCGATCTGCGCGTCGGTGGTCTCCTCGGCCACCGCCTCGTCGACGATCTGTCCGGTGCGCGGGTCGATGCTGGGCACGGCGGTCATCCCGGATTGGCTCCTTCTCAGCGGGGGTCCGGCTCTGGATTCTCGCCGACGCGAGCCAGGAAGTCGAAGTCACATCCCTGGTCGGCCTGCGTGATGTGGGCGGCGTAGAGGGCTCCGTAACCACGTTCGTACTTCGGTCGCGGTGCGCTCCAGGCCGCCCGGCGACGGGCCAGTTCGGCGTCGTCGACCTCGACGCTCAGCCTACGCGCCGGCACGTCCAGCGTGATGAGGTCGCCGTCACGAACCAGCGCGAGCGGACCGCCGACGTGCGACTCCGGGGAGATGTGCAGCACGCACGCTCCGTAGCTCGTGCCGCTCATCCGGGCGTCGGAGATCCGCACCATGTCCCGGACTCCCTTGGCCAGCAGGCGGTCGGGGATCGGCAGCATGCCGTACTCGGGCATGCCCGGCCCGCCCAGCGGACCGGCGCCGCGCAGCACCAGCACCGAGTCCGGGGTGATGTCCAGGTCCGGGTCGTTGATCCGGCGCTTGAGGTCGTCGTAGTTGTTGAACACCACGGCCGGACCGGTGTGCGTCAACAACCGCTGCTCGGCGGCGATGTGCTTGATCACCGCGCCGTCCGGCGCCAGGTTGCCGCGCAGCACGGCGACTCCGCCCTCCTGCGCGAGCGGGCGGTCGGCCGGGCGGATCACCTCGTCGTTGTGCACCCGCGCGCCGGTCAGGCTGTCGGCCAGCGGCAGGCCGGTGACGGTGATCCGGTCGGTATGCAGCAGCCCGAGGCCGTCCAGCCGGGACAGCAGACCGGGCAGGCCGCCCGCGTAGTAGAAGTCCTCCATCAGGTACTCGCCGCCGGGCCGGATGTTGGCCAGCACCGGGACCTTGCGGGCGATCGTGTCGAAGTCGTCCAGGCTCAACGGGATCTGGCTGCGGCCGGCCATCGCGATCAGGTGGATCACCGCGTTGGTCGAGCCGCCGAGCGCGAGCACGGTGGTGATCGCGTCGGCGTAGGCGGCCGGCGAGACGATCCGGGAGATCGTCAGGTCGGTCCAGACCATCTCGACGATGCGCATCCCGCTGGCCGCGGCCATCCGGTGGTGCGCCGAGTCCACTGCGGGGATCGCCGCGGCTCCGGGCAGGCTCAGGCCGAGCACCTCGGCGGCCGAGGTCATGGTGGACGCGGTACCCATCGTCATGCAGGTGCCGGGGGAGCGGGCCAGGCCGGTCTCCAGCTCGGCCAGCTCGCGGTCGCCGATCAGGCCGGCCTTGCGGTCGTCCCAGTACTTCCACATGTCCGTGCCGCTGCCGAGGGTCTGGTCGCGCCAGTGTCCGCGCAGCATCGGTCCGGCCGGCACGAAGATCACCGGCAGGTCGGCGCTGGCCGCGCCCATCAGCAGCGCGGGCGTCGTCTTGTCGCAGCCGCCCATCAGCACCGCGCCGTCGATCGGGTAGGACCGCAGGATCTCCTCGGTCTCCATCGACAGCAGGTTGCGGTAGAGCATCGGGGTCGGCTTCTGGAACGTCTCCGACAGCGTGGCCACCGGGAACTCCAGCGGGTAGCCACCGGCCTGCCACACCCCGCGTTTGACCTGTTCGGCCCGTTCGCGCAGGTGCATGTGACAGGGATTGATGTCACTCCAGGTGTTCAGGATGCCGATCACCGGTTTGCCAAGGTGCTCCTCGGGATTGAGCCCGAGCTGCCGGGTGCGCGCCCGGTGGCTGAAGTTGCGCAGCTCGTCCCCGCCGTACCAACGGTGGCTGCGCAACTGTTCCGGTGTCCGGCGAGGTTCGGTCACGACAGCGTCCAGTCGGCGAGCAGCGCGGCGACCGCGGCCCGGCCCGGTTCGTCCAGGGTGGAGCTGGGCGCGCGCACGTCCCGCCGGCAGATGCCCAACTGGGCCAAGGCTTCCTTGACCACGGACACATTGTTCTCCGACTCGTTGGCCGCGCGGAGTTGTTCGAACGGTCGAATCCGCTGCCAGACCGCCATCGCGGCCGGGAAGTCGTTGGCGCGCAACGCGGTCAGCAGTCCGATCGACAGCTCGGGCGCGACGTTGGCCAGCCCGGAGGTGAACCCGGTCGCGCCGACCGCCCAGTAGCCGGGCGCGGACAGTTCGGCCAGGCCGCAGATCCAGGCGAACCGGTCCAGCCCGGCATCCCGGGCCACCGTGGCGAACCGGACCGGGTCGGGCACCGAGTACTTGACCCCGACCACGTTCGGCGCCAGTTCACCGAGCCGGGCCAGTGCGGCGCCGTCGATCCGTGGGTTGCGCAGGTAGAGGATGACGCCGAGATCGGGCACCGCCTCGGCGATCGCCGCGTGGTAGGCGACCCAGCCGTCCTTGGACAGATAGGGATGCACCGGCTGGTGCACCATGATCGCGGCCGCGCCGGTGTCCCGCGCGTGTCGGGCGGCGGTGATCGCGTCGGGCACCGACTTGCCGACGCCGACCACGATGCTGGCCCGGTCGCCGACGGTTTTCGCGGTGAGATCCACCACCTGCCGGCCCTCGGCCTCCGACAGCGCGTAGAACTCGCCGGTGTTGCCGTTGGGTGTGATCACTTCGATACCGCCGTCGACCAGTCGGTGCAGCACGGTGACCAGGGCGGACTCCGCGACCGTGTCGTTCGGGTCGAACGGGGTCACCGGGATCGCCACCACACCGGCCAACCTGTCGCGGAGCGCTCCGAAACTCATCGTCGAATGTCCTATCGTCGCAGGTGGACGGCTCTCATATATGATACATGAGAGACGCTGGCCGAATTCGGCCGCAGCCCGGTCTGAAAACCGGATCGATCACCGGCCCGGCTACCATTCGAGTCGACGGAGTGGGCCGCTGACCAGGGAGGGACCGATGCCCGAGATGCTCGGTCTGCCCGCCTCCCGGACCGAACTTGTGCTCGACGCGATCCGCCGGGCGATCCTCAGCCGGGAACTGCTGCCCGGCCAGCCACTCGTCGAGATGGAACTCGCGCAGAAGCTCGGCGTGTCCAAGACGCCGGTGCGCGAGGCACTGAAGGTGCTGTCCGGTTCCGGTCTGGTCACCTTCAGTCCGTACAAGGGCGCGTCGGTGCGGGTGGTCGACGCGGAACTGGCCCGTAGCGTCTACGACCTGCGCCTGCTGCTCGAACCCGAGGCGGTCGCGCGGTCCGTCCAGGCCGGCCGGACCGACGGTTTCTCGCCCGCCACGGCCACCCTGGCCGCAGCCGCCGATGCGATCGCCGGCGCCGACCACGCCGAACTGAGCCTGCTCAACCGCACCTTCCATCAGGCGCTGTACGTGGGTTGCGGGAATCCGTTGCTGGTCAACATCCTCGACGACCTGCGGGACCGGGCCGCGCTGATCAGCGTGGTCGGCTGGGACACGACGCACAGTTGGGACAACGAGTGGCGCGAGCACAAAGCCATCCTCGACGCGGCGACGGCGGGGGACGCGGCGGGCGCCGCGGAACTGCTGCGGGCCCATGTGCGCGGCTTCGTTACCAGAATTCTTCCCGCCATCAAGGCCGAACGGTAGTTTCCGGCCGTCTGTATTTGTGTTATCCCTTGGCCATGTCTCCGGTCTCCTGATCGCCGGTTGGACCAAACGATCGAGTTGGGATGGCTGGAGCTGATGAACGAGCCGCTGGACGAACGCTTAGCCGGGCGGGACGTCGCACTCGTGGTGCGCGCCCGGTCCGGTGCGCAGGACGCTCTCGACGAGTTGGTCGCCGGCAGCCTGCGGGTGGTCTACAACCTGGTCGGGCGTGCCCTGGACGGCCATCCCGACGTGGACGACGTCGTGCTCGCCACGATGTTGGGAGTGCTGCACGATCTGCCCCGGCTGCGTGACCCGGCCAGCTTCCACCCGTGGCTGCTGGCCACCGCCGTGCGGCGGGTGCGCGAACACCTCGAAGCCGCGACGGCCGACCCGGAAACCGCCAACCGGCAGGCGAACGCGTTCGGGGTGGCCCATCCCGGCGCCGACTTCGTCGATCTGACCATCACCGAACTCGGCCTGACCCGGCAGCGCCGCGAACTCGCCGAGGCGACCCGCTGGCTGGACGAGGACGACCGGGACGTGCTCGCGGTCTGGTGGCTGTCGGCCGGTGGTCAGGTCAGCAAGCGCGAACTCGCTGACGCGCTGGGCATGACGACCAGGTACGCGGCCGTGCGGGTGCAGCGGATGAAGGCGCAGCTGACCGCGGGCCGGGTGGTGGTCCGCGCGCTGTGGGCCACGCCCCGGTGCCCCGAGTTGCTTGCCGTGCTCGGCGACTGGACCGGCCGGCCCGGTCCGGTCTGGCGCAAGCAGTTCGCCCGGCACACCCGGGAGTGCGAGCGCTGCGGCAAGCACTGGCTGGAGCTGATGGCACCGGACCGGCTGCTGATCGGCGTCCGCCTGCTCCCGGTGCCGCCGGCCATCCCGCGCGCCCTGCTGGCGGCTTCGCTGCCGACCGCCGACGCCGCCGGGGCGACCGGACCGGCCAAGCAGAAGGGCAGCCGTCGCCACTGGGCCACCAAACCGATCGTGATGCTCGCCGCCAGCACCCTGGTGGCCGGTGCCGTCGCCGGGGTGGCCTACGCCCGGCACGCCCCGCCGACCGATTCGGTCGCCGCGCCCGATCCGACCACCTCGGCCGGTCCGAACGGCGCGCTCGGCGGCCCCGGCTGGGTGACCACGCCGCACGCCATCGCGCCGATGACCACCAGCCCGCACGAGGACACGGCTTCGGCTGCCGGCGCGCAGGCGCCCAGCACGCCCGCGCACCACGACGCGCCGTTCACCCGCAGGCCCACCGACGCCGCCCCACCGGTCCAGCAGCCGCCCACCGAGCCGGCCGGGACACCGCAGGCCAGCATCGCCGGCGGCCAGCACGCGTTCGGCTCGGCCGCCGGCCACCCGCCCTATGCCCCGCACAGCTCGACCGGCAACATCGTGCCGAACAACTCCCGGCCGAACAGTCAGCTGCCGCGGTCGATCGGTGTCGCGGCGTGGCCCGGCTCGGCCGATTCGCGCGGTCAGGCCAGGTTGCCGCATCCGGACCGGAAGTGGGACTGGTTCGGGGACACCTCGGCCGCCCCCACGCCGACCACCCAGGCACCGACGCTCACCCCGACACCCAGCCCGACGCCCAGCCCGACGCCCAGCCCGACGCCCACCGTCACGCCGACCCCCGCGCAGGACCCGAGTGATCCCGACGGTTCGACGGTGGATTCCACTGAGCAGAACTCAGCCGGACAGACGTCCGCCCAGCATCACACGACCGATGCCTGGCCAACCGTCGACCAGTGACCCAGAATCGCATCTGAACGACGACACGACGTGGTGCCGGCAGTGGCGAAGGGACGGGTATGGCGCACGATGCTCACCAGGTGAAAGGCGTGATCGCGCGGGAGAAGGGCGCACCGGTCGAGGTGGTGACGGTGTTGGTGCCCGACCCGGGGCCGGGTGAGGCGCTGGTGCGGGTGCAGGCGTGCGGGGTCTGCCACACCGACCTGCACTACCGCGAGGGCGGGATCAACGATGACTTCCCATTCCTGCTCGGCCATGAGGCGTCGGGCATCGTCGAGGCCGTCGGCGAGGGCGTCAGCGATGTCGAGGTGGGCGACTTCGTCATCCTGAACTGGCGCGCCGTCTGCGGTTCGTGCCGGGCGTGCCGGAAGGGCAAGCCGCAGTACTGCTTCAACACGCACAACGCCAGCCAGCCGATGACCCTCACCGACGGCACGCCGCTCTCGCCCGCGTTGGGCATCGGCGCGTTCGCCGAGCTGACACTCGTCCACAGTGGACAGTGCACGAAGGTGGACCCGGCGGCGTCGCCGGCCGCGGCCGGGCTGCTGGGCTGCGGGGTGATGGCCGGGCTCGGCGCGGCGATCAACACCGGCGGGGTGACCCGGGGTGACAGCGTCGCGGTGATCGGCTGCGGCGGCGTGGGCATGGCTGCCGTCGCCGGGGCCAAGTTGGCCGGTGCGACCACGATCGTCGCGGTCGACGTGGACCAGCGGAAACTGGACTGGGCCAAGAAGATCGGCGCCACCCACACGGTCAACGGCCGGGAGTCCGACGTGGTCGAGACGGTCCGGGAACTGACCGGCGGCTTCGGCGCGGACGTGGTGATCGAGGCGATCGGCCGGCCGGAGACGTGGAAGCAGGCCTTCTATGCCCGCGACCTGGCCGGCACGGTGGTCCTGGTCGGCGTGCCGACCCCGGACATGCGTGTCGAGATGCCCCTGATCGACCTGTTCTCGCACGGCGGCGCACTGAAGTCGTCCTGGTACGGCGACTGCCTGCCCGCCCGCGACTTCCCGTACCTGGTCGACCTCTACCGGCAGGGCCGCCTCGACCTGGACGCGTTCGTCTCCGAGACGATCGCGCTGGACCAGGTCGAGCAGGCGTTCGCGCGGATGCAGCACGGTGACGTGCTGCGCTCGGTCGTGCTGTTCGACTGAGCAGGCTTCGGACGAACGTGAGTGGCGGTGCCCGGTAGGTCGGGCACCGCCACTCACGTGTTCAGCTGTGGCTCACCAGTGCGGGCGGTGGTGCCACCGCCACAGGTTCGGCGGATGGTTCGTTCTGGTCGGGCCGGTCGGGGCACTGGCGGTGGTCGAGGTCGGCGCACCGCCGCTCGGCGGGGTACAGGTCGGGGTCGTGGTGGTCGGTGCCGAGGTGGTGGTCGGCGGAGCGGACCCGCCGGTGGTCGTGGTGGTGCCGCCCGCCGTGGTGGTGGCGGTCGGATCGGTCGTCTTGATCGGAGCGGTTCCGGTTGTGCTGGTGGTGGTTCCAGTGGTGGCGGTGGTTCCGGTTGTGGTGGGAGTGGCCGCGGTGGTGGTCACCGCGGTGGTCGTGGTGGGGGCGGCGTCGGCGGTGGTCGTGGTGGCGCCGGTGGTCGTCGGTGCCGTGTTGGTCGTGGTCGTGGTGGGGCCACAGGTCGATCCGGGCGGCGTCTGGCCCAGCGGGGTGTACGTCGCGTCGGTGACGATCTGGTTGGCGTCCATCGTGAGGGTGATGGGATTGGGCACCTTGAGCAGCGTGTCGCAGCCCAGGTTGGTGAAGGACTGGTTGGCGCGCATGGCCAGGAAGGTGAACAGGTTGGTCGCCATACCGGGATCGACCGAGGGGCCGGCGGTGAACGTCGCCTCGTCCTTGAACACCCGCTGGATGCCCGTTGCCGCGCCGAACATGTTGGTGCAGTAGGCGGCGCCGCTGCCGTCGTCGCCACCACTGCCGATCGCCAGCTGGTCCACGCCGACCCGGTAGAGGTTGGTCTTGGCCGTGCTCTGGTTGTCGCCGTTCACGGTCATCGGGTCGTTCAGCGGCACCAGTGCGACCGGTGCCTGCTGGCCCACCGCGGCGGACAGCTCGTCCAGCGGCAGCGAGCCGCTGGGGACGTTGTCGCTGGACTGGTCAGCCACGTTGAACGGGGTGCAGCCCAGCACCGGGTCCATGAACAGGTCCAGCAGCGCGTTGTCACTGCCGTTGGCCAGGTCCGTCGCACCGGCACCGAGCGCGGCCGTGCTCGCCTTGTTGTTCTGCGCGATCTGGCCCTTGGCGTTGGCGAGGTAATGGGTGACCACGTTGTCGCTCTGGTCCTGGTCCACCAGGTCGAACGAGCGCGTGGTCGGGCAGGGCAGGCCGTCGTTGGCGGTACCGATCGGCGGCACCACCAGGGTCTTGGCGGCGATCGCCTTGTTCGCGGCGGCGAAGAACGCGACACCGTTGCAGTACGCGAACTGGCCGAAGATCGAACCCTGGGTGCCGTTGACGCACTTGCCCTGGTTGAGGGTGTTGCCGTAGCCGGTCGACTTCAGGGTCAGGTTGTCGCCGTTGAAGCCGAACCAGATGCCTACCGTTGATCCGGCAGGCACCGTCGCCGGCACGGGCTTGGCCGCCGCACGGCTGCCCGCGTCGACCACGACGGGGTCGTACAAAGTCAGCTGTCCGCCGGGCGTGATGATCGCGGCCTCGACAAATGCGGACTGGCCGTCATTAGCCTCATTGCACGGTCCATTACGCCGATTGGTCGCGGTGAGTTGGTACGGAGTGGCTAATCCGGCGGCGGTCAGCGGATTTGCCGGGACGACGAGAGTGCAGTCCGGGTTCGGGTCGGCGGCGGCCGAGTCGGCCGCGGCCTGGACCGCGGTTTGGCTGTCGGACTTGAAACCCACGACGGCGAAGATCGCCACGGCCGCGCCGAGCAGTAGGATCGGCACCGCGATGGCCACGCTCAGAAACGTGGACCTGCTCATTGATCTGCGGGTGCCATCGACGACTGGTCGATGTGATCCGCGCCGATATATCCGAGGCAAGGCAGAACTCCTTGAATCAGTGAAGCAAATCTGCGGAGTCCAGATATCAGAACTATATCGATTCGATCTCTGGATTATCACGAGGAAGCTAGCACGTCGGTCAAGAGGTTCGCGCCCCCAAAACCGGCCTTTGGCCGTTGTGTCCGTTCCGGACACGGCAGGCGAACAGCTGAGCAGGGCGAACGTATCGGTCGCGGTATTACTACTGCGAAGTAGGGACGTGACCGGTCGCTCTGGTGCCACGAGCGGACGTCCGGCCCGCCGAACGTTCAGCCCAGCAGCGCGGGCAGAATCTCGCCGATCGGCTCCCGCAGCACCACCGTGGCGAGGCCGTCGTAGGGTGTGCGCGACGCGTTGCACACCACCACGGTCGCGCCCGCCAGCGCGGCCGTGGAGACGAGCCCGGCGGCCGGTTGCACGGTCAGCGAACTGCCCACCACGAGCAGTAGATCGCACGAGTTGACCGCGTCCTCCGCCCGGTGCAGCACAGCCATGTCCATCGGCTGTCCGAACGAGACGGTCGCCGCCTTGAGAATGCCGCCGCAGACCCGGCAGCCCGGGTCGGGCTCACCGGCCGCCACCCGGTCCAGCGCCGCGCGCATGGTGCGTCGGTCGTCGCAGGACAGGCACTCGGTGGCGAACATGGTGCCGTGGATCTCGACGACGCGGCCCGGCGACGAGCCGGCGCGCTGGTGCAGCCCGTCGATGTTCTGGGTGACCAGCGTGTGCAGCCGGCCGGTCTTCTCCAGCGCGACCAGGGCGAGGTGCGCGGCGTTCGGCTCGGCCTGCCAGGCCGGATGGGTCGCCCGGGACCGCCAGGTCTGCCGGCGCAGTTCCGGATCGTCCAGGTAGGACCGCAGGTCGGACAGCCGTTCGGCGGCCGGATTCGTCGTCCACAGGCCGTTGGGACCGCGGAAGTCGGGGATACCGGAGTCGGTGGAGATGCCCGCACCGGTGAGCACGACGATCCGCGCCGCCGCGTCGATCAGGGACCTGGTGCGGGCCAACCGCTCGGTGCGGACATCTGGCATTCTTCGATAGTGCGCATGGTGAACGTGGAAGTCGAGTCGGGCGTCGGATGGCTCACGCTGGCGGACCCCGAGCGGCGCAACATCCTTTCCGCCGAGATGGTGATCGAGTTGGTCGGCGCGTTCGACACGCTGGAGGCCGACCAGGACGTCCGGGCCATGGTGGTCACCGGGGCGGGGTCGGCGTTCTGCGCGGGGGCCGACCTCGCCGACCTGATCGCCGCCGCCGACGGCAACACCGCGGCCGTCGAGCGGGTCTACGAGGGCTTCCTGCGGGTGAGCCGATCCCCGCTGCCCACTGTCGCGGCGGTCAACGGGCCCGCGGTCGGCGCCGGAATGAACCTCGCGCTCGCCTGCGACGTGCGGATCGTCGCCGACTCGGCCTGGTTCGACACCCGGTTCCTGAAGATCGGCGTGCACCCCGGTGGCGGCCACCTGTGGATGCTGGAGCGGTTGGTCGGACCGCAGACCGCGGCGGCGATGGTGCTGTTCGGCCGGCGGCTGACCGGCGACCAGGCCGTGGCCGCCGGTCTCGCACTGGCCTCGGCGCCCGCCGCCGACCTGCTGGCCGAGGTGCGGACGTTCGTCTCCGGCGCCGCCGAGGTCGATCGGGACCTGGTACTGCGGACCAAGCAGACGCTGCGCGCGGTGGTCGCCGAACCCGCCCTCGGACACGACGACGTGCTCACCATGGAGACCACCGCGCAGCTCTGGTCGCTCACCCTGCCGTCGACCGCCGAGCGCCTGCGCGCCTTCCGGTCGACGATCTCGGGCTGACTCAGCCGCCACCCCGGCCGCCGCCACCAGCGGCACCGCCACCGCCGGCAGCCCGGCCGCCGGCCGCGCCACCGCCGAACCCGCCGCCACCGCCGCCGAAGCCGCGTGCGCCGGTGGTGCCGGCGGTCGGCAGGGCCGTACCGAGGTCGGCGAGCACGACCTGGTCACCGGCGGACACCCCGGAGGTGATCTGGGTGACCGTGCTGCCGATGACGCCGAGCTTGACCGGCACCGTGGTCGCCTTGCCGTTGCGCATCTCGGTGACGAAGGAGATCGAACCGATCGTGTGCACGGCCGAGGTCGGCACCGTCACCGCCGCCTTCGCGCTGCCCAGCGTGATGGACACCGCGGCGTTCGACCCCGCGTAGAGCGGCTGGGTGGTCGACTTCAGCGAGATGGTCACCGGATAGCTGGCCGAGCCGGACGACGTGGTCGTGCCCAGCGCACCGATCGCGGTGACCGTGCCGGGGATCGGCGTGCTGCCGCCGTCCGGCACGATCGACGCGGCCTCACCGGGCTTGACCTGGCCGACCTGGTTGTCGGTCACCGCCGTGGTCACCTCGCTGGTGCCCGGCCCGATGATCACGATGGTCGCGCTGGTCGAGTTCGCCGACACCGACTGCCCGGCGGTGATGGTCACCTGGGCGACCGTGCCGGCGATCGGGCTGACCAGGCTGGCCGCCGCCAGGTTCTGCTGCACCTCGGCGAGCTGGGCGTTGGCCGCGTCGATCGACGCCTGGTCGGCGGCGAGCTGGTCGGGCGAGGCCGGCGCGCTGGTGTGGCCGCTGCCGCCGGTGGGCGTCGCGGCCTGCGGTGTGGTCGAGGTGTGGCTGCCCGACGACGAACCCGTACTCTGCGCGGCCTGCTGCACCGCCTGGTCGGCCTTGTTCAGCGCCGTGGTCAACGCGGCCTCGGCACTGGCCAGCGACTGCTCGTCGGTCGAGGTCCGGTTCTGGTCGGTCAGCACCTGGTTGAGCAGCGTGGTGCAGCCGCTCACGTCGACCGGGGGAGCGGTGCTCGTCGGCGGCGTGGTGGTCGGCGAGGTCGAGTCCGACGGTGACGTGTCCGAGCTGGACGTGTCCGACGAACTGGTCGAGGACGAACTTGTCGAGTGCGACGAACTGGACTTGTGCGCGTCCGAGGACGTGTTCGACGTTGTCCCACTGCCGGCGCTGTTGATCGCCTGAATGACCGCCGGGCAGGTGCTGTTCTCCTGTTTGACCGCCGCGCTGACCAGCGTCAGGTCGCCGTCCACCGCGCCCTGCGCGTTCTTCACCGCCGCCTGGCCGCTGGTCAGGCCCTGTGCCAGCCCGGCCAGCGCGCTGTTCGAGCCGGCCGAGCTGTGGCTGCCGCTGCTACTGCTGCTGGAATGGCTCGACGAGCTGGACCCGCCCGAGCTGCTGTCGCTGCTGGAGGTGACCGCGGTGGTCTCGCTGGCCTGGTCGCTGGCGAGCTTCGCCTGCGCGGTGGCCACCGTCGACTGGGCCGAACTGACCTGTGAGGCGATGCTCGTGGTGTTCAGGTCGGCCAGGTCCTGACCGATGTCGACCTGCTGGCCCTGCTGCGCGGCCACCGACGCGACCTGACCGGACAGCGGGAAGCTGATCGTCGCCTCGGAGACCGGCTCCACCGTGCCGGTGTTGGCCAGCGTCGCGGTCACCTGGGCCGGGCCGGCCGCTGTGGTGCGGTAACCGCCCGAGGAGGACTTGGTGGTCGCCCACGCGACGCCGAACCCGCCGAGCACCAACACCAGCGCGACACCCAGCACGATCAACCTGCGCCGGGGGAAGATCCCGGGCTTGCCGCCGCTGCGCCGACGACCCTTGGTCGGCTCAGCCATTGCCGGTACCACCAGTGCCGCCGGTGCCGCCGGCACCGCCCCGGCCGCGCCCGCCACCGAAGCCGGTGCTGCAACCATTGGGGCCGGCCTTGCTGACCGTGATCGAGGTGGCCGCGATCGCGCCGGTGTCGTCGGCCTTGCCCAGCGCCGCCACGCAGTCGCCGACGACGACCGCGCTGGAGGCGGCCGTGACGGACTTGGTGTACGTGGTCGACCCGGTCACCGTGACCACCGTGTCGGTTGCCGTGGCACCCTGTCGGGCCATGCCGTGCACGGTGAAGGTGCTGCCGGTGACCGCGGTGACCGAGCCGAACGCGCGGCCGAAGTCGGCACCGTTGGCGCCGGACGGGCGCGGCGCGCCGGAGGCCCTGCTGCGCGGGGCACCACTGGGCCGCGGCGAGCCGCTGGGCCGGGCGCCACCACCGAAGCCGCCACCACCGAAGCCACCGCCACCGCCGAAGCCGCCGGCCGCGGTGCAGCCGTTGGCGCCGGGCTGGGTGATGGTCACCATCGTCGCGGTCACCTTGCCCGCCGTGGCGGCCGAACCGCCGGTGGCCGACACACACGAACCGACGGTCACGTCGGCCAGCGTGGCCGACTCCGTGCTGGTGAACTTCGTTGTGCCGGTGAAGTTGACCGTGACCTGGCCGCTGGTTGGGTTCTGCACCTCGATGCTGGACGCGGCCACCGCGGCCGCGGTGCCGAACGCACCGGGGACGGTGCCCTGGCCGGTTCCGCTGCCGGCGGCCCGGCTCGTCCCGGTGGTGGGGGCGGGGCTGCCGCTACTGGTCGAGCTGCCGCCGCCGCCGCAGGCGGACACGGTGAGGACGAGCGCGCCGGCCACCAACGCGAGGCCGACCCAGGGTCGGCGGGATGGCGTGGGCTCGGTGGTCCGAACGGACATCACATTGCTCCAAAATGGACGGTTGTACCGCTGGTCGTCATTCGCTGCGCAGTGCGTCGATGGGGGCGAGTCGGGCGGCCCGGGTTGCCGGGTAGACACCGAAGGCCAGACCGATGCAGATCGCGACGACGATGGCGCCGATGGTGGCGGTGGGGGAGACGGAGATGGTGGTGGACAGGAAGTGGGGGAGGATCGCGGCTCCGGCGATGCCGAGCAGGGCGCCGAGGATTCCGCCGGAGAGACCGAGAACTGATGCCTCGACGAGGAACTGTCGGCGGATCACCACCGGATTGGCGCCGATCGCCTTGCGCAGGCCGATTTCGCGAATTCGTTCGGTGACCGAGACGAGCATGATGTTCATGACGCCGATGCCGCCGACGAGCAGCGAGATCGCGGCGATGCCGGCCAGCAGGACGGTCAGGGTCTTGTCCACCGAGGTGGCGGTGGACAACAGGGACTGCTGGCTGGCGATGGTGAAGTCGGCGCCGGTGGGGGTGGTGATGTGGTGCAGGTTGAGCAGTTCCTGGTCGGCTTCCTGGTAGGCGGCGGAGAGGGTGTCCGCGGAGGTGGCCTCCAGGTAGATCGACTGGACCGAGGTGCGGGTGGTGCCACCGAAGATGCGGTCGGCGGCGGTGCTGATCGGCACGATCGCCTGGTCGTCCTCGTTGGTCGTCGACGAGGTCGAGCCGGACGGCGCGAGCACCCCGACCACGGTCAGCGGGGTGCCGTTCACCGCGACCGTGCGACCGACGGCATCGCCGCCACCGAACAGTTCCTGCGCCGTCGTCGTGGCCAGCACGGTCACCGCCGCGCCGCCGGTCTCGTCGGCCTCGGTCAGGAACCGGCCCTCGGAGACGGTCCGGGCGCGCACCGACAGCCAACTGGGTGTCGTGCCGACCACGGTGGTGGTCCAGTTCGTGCTACCCGCGGTGAGTGCCTCGGACCGCTGGGTGCTCGGTGCCACGGCGGCGATGTCGGGAGCGACGTCCTTGGACTGCAACGCATCCGAGTCCTGGATGGTCAGCGTCGCGGCTGAGCCGGAGCCGCCGCGGACGCCGGTCGAACTGGTGGTGCTGCCCGGCGTGATCACCAGCAGGTTGGTGCCCAGGGCGCTGATCTGCGCGGTGACCTGGGCCTGGGCGCCTTCGCCGAGGCCGACGGTCAGAATGACCGCGGCGATCCCGATCAGGATGCCCAGCATGGTCAGGCCGGAGCGCAGTCGATGACTGCGGATCGCGTCCAGACTGGTTCGGATCGTTTCCCACCAGCTCACGACAGCACCCCGCTGATCTTCTGTCTGGTGTCGGATTCGATCAGCCCGTCGCGGAACCGGACGGTGCGTTCGGCACGGGCGGCCACGTCCTCCTCGTGCGTGATCAGCACGATGGTGTGGCCGGCGGCGTGCAGATCGCCGAAGACGTTGAGCACCTCGTTGGTGGAGTGGGTGTCCAGCGCGCCGGTGGGCTCGTCGGCCAGGATCAGCGCGGGCTTGTTCACCAGCGCCCTGGCCAGTGCGACCCGGGACTGCTGACCACCGGACAGCTCACTGGGCCGGTGCATCACCCGATCACCGAGGCCGACACTCGTCAGCACCTCGATCGCCCTGGCCTTGCGCTCGACCCTCGGCACGCCGGCATAACACAGCGGCAGTTCGACGTTGCGCCACGCGGTGAGCGAGGGCAACAGGTTGAACTGCTGGAACACGAAACCGATGCGCTGGTTGCGGGTCTCCGCGAGGTCGAACTCGGACAGGCCGCTGACATCCTCGCCGGCCAGCAGGTACTGGCCGGAGCTGGACACGTCCAGGCAGCCCAGGATGTGCATCAGCGTGGACTTGCCGGAGCCGGACGGTCCCATGATGGCGACGTACTCGCCGGCCTCGATGCGCAACGAGACGCCGCGCAGGGCTTCCACTTCCAGCGAACCGGTCCGGTAGACCTTGCGGATGTCGGTGAGTTCGATGACCGGATGGTCGGTGACCGTGGGGATCGGTGCGGTCGGGTAGAAGTCGGCGGACACGCTCACGACTCAGCCACCCGTCCCGCCGCCACGGAAGCCGCCGCCCCCGCCGCCCCCGAACCCGCCGGCACCGCCGCCGAAACCACCGCCCCCGCCGCCGAAACCACCAGCGCCGCCGCCGAAGCCGCCCGCGCCGCCACCGGTGCGGGTTGTCCCGCCGCCGGTACGCGCCGCGCCGCCGGCGCCCGCCGGAGCACCCGCGACGACAACCTGGTCACCCGCGGACAGACCGGTGAGGATCTGGGTGTAGCCGTTCTCGGTCAGTCCGGTCGTCACCGCGTGCGAGACCTGCTTGCCACCGGACATCTCGGTGACCGCGGACTTGCCGCCGGAGAAGTGGATCGCCGTGCTGGGCACGGCGAGCACGCCGGAAAGCTGTTTGACGATGATCGACACCGTCGCACTGGCACCGGGGTAGAGGCCGGTGGGGCTGCCGGTGACGTTGATCGTCACCGGGTAGCTGGGCACCGTGGCGGACCCGCTGGCCAGCATGGCCACCGAACCGACCGTGCCGTAGACCGTCGAGGTCGACCCGTCCGGTGTGATGATCGCCTGGTCGCCGGTCTTCACCTGGCCGACCTCGGTGTCGTCCACGCTCGCGTTGATCACGTAGGAGCCGCTGGAGATGACCACGACCTGACCGGTGGACGAAGAACTCGACGAGGACGATGAGGACGAGCCGGTGGACCCGGTCGAGCCACCACCGCCCGCACTGCCGCCGCCGGTCCCGCCACTGGACCCACCGCCGCTGGACCCGCTGCTGCCGGTGGAGCTGCTGGAGCCCGAGCCACCGGAAACCTGTTGGCCCACCGTCAGATCCACCGAGGCGACCGTGCCGGCGATCGGCGAGGTCAGGGTCGCCTCGGTCAGCGCGTTCTGGGCGTCGGTCAACTGGTTCTGGGCCGCGGTGACCGCTGCCTGGTCCGCGATGACCTGCGCGGAGGAGGAGTCCGCGGTCTGGTCGGAGGACAGCCGGGACTGGTCGGAGGACAGGCTGGCCTGTGCCTCGGCGACGGTCGCGGCCAGCGACGCGGAGTTCACGGTGGCCAACGCCTGCCCGGCGGTGACCTGCTCACCGACGGTCGCGGTGACGCCGGTGACCTGTCCGGACACGGCGAAATCCAGATTCTCCTGCTGTGCGGGCTCGATCGTGCCCGAGGAGGACACGGTCTGGCGCAGGGTTTGCGAGCTCGCCGCGACGAGCCGGTAGGTCGCGGCGGCTGCGGGGCGCGTCCAGGCCCACAGGCCGACTCCGGCACCGGCGAGGACGACCACGGCCAACGCACCGATGATCACCCGCCTGCGGGTTAACCGGAGACGAAGTCTCGACACCACGGGAAAGCCTCTTCTTCCAGCCTCAGTAAAGACACAGGGGTATTTCCGGTGCTGAGCTTGCTGCTCCAGGCTGAAAGTTGGCTGATCTGTTCCTGGCAGTTTGCTGGGAGCCGGAAGGTGGCGTCCTCAGGGTCGGAATTTCACCGGGAGACGAACAGGAATATCCCGTAACCGATGATGCCGACGCAGAGTACGAAGCAGGCTATCGCGCTGGTCAACTGCGCCGTACCGGACCCACCCTGCTCCCTGACCAGGGTCTTTCGCGACGAGCTGACCACGCCTGCGCCGAACAGCGCAACGAGTGCGACCGTCGCCACCACTGTCCAGATCGCGACCACACCGAGGTTGGCCCAATTGGTACCCATCGATGATTCCCCGTTCGATTCCTGTCGCGTTTCCGACCGTCGCGTGAACCGCCGCGGTCGGTCGTCGGGCGTCATTCACATTTGTGCCCCGGGACCCTGTCGCGCCGGCGAGGCTCCAGGGCCAGGAGCGAAGCGACCCAGATCTGCCGGGCGAAGCGACGCACAGCCGAAGAACAGGGATCTTAGCGCCCCACCGGCACCGAGACGCCGAGCCCACCGACGGTCTGCCCACCGTACCGGCCGATCTCACCGTCCAGGTCCAGCGGGCGGGTCGAGACGCCCCCGCGCAGTTCCTCGGTGAGCAGGTCGGCGGGCACCAGCCAGGACACCTCGAACTCAAGGCCGTCCGGGTCGTGCGCGTAGAGCGCCTTGGTGGTGCCGTGGTCGGACGCGCCGACCAGCGAGCCCAGCTCGGTCAGCGTGCGGGCGATCCGGCGCAGCTCGGTGAGCGTGTCCACCTCCCAAGCCAGGTGGTAGAGGCCGACGGTGGCGCTGCCGGCGGCCGACGGGCCGGCCTGGGCGCCGAGCTGGAACAGGCCGAGGTCGTGGTCGTTGGTGGAGCCGGCTGCCTGGAGGAACGCGGCCTGACCGGCGAGCTGGTGCACGACCCGGAAGTCGAGGGCTTCCTGGTAGAACGTCACGCTCCGCTCGACGTCCCGGACATAGAGCACGGCGTGGTTGAGGCGCTGGATCGGCATGCGGGCTCCCCGATGGCTGTCGCATTTGTTGAGAACTCAAGGATAGAGCCTGGACGGGTCCCACCGGGGCGGTTCGGAAACGTGAGTGGCGAAGTCCGCCGGATCTCGGACTTCGCCACTCACCGGTCGTTCTCGGGCGGTCAGTTCACCTCGGCCGGCACCGGCAGTTCGTCCTCCGGTGCGGGCTCCGGCCTGCGGGCCAGCTTCGAGGGCCACCAGTTCCACCGGCCGAGCAGCACCACCGTGGCGGGCACCAGCAGGGTGCGCACCAGGAAGGTGTCCATCAGCACGCCGACCGCGATGCCGGCGCCGATCTGCTGCACCTGCGCCCCACCGCCGCCCGCGCCACCGGCGATGGCGAACACCGCGAACGTGCCGGCCAGCACGAGACCGGCCGAGGTGACCGTGGTCCCGGTCGCGGCGAGCGCCTTGCTCACCGCCTCACGCAGCGGCAGCCGCTGCGCCTCCTCCCTGATCCTGGTCATCACGAGGATGTTGTAGTCCTCGCCCAACGCGAGCAGGAACAGGAACATCAAGAAGGGCAAGATGAAGTTGAGCCCCCCGCTGTGTCCGATCTTGGTGAACACGATCACCGCGAGGCCCAGCGCGGCCAGGTAGGACAAGCCGACCGAGACGATCAGGTACAGCGGCGCGACCAGGCTGCGCATCACGAGTCCGAGCAGCACGGCGATGATCGCGATGGCGATCGGCACCACGGTCTGCAGGTCGTGGTTGGCGATGCTGCTCACGTCGTAGAGCGCAGGTGCCTCACCGGCGACGCCACTGTTGGACGCCCCGATCAGCCCGCTGACCTTGGTCACCTGGGCGCGAATCCCCGGGATCGCGTGCATGGCCGGGGTGCCGGCCGGGTCACCCGCGGTCAACCCGACGGCGAACAGCACCGTCTTGCCGTCCGCGCTGATGAACTGCGCGGTGGACCGGTAGGCCTGGTACTCCTTGGCCGGCACGGTCACCGTGGCCGGCTGGATCGGCGGCAGTGCCGAGGCGGGCCCGAGCGTGCTGTGCAGCTGGGTCAGCTGGTCGACGGTGAGCGCGGTGCCGTTGGGGTTGAGCGGACCGGCGACCGTGGTGAAGTCGTGCTTGTCCGCGCCGAGTTGCTGCTGCGCGATGTTCATCGCGTTGGACTGTGTCCACACCGAGTTGGGCAGTTGGAACAGGATCTCGGTCGGGTTCGCGCTGGCGGAGGGGAAGTGCGCGGACAACGCGGACGTGCCGGCTGCCGAGTCGCTGCCGCTGGGTGGTGCGGTGTTGCCGCCGAACCCGGACGCGGTGTAGCCGAGCACGGCGAAGGACAGCCCACCGAACGCGATCAGGCCGACCAGCAGGGTGACCGCGGGCCTGCGCACGATCCGGGTGGCGATCCGGCCCCACAGGCCGATCTTGGCCGTGCCCGCCTTGGCCTTGGACGGCCAGAAAACGGCTCGGCCGAAGATGGCCAGCAGCGCGGGCAGCAGGGTGAGGCCGGCGATCAGCATCAGGCCGATGCCGATGGCCAGCGGGATGCCGAGGTTGGAGTAGATGCCGAAGGTCGCCGCGAGCAGCGAGAGCAGTGCGGCGATCACCGTGCCGGCGGAGAAGGTGATCGACTCACCCACCCTGGCCACGGCCTCCACCACCGCGGCTTTCGGTTGCAGACCGCCGCGCAGCAGTTCCCGGGTGCGGAAGACGAGGAACAGGCCGTAGTCGGTGCCGGCGCCCAGGACGAGCACGATGAGCATCAGTTGGGCCAGACCGGACACCTTGAGCCCGGCGTGGCTGGCCTCGGCGATCACCGGCCCGGCGAGTTCGACGACCAGGAACGCGGGCAGCAGGGTGACCAGCGGTGCCAGGAGTGATCGGAAGATCAGCAACAGCAACAGGATGATGAACAGAACCGACAGGTTCTCGATCTGACTGCCGTCGTTGCCCGACTGCGACTGCACGTCCACGTTGCTGGCCACCGAGCCGGCGAGGTGCGCCTGCAGACCGGACGGCAGCGGGGTGTGCGCGATCGTCGTGCGCAGGTTGTCGACGAGGGTCTTCTGGTTCTGCGGGTCACCCTGGCCGATGCTGGACAGGGTCTGGATCTGCTCGGCCTGCCCGTCCGGCGAACGGCCGAGGTCGCGCACCGTGGTGATCGAGGGCACCTTCTTGAGGGCCTGCGACAGTTGTCCGAGTGCGGCCTCGTCGGCCGGGGTCAGGGTGCCGCCGGAGCGCGAGACGACCACCGGGATCGGCACCAGGTTGGCCTTCTGGAACGGCGCGGCCAGCGTGGCGGCCTGCGAACTCGGCGCGCTGGTGGGCAGAAAGTCCGTGTTGTCATTCTGCGTCACGCTGGCCAGCGACGGCAGGAAATGCACTGCCGCGGCCGTGCCGACCAGCCAGACGACCACAACCAACCATCTGAACCGGACCGAGAACCGGCCTATCGCGGCGAACAGGGCATGCACCGAAACGAGTCCCCTCGAAAGTTGTGAAGCAGTCATGGATCAGCCGGACAGCGACGGCACCGGCGGTGTACCTACTCTCGGCCAACCCAGCCGTCCGGTCGTCCGCCCACGGTCTGATTTTGGTCGTACCGCGAACGCGGTATGCCCTCGATCCCCGAGCGCCCGGGCTGCTCCGGCCGCGGTAGTCCGTGATTACCGCACCCGGCGGATGGATGTGTGGCCACCCGTCCTTATCGTGGTCGAGTGTCCACCTTGGCCGGCTGGTACCGCATGCTGCGGTCGCACCACTATGTCGTCGACACCGGCGTCGCTGCCGTCATGTACGCCCTCATTCTGCTCGGTCCGATGTTGGGCCCGCACGACCGGTTCGGCTATCTGCGGCCGGCGACAGTGATCTTCGGCACGATTGTCTGCGCGGCCCTGGTGTTTCGTCGGCGCTGGCCACTCACCGTGCTCGCGATCACCACCCTCGGTGGCCTCGGCGACGTGTTGGTGCTGCGCGCGGTCGACGGCGTGATCGGCGCCACCATGCTCGCGGTCTTCACGGTGTCGGCCTACACGGACCGGCGGGTGTCCCTGCCGACCGTCTTCGGCTGCGTCCTGATGCTCGGCGTGGTCAGCCTGGTGCTCGACCACCCGGTGCCGCCACAGCCGGGCAACCTGACCGTGCTCGGCCTCGGCGCGTTCGCCATCGCCGCGGGCGAGGCCACCCGCAGCCGGCAGGCGCACCTGATCGAGATGGAGGAGCGGGCCAGCCGGGCCGAACGCACCCGCGAGCAGGAAGCCAGGCGCCGGGTGACCGAGGAACGCCTGCGCATCGCCCGAGACCTGCACGACCTGGTCGGCCACCACATCGCCCTGATCAACGTGCAGGCCGGCGCGGCGAGCCACCTGCTCGACCAGCAGCCCGAGCAGGCCAAGGAGGCGCTTGTGCACATCCGCGCGGCCTGCCGGTCCGCGCTGGACGAACTGGCCGGCACGATCGGCCTGCTCCGCCAACCCGACGACCCGAGGCCGCCCACCGAGCCGTCGGTGGGCCTGGCCAGGCTCGGTGAGCTGACCGACTCCTTCGGCGCGTCCGGCCTGCGGGTGGAGCGGTTCGTGGAGGGCGCGGCCCGCAGCGTTCCGGCGGCGGTGGACCTGACCGCCTACCGGGTGATCCAGGAGTCGCTGACCAACGTGCGCAAGCACGCGCGTACCACGGCGGCCACCGTTCGACTGTGTTATGCGGTGGACAGCCTGTCCATCACCGTGGAGGACAACGGAGTCGGCCGACCAAGGGAATCCACAGTGGATGGTGGACACGGCATCGTCGGGATGGCCGAGCGAGCGGCGGCGCTGGGCGGCACGATGCACGCCGGCCCACGACCGGACGGCGGTTTCCAGGTCCGGGTCATCCTGCCGGCGGTCGACGCGGTGGCCGCGTCATGACGGTGCGCGTACTACTGGCCGACGATCAGGCCCTGGTCCGAGCGGGATTCCGGGTCCTGATCGACGCGGCGGCGGATCTGACCGTGGTCGGTGAGGCCGCCACCGGCAGGGAGGCGGTCGAGCTGGCAAGACAGACCCGGGCGGACGTGGTCCTGATGGACATCCGGATGCCCGACACCGACGGCCTGGCCGCGACCAGGGAGATCACCGCCGACGAGGACCTGGCCGGCGTGAAGGTGCTCATCCTGACCACCTTCGAGATCGACGACTACGTCTTCGAGGCACTGCGCGCCGGCGCGAGCGGTTTCCTGGGCAAAGGCGTCGAGCCGGACGAACTGGTGGACGCGATCCGCACGGTCGCCCGTGGCGACGCGCTGCTCTCGCCGATGGCCACCAAGACCCTGATCGCCCGTTTCCTGGCCGAACCCGACCGCGCACCGATCCCCCGGCCGCCCCAACTGGACGTGCTCACCGATCGTGAGCGCGAGGTGGTGGCCCTGGTGGGCGCCGGATTGTCCAATGAGGACATCGCGGAACGCCTGGTGCTCTCACCATCCACGGCGAAGACGCACGTCAACAGGGCAATGGTCAAGCTGGGCGCCCGGGACAGGGCGCAGCTGGTGGTGATCGCCTACCGGACGGGTTTGGTTCGGGCCGGAAAACCGGGCAGCTGACGGCTTGTAGTGTCGGTTGGTCCACTTGATGGCGTGCGGCGCAGGTCGAACCGGCCTGGTGACCGATGCCCGGCGTTCGATGGAAGGGCGTGGTCGCGGTGCGGGTACTCGTGTCGGCCGACATGGAGGGCATCGCCGGGGTGGTCCATGGCGAGGACATCCAACCCGGCCAGCGCGAGTACGAGCGCAACCGCGCATTGTTGACCGCGGAGGCCAATGCCGCGGTGCGGGGCGTCTACGCGTACCAGGCGGATGCGCAGGTGCTGGTCACCGACGCGCACGCACAGTTCCGCAACCTGCTGCCCGAGTTGCTGGACCCGCGGGCCGAGTTGCTGCGCGGGACGCCCAAGCCCAACGGGATGATGGCGGGGCTCGCCGCCGACATCGACGCCGTGTTGTTCGTCGGCTACCACGGCAAGGCCGGCACGCGCTGCTCGGTGCTGGCCCACACGGTCTCCGGCGGGGTCGTCGCCGACGTGCGCTGCGACGGGTCGTCCCTCGGCGAACTCGGCCTCAACACCGCGCTCGCCGCTCACTACGGTGTGCCCTCGGTGCTGGTCAGCGGCGACGACACCGTTGCCGCCGAGGCGGCCGAGGTGGCACCGGGGATGCACAGCGTCGTGGTCAAGCGGGCGCTCGGCGCTCGCGCGGCGGCGATGATCCATCCGCAGGAGGCGTGCCGGCGAATCGAGCGCGAAGTGCCACCCGCGCTGGCCGACCGCACCGCCGTACGCACGCGCCGCTTCGCGGGGCCGGTGCGGTTGGAGGTCCAGGTACACCGGCCACACATGACCGAACACGCTCTGCTGGTACCGGGTATGGAGCGTAAGGACGGCTGCACCTTGAGCTACCCGGCGCCGGACTTCCCGACCGCGTACGACGTTGTCGACCTGATCGCTGTTCTCGGCGGTGTCTGATCGCGCGGGCCCCAGCACGCCGGGGTGGCGACACCAGTCCTCGGTGCCTCAGTTTCGCGGGACCGTGACCAGAACCTTGACCTGCTCGGGCTCCGCCGACGCGGCAAACGCCTGATCGGCCCGCTCCAACGAAAACGAACCGGTCACCAACTCGTCAACCGCGACAACCCCGGTACTCAACATGGACAAGGCTTCCCGAAAGTCCTCATCCGTGTACATCAGATTCCCGACCACGGTCAGCTCCCGATCCTGAATCAGGTCGAGCCGAACCGACACGGGCCCCTCCGGCACGCCGACAACCATGACGGTCCCGCCCTTGTCCACGGAGTCAACAGCCTGAGCCATGGTCGAAGCGGTGGACACACAGTCGAAGACGAAGTCGGCGGGCCCGGACAGCGCGGCATTGGCCCGCACAGCGAGATCAGGCGCATCAGCCGGGATAGCCGTATCCGCTCCCAACCGCTGAGCCCGCTGCCGCTTGCTGGGGTCCAGGTCGGTCAGCGCGACAAGTTCGGCCCCCGACCGGCGCGCGGCCAGCAGCACGAACAGGCCGATCGTGCCGGACCCGATCACCAGCACCCGACAGCCACGCAGGTCACCGGCGCGCCGGACGGCGTGCACCGCGGTGGCCAGCGGCTCGGTGAGCACCGCGGAGGTGTCCGGCAGCGAGTCGGGAAGTGGGTGCACCCGGTCGGCCGGCACGGTGAACAGGTCGGCCATGCCGCCGGCGGTCTGGCAGCCCAGCACCGCGAGGTTGCGGCAGATGTTGTACCGGCCGGCCAGGCATTGCGGGCAGGTGCCGCAGGTCAGGGCCGGTTCCACCACCACCCGGTCGCCCACCCGCACGCCGCTCACATCGGTGCCGAGCGCCTCGACGACGCCGACCACTTCGTGGCCCGGTCGGTAGGGCAGCGTGATGAACGGATGCTTGCCCTGGGCGGCGTGCAGGTCGGAGCCGCAGATCCCCACGACGGTGGTCCGGATGAGGACTTCACCGATGCCGGCGACGGGCGCCGGTACGTGTTCGATATTGATGCGGTCCATCGACTCAACAACAACCTGCCGGGTTTCTGCCATGGGCAACAACCCTATAGCGAGTTGTTGGTTACGGCGACGGTGGTACGCCCGAGCTGATCAGCGGTTGCAGGGCAAGGGTGAACTCGGCCGGGGCCACCGGCAGGCGGTGTTGCGGCAGCACACCCGGACCGCAGGACGCGGTGCCCAAGCCTTGGTGGGCCAGGTCGAGGTGCAGGTACACGTGATCGCGGGGGCGCAGGTCCGCGGTGTGCCGCGCCCGGTCCAGATCGGCCGTGGTCCACCGGCGCACGCTCAGGTCGAACACCGGCCGGCCGCCGATCCGCAGTCCGGTCGATCCGTCCGCAGTGGACAGTTCGGCCCAGCGCACGTCCATCCGGTTCCCGTTCTCCTGCGGGAAGACGTACGGCGTCTGCAAGTCGTCGATGGTCGAGGAGAACCGGCCGATCCGGGCCGCCGCGCGCATGTCCCGATACGCCTCACCGGGTCCGGCACCGAACCAGCACACCTCGTGCAACTCGGCCGGCAGCGTCAGCCGCACGCCGATCCGGGGCAACGGTTCGGGCCAGTGGCCGACCGGTACCAGCTCGACCCGCAGCCGCACACCGGCGCCGTCGGGCGTCCACTGGTAGCCGACCTGAAACCCCCACGGCGATCCGGCCGGCGCCAGCCGGCTGCGCACGGCCAGCCCCGCACCCGCCGACCGCACGTCGATGATCCGTTCGACCAGGCGGTCCAGGCCGGTGTCCCGCCACGACCTGGCCAGCGACTGTTCCGCCCACGAGCCGAGGTCGTTGTCGGTCGGCGCCCGCCACAGGTCCACGCCGAAGTCCGCGACCGGCAGTTCGCCCAGCGCGACGAGCCGGCCGGTGGCTGGATCGAACCGGGCCCAGTCGCCGGTCGCATCGCCGACCGGCCCGGGCACCGCGCGGACCAACCGGGCCTGACCCCAGCCGATCTCATGGCCGGCCGGCGCCCACGGCTGCGCCTCGGCAAGTCGCGCGTGCACGGTCAGCCACGTCTCCCCGGTCGTCGGCAACCGATCGGGCAGCGGCATGTTCGGCAGCGGCACGGTGGCCTGCGAGTCGGCCGGAATCGTTGGCACGTCGAGCTTTCCCTCGGCGACCGGACGTCCCTCGACCTGCACGGTCCAGTCGAAGGCGAGGTGGGTGGTGTCCAGGAAGTCGTAACCGTTGCGGATCAGCAGGGTGCCGGTGGCCGGGTCCGGGGTCAGCGTCACCGGTTCGATCACTTTGCGGTATTCGATCAGGCCGGGGGAGGGGCGGCGGTCGGGGAACAGCAGGCCGTCGGCGACGAAGTTGCCGTCGTGCACGGTTTCGCCGAAGTCGCCGCCGTAGCCGAAGTACTCGACGCCCGCCGCCGTGCGCAGCCGGATGCCGTGGTCGATCCACTCCCAGACGAAACCGCCCTGGCAGCGCGGGAACCGCTCGAACAGCCGCTGGTACTCGGTCAACCCACCCGGGCCGGTGCCCATCGCGTGGGCGTACTCGCAGAGCAGGAACGGCAGCCCGCGCCGGTGCTCGTCCAGCGCGGGATCGGTGGTCACCGGCTCCGCGCGCCAGCCGATCTGCTCGACCTCCGCGTGGTCGGCGTACATCCGGCTGTAGACGTCGACGTGGCCGGAGTCCTGGTCGCCCTCGTAGTGGATGAACCGGGACGGGTCGCGCCGCCGGGTCCAGTCGGCCATCGCGGCCAGGTTGCCGCCCACCCCGCACTCGTTGCCCAGCGACCAGCCAATCACGCTGGCATGGTTCTTGTCCCGCTCCACCATCCGGCGCATCCGGTCCAGCAGCGCGGGCTGCCAGGCCGGGTCGTCGGCCGGGTTGTCCTGCCAGCCGGCGAAGAGGAAGCCGTGCGTCTCCAGGTCGCACTCGTCGATCACCCAGAGCCCCAGTTCGTCGCACAGTGCCAGGAAGTCGGGATGCGGCGGATAGTGGCTGGTGCGTACGGCGTTGATGTTGTGCTGCTTCATCAGCAGCACGTCGGCGCGCATGGTCTCCGGCGGCAGCGCCCGGCCGTGGTCGGGGTGCCACTCGTGCCGGTTCACCCCGCGCAGCAGGATGCGCCGGCCGTTCACGGTGAGCAGGCCCTCGGCGATGCGCACCGTGCGGAAGCCGATCCGGACCGGTACCCGCTCGCCCGGTGTGCTGATCTCGCCGAGGTAGAGCCGGGGCGATTCGGCCGACCACGGCCGGACTCCGGGCAGCACCGACGGTTCCTCGGTCGGCACGAGGTCGAGGCCCAGTTCGGGCACGGTCAGCCGGACCGGCACGTCCGTCGCCACGGTGGTGTCGAGCCGGAGCAGGCCGGTGCCGGTCCGGTGGTCGTAGTCGGCGTGCACGAAGTAGTCGGTGAGCCCGGTGGCCGGTCGGGCCAGCAGCGACACCGAGCGGAAGATGCCCGAGAGCCACCACATGTCCTGGTCCTCAAGGTAACTGCCGGCCGACCACTGGTGCACCCGCACGGCGAGCACATTGCGACCGGGCCGCAGCAGGGGCCTGACGGCGAACTCGGTGGGCAGCCGACTGCCGGTCGCGTGGCCGAGTTCGGTGCCGTTGAGCCACAGCCGGAAACACGAGTCCACGCCCTCGAACCGCAGCACCGCGGGCCCGGCCGGCCAGTCCGGCGGCAACTCGAAGGCACGCCGGTAGTCGCCGGTCGGGTTCTCGTCGGGCACGAACGGCGGCTCGATCGGGAAGGGATAGCGGACGTTCGTGTAGGCCGGTGCGCCGTGGCCGTGCAGCTGCCAGTGCGCCGGCACCACCAGCCGCGCCCAGCGTTCGTCGGCGAACCCTGTTTCCTGCCAACCGGATTCGCCCGGCTCGACGCGGGGCGCCCAGCGGAACCGCCAGTCGCCGTCCAGGTCGAGCCGGGGCGCGTCCGAGCCGAAGGCCGCGCGCGGCGGCAGGTACCCGGTGCCCGGCGCCGGGTCGACGAAGTAGGGCAGGGCGGTCACCCGATCATCGTAAACGCGCCCGGCCAGCTGCCCGGTTTGTCCGCTCCGCCGACGCGCGCCTTCGAAGTAGGGCCGGATTCGACACCCGGCATTTTCCCGAGGTTGCCGCCGGGCGGCTACCGTGCTCGGATGGTGTTCATGGCAGGCGGTCGGGACAGGGCCAGCGCGGCGTTCGCCGAGCCGCGACGGTCCGCGTGCTGAGCGCCGATCGGCCCGGTGCCGCTGACGAGGGCGGCGATCCGGTCTGCTGGTTGCCCCGGGTGTGTCCGGAGTGCGGCCTGCTGGCCGAGCGCGAATCGCCGATCCGCTGTGCACGGTGCGGCACGGTGTTCGGTGCGGAGGACGGAGACGTCGAGTCCGCCAGGGAAGTCGAGTCCGGTAGGGAAGTCGAGGAGGACGTCCAGTGAGCGATGAACCGTTTGTCATCGTCGGCGGGGGACTTGCCGGTGCCAAGGCTGCGGAAGCATTGCGCGAGCAGGGTTTCACCGGCCCGGTGGTACTGATCGCCGAGGAGTCCTCGCTGCCCTACGAGCGACCGCCGCTGTCCAAGGACTACCTGGCCGGCAAGGCCGAGCGGGACAGCTTCGTGGTGCACCCGGCCGAGTGGTACGCCGAACACCAGGTCGACCTGCGGCGCGACACCACGGTGACCGCCGTGGACACCGCCGCCCACCGGGTGCGGCTGGCCGACGGCAGCGAGTTGGGTTACGCGAAGCTGCTGCTGGCGACCGGCTCGCGGCCCAGGACGCTGCCGCTTCCCGGCGCGGACGCGGACGGGGTGCTGCATCTGCGGCGGGTCGAGGACGCCGATCGGATTCGCTCGACGATTTCGTCGATTTCGCGGTTGGCGGTGATCGGTGCCGGGTGGATCGGGCTTGAGGTGACCGCGGCCGCGCGGGCGGCTGGGGTTGAGGTCACCGTGTTGGAGAGCGGTGAGCTGCCGTTGCTGCGGGTGCTCGGTAGCGAGGTGGCCACGGTTTTCGCTGATCTCCATGCCGCGAACGGGGTGAACTTCCGGTTCGGGGTCGGTGTCGAGGAGATCACCACTGAGCAGGGGCGGGCCACCGGGGTGCGGCTCGCTGATGGCAGCACGGTCCTGGCTGATGCGGTGCTGGTCGCGGTTGGTGCCGTGCCCAACGTCTCCCTGGCGGTCGAGGCCGGGTTGGCCGTCGATGGCGGGGTGTTGGTCGATGCCGGGTTGCGTACCAGTGATCCGGATGTTTTTGCTGTCGGGGATATTGCCAGTCAGGATCATCCGGTGTTGAAGCGGCGGGTACGGGTGGAGCACTGGGCCAATGCGCTCAACCAACCCGCGGTGGCCGCGACCGGGATGCTCGGTGGGTCCGGGGTTTATTCCGAGTTGCCTTATTTCTTCACGGATCAGTATGACCTCGGCATGGAGTACACCGGTTTGGCTGAGCCGGGGGACTATGACCGGGTGGTCTTCCGTGGGGATGTGGCCGCGCGTGAGTTCATCGCGTTCTGGTTGTCGGACAACCGGGTGCTTGCCGGGATGAATGTCAATGTTTGGGATGTCACCGACGGGATCAAGGGTCTTGTCGGCGGCGGTGAGCAGGTTGATCCGAACCGGCTGTGTGACCCGGATATCCCGTTGGGTGACGTCTGATCTCGGCGACCGGAGGAGTCGATGCCGAGATGACGGCAGGGCGACCGATGCCCACCCAGGACGACGTGCTCGGGTACTTCAACACGCTGTCGAACTGGGGACGGTGGGGCGAGGACGACGAGCGCGGCACGCTGAACCACATCACCGACGACGTCCGGCTGGCGGCGGCGCGGGCCGTGCGCCACGGCAGGAGCGTGTCGTGCGCATGGGAGGTGGCCGTGCCGGAGGGCATGGAGCGGTCGACGACGACGTGCCCGTGCGCCGCCGACATGCCGGGTGCCGAAAACATGCCGGTGCCCGAGTTCCGCGACGACCGGCACTGGGGATTTTCGTCCGAGCGGCTCGGCATGACCTTCCACGGCAACACCCTCACCCACGTCGACTCGCCGTGCCACATCTTCTGGGACGGCACGATGTACAACGGGCGGTCGCACTCGTTGGTCGACCCCGCAACGGGGTCCGCGTGGGGGGCCGTCACGGCGGCGGCGAACGGGATCGTCACGCGTGGTGTCCTGCTGGACATCGCGAGGGTCCGCGATGTGCCGTGGTTGGAACCGGGGCAGGGTGTGTTTCCCGACGATCTTGCGGAGGCGGAGCGTCGCCAGGGCGTGCGGGTGCGACCCGGCGACGCGGTACTCCTGCGGACCGGCTATGGGCGCGTCCTTCACGAGGCCGGTGAGGCCAGCGGTTTCACGCAGGCCGGCTGGCACGCGTCCTGCCTGCCGTGGCTGCACGAACGGGAGGTCGCGCTGATCGGCGCCGACACCCCCCAGGACGTTCAGCCGTCGGGATACAACGCGGTGTTGATGCCGGTGCACGCCGTGGGCCTCGTCGCGATGGGTCTGTGGCTGCTCGACAACTGCGACCTGGAGGGGTGCGCGACGACGGCTGCCGAGTTCGGCCAGTGGGACTTCCACCTCGCGGTCGCGCCGGTCCGCTTCGCCGGTACGTCCGGCAGCCCGGTCAACCCGATCGCCACATTCTGACCACGGGACCGGCTGTCAGCCCTTCACTATCGCTGCCACGGTCTCCCGCACCGGGGTGGTCTTTCGGCCGATCAGGGTGCTCAGGTCGCCGGTTGTCGCTGCCAGTGCGCCCTGGCTGATCTCCACGTCCAACGCGGCAAAGAACGCGGCTGCCGGCCCGGGCAGGCCGGCGCTCTGTAGCACCTCGGCGAACTTCTCCAGCGGGATGTCCTGGTACTCAACGGCTTTCCCGGCCACCTCGGCGACCGTCGCGGCCAGCTCGGGGAAGCTCCAGGCGGTGTCGCCGGACAGTTCATAGATCTTGTTCTCGTGGCCGGTGCCGGTCAGCGCGGCTACGGCCGCTGCCGCGTAGTTGGCCCGGGCGGCGCTGGCGACCCGGCCCTGGCCTGCGCTGCCGAACAGGACTCCGGTCTCCACCGCACCGGCGATCCGGCTCGCGTAGTTCTCGGTGTACCAACCGTTGCGCAGGAACGTGAACGGCACGCCGGAGGTGCGGATGACCTGCTCGGTCGCCTTGTGTTCGGGGGCCAGGCTCAGTGTCGTCGTGTCCGCGAAGGGAGCGCTGGTGTAGATCAGGTGGCTCACGCCCGCGGTGCTCGCGGCGTGCACGGCGGCGGTGTGTTGCGGAACCCGCTTGCCGACCTCGCTGCCGGAGATGAGCAGTACCTTGTCGACGCCTGCGAACGCGGTGGCCAGCGTGTCGGGCTCGTCGTAGTCGGCTCGGCGCACCTCTACCCCGCGGTTCAGGAACGCCGCCGCCTTTGCCGGGGTGCGCACGGCGAGCACCAGCTCGTTCGCCGGCACCCGGCGCAGCAGGTCCTCGACCACGAGCTGCCCGAGTTGTCCGGTGGCCGCGGTGATGGCGATGGTCATGTGTCCCACTCCTCGATCGGTTCGCTGTGCTGCGCTCAGGTTTGCACTAACTTATCGAAGGTGCAGACTGTGGGGTAGTGCTATACATTACGCCGTGCAATCTGAACCGTCGCATCGGCGGTATCGTGAGTGGCATGACCAGGCAGATGGGCACCCAACCGGCCGCGGACGGCAGGTTGACCGACGAACACGGCCGGATCATCGCCGACGTGTTCGACCGCGGATGCCCGTCCCGACCGACCCTGGAGCATGTCACCGGCCGCTGGGGCGTGCTCGCGATCACCGCACTGCTCGACGGCACCATGCGGTTCAACGCGCTGCGTCGCCGGGTGGACGGGGTCAGCGAGAAGATGCTCGCGCAGACCTTGCACGCGTTGGAGCGGGACGGGTTCGTCCTGCGCGAAGCCCAGCCGACCATTCCGCCGAAGGTGGAGTACACCTTGACCCCGCTCGGTCGGCAGGTCGGTGAGAAGCTGTTCGACCTGATCAGCCTGGTGGAGGCCCGGCTGCCGGAGGTCAAGCAGGCGCAGGCCCGCTACGACGCGGAACGGCTCAGCTGAGCGCCAGTCCTGGTGCGCCGTAGAGGCCGGGGCCGTTGATCACCAGCCCCTCCAGGTGTGTGCGCGCGGCCAGATACGCCTGTTCGATCAGGGTGTCGGTGTGGCTGAAGTCCAGTGGGGTCATGCGCACCGGCGGTGGGCCGGGCAGGTAGATCACCGGTAGGGCTTCGGCCACTGTCGGCGCCTCCAACACCGCCTGGTTGCGCATGCTGACCATCGCGGTGAACATCACCA
Source organism: Pseudonocardiaceae bacterium (assembly GCA_036268615.1). GTDB lineage: Bacteria > Actinomycetota > Actinomycetes > Mycobacteriales > Pseudonocardiaceae > DATATV01. Next base: position 33,102 of record DATATV010000052.1, read on the forward strand.
CTTCGGCCAGGCTGTGCGGCGGGCCGGGCAGATGGCCGGGAAACGCGCAGTCGAACACGACCAGCGAGCGCGCGCCCATGACGACCGCCTGGCGCATCGGCACGTTGGCCACCACTCCGCCGTCGTAGCTCAGTCGCCCGTTGAGTTCGACCGGCGGGTAGATGCCTGGGATCGCGCAGCTGGCCAGCAGCGCGGGCAGCAATCGCCCGGACCGGACCAGCACCGGCTGTGCTGTCTCCACGTCCATCGCGACCACGCCCAGCGGCGTCGGCAGGTCCTCGAATGTCGTGTCCGCGCCGATGTACCGCTCGATCACCGCGGTCAGTCCGGTGTTGGGGAACAGGTGGTTGCGGCCGCGACGCAGGGTGCGGGCCTGGCCCAGCGGGCCGCCCGGGAACACCGTGTTCCTGGTCATGGTGGCCCAGATCAGGCGGTGTGCCTCGGCCGAGTTGGCGCCGTTCAACGCCAACACCGCGCCGTTGAGGGAGCCGACCGAGGTGCCGGTGACCAGATCGGGAACGACGCCGGCCTCGCCGATCGCGCGCAACATCCCGACCTGCGTCGCGCCGAGGCTGCCGCCGCCGCCGAACACGAATCCGATCGGTCCTGGCAGTTCGATCACCCGTCGAAGATATCCCCTGCCGGCCAGCTGACCAGCCAGGACATCCGATCGAGCGATCAGCGCCAGCCGGCGCTCTGTTCGCCGAGCGGGGCCAGCCAACGGGCCGGGATGGTCACCGTCTGGTCCGTCGGGCGGCTGACGGTGTGGCCGGTGGCCACGTCGATCAACACGCCCTTGACCAGGTATTCGACGCTGCTGGACAGGCCGAGCCGCTCGGCGGCCTCCGGTGTGAGCGGGGTGCTGATCTCGCAGGTCTCGGCCACCCGGACGCCGGTCACCGCGGGCTCGCCGCCGAGCGTCTGCCCGGTGACGGTCACCGTGAGGTCGAAGTCCTCGGTACCGCTGATCAGCCAGGCCAGCAGAGCGAGATCGGCGTCACCGCGCTGCGGGTCGCCGGTGAGGTGTCGGGCCACATCACCGCGTTCAAGTATGTGCACGCGGTAGGTCTGGCCGACCGCCACATCGTCGGGACGCATGCCTCCATGGTGCGACCAATCCGTGTCCGGTGTAAGGGCGTAGCGAGCCGGGTTCACTGGTTGGTAATGGGCGGTGCGCCGAGCGGCAGGCCGCCGAGCAGGGCGGGCGGTCTCCGACGACCGTCAAACGCCCGCCGGACCGCCTTTCGTCGAACCGAGTGTGCGCGAAATCTCCAGACTGGTACTCACGACCAGTGGGCCGACTTCCCGCACTCGCGCCGGCGTCATCCGCGACACCAGGCCGGACACGCTCAGCGCGCCGGCCACGCCGTCGGTGTGGTCGAGCACCGCCGCCGCGACGCACCGGACCTCCGGCTCGTTCTCCCGGTCGTCGATGGCGTACCCGCGCCGTCGCACCCGGTCCAACTCGGCCCGGAACAGGTCCGGCTCGGTGATCGTGTGCTTGGTCACCGACGGCATCCCATCGGCGATGATGCCGGCCACCACGTCCTCGCCGAGCCAGGCGAGCATCGCCTTGCCCACCGCGGTCCGGTAGGCCGGCACCCGGGAACCGACCCGGGAGGCCATCCGCACGTTGTGCTCGTTCTCCAGCTTGTCGATGTAGACCACGTCCGGTGGGTCGAAGACGACCAGGTGGCACGTCTCGTCCACGGCGTGCAGCAGTCGGCGCAGCGGTTCGGCCGCGACCGTGCGCAGGTCCAGCGAGGAGAGGTACGCCTGGCCAAGGCGCAGTGCGCCGTGGCCGAGCCGGAACCAGCCGGTCTCCTGGTCGCGCACGAGCAGGTCGGCCTCGACCAGCGGCGCGGTCAGCCGCAGCACGGTGCTCTTGTTGATCCCCAGGTCCTCGGCGATCCTGGTCAGCGAGCTGCCCCGGCCGGTGCCGGCCTGCGCGCGAACGTAGTCGAGCACGGCCAGCGCGCGTCGCAGCGACGAGGACTGGTTGCGACTCGGGGTGTCGGTCATCGGGATTCGCCGTTCTCGCGCGGACATCAGGTGCGGCCCGGCCAACCGTACCCAGCACGCGCTCCCGGGTACGGTCGGCCGCGCCGGTCAGGCCACCGCGGCCGGCCGGTTCTTCCGGCCGATTCCGTTGGCGCGCAGGAACTCCTCGTGCTTCTCCCGCTCCGGCTTGTCCAGCAGCGACCCGCCGACGGTGATCACGATGGCGAGCACCAGGCCGACGAAGATCGGCTGCACACCCAGTAGCGGGTGGCCGGCGACCTGGTCGTAGAAGTACAGCGCGATGCTCACCGCACCGCCGATGATCATGCTCGCGTTGGCCGCCTTCGTGGTCACCCTCGGCCAGTAGAGCGCGGCCAGCCACGGAATGAGCACACCGCCGACCACACCGTAGAAGCCGAACAGCAGCAGCGGCAGGATGCTCGGGATCGCCCACAGCAGCAGGAACGACAGCACGATCAGGCCCACCACCGACAGCCGGGCCACCAGCGCCTGCCGCTGCTCGGTGGCCTGCGGCCGGATCAGCCGGACGTAGACGTCCTGGGTCAGGTTGGACGCCGCGGACAGTGCGGTGCCGCCGGCCGAGCTCATCAGCGCGGAGGTGATCGCGGCATACAGCAGCACGCCCACCGGGGTGGGGAACTCGTTGATCATCAACTGCGGGAACACCGACGCGGCCGAGATGTGCGGGAACAGGTAGCGTCCGGCGATGCCCAGCAGCGGCACGAAGATGTACACCGGGATCATCAGCGCGGCCGCACTGAGCACGCCGACCTGGCCGGCGCGGGCGCTCTTCGCGCCGAGCAGCCGTTGGAAGTAGGTCTGCAGGGCCAGCGCGGTCGGTGCGATCAGCAGCGTGCCGGCCAGCGCGTCGCTGGGCGCGATGTGCCACACGTCGCCGAATCCGGCGGGCAGTCCCGGGGTGGCGAACATCTTGTGCAGGCCGCCGGCCCGGCTGATGGTCAGCGGCACCAGTACCGCCAGGCCGACGATGAAGATCACCCAGTGCAGCAGGTCGCCCCAGCTGGTGCCGAGCATCCCTCCCAGCAGCACCCAGACCAGGATGATCACCGCCGAGATCGCGGCCGACAGCAGCACCGGCCAGCCGGTGACCAGGGTGATCAGCGAGCCCATCGCGAGCAGCTGGGCGCCGATCCCGCTGATGCTCTGGGTGATGTAGTAGATGGTCGCGGTCACCCCGGAGGTGAGCGAGTAGCGGTCCTCCAGGATCTGCGGATGGGTGACCTGCTTCATCGTGGACAACGGGCGGGCCAGCAGTAGCGCCATCACCACCATGCCCAGCACGATCGGGCCGAGGCTCCAGAACGACTTGTAACCGCCGGAGTAGGCCGACGCGGCCAGCCCGATGGTGGAGCCGCCGCCGACGGTCTGCGAGACGAGACCGGCGCAGATCAGGTACCAGGGCAGGGACTTCCCGGCGAGGAAGAAGCCGCGCGAGTCATTGCGGACCCGCTTACCGGCGACCAGGCTGATGATGACGACGATCACGGCGTACACGGCGATGCCGATCAGAAACGCGGGCCGCATGGGCGCTCCTCGTATTGTTGTGCAATGCAAAATCTAATGTTGCATTTCGTAAAAGGTAGTGGCAGGGTGACCCGAGGACAAGAGCCGGTTTTCGACCGTCCATAGTGGAACAACGCGGCAGCTTGCCGCTGCGGAAAGCGGGGACGCTGGTGTTCGACGTGTTGCTGCACGGCGGTTGGCTGGCCGACGGCACCGGTGGCCCGGTGTATCGCGCGGACCTCGCCATCACCGGAAACCGGATCACCGCGGTCGGCCGGTTGGCCGGTCGGCCCGCGGGCACCGAGATCGACGTCGGTGGTCGTTATCTGCTGCCCGGGTTCGTCGACACCCACGTGCACGCGGACGCCCTCGCCGCCGACCCGGACGTGCAGCTGGCCGCGTTGCGGCAGGGCGTGACGACGCTGCTGCTCGGTCAGGACGGGCTGTCGTTCGCGCCCGCGTCCGCGGCCACGATCCGGTTCGTCAGCCGGTACTTCGGTCCGGTCAACGGTCCGGCGCCGGCCGAGTTCGCCGACGGGGTGACCGTCGCCGAACTGCTCGCGCACTACGACCGGGCCACCGCGCTGAACGTCGGCTACCTCGCCCCGGCCGGCACGATCCGGGCCGAGGTGCTCGGCTTCGCCGGCGGCCCGGCCGACGCCGACCAACTCGCCGCGATGCGCCGACTTGTCGAAACCGCGCTCGACGACGGTGCCCTTGGCCTGTCCACCGGGCTGGAGTACGTGCCCGGCTCGTTCGCCGACGCCGCCGAACTCGCCGCGCTGTGCGCGCCGGTGGCCGCGGCCGGCGGGGTCTATGTCACGCACATGCGCGGTTACGAGGCACAGGCCTGGCAGGGGCTGGCCGAGGTGGTCGACATCGCCGGTCGCTCCGGGGTGGCCGCGCACGTGTCCCACCTGCACGGACCGACGAACATGCTGCACAGCCTGCTGGCCGACGCCCGCGAACAGGGCCACGACCTCACCTTCGACGCCTACCCCTACCTGCGCGGCAGCAGCATCCTGGCGATGGTCGCGCTGCCGCCGGACGTGCAGCGGGCCGGCCCGGACGACACCCTGGCCCGGCTCGCCGACCCGGCCGAACGGGCCCGGCTGCGGGCCGACTGGTTCCCGGCCATCGAGGACGTGCTGGACCGGATCACCCTGGCGCACGTCGACTCGCCGGACTGGACCTGGACCGAGGGACAGAGCCTGCGCGCGGCCGCGGCCACCGCCGGGATGCCGGCCGGTGAGCTGGTCTGCGAGCTGATCAGCGCCAGCCGGCTGGGTGCGGGTTGCGTGTTCGCCCAACCGCCCACCAACACCGACACCGATCTGCGCACGCTGCTGCGGCACGAGTCGCATCTCGGCGGTTCGGACGGCATCCTGCTCGGCGGCCACCCGCATCCCCGTGGCTGGGGTACCTTCGCCCGGTTCCTCGCCCGGCACACCCGCGAACTCGGCGACTGGACGTGGGGGCAGGCCGCGCTGCACCTGGCCGGTCATCCGGCCCGCCGGTTCGGTCTCGCCGGGCGGGGCGAGTTGCGCGCCGGCAAGGTCGCCGACGTCGTGGTCGTCGACCCGGCCACGGTCCTCGACCGGGCTTCCTACCAGCAGCCCCGGCAACTCGCGGATGGCATCGATCACGTGCTCGTCGGTGGCGAGTTCGCCTTGCGGGACGGCAGACTCACCGGTGCCACCCCTGGACGAGCCCTCCGCCGGCACGAGGAGCCAGCATGACCGAGACGCCCCTGCCCACCCCGATGGTCGACGCGCTGGCCGCGCTGCGCGCACGGCCGATCCCGCCGACCGAGAAGGGCTTCGGCGCCTGGCCGGCCGGGGAACCGGCGAGCGCGGCCGGCCTGGCCGACACCAGGCCGGCGCTGCGGGAGGCCGGCTTCAGCTATCCGCTGATGACCCTGCACGAGCCGGCCCTGCGGCACAACGTGACCGGCATGGCCGACTACTGCGCGGCGGCCGGCGTGCTGCTCGCTCCACACGGCAAGACGACGATGGCCCCGCAGTTGGCCGCCGCCCAGCTGGGCGCGGGCGCGTGGGCGATCACCGTGGCCACCCTCGGCCAGCTGCGCGCCTATCGCGAGTTCGGGGTGCCGCGCCTGCTGCTGGCCAACGAACTCGTCGACGAGGCCGGAATCGGTTGGCTGGCCGGCGAACTCGCCGCCGACCCGGACTTCGAGGCCTACTGCTACGTGGACAGCCTGGCCGGCGTGGCTGTCCTGGACGCGGCGCTGTCCCGCCGGCCGGCCGGTCGGAAGTTGCCGGTGCTGGTCGAGTACGGCCACGCGAACGGCCGAACCGGTGCCCGGACGATCGCCGAGGCGGTCGCGGTGGCCGAGGCGGCGGCCACGACCAGCACACTCCGGCTGGCCGGCGTGGCCGGCTACGAGGGCGGCCTCGGTCACGACGCGAGCCCCGCGTCGCTCACCGCGGTGACCGAGTACTGCCGAGCCCTGCACGGCCTGTTCAACACGTTGCAGGACAAGGGAATCCTTGCCGAGCAGGCTATTCTCAGCGCGGGCGGCAGCCTCTACTTCGACATCGTGGTGCGTGAGCTGACCGCGCCCTGCCCGACCGGCGCGCGGCCGAGGGTCGTGCTGCGCAGCGGCGCCTACGTCACCCACGACCATGGGGTCTACCACCGGGTTTCACCGGCCGAGCGGCACCTGGCCGGCCCACTGTCACTGCGACCGGCGCTGGAACTGTGGGCCCAGGTCGTGTCCCGGCCCGAGCCGGAGTTGGTCCTGCTCACCGCCGGCCGTCGGGACGTGTCCTTCGACGAGGGCCTGCCGGTCGTACTCCGTGCGTGCCGGCGATCCGGTGAGACCACCGATGTCGACGGCTGGCAGATCACCGCACTCAACGACCAACACGCCTACCTCCGGCTGCCCGCCGACGCCGAACTGGCCGTCGGCGACCTGATCGGCCTGGGGATCTCGCATCCGTGCACGGCGTTCGACAAGTGGCGGCTGATCCCGGTGGTCGACGCCGAGGACCGGGTCGTCGACGTGGTGCACACGTTCTTCTGACCGGTCAGCTCGGGCGCGCCGGGGCGGCGTAGTCGGTCAGCGGTGGGCCGGCGGGGGAGTGTCGCCGGACCAGTGACGTGACGGTGGCCAGTGGGAGCGCGAGCCGGGTGAGCTGGTTGCGCCGCCAGATCGCGAGCGGGCTGCCCGGGATCATCATGCCCGCGCTCTGCCGCACGCCGGCCTGTCCGGCGGCCACCGCGGGACGCAGCGCTCGCTCGTAGGCGGCGAACGCGGTGCGGTGCTCGCCACCGGCGGCGTTCAGCTCGCCGGCCAGCAGGTACGCGCCGATCATCGCCAGGCTGCTGCCCGCGCCGGACAGCAGTGCCGGGCAGTAGGCCGCGTCGCCGACGAGCGCCACCCGGTCCCGGGTCCACTCCGGCAGGTGTACCTGGCTGACCGTGTCGAAGTAGAAGTCGTCGGTCGCGGCGACCTCGGTCAGCAGTTCCGGCACCTGCCAGCCCTCCCCACGAAACGCGCTGATCAACGTCTCCTTGTCCCGGGTGGGTTCGCCGTCCGTGCGGTACATGAAGATCGCCACCGGTGGCTGCCCGGCCCGCCACCGGCCCAACCCGGCCAGCCGACCCGGCGAGTTGTACATGGTGAGCCAGCCGTCCGGTGTGCTCGGCCGGCTGCCCGGCACGGTGGCGACCGCCACGGCCCAACCGAGGTGCCGGACAAAACCCGGCTCCGGACCGAAGGTCAGCCGGCGCACGGTCGAGTGCAGGCCATCGGCGCCGACCACCAGGTCGAACCGCCGGGTGTTGCCACTCGCGAACCCGACAGTGACGCCGTCCGGGTCCGGAGACAGGTCCCGGATCGAGTCGCCGAACAGGTACTCGACGTCGTTCCGTGTTGCCGCGTAAAGGGTTTCGGCCAGATCGCCGCGCGGTAGCTCAAGGTCGTGGGTGGGCACCTTCGCGCGCAGCGCCCGTAGGTCCAGCCGGCTGACCGTGCGGTTCCTGGCGTCCACGAAGGCCAAGCCGTCGGTGTCGGTCACCGCACGGCGCAGCTCCGGCAACACCCCCATCCGCTCGGCGACCCGCACCGCCTGCCCGCGCACGTCGATCGGGTAGCCACCCGGTCTGGGCCGGGGCGCGCGTTCCACCACGGTGGGCCGGAATCCGTAGCCGCGCAGCCAGTAGGCCAGCGTCGGTCCGGCGATGCTGGCGCCACAGATCAGGACGTTCCGGTTGACCAGCTCCATGACCCACTCCTGCCGTCGATATCCTGACCATCGGTCAGTGACATCACGCTAGCCTCCTGTCCATCGGTCAGGCAACGGTTAGACTTCGGCGGTGACCGACGAGTCAGCCCTGGACACCAGGGCCCGCATCCTGCGTGCGGCCATGGACCTGTTCGGTGAGCAGGGCTACCAGCGCACGTCGATCCGGGAGATCGGCCAGCGACTCGGTCTGACCAAGACCGCGGTGCTCTACCACTTCCCGAGCAAGCCCCAACTGCTCGCCGCGGTCGCCGAGCCGATGCTGGTCGACCTGGAGCGGACGCTGACCGAGATCGACGAGTCGGACCCGGTGGTCGCGCGGTGGGCCGTGGTCGAGCGAGTGCTGGACGTCTGGTTCGCCCACCGGCAGCTGCTCCGGGCCAGCCTGCAGGACCTGTCGATCCTGTCCCACCTGCCCGTCTTCCAGCGCTTTCGGGATGCGCTGCTGACCGCGCAGCGGCTGGTCGCCGGGCCGAACCCGGACTTCGCCGGGCAGGTTCGGGCAATCCAGGTGATCGCGACCCTCAGCGATCCGCTGATGCTGCTGGTGGATGCGCCGCCGGCCGTGCTGCGCCGCGAGATCCTGGCCGGCGCGGGTCTGCTGCTGGCCGCGTCACCACCGCCACCACCGCCGCACCCCAAGCCACGCGGTCGTCCGACCACCATGCGGCCGGACATGGTGACCGTCGCCCGCCGGCTGCACGCCGAAGGGGAGACCGCCGACCAGATCTCCGTCGCGTTGGGAGTGTCCCGAGCGACCGTCTACCGACACCTGTCTCACTGATTATGAGACAGCTTGTGAGACTTAATTATGAGACTGGCGAGTGTCAGCTGGCCGCGTCCACGTCGTCCACCTCGACAAAGCCGATGGTCACCGGCGCCCGACGGGCCTGCCGGCGCTGGTCGGTCGGGATCGCGTCGTCAAGGAACCCGTAGGCCGCGCGCACGTCCCGCTGTCGCGGATCGTCCCGGATGCCTTGCCACCACTGGGCGATCTCGGCCCAGCCCGGCGCGGCGAGCGCGCCGCCGAAGTGTGCGACGGACAGCGCCGCGGTCAGGTTGGCGAACCGCAGCCGGTCCACCAGCGGCCAGCCGGCCAGGGTGGCGACGACAAAGCCGGCGCCGAACACGTCCCCGGCGCCGGTGGCGTCCAGCGCATCCACCGCGAGACCGGGCACCGCCGCCGTCTCACCGGTGTTGTTGTCCACCGCGAGCGCACCCTCCCGACCGCGGGTGATCACCGCGACCGGCAGCAGGTCGGCGAGCTTGGCCAGCGCGGCCGGCGCGGACTCCGTCCTGGTGTAGTGCGTCGCCTCGGTCTCGTTGGGCAGAAACGCGTGGCAGCAGGCGAGTTGGTCGAGCACTTCGGGCGGCCACACCTCGGACGGGTCCCAGCCGACGTCGGCGAACACCAGGCTGCCCGCCGCGTTCGCGCGGGACAGCCACGCCTGCGGCTCGGCGCCGATGTGCACAAACGCCGCCCGACTGCTCGGCGGCTGCCCGATCAGCTCGTCGGTGGCCACCGGCGGCGCGTGCCCGTGCGTGATCAGCGCGCGATCATGTTGGTAGGCAAGGGAAACCGTCACCGGTGAGTGCCACCCGGGAAAGAACCGGGACCGGGACAGGTCGACCCCCTCCTGCTCGGCGAGCACCTGCCAGCAGTACTCGCCGTAGACGTCGGGCCCGAACGCGGCGGCGAGCGCCGTGCGCATCCCCAGCCGACGCAGCGGAATGGCGAGATTGGCAATCCCGCCGGGGCCCGACCCCATTCCGCCGGTCCAGATCTCGGTTCCGGGGGTCGGCGGCTGGCGCAGACCGGTGAAGACGATGTCGAAGAAGAGCAGGCCCGAGACGAAGACGTCGACCTCTGGTTCGGCGCTCGCGACCGGGGTCGCGATGTCGTCCGTTGGCGGAGAGTTCGTCATCCGCTCATTCTCCCGTTCTGCGCAGGTCCCGCACTTGCGCAAGAGCGTGCGCCCTGTGACTCACTTTGGCAACACTGTTGCGTTCACTGCATGGCTTTGATCGAGTTTGATTGATAACGTGCGACGGTGCTGCCACAGCGACGCCACGACCTGATCCTGCGCACGCTGCGCACGGACGGCCCGGCGCCGGTCCGGGTCCTCGCCGAACGACTCGGCGTGAGCCAGGCGACGGTCCGCCGGGATCTGGTGCAGCTGGCCGAAAGCGGCCGGTTGACCCGGGTATATGGCGGCGCGGTCGCCGGCGCGGACGTCGAGCATCCCTTTGCCGAGGTGGCCACCGAGCGGGTCGCGGCCAAGGACGCGGTGGCCGGCCGGTGCGCCGACCTGATCCGGGACGGTGAGACGATCCTGCTGGACATCGGCACCACCGCGCACCGGCTGGCCAGGGTGCTGCACGGCCGGGCGCTCACGGTGATCACCAGCAACCTGGCCGTCTACGAGGAACTCCGCGACGACCACGAGATCCAGCTGGTGCTGCTCGGCGGGATCGTGCGGCGCAGCTACCGGTCGATGGTCGGCTACCTGACCGAGGACGCGCTGCGCCAGGTCCACGCCGACCGGTTGTTCCTGGGTACCAGCGGGGTTCGGCCGAACGGGCAGGTCCGGGACACCACGATGGTCGAGGTCGCGGTGAAGCGGGCGATGATCGCCGCGGCGGACCAGGTGGTGCTCGTCGCCGACGCGGGCAAGTTCCCCGGCAGCGGAATGGCGCACGTGTGCGGCCCGGAGAATCTGGACATCGTGGTCACCAACGCCGATGCCGACGGGCAGACGCGCACGGTGCTCACCGAGGCGGGTGTGGAGGTGCTCACGGCATGAGGTTGACCATCCTGGGTGGCGGCGGTTTTCGGGTGCCGCTCGTGTATCGGGCCTTGTTGGCCGATCACGAGCCGGGTCGGGTGACCGAGGTCGTGCTGCACGACGTGGACCCCGACCGGCTGGCCGCGATCGGGCGGGTGCTGGCCGAGCAGGCCGCGGCTGCGGTTGATCCGCCCACCGTGCGCACCACGGGCGATCTTGATGAGGCGCTGGTCGGTGCCGACTTCGTGTTCTCGGCGGTCCGGGTGGGCGGGCTGCGCGGGCGCACCGTGGACGAGCGGATCGCGCTGCGGGACGGCGTGCTCGGGCAGGAGACGGTCGGCGCCGGCGGGATCGCCTACGGGCTGCGGACGATTCCGGTGGCTCGGCACATCGCGGCGCGGATGGCTGACCTGGCGCCGGACGGATGGTTGATCAACTTCACCAATCCGGCCGGAATGGTCACCGAGGCCATGTCGGCGCGGCTGGGCGACCGGGTGATCGGGATCTGCGATTCACCGGTCGGACTCGGCCGGCGGGTCGCGCACGCGCTCGGCGTCGATCCCGAGCTGGCCAGGTTCGACTACGTCGGGCTGAACCATCTTGGCTGGCTACGTGGTCTGTACGTCGGGGGACGAAATCAGCTGCCTCGGCTGCTGGCCGACCGGGCCGCGCTGGCCGCGTTCGAGGAGGGCCGACTGTTCGGCGCGGAGTGGCTGCGGGTGTTGGGATCGGTGCCCAACGAATACCTCCACTACTACTACTTCGGTCGGGAAGCGCTGGTGGCGGCAACGAAGGCCGAATACACCCGGGGCGAGTTCCTGTTGGGGCAGCAGGACAATTTCTACTCGGATGTGCTGGCGGCGGACGCGGGCGCGTTCGAGGCGTGGGATCGCACCCGGTTGGAGCGCGAGGCCACCTACCTGGCCGAGGGGCGGGCGGCCGCCGGGTCCGGTGAGCGGGACGCCGCCGATCTGGACGGTGGCGGTTATGAGCGGATCGCGTTGGCGCTGATGCGGGCCATCGCTCGCAACCAGCCGACCCGGTTGATTCTCAATGTGCGCAACCGGTCCACGCTGCGCTGTGTGGACGAGCCCTCGATCGTCGAGGTGCCCTGCCTGGTGGACGGCAACGGCGCTCTCCCGTTGGCGACCGATCAGCTCGGCGGGGCCGAGGCCGCGCTGGTGGCCGCGGTGAAGGCGGTGGAGCGGTTGACGATCGAGGCCGCGGTCACCGGTTCCCGGGCCGCCGCGCTCCGGGCTTTGGCCAGTCACCCGCTGGTCGACTCGGTCAACGTGGCTGGGCGGGTGTTGGCCGGGTACCTGGAAAAGCACGAGGAGCTGGCCTATCTGCGGTGACCGATCAGGGCAGCTCGGCCCGGTACAGCCAGGAGTTGAAGAAGTCGGTCAGCGCGGCGCCGTTGTGCCGTTCGGCCAGGGCGATGAAGCCGCTGGTGGTGACCAGGCCGTGCCGGTTCAGCTCGGTCCACTCCGTCAACAGGATGAAGAACGGCTCGTCGCCGAGTGTCCGGCGGAGGGTGTGCAGGGTCAGCGCTCCGCGTTTGTAGACCCGGTCGTCGAACATCAACTTGACGCCCGGATCGGCGATCACCAGATCCTGCGGCAGCGCGGCCAGCCGCCGGCGCGTGCTCGTGGCGTGCTGGTCGGCCGACGACCCGCCCGACTCCTCCGACCACAGCCACTCGGCATAACAGGCGAAGCCCTCGTTGAGCCAGATGTCCTGCCAGCGCGCCACTGTCAGGCTGTTGCCGAACCACTGGTGGGCCAACTCGTGGGCGACCAGCCGCTCGCTGCCGCGATGGCCGTCCACATGGTTGGCGCCGAAGATGGACAGTCCCTGGGCCTCGACCGGGATCTCCAGTTCGTCGTCGGTCACCACGACCGTGTAGGCCGCGAACGGGTACCGGCCGAACAGCCGCTCGAACAGGGTCATCATCGCCGGCTGCCGACCGAAGTCGCGGGCCGCCGCCGAGCGCAGCCGGGGTGGCACCGCGGCCAACTGCCAGACCGATGACGTGTCCAGTTGGTCGAGTTCGTAGCGGCCCACCTGGATCGTCGCCAGATACGACGCCATCGGTTCGGGTTGGTCGTAGACCCAGGTGGTCCGGCCGGAGCGGACCTGGCGGGATACCAGCGAACCGTTCGCCACGACGCGGTAGGGCGAGTCGGTGGTGAAGGTGATCCGGTAGCTCGCCTTGTCCGAGGGATGGTCGTTGCACGGGAACCAGGACGGCGCCCCGTTGGGCTGGGACGCGACGATCACGCCCTCGGTCAGTTCCTCCCAGCCGACCTCGCCCCACGCTCCGGTCATCGGCTTGGGATTGCCCACGTACCTGACCTCGACCGAGAACCGCGCGTCCCCGGCCAGCGGCGTGGCCGGGGCGACCCGCAGCTTGCGGTCTCGCTGGCTGAACGCCTTCGCCCGCACCCCGTTCACCGACACCTTGCTGACCCGCAACGAGGTGGCCAGATCCAGGCCGAACCGGGGGAGTGGCGCGGTCGCCCGCGCGGTCAGTGCCGCGCGGCCGGCCAGGCGGTTGCTGGACAGTTTGTAGTCGAGGTCGAGGTCGTAGTGCAGGACCCGGTAGCCGGGATTGCCGTGCCGGGGGAGATAGGGATCGGTCACCTGGCGCCCTTGCCGGACCTGCCGTCCAGCCACGGGGCGATCGGGTTGCCCAGCCAGCGGCTGCCGTCGGGCACCACCTCGCCGCGCATCACCAGCGAGGCCGGGCCGACCGTGGCCGCCGCGCCGATCCGGGCGGCCGGGAGGGCGATCCCGTGCGGGCCGAGGGTGGCACCCCGATCGAGAGTTACCGTGTCCATGCTCATGATCCGATCATGGAACAGGTGCGTCTGGAGCACGCACCCCCGATTCACCGCCGCACCATCACCCAGTCGGACCAGGTCCGACTCGGGCAGCCAGTACGTCTCGCACCACACGCCCCGGCCGATCTTCGCGCCGAGTGAGCGGAGCCACACGTTGAGCAACGGGGTGCCCATCGCCCGATTGGCCAGCCACGGCACCGCGAGCATCTCGACAAACGTGTCGGCCAGCTCGGTGCGCCAGACGAAGGAACTCCACAGCGGGTGTTCGACCGCCCGGAACCGGCCCACCAGCGACCACTTGGCGAGGGTCGCCACCGCGCCGGCCAGCACTCCCGCGGCCAACACGACCAAGCCGCTGAGCAGGGCGGCGACCAGGAAACCGAACCGGTCGGCCAGCACGGCCAGCAGCAGCAAGACGCCGACGCCGAGCGCAACGGTGCACATCACCGGCACGATCCGGCACAGCTCCACCGCGGTCCGGGCCAGCTTGAGGCGCGGCGGCGGGTTGAACGTCCGGCTGCCGTCGGTCCGGCCGGCCACCCGGCGCAGCTTCACCGGCGGGCTGCCCAGCCAGGACGAGCCGGCCTTGGCCCCCTTCGGCGTCGCGGACAGCACCGCCACCAGACCGTTCTTGGGCACCGCCCGGCCGGGCGCGGTCATCCCGGAGTTGCCGAGGAAGGCCCGCTTGCCGACCTTGGCCTCGCCGATCCGCAGCCAGCCGCCGCCCAACTCGTAGGAGGCGATCATCGTGTCGTCGGCCAGGAACGCGCCGTCGCCCACGGTGGTCATCGAGGGCAGCGCGAGCACCGTGGACGCCTCGACGCCCCGGCCGATCCGCGCGCCGAGCAGGCGCAGCCAGACCGGGGTGAACAGGCTGGCGTACAACGGGAACAGCATCGTCCGGGCGGAGTCCATCAGCCGCTCGGTGGCCCACGCCTGCAGGCCGATCCGGCTGCGTACCGGGTGGTGTCCCCGACGCAGGCCGATGCTCAACACCCGGACCGACACGAGCACGAGCAGGGCGAAGGCGACCATCGAGACGACGGTGGCCAGCGGTACCGCCAGCAGCGCGGACCGGCCGGCCGCGCCGAGCGTGTGCGCGCCAGTGATCCAGCGGCCGAGCACGGTCAGCCCGGGCACGGCCGCGAGCAGCGGCAGCACCGACAGCAGGATCGACGCGGTGCCGTAGACGGCCACCCAGGCAGCTGAGCGGTGCGGCCGCTCGACCGGCCAGGTGTGCCGGGCGCGGCCGATGCGGGCGGCCGGTGAGCCGGCCCAGCGCTCGCCGGCGCGCACCGCACCGGACACCGACGAACCCGCGGTGACCTCGGCGTCGCGGCCGATCCGGGCGCCCGGGAACAGGGTGCTGCGCGAGCCGATGGTGGCGCCCGCGCCGATCCGGATGCGGCCGACGTGCAGCACGTCGCCGTCCAGCCAGTGCCCGGACAGGTCGACCTCCGGCTCGACCGAGCTGCCCCGGCCCATCTTCAGCATGCCGGTGATCGGCGGCATCGCGTGCAGGTCCACGTCCTTGCCGACGCTCGCGCCCAGGGCTCTGGCGTAGTAGCTGATCCACGGTGCGCCCGCGAGGTTGCCGGCGCCGCTCGCGTCCGCGACCCGCTCGGCCAGCCACAACCGCAGGTGCACGCCGCCGCCGCGGGGATAGCGGCCCGGCCGCAGCCCGCGCAGCAGCACCCGGGCGCTGCCCGCGGCGATGCCCAGCCGGCCGACCGGACTGACCAGCAGCAGCCAGCCGACCGCCACCCACCACCAGGAAATCGTTGGCGCCCAAGGGAAATGTCCGACCAGGCCGAGCACGTTGCTCAGCGCGGCCAGGCCGGTCAGCCAGCGCAGGCCGATCAGGGTGGACACCGGGACGAGCAGGGCCGACTGAATGACCCGGGCGCGCAGCGGGGTCGGGGTGACCTTGCGGGTCTTGCGGGTGGTCGTCGTCTCCACACCGAGCGCGCCGGCCAGGCCGCCCAGCGTCGGGTGGGCGTACACGTCGGCGACGGTGACCTGCGGGAACCGGGCCCGCAGCACCGACACGAGCTGCGCGGCGGCCAGGCTGCCGCCGCCGTTGGCGAAGAAGTCGGTGCCCGGCTCGGTCACCGGCACGCCGAGCAGGTCGCTCCAGCACTGCGCCAGCCAGCCGATCGTGCCGGACAACTGCTCGTCGGACTCCTCGGCCGGACCGGTCAGCCCCGGCAGCGGCCAGGGCAGCGCGGCCCGGTCGACCTTGCCCGAGGTGCGGGTGGGCAGCGTGTCGACCACGGCCAGCAGCGGCACGAGCGCGGCCGGCAGCGACTCGCGCAGCCGGGCCAGCGCATCGGCCTTGTCGAAGTCCCTGCTGGCCGTCGCCACGTAGCCGACCAGCACCTGGTTGCCCGCGGCAGTGGTGCGCACCGTGGCCGCACCGCCGGCAGCCCCGGGCAGCGCCTGCAACGCCGCGTCCACTTCACCCAGTTCGATCCGCCGGCCGCCGAGCTTGACCTGCTCGTCGGTGCGGCCCAGGAAGAGCAGGCCCTGCGGGTCGTTGCGGACCAGGTCGCCGCTGCGGTAGGCGCGCGGCCAGCCCAGCGTCGGCATCGGCGCGTACTTCTGCGCGTCCTTGACCGGGTCGAGGTAGCGGGCCAGACCGACGCCACCGATCACGAGTTCGCCGGTCTCGCCGGCGCCGACCGGCTCGCCCTGGCCGTTCACCACGGCCAGGTTCCAGCCGTCCAGCGGCAGGCCGATCCGTACCGGCCCGACGCCGGTCAGCCGGGCCGCGCAGGCGACGACGGTCGCTTCGGTCGGACCGTAGGTGTTCCACACCTCGCGGCCCTCGACGGCGAGCCGTTCGGCCAGTTCGGGCGGGCAGGATTCGCCGCCGAAGATCAGCAGCCGTACGTCCTCCATCGACTCGGCCGGCCAGAGCGCGGCGAGTGTCGGCACGGTGGACACGACGGTGATGCCCTGCGCGGTCAGCCAGGGCGCGAGGTCCACGCCGGTGCGCACGAGCGAGCGCGGCGCCGGGACCAGGCACGCGCCGTGCCGCCAGGCCAGCCACATCTCCTCACAGGAGGCGTCGAACGCGACGGACAGACCGGCCAGCACCCGGTCGCCGGGGCCGATCGGCTCGTCCTGGGCGAACAGCCGGGCCTCGGCGTCGACGAACGCGGCGGCCGAGCGGTGGCTGACCGCGACGCCCTTGGGCTTGCCGGTCGAGCCGGAGGTGAAGATGATCCACGCGTCGTCGTCGGGCCGCGGTCGGGTCCGGCTGGTGTTCGGGATACCGGTGATGCGTCGGGTGACCAGTTCGGCGCCGCCGGTGAGTAGCGCGCTGACTCCGGCCTCGCCGAAGACGAGTTCGGCGCGCTCGTCCGGGTCGTCCACGTCCACCGGCACGTAGGCCGCGCCGACCGCGAGCACGGCCAGGATCGACACGTACAACTCAGCAGTACCAGAGGGAATCCGGATACCGACCCGGTCGCCGACACCGATTCCGGCTTCGGACAGCCGAATTCGCACACCGTCCACTGCGGAGGCGAGCGTGCGGTAGCTCAGTTTTGTTGTGCCGTCGTCGATCGCGGCCGCGGTCGGGTGCGCCTGCACCGTGTCGGTCAGGATGTCGATCAGGGTGCGCGCGGCGGGCGCGCGACCGGCACTGGCGAAGACGTGCGGCAGTACGACGGTCGGCAGCGACGGCCGGGTGACGGAACGGGCAACGGGCAGCGGCAATGGTGCGTCGACAACGGTCACGGGCCACCTGGGCGCTCGGGCGCGATGGGGCTGAGTCACCTGTCGCGCAATGGTTTCTGGTCGGGCCGGAAGCCGGGCCCGACCTTGCAACGAGCGAGTGTATCCCGGGTTAACGGAAGATGTCGTGCCAGGTCACCTGGTCGGTGCCTGAACTCACAGCGTTGACGACCGTGCTCGACCAGCTTATGTTAACGGTGCTGACAAAATCAATGTCATTAACATACAGTCTGGAGAAGATCATCATGCGACGACGGCAACTGGGTGGCAGTGACCTGGAGGTGTCCCCGATCGGCTTGGGCTGTATGCAGTTCGCGGCCACCGGCATGGCCGCGCGGTTCTATCCGACACCGGACGCGGACGCCGTCGGAGCCACCGTCAAGGCGGCGCTGGACGGTGGGGTCAACTGGTTCGACACCGCGGAGATGTACGGGCACGGGGAGTCCGAGCGCGCGCTCAGCACGGCGTTGCGCGGGTCGGGCGTGTCGCCCGGCGAGGTCGTGGTGGCGACCAAGTGGGCGCCGTTCGGCCGCACCGCGAGCAACATCGGGCGCACTGTCGGCAAGCGGATCGACGCGTTACAGGGCTATCCCATCGATCTCTACCAGATCCACCAGCCGATCAGCTTCTCCAGCACCGGTTCCGAGATGCGTGAGATGGCAAAACTGTTACGCGCCAGGAAGATCCGCGCCGTCGGCGTGAGCAACTTCTCCGCCGCCACCATGCGCAGGGCGAGTGCCGCGCTGGCCGCCCAGGGGCTGGTCCTGGCGTCCAACCAGGTGCAGATCAGCCTGCTGCGTCGCAACATCGAGCGCGACGGCGTGCTCGCGGCCGCGCGCGAGCTGGGCGTGACACTGATCGCGTACTCGCCGCTGCGGTCCGGCATGCTCACCGGTCGGTTCCACGACGATCCGACGCTGGTCGGTTCGCTGCCCCGGTTCCGCCGGTTCGCCGGCTCGTTCACCGAGCGCGGACTGGCCGCCACCCGGCCGCTGATCGACGAGTTGGGCGCCATCGCGAAGTCCTACGGGGTGTCCCGGGCCCAGGTTTCACTCAACTGGGTGACGAACTACTACGGCGACATGGTGGTGGCAATTCCGGGCGCGTCCAAGCCCCACCAGGCCGAGGAGAGCGCCAGGTCGATGGACTTCCAGCTGACCGAACAGGAGCTGGCAAAGCTCGCGGACCTGGCCGTTTAGGCTGATGCGTATGCCCCGACCGGCCAAGAAGAGCCGATACCACCACGGTGACCTGGCCACCGCGTTGATCGACAAGGCGATCGAGTTGATCGACGAGCGCGGGGTCTCCGGTTTCTCGCTGGCCGAGGCGAGCCGGCGGCTCGGGGTGACGGTGGCCGCGCCCTACCGGCATTTCGCCGACCGGGACGAGCTGTTGGCCTCGGTCGCGGTGCGGGCGGTGCACGCGCTGGCCGAGGCCGTCGCCGGCCAGGTTCGGCCGGACAGCTCGCCGGCGGAACAGTTGGCCGCGGTCGCGGCGGGTTATGTCCGGTTCGCGGTGGACCGGCGGCCGCTGTTCCAGGTGTTGTTCGGCGCGGGCCTGGACAAGCGGCGGTATCCCGAGCTGGCCACGGCGAGCGAAGACACGGCCCGGACCCTGCTGCGGCCGGCGCTTGTGCTCTGCGGCGGCGATGAGGCCGCGGCGGCGGACCTCGGCACGGCGATCGGCGCGCTCGCACACGGCTACGCGATGTTCCTGCTGGACGGCACGTTCGGCGCCGTCGGGTCGCGGGCGGAGGCCGTTGCCGGCCAGGCGCGGACGGCCGCCCTCGCGCTGGCGACCAGTTGGCCGGGAGTCAGATCGGCCTAACGATGGCGGGCGTGGATGGCTTCCAGGAAGCGGGTGACCGCCCGCACGGTGGCCATCGTGCGGGTTGACGCGACCAGGTCGAACGCGTGGTGCGCATAGGGCAACTCGGCGTAGCCGAACGGTTGCGCCGACACCGCGCGGGCGCGGTCGGCGAACGCCCTGGCCTGGTTGACCGACACGATCTCGTCCCGGTCGCCGTGCACGACGAACATCGGCGGCGCGGTCCGGTCCACCCGCAGGGTCGGCGACGCGGCCCGCCAGGTGGTCGGGTCCTGGTCATGGTCGGTGTCGAAGATGACCTTGCGGACGTAGTCGCGCAGCCGGGGCCGGCCGTCGTCGTTGAGCGCGGTCAGGTCGTACACGCCGTAGAGCAGCGCGGCGGCGACCACCGAGGTGTCCGCGGCCTCGAAGCCGGGCTGGAAGGCCGGGTCGTTGGCGCTCAGCGCGGCCACCGCGGCCAGCTGGCCGCCGGCCGAGCCGCCGGTCAGAGCCAGGAACGTCGGATCGCCGCCGAACTCGGTGATGTGCTCGCGCACCCATGCCAGCGCGCGCTTCACGTCGACGATCTGGGCCGGCCACCGGTTGCGCGGCCCGAGCCGGTAGTCGATGGACACGCAGATCCAGCCGCGCTCGGCCAGGTACCGCATCAGGTGCACGCCCTGGCTGCGCTTGCTGCCACCGATCCACGAGCCGCCGTGCACCTGGACGAGCACCGGTGCCCGGCCGTCCACCGGCAGATCGGGCGCGCGCCAGAGGTCGAGCACCTGCTCGGGTGCCTCGTCGTGATAGGCCACGTCCCGGATGACCGACAGCGGCCGCCGGGACCGGCGCGTCCTCGGCTCCACCGGGTGTGGTCCGACCGACTCGGCCAACGCCTGTTCCAACACCGTGCCCGCCGCGCTCGCCGACCGACCGAGGTCGAGCAGGCCGGCCACGCTGCCCGCGGCGGCCAGCAGGCCGGCGGTGCCCAGCCGGCTGCGGGTCGCGCCGAGGCCGATGGCCAGGCCGCCGGCGGCCAGGTGCGCGGCGGCGACGGGTAGCGCCAGTTCGCTGCCGCCGATGCCGGGCACCAGTCCGGCCAGGTACCACGGATAGCGCCGCCAGGGCGCCCTGCGGGCGAACACGTTGAAGCCCACCCCGGTCAACCCGGCCAGTACCGCGAGCACCGTCCCCGACCGCCGCACGGCCACCTCCCAGCCAGTCCGCGACGCCGTCCGCGCGGGTGATCTCAACCTACCCGGTGCCAACTGCGGGTTTACCGACGCACTTCCGGAAAAACCGCACGTCCGAGCGGGTGCGCTTGCTACGGTGGCCGCTGGCGGATCGTGTCGGCGTCCGAGCTGAACTCAAGGTGGGAACATGTTGCTTATCTGGGGTTATCGCAGAACCGTGCAGCAGCTGGCGATGCTCATGCTGGTCTGCCGCAGCTGCGGCAACCCGGCCGCGCACACGCTGAAGCGGTTGGTCACGAAGTTCACCCTGTTCTTCATTCCGTTGTTCCCGATCGGTTCCGGGAAGTACTACACGCAGTGCACCTTCTGCGGGACCACCAACCAGCTCGACAAGCAGCAGGCGACACAGTTGCAGGAGCAGCAGCAACAGTTCAACGCCGGCACCGCGGGCAACCCGCCGCCGCAGAGCGGAGCGTTCCCCGCCCAGCAGTACCCGGCCCAGCAACAGCAGATTCAGCAGTACCCGGCTCAGCAGTATCCCGCCCAGCAGTACCCCGGCCAGCAGCCGCCGCAGAGTGGCCCGTTCCCGGCCCAGCAGCCGCAGCCGGCGCAGCAGCAGTTCGGTGGCCAGCAGCAGTTCGGCGCGCAGCCCTACGGCAACCAGCAGGCTCCCGGCCAGCAGTACCCGGGCGGTTTCCCGACCCCGCCGCGGAACTAGGACAGACCGGGCACATCGCCCGCTGTTGTGCCTGTCCCACCCTGTGGTCGCACTACCCTGTGAGTGTCGGTTCGGCCGAAAATGCGTAGGACGCCGAACGAAGCGGACCAGGGCAGGGAGGAACAGCGTGACGGCAGTGCGCGATGTGCCGGTCATCCCGGGATATGTCGCCGGCACCTGGAACATCGATCCGGTGCATTCGGACGTGTCGTTCATGGTGCGACATGTGGGCCTCACCCGGTTCCGGCGTAGTTTCGAGAAGTTCGGCGGCCAACTCGTCACGGCCGAGAACCCGCTGGACTCCTCGGTCACCGCGACGGTCGACCTGTCCTCGTTCGACACCGGGCTGGAGCCGTTCAACCGGCACCTGCTCTCCGCCGACTACTTCGACGTGGAACACCACCCCGAGGCCACCCTGCGCTCCACCGGGCTGCGGGCGGCGGGGGAGCTGTTCGCGCTGGACGCCGAGCTGAGCCTGCGTGGGCTGACCCGGCCGGTCACCTTCCAGCTGGAACTGCTCGGGATCGGCATCGGCAGCAGGGGCGAGACCAAGATGGGGCTTTCGGCCAGCACCACCGTGAACCGTGAGGACTTCGGCATCGGTGGGGCCGGGACGGTGCCCAGCGGCGCGTTCATCATCGGCGCCCAGGTGCGCATCCTGTTGGAGATCGAGGCCGTGCTCCAGTGAGCGACCGCAGCTGGGGCTTTCGGACCCGTGCCCTGCACGCGGGCGGAACGCCCGACCCGACCACCGGGGCGCGGGCCGTGCCGATCTACCAGACCACCAGTTTCGTCTTCGCCGACAGCGCCGACGCGGCCAATCTGTTCGCGCTGCAGAAGTACGGCAACGTCTACAGCCGGATCGGCAACCCGACGGTGGCCGCGTTCGAGGAGCGGGTAGCCAGTCTGGAGGGCGGCATCGGCGCGGTGGCCACGTCCAGCGGCCAGTCCGCGGAGTTCCTCACCTTCGCCGCGCTGACCGAGCAGGGTGACCACATCGTCTCCGCCGCCGGCCTGTACGGCGGCACGGTGACCCAGTTGGACGGCACGCTGCGCCGGTTCGGGGTGGACACCACGTTTGTCGCCGAGGACTCGGTCGACGCCTACGCCGCGGCGATCACCCCGCGCACCAAGCTGATCTACACCGAGGTGATCGGCAACCCCTCCGGCACCATCGCCGATCTTTCCGGTCTCGGCGAACTCGCCCGCGCCAACGGGATTCCGCTGGTGGTGGACGCGACACTGGCCACGCCCTACCTGTGCCGGCCGCTGGAGCACGGCGCGGACATCGTGCTGCACTCGGCGACGAAGTTCCTCGGCGGCCACGGCACCACCCTGGGCGGGGTGGTGGTGGAGTCGGGCAAGTTCAACTGGGGCAACGGCAACTTCCCCCGGATGACCGAGGTGGTGCCCAGTTACGGCGGTCTGCGCTACTGGGAGAACTTCGGCGAGTACGCGTTCTGCACCCGGCTGCGCGCCGAGCAGCTGCGCGACATCGGCGCGGTGCTCGCGCCGAACTCGGCTTTCCTGCTGCTGCAAGGCATCGAGACGCTGCCGCAGCGGATGACCGAACACGTGCACAACGCGACCGCGGTCGCCGAGTGGCTGGCCGCCGACCCCCGGGTCGACTGGGTCAGCTACGCCGGGCTGCCCGACCATCCGCACCACGAGCGCGCCGCGCGCTACCTGCCGCAGGGACCGGGCGCGGTGTTCGCGTTCGGCGTGCGTGGCGGCCGGGCGGCCGGCCAGCGGTTCGTCGAGTCGGTCGAGCTGTGCAGCCACCTGGCCAACGTCGGGGACGTACGCACACTGGTCATCCACCCGGGTTCGACCACCCACCAACAGCTTTCCGACGAGCAGTTGGTGGCCGCCGGGGTGACGCCGGACCTGGTGCGCATCTCGGTCGGCCTGGAGGATGTCGAGGACATCCTGTGGGATCTGGACCAGGCACTGGCGCAGGCGGTGAAGGACGCGTGACGGAGAACTGGCAGGGCCCCTCGGCCCGGGAGCGGCAGCGGATTCTGCGGGAGACGAAGTCGGTCACCCTGGTCGGCGCGTCCAACAACCCGGCGCGGCCGAGCTACTTCGTCGCCACCTACCTGCTGTCCTCGACGAACTACGAGATCTATTTCGTCAACCCGCGGCTGGACTCGCTGCTCGGGCAGCCGGTCTACCCGTCGCTGGCCGACCTGCCGCACAAGCCCGACCTGGTGTCGGTGTTCCGCAAACACGACGACCTGCCGCAGGTGGCCGAGGAGGTCGCCGACGCGGGGGCCCGCACGCTCTGGCTGCAACTGGGGCTGTGGCACGAGCCGGTCGCGCACGCGGTCGAGGAACGCGGGCTGACCGTGGTGATGAACCAGTGCGTCAAGATCGAGCACGCCCGCTTCTCCGGTGGCCTGCACCTGGCCGGTTTCAACACCGGCGTGGTCTCCTCCCGGCGGCGCGCGGGACTGTGAGGGCGCCGCCGGCCGTGCTCAGTCGGTGAAGTCGTTGCCCCGGCTGACCTTCTCCCACGTGAGCAACTCGGCCCGCACCCCGTGCGTGGGTGATCGGCAGGTCGGTGGCGTCGTCGCCCAGCGGCAGCCGCAGCGGGGTCGGCTCGACCGGGGCGCGGCGGCGGACGCGCTGCGCGGCGGCCGGGCCGATGTCGCCTTCGTCTGGCTGCCCGCCGACCTGACCGACCTGCACGCCGAACTCGTGCACACCGAGCCTCGGGTGGTCGGCCTCCCGGCCGGGCATTCGCTCGCCGGCCGGGACGGCATCTCCGTGCCGGAGGTCAACGACGAACCGCTGATGTGGACCGAACGCGCACCACGGGCCTGGGTCGACTGGTGGGCGGTCAATCCTCGGCCGGACGGCTCGGCACCGCACTGGGAGCCGCTCAACGACGACGTCGAGGAGATGCTGGAGAAGGTCGCCGAGGGTACCGCGATCTGTTTCGCCGCAAGCAGTATGGCCCGGTTCTACGCCCGGCCCGACCTGGTCTGGGTACCACTCACCGACGTGCCGCCGCTGCGCGTCGTACTGGCCTGGTTGGCCGGTGCCGACACCGACCTGATTCGCGATTTCGCTGACGTGGTGCGGGAACTGGCCGTACGCACCGGACCGGTCACGGACGGCCCGCGGTCACCCGGTAGTCGGTGAAGTCGACCGTCCTGGTGCGCCGGTGGTACTCCAGCACCTGGCCCGGCCAGTTGGTGGAGATCCGGCCGCCCGGCTCGCGATACCAGCTCTGGCACGCGCTCCACACACTGCGCGCGAGCCGGCCGCGCATCTCGATGTCGAACCGTTCGGCGGCGGTCGCGCGCACCTCGATGGTGCTGCCCGGGACCTGCGCCAGCCGGCTCAGCGCGGTGACGATGTAGCGGGCCTGGCTCTCCATCATGTAGATGATCGAGTTGCCACCGAGGTTGGTGTTCGGGCCGTAGATCAGGAACATGTTGGGGAATTCAGGCACGGTGATGCCGAGATAGGCGTGCGCGCCGTCGGACCACACGTCGGTGAGCCGGCGCCCGCCGCGACCGGTGATCCGCATCGGCGCCAGGAACTCGGTGCCGTGGAAGCCGGTGCCGTAGATGATCACGTCGACCGGATGTTCGCGGCCGTCGGCGGTGCGCACGCCGGTCGCGGTGATCGCGCTGATCTGCTCGGTCACCAGAGTGACGTTCGGTTCGCTGATCGCCGGGAACCATTCGTTGGAGAAAAGTAGGCGCTTACAACCGATCGGGTAGTCCGGCCGGACGGCGGCACGCAACCGGGGATCACGCACCTGGAGTCGGAGCTGCACGGCGAAGATGAGTCCGAGCAGCATTGCCAGCGGCCGCATCGAGGTGAGCGCGGCGGTCATCAGCTCGCCCAGCAGCCAGATACCGAACCGGCCGAACAGTCGGCTGGCCGGCAGTTCGCGGAACATCCGCAGGTGCCACGGCCGGTAGGCACGGTCGGGCTTGGGGATCACGTACGGGGCCGAGCGCTGGAACACCGTGAGCGCGTCGACCTGCGGCTGAATCCTTGGTACGAACTGGATCGCGCTGGCGCCCGTGCCGATCACCGCGACCCGCCGACCGGCCAGCGACACGTCGTGGCGCCACCGGGCGGAGTGCCAGATCGGGCCGGTGAACGTGTCCGCACCGGGGATGTCGGGCACCGCGGGCCGGGACAGTTGGCCGACCGCCGGGATGAGCACGTCGGCCTCGATCGTCTCGCCGTGACCGGTGTGGATCAGCCAGTGGGCGGTGGCCTCGTCGAACTCGGCGGCCACCACTTCCGTGTTCAGCCGCAGGCGTTCACCCAGCCGGTAGCCGGCTGCGGTGTCGCGCAGGTAGTCCAGGATGTCCTGCTGGCGCGAGTACCGTCGCGGCCACTTCGGGTTGGGCGCGAACGAGTACGAGTACAGCGGCGAGGGGATGTCGCAGCCCGCGCCGGGATAGGTGTTCTCCCGCCAGACCCCACCGATGTCGCCGGCCTTCTCCAGGATCGTGACGTCGGTGAACCCGGTTCGGAGTAACTGGATCGCCGTGCCGATACCGCCGAACCCGGCCCCCACGATGACAATCTTCGGCCCCCGGTTTCGATCCCGCACACCGCTGACCCTAGGTTTCCTGACTCCGGTTGTCGCGTGGAGGGTCCATTCGGGTCAGTAACGGTCGATGGGCAGCCGATGACGGTCGACGAGCGGTCGGTGGCAGCAGCTGACGACTACGTATGCCGGGCCGTTCGGGCCTGCTGCCCCGGTTGAGACATCGGCCACTCTTGACATCAGGTTAGCCTTACCTAACTCTTGGACCGAACCTGCTTCCTGCCTCCGCGAACGGATCCAGATCCATGACCATCACCGCAAAGACCCAGGTCCGGTCGACCGGCCAACCCATCCCGGTGGACGCCCGCGGCCTGCGCCGGCTGCACGGCGCCGCGGTCGTCCGTATCGTCTTCGGTCTCGTCTGGGCCATTGACGCGTCCTTCAAGTGGCTGCCCGGCTTCGTGCACGGCGAGACCCTCGACGACGAACTCGGCGGCGCCAAGAAGATCCAGACGCCGGTCGTGCACCAGTGGATCGAGCTCTGGCACGCCGTGGCCAGCAGCGATCCGGCCGCCTTCGCCGTGGGTACCGCGATCATCGAGACGCTGATCGCCCTCGGCCTGATCTTCGGCGTGTTCACCAACCTGGTGTGCCTCGGCAGCGCGGTCTTCTCCTTCGGCATCTGGTCGGCCGCCGAAGGCTTCCACCTGCCGTGGACCAAGTCCGGCATCACCGACCTCGGTCCGTCGGTCGCCTACATCTTCGCCTCGCTCGCGTTGTTCTTCGCCGTGGCCGGCGCGACCTGGAGCCTGGACACGAGGCTTCGGCCCCGGCTGGGCAAGCTGGCCTGGCTCAGCGGCGCCCCGGCGGTCTCGTCCTGACCTCGCCGGCGAACACGAGCCGACCCGGGCGCCCTCGCTGCCCGGGTCAGCGCGTCTCTAGTTCGCGCCCGCCGCGCTGTCCCGCACGTCGAGGTCGGTCAGGAAGCGGTAGCCGTCGACCGGCCGCGGGTCGCTCAGCGTGCCGGCGGCGCTGACATCGCCGGCGGCCACGAAGGTATCCGGTGCCGCGGACCGGTCGGTGGTCGCCGATCCGGTGCCGCCCGGCAGGTAGACGCTGACCGCCACGGTCGAGCCCGCGGCCACCGGGAAGGTGACCGCGTCGCTGACCGCGGTGCCGCCGGCCGGAATGGTGGTGCCCAGCCGGCCGCCGAAGGTGATCTCGCGGTCGGTCCCGGGCGCTACCGCCGGACCGGCGGTGGCCACCGCGATGTGCAGGTCGGCGACGACCAACGGCTGGTCGCCGAACACGTTGGACAGCTGAATCCGGGCCACCGAACCGGAAACCGCCGGCCGGACGAGCTCGCGCAGGGTCTGTTGGGCGAAGCCGTTCGCGTCGCCGTGCGCGGTGGCCGACCAGCTGTCCGTCCAGACCGGCGCGATCGCGGGCACGATGTCCACCTCGGGTGCCGCGCTGCCGGCGGTGGAGAACACCAGCTGGATCGCGGTGAGCAGCAGGCCGACAACAGCGAGCCCGGCCACCGCCCGAGCCACTCTGTTCCGCCAGACCATTGATCGCTCCCGCGCTGATTCTTCGGCCAGACCAGGCCGAAGTTATGGAAACGTTATGGGTGACGGAGGGTCGCCGTCAAGCGACACGACGGATGCGTGACCGGAAAACTACGCCAACCGAGCGACGACAGTCACTCGTTCGGCGGTGCTGAGCTGCGCAGACATCCGATAGGCGGGCGGTCGGGCTGGCGTGGAAAATACGGTGCGGGACGGAGGTTTCTAGCGTCCGGAGAGGTGGTCGGCGAGCCAGGCCAGCGGGGAGGTCCGGTCGGTCGTCGAGCGCAACTCCTGGCGGTCGGCGGCCCGGTAGGCCGCGTACACCGCCCGCACCGCCAGCCAGCGCACCGGTTCCGGCTCCCAGCGGCGCACCCGCCGGCCGACCCAGGGCAGCCGGGTCAGCTCGGTGTCCTGGCCCAGCACCAGGTCGCGCAGGGTGCGGCCGGCCAGGTTGGTGGTGGTCACCCCGTGGCCGACGTACCCGCCGGCCCAGCCGAGGCCGGTCGACCGGTCCAGGCCCGCGGTGGAGCACCAGTCCCTCGGCACCGCGAGCACCCCGGACCAGGCGTGCTCGATGGCCGCGTCCCGGGTGGCCGGCCAGAACCGGGTCAGAATCGCGCGCAGTGCGGCGATCGTGCTCTCGTGCGTGTGCCCATCGGCGTCGGTCCGGGAGCCGTACCGGTAGGGCACGCCCCGGCCGCCGATGGCGATCCGGTCGTCGGCGGTCCGCTGGGCGTACATGTAGGCGTGCGCCTCGTCGCCGAGCACCTCCCGGTTCGCCCAGCCGATCTCGTCCCACACCGCGGCCGACAGCGGTTCGGTGACGACCATCGACGAGTTCATCGGCAGCCACTCCCGGCGCAGGCCGGGCAGCCGCGCGGTGAAGCCCTCGGTCGCCCGCAGCACGAACTCCGCCCGGACCGTGCCGTAGGGGGTGGTCACCCGGTGCGGGTCGATCGCGGTGACCGGGGTCGACTCGTGGATCGGCACACCCAGCCGCTCCACCGCGGCGGCCAACCCGCGGACCAGCTTCGCCGGGTGCACCCGGGCGGAGTTGGGGTGGTGGAAGCCGCCCAGCGCGCCGTCGATCCGGACCCGCGCGGCCAGCTCGTCGGCCGAGAGCAGGGTGAGATCTGTTTGACCCCAGGCTGTTTCGTGCTCCGCGGCGGCCCGCAGCCGGACCAGCTGGGCCGGTGTGGTGGCCACCGCGAGTTCGCCGCCCTTGACGATGTCGGCCTCGATGCCCTCCCCCTCGGCCACCGCGATCACCTCGTCCACCGCGTCGATCATGACCCGTTGCAACGCGATCGCGGCCTCGCGGCCGGCGTCGCGTGCGTACCGCTCGGACGAGCCGGCGACCGAGGAGGTGAGCCAGCCGCCGTTGCGGCCGGACGCGCCGTAACCGGCGAACTCCCGCTCCAGCACGACGATCCGCAGCCGCGGCGCGGCCTTGCGCAGGTAGTACGCGGTCCACAGGCCGGTATAGCCCGCGCCGACCACGCACACGTCCACCTCGGTCGAGCCGGGCAGGCTCGGCCGGCGCTCGGGCCGGCCCAACTGGGTGTGCCAGAACGAAACGCCGCCGTTGGTGAGCATCGCGGTTCTCCCTACCCGGTCCTACATCTGGCCGACCGACACGATCCGCACCGCTGCCGCGCCGTTCTCGTCCGACTCGGCCAGGTCGATCTCGGCGGTGATGCTCCAGTCGTGGTCCCCGGCGGGGTCGTCGAGCACCTGCCGGACCTGCCACTGCTGCGCGCCGGGCTCCAGCACGAACAGTTGCGGGCCGCGGGCGTTGCCGCTCACGCCGATCTCGTCGTGCTGTTCGTAGTAGGGCGTCAGCGCGGTTTCCCACTCGTCGGCGTCCCAGCCGGCCTCCGCGTCCAACTCGCCCAGCGCGTCGTAGTCCCCGCGGGCGGCGAGTTCGACCCGGCGGAACAGGGCGTTGCGCACCAGCACCCGGAATGCCCTGGTGTTGCGGGTGACCGCGGGCGGCCGCTCGTCCACCGGCACGTCGGTCGGGTTCTGCAACTGCTCCCACTCGTCCAGCAGGCTGGAGTCGACCTGCCGGACGAGCTCGCCCAGCCACTCCTCAAGGTCGCTGACCTCTTCGGTCTTCGCCTCGTCCGGGACGGTCTGCCGCAGCGCCCGGTAGGCGTCGGCCAGATACCGCAGCACCAGGCCCTCCGAGCGGGCCAGGCCGTAGTAGCCGACGTACTCGGTGAACGTCATCGCGCGCTCGAACATGTCCCGCACCACCGACTTGGGCGACAGCTCGTGCTCGTCCACCCACGGCGCCCCGCGTCGGTAGCTGGCGAACGCGCCGAACAGCAGGTCGGCCAGCGGCTTGGGATAGGTGACGTTGTCCAGCAGTTCCATCCGCTGGTCGTACTCGATGCCCTCGGACTTCATCGCGGCCACCGCCTCGCCGCGCGCCTTGAACTGCTGCGCGGACAACACCTGGCGCGGATCATCCAGTGTGGACTCGATGATGGACAGCAGGTCCAGCGGGTAGCCGGGGTCCTCGCGGTCCAACAGGTCCATCGCGGCCAGCGCGAACGGGGACAACGGCTGGTTGAGCGCGAAGTCGAGCTGGAGGTCGCCGACGATCCGGAACCGTCGGCCGGTCTCGTCCGGCGCGGGCAGTCGCTCGACCACGTCGGCGGCCACCAGCGCACGATAGATCGCGAACGCACGCAGGATGTGCTTGCGTTGCGCCGCAGGCGGTTCGTCGTTGTCGGTGAGCAGGTGCTTCATCGCGGCGAACGCGTCGCCGGGCCGGCTGATCACGTTGAGCAGCATCGCGTGGCTGACCGCGAAGCTGGACGTCAGCGGTTCCGGCTCGGCACCGATCAGCCGCTCGAACGTCGCCTCGCCCCAGGAGACGAAACCCTCCGGCGGCTTCTTGCGCACCACCCGGCGCCGCTTCTTCGGGTCGTCGCCCGCCTTCTGTAGTGCTTTTTCGTTCTCCACCACGTGTTCGGGCGCCTGCACCACGACGGTGCCGACCGTGTCGTAGCCGGCCCGACCGGCCCGGCCGGCGATCTGGTGGAACTCCCGTGCGTTCAGGTGCCGGGTGCGGGTACCGTCGTATTTGGACAGTGCGGTGAACATGACGGTGCGGATCGGCACGTTGATGCCGACGCCGAGGGTGTCCGTGCCGCAGACGATCTTGAGCAGGCCGGCCTGGGCCAGCCGCTCGACCAGCCTGCGGTAGCGGGGCAGCATGCCCGCGTGGTGCACCCCGATCCCGTGCCGCACCAACCGCGAGAGCGTCTTGCCGAAGCCGGAGGAGAACCGGAACTGGCCGATCAGTGCGGCGATCGCGTCCTTCTCCGCGCGGGTGGACACGTTCACGCTCATCAGCGCCTGCGCCCGCTCCAGCGCCGCGGCCTGGGTGAAGTGCACGACGTAGACCGGCGCGCCGTGGGTGACCAGCAGTTCCTCGATCGTCTCCTGCACCGGGGTGAGCACCCAGCGGAAGGTCAGTGGCACCGGGCGTTCGGCGGACCGGACCACCTCGCTGGGGCGGCCGGTGCGCCGGGTCAGGTCCTTGGCGAACCGGTCGACATCGCCCAGCGTCGCCGACATCAGCAGGAACTGCGCCTTGGGCAACTCGACCAGCGGCACCTGCCAGGCCCAGCCGCGGTCGGGGTCGGCGTAGAAGTGGAACTCGTCCATCACGACCTGGCCGACGTCGGCGGCCGAGCCGAACCGCAGCGCGATGTTGGCCAGGATCTCCGCGGTGCAGCAGATGATCGGCGCGCCCTGGTTCACGCTGGAGTCGCCGGTCATCATGCCGACGTTCGACGGGCCGAACACCGCGCACAGGTCGAAGAACTTCTCCGACACCAACGCCTTGATCGGCGCGGTGTAGAAGGTGCGCTTGCCCTGGGCCAGCGCGGTGAAGTGCGCGCCCACCGCCACCAGACTCTTGCCCGACCCGGTCGGCGTGGACAGGATGACGTTGTTGCCCGACACGATCTCGATCAGCGCCTCGGCCTGTGCCGGGTACAGCGTCAGGCCCCGGTCGGTGGCCCACGTGGAGAACGTGTCGAACAGGACATCCGGGTCGGCGGACTTCGGCAGCAGCTCGGTCAGCGTCATGATGCTCTAGATCGTGCCTGGTCAGCCCGACCGGGTCGCGGCCGGGTGGTCAGCGGCCGTCCAGCAGCGGTTGGCGCGGATCCCAGTGGGTGCCCTCGGCCGCGTCCTTGCGTCGGCGGGCGATCGCCGACAGTGCTTCCAGCACGACCCGGTTGGCCAGGAACGAGGTGATCTCCGCGTGGTCGTAGGGCGGCGAGACCTCGACCAGGTCGATGCCGACGACCGGTAGCTCGTAACAGATCCGGCGGACCGAGTCCAGAAGTTGGCGGGCGGTGAGGCCGCCGGGTTCGGGCGTGCCGGTGCCCGGCGCGTGCCCCGGGTCGCACACGTCGATGTCCACCGAGAGGAACACGCCCTCGCACTCGTCGGTGGCGATGCCGAACGCCTCGGTCAGGCACTCGGCCAGCCCGCGCGCCTCGATCTCGGTCATCTCGTAGGCGCGCATCCGCTGCGCGGCCATCCAGTCGAGGGTCGCCGGTTCCGGCCAGTACCCGCGCAGCCCGACCTGGAGGAAGCGGTCGCCGCGGATCGCGCCGGACTCGATCAGCCTGCGCATCGGCTGCCCGTGGCCGATCAGCGAACCGAACTCGATGTTGCCGGTGTCCGCGTGCGCGTCGAAGTGGATCATCGACACCCGGCCCTCGCCGACGTGCTGGGCAACGCCGGCCGCGTCCGGCCACGCGATGGTGTGGTCGCCGCCCAGGATCAGCGGGATCGCCCCGCTGCTGGCCACCGCGTACACCGCGGTGCGCAGGTCGTGCACGGACTTCGCCGCGTCGCCGGAGTACATCTCCACGTCGCCCGCGTCGTACACCCGCAGGTCGGTCAGCCCGTCCACGCGCAGCGCGAGCGAGGGCCGGGAGCCGTCGTGCGGCAGGTAGCAGGTCTGCCGGATGTACTGCGGGCCGAACCGGGTGCCGGCCCGGTGCGAAGTGCCGCCGTCGAAGGGCGCGCCCAGGATGACCACGTCCGCGTCGGCGTAACTGGCCGGTTCGGCCCAGTCGCACCGGTCGACGCCGAGAAAGGTGATGTCCGGACCGAACTGCGGGCCGTAGCGGCTCATGGCGACTCCAACATCAGCGGGCTGGGCGGTCGAAGTTGACTGTACCGAAATACTGTACGGCAATACTGTATAGCGATACAGTCCGAGCCCTACCCGATCCGCGGTCTACCCCGGAGGTGGCGCGATGCGGCCCGATGTCGCGGTCAGTCCCCGAACCGACAGCCCCACGACCGATTCCCGGCCACCTGTGGCCACCCTGGACAAGGGTCTGCGGCCCGGCGCGCTCGGCCTGCTCTCCAGTGTGGTGATCGCGGTGTCCTCGACCGCGCCCGCCTACGGCATGGCCGCCACGCTCGGCGTGCTGGTGCTGGTGGCCGGTGTGCACAGCCCGGGCATGTTGATCGTGTCGTTCCTGCCGATGCTGTGCATCGCGGTGGCCTTCCGCGAGCTGAACAAGGTCGATCCCGACTGCGGCACCACGTTCTCCTGGGTGCGCCGGGCGTTCGGCCCGTCGGCCGGCTGGTTGGGCGGCTGGGGCCTGGTCGTCGCGGACGTGATCGTCATGTCCAGCCTGGCCCAGATCGCCGGTCGTTACACGTTTCTGCTGTTCGGCGCCGACCGGCTCGCGGCCAGTCCGCTGTGGGTGACCGTGGCCGGCGTGCTGTTCATCGCCGTGCTCACCTGGGTCTGCTACCGCGGGATCGAGGTTTCCGCACGGCTGCAACAGGTTCTGCTGGCCATCGAGCTGCTCGTGCTGTGCGTGTTCTCGGTGGTCGCACTCGTCCGGGTCGGCACCGGGCACGCACTGGCCGGCGCGGCGAAGCCGACACTCGACTGGTTCAACCCGTGGCCCGGCTCGGTGGGCGGGCTGTCCGACTCGTTCCTGCTCGCCGTGTTCATCTACTGGGGCTGGGACTGCGCGCTGTCGGTGAACGAGGAGACCAAGGACGCGGCGCGCACGCCGGGCCGGGCGGCGGTCATCTCCACCGTCACCCTGGTCGCGGTGTTCGCGGTGATCAGCACCGCCGCGCTCGCCGTGGCCGGGCCCGGTTTCCTGATCGCGCACAGCTCCGACGTGCTCAGCGCGATGTCCACGGCGGTGCTCGGGGGAGTGGGCGGCAAGCTGCTCGTGCTGTGCGTGCTCACCTCGGCCACCGCCTCCACCCAGACGACGATCATGCCGACCGCCCGTGCGGTGTTGTCGATGGCCGCGCACCGCGCGCTGCCGGCCGTGTTCGGCCGCACGCATCCGCGCCACCGCACGCCGACCGTGGCCACCATCGCGATGGGCGGGCTGTCGGCCGGGCTGTTCGTGCTGCTCACCGTCGTGTCCCGGAACGTGCTCGCCGACTCGGCCGCCGCGGTCGGCCTGCTGATCGCCTTCTACTACGGCCTCACCGGTTTCGCGTGCGCGTGGTACTTCCGGGCCGACCTCCGCCGCAGTGCGCGCGACCTGGTGGTCAAGGGAATCCTGCCGGTGCTCGGCGGGCTCGCGCTGACCTGCGCGTTCGCCCTGTCGATCAAGTCCTACCTGCCGGCGGACAGCGGCTCGTCCAGTTTCGCCGGCATCGGCGGTATCTTCCTGATCGGGGTCGGCGCACTGCTGATCGGCGTGCTCTGCCTGCTGGTCGTGCGGTGGCGCCTCCCCGCGTTCTTCGCGGCCGGGCAGAAGGGAACCACCAGGTGAGCCGACCGGCCACCCGCAGAGCGGGGCGGAACAAGGAGGACGTGCTGGCCGCGGCGTGCCAGGTGATCGCCGAGCGCGGCGCGGACGCCACCCGGTTCCAGGACGTCGCCCGGTCCAGCGGGGTGCCGGTCAGCACGTTGCAGTACTACTTCGGCTCCCGGGAGGACCTGCTGGTGGCCGCGTTCCGGCACGCCTCGCAGGCCGAACTCGCCGCCATCGCGAAGGATCTGGCCAGCATCGAGGACCCGTGGGCGCGGCTGACCCGGGTGGTTGACACCGCGCTGACCGGCTACGACCTCGAATCCAGCGGCACCGGGCGACTGTGGATCGAGGCGTGGCGGTTCGGGATGCGCGACCCGGAGATGCGCGAGGACGTGCATCGCGACTATGCCCGGTGGCGCGCGTTGATCGCCGGGGAGGTGCGGGCCGGGATCACCGTCGGCCGGTTCCACACCGGGCTGCCGCCCGAACGGGTCGCCGTGCTCGCCCTGGCCGTGCTGGACGGACTGGGCATCCCGCTCGCGGTCGGCGATCCCGAGGTGTCCCCGGCCGAGGCCCGGCGGACCGCGCTCGCCGCGCTGGCCGACCTGCTCCGGGTGGCCGGCTGAACTGGGCCGGCCACCCGACGGATCAGTTGTAGCCGATCCCGGTCAGCGCGCGGACCTCCATCTCGGCCTGTTTGTCCGCATTCGCCGGCGTCTTGCCGAACATCGTGCCGATCACCGCGAGCAGGAAGGACGCCGGGATGGACACAATGCCCGGGTTGCTCAGCGGGAACCAGTGGAAGTCGACGTTGTGCAGAATCGACGTGGACGAACCGGACGTTACCGGCGAGAAAATGATCAGCACCATGCAGATGATCAGCCCGCCGTAGATGCTCCACAGTGCGCCGGTGGTGTTGAACCGCTTCCAGAACAAAGAGAAGAGCATCGTCGGCAGGTTCGCCGACGCGGCCAGGGCCAACGCCAACGACACCAGGAATGCGACATTCTGCCCATTCGCCGCGATGCCGCCGACAATGGCCAGCAGACCGATGACAATGGCGGTCAACCGGGCGACCCGGACCTCCTGGCCCGGATTCGCCTGTCCGTGTTTCATCACATTGGCGTACACGTCGTGGGCGAACGAGGCCGACGCCGCGAGCGTCAGGCCGGCGACCACCGCCACGATCGTGGCGAACGCGACCGCGGCGACGATGCCCAGCAGCACCGGCCCGCCGATCTTGAACGCCAGCAGCGGTGCCGCCGAGTTCTGCCCACCGGGCGCGGCCGCGATCGTGCTCGACCCCACCACCGCCATCGCGCCGAAGCCGATGACCAGCGTGCACAGGTAGAACACGGCCATCACCCAGGTCGCCGAGACCACCGACCGGCGGGCCTCCTTGGCGTTGGGCACGGTGTAGAAGCGCATCAGCACGTGCGGCAGGCTGCAGATGCCCAGGACCAGCGCGATCGCCAGGGACACGAAGTCCAGCTTGGAGGCCGCGTTCTTGCCGTACTCGGCTCCCGGGCTGAGCACGGCCGCGCCCATCTTGTTGTTCTTCGCGCCGCTGGACAGGATCGAGGACAGGTTGAAGCCGTACTTGCCCAGCATGAACACCGTGATCATGGTGACGCAGAGCAACAGCAGCACTGCCTTGATGATCTGCACCCAGGTGGTGCCCTTCATGCCGCCCATCAGCACGTACAGCATCATCACGACGCCGACGACGACGATCACCAGTGACTGGGCCCGCTTGTCCTCGATGTTGAGCAGTAGCGCGACCAGGCCACCGGCACCGGCCATCTGCGCCAACATGTACACGAAAGAGATGACCAGGGTCGCGGTGGCGGCCGCCGCCCGGACCGGGCGGGGCTGCATCCGGAAGCTCATCACGTCACCGATGGTGAACCGGCCGGTGTTGCGCATCCGCTCCGCGACCAGCAGCAGGCCGACCAGCCAGGCCACGATCCAGCCCACCGAGTAGAGGAAGCCGTCGTAGCCGTAGACCGAGATCAGGCCCGAAATGCCCAGGAACGATGCGGCCGACAGGAAGTCGCCGGAGACCGCGATTCCGTTCTGGATACCGGTGAAGTTACTGCCGCCTGCGTAGTAGTCGGCGGCCGTCTTGTTGCTGCTGCTCGCCCGGTAGACGATGAAGAGGGTGATCAGCACGAAAACGAGAAAGACACTCACGTTAAGTGTCGGGTTGCCGACACCGCCCGCTGCGATGATGTGTGTGCTCTGCGTGATGTTCCTGGTCACTTCTCAGGGACTCCTACCTGCTCACGGAGGGCCGTCACGTCGGGATCGAACCGGTTCCGTGCGAATCGCGCGTAAGCCAACGTGATAAGAATGGTCGACACGAACTGAAGCAGTCCGAGAATGATGCCGACGTTGATCTCGCCGAATACTTTCCTACTCATCAACGAGTGGTCGTATGCGGCCAACAACACGTACGCCATGTACCAGACAAGGAATACCGCGGTCATCGGAAAAATGAACCGCGTGAGCAGTCGGCGGAGGCGAACGAACTCCTCGCTCTGTTGGATCGCCACGTAGTCCGGCGCACCGGACTCGGTGAGGTAGGGGTTGTCCGCCGTTCCGCCGAACGGGGCGTCCTCGTTGTCACCCGGCCGGCCACCCGGCGCGGGGGAACGCATCACTGATGTCATCTACTTGACCGCCAATGGGAGGTTCAACCTGCGCGTTCAGCTGTACGAGTGTACGAAGGGCTCAGGGTAGCCGCCGCGCGGGTGGAGTCAACGTCCAGTCCGGCGCACGGCGCACACGGACCGCGTCCGTTATCCCCTCGTGACTACTCCGATAGGGTGGTCTTGCCCGCACCTGATCAGGTGACAGGTGTGGCAGCCTGCTGCGATGTCCAGACCAACGTAGATCTTCGCGGCTTGGGGTTTGTCATAGTACGGATACCTGTCCTAGCATCACGGCCGCTCACGATCCCCGGTTTTGATGTTGTCAGAAAATTCCCATGTGCCCCGAATATTCGCGAGAAGCTGTCCGACCAGGAGGTAAAAAGTAGTGGGTCTCCTCGACCGCTCCCGTACCGTGGCTGGCCCGGGGTGGAATCGTTGGTTAATTCCGCCCGCCGCCCTGGCGATTCACCTGTCCATCGGACAGGCCTACGCGTGGAGCGTCTTCAAGACGCCGCTGCAGAGCGCGCTGCACATCTCAGGGACAGCGAGCGGGCTACCCTTCCAGCTCGGCATCCTGGTACTCGGCCTCTCCGCGGCCTTCGGCGGTCGCATGGTGGAGCGCAAGGGCCCCCGCTGGGCGATGTTCGTCGCACTCATCGCCTTCGCCAGCGGCCTGCTGCTCACCGCCCTCGGCGTCGCGACCAAGCAGTACTGGCTGGTCGTCGTCGGCTACGGCGGCGTGGGCGGGATCGGCCTCGGCATCGGCTACATCTCGCCGGTGTCCACGCTGATCAAGTGGTTCCCGGACAAGCCGGGCATGGCCACCGGTATCGCCATCATGGGCTTCGGTGGCGGCGCGCTGATCGCGTCCCCGCTGTCCACCCAGCTGATGTCCGGCTTCGGCGGCGGTGTCGCCGGGATCGCCGACACCTTCCTCGTTCTCGGCCTCATCTACGCGGTGTTCATGGCGCTGGGCGTCGTGCTGGTTCGGGTGCCCGCACCCGACTGGACCCCCGCCGGGTGGACGCCCAAGGCCGTCACCAGCAAGAAGCTGGTCAGCGTGGCGCACGTTTCGGCCAACAACGCGGTGAAGACCCCGCAGTTCTGGCTGCTGTGGATCGTGCTCTGCTTCAACGTGACCGCGGGCATCGGTGTCCTTGAGGTCGCCGCGCCGATGATCGAGCACTTCTTCGCGAACAGTCTCTTCGCCGGCATGACCAAGGCCAAGATCGCCACCACCGCGGCCGGCTTCGTGGCGCTGTTGTCGCTGGCCAACATGCTCGGCCGGTTCGTCTGGTCGTCCACCTCCGACTTCATCGGCCGCAAGAACATCTACCGCTTCTACCTCGGCGCGGGCGTCGTGCTCTACGCGCTGCTGCTGCTGGTCGGCAACGCCAGCGTGCCGGTGTTCGTGGTGGTCACCATGTTCATCCTGTCCTTCTACGGCGGCGGCTTCGCGGCTCTGCCCGCCTACATCAAGGACCTGTTCGGTGACTTCCAGGTCGGCGCGATCCACGGCAGGCTGCTCACCGCGTGGGCGGTGGCCGGTGTTGCCGGCCCGTTGATCGTGGACGCGATCTCGGACTCGGCGACCAGCGCCGGCAAGTCCGGCCCGGCCCTCTACACCGTGTCCTTCTACATCATGATTGTGCTGCTGGTGCTCGGCTTCGTGGCAAACGAGCTGATCAGGCCGGTGCGAGCCAAGTTCCACGAACCGACCACGACGACGCAACCCGCGGTTTCGGCCGTGCGCGTCCCGGCAGAGAGCGCGGTGTGACCTGATGGCCAAGAAGGCATCTTCTACGGTGGACACCGTGCAGACCGAGGACAAGACCGCTGCCGCCGCTGAAACGACGGCGGCCGCGGAAACGACGGAGTCGACGGAGGAGGCCGCACCCACGGCCACCGCCGAGTCCGAGGCCGCTGAGACCCCTGAGGTTGCGGTTGAGCACCCGACCGACACGGCTGCCGAGGTGGCCACCTCGGCAGCCGAGGCCGAGTCGGCCGCCGTGACCGAGGCGGACGACGCCGAGACCGAACAGGACGCGACCCGGACCCCCGTCGCGACCGAGACCGCTGAGCCGGAAGTTGCCGAGCCGGTGGCCGAAGAGGCAGTGCCGGACGCGGCGACCGAGACAGTGCCGGAGACAGTGTCCGAGGCGGCGACCGAGGAGGTCGCCGCCGACGCGGCCACTGACGAGGCAGGGGCCGAGGAGGTCGCAGAGCCCGCCGCGACCGACGAGGTCAGCACCGATAAAGTTGCCGAATCTGATTCGGTCGGGTCGGCGGGGCGTGCGCTGGTTGGCGCGTCGGCCGGCGGCGCCCGGATTCCGTTGCTCGTGGTGGCCTGGCTCTGGGTGGCCGCACCGCTCGGCTGGGGCGTGTACAAGCTGATCACGAACGCCAGCCACCTGTTTGTGAAGTGACGACGGACGAGACAGGGGACTAGTCAGGTCGGGTCGATCCGGTGTGGGCCTCGTGACGGGCTCTCAAGGGCCACACCGGATCGGGATCGCTGCGCGACGGCCTGCGTTCCTCGGTAGAAGGAGTTCAACGTGATGGACCAGCCCGGTCGGCGTTCGTGGTGGGCTGCCCTCACGGATTGGCGGAACTGGCGGCTGCCGGTCAAGGTCGGTGCGATCCTCATCGTCCCGGTCGTCGGCGCGGTCGCGCTCGGCGTGCTGCAGATCGCTGGTGAGGTCAATCGGGCCAACGCCGATGCCAGCATCCAGCAGCTGGTCACGCTGCGCAGCTCCCTGATGCCGCTGATCTCCTCGGTGCAGCAGGAACGGTGGCTGGCCGCCGAGCAACTCGGCAACGGGCTGACCGTCGAACCGGCCGCGTTCAAGCAGCAGGAGACCGCGGTGGACAAGGCCGCCGCCAACGCGACCGACCTCGCCGAACACACCCTCAGCCCGGGAACCACCGCGGCCACCCGGTTCCAGGACCTGAGCAAGCAGCTGGCCGGACTGCCCGCGCTGCGCACCCAGGTGCTCTCCGGCAACGCCGACGTGGACTCGGTGACCACCAACTACAGCACCATCGTCACCACGGTGCTCGACTTCGACCAGGCGCTGGCCACCCAGTTCGGCGACTCCTCGCTGACCGGCCCGGCGACCGCGCTCTACGACATCGAGGTCACCCTCGAACAGGTCCGCTCCGAGGAGGCGTCGGTCTCCATCGGCCTGTCGCACGGCGAGCTGAACAACACCGAGATCGCCGCCGTGCACGCGGCGGACTCGCTGCTGCTCGACCGGTTGGCCGACTTCCAGACGGTGGCCAACCCGACCGAACTCGCCGACTACCGCAAGACGGTCTCCACCGCTGTGGTGAACGCGCGGGAAGGCTTGTCCCAGACGGTGTTGCTGGCCGCGCTGGCCGGCTTCGGTGGTGCCCAGAACGGATCGGGCCACGAGCAGCTCGGGGTTTCCCCGACCGACTGGACCAGGGCCTCGGACACGATGGCCACCCAGCTCGTCGCGATGCAGTCCGATCTCGGTGGCGAGCTGACCTCGATCTCGGCCAGCCTGCAGAACCAGGCGAGCGACGCGGCCGGGATCGACTCGGTCATCCTGTTCACGATCCTCCTGCTGGCAACGGCGGTCGGCATCTTCATCGGCCGGCACCTGTTGCGCCAGCTCAGCCTGTTGCGCCGGAGCGCGCTGGACGCGGCCGACCGGAAGCTGCCGGCGGCGGTCGCCAGCATCGACGAGGACTCCGATTCGGTGCCGACGATCGAACCGGTTCCCGTGCACACCACCGAGGAACTCGGCCAGCTGGCCCGCGCGTTCGACGCGGTGCTCGCCCAGGCCGTCCGGTCCGCGGTCGGTCAGGCCAGCCTGCGCAGCAACCTCGGCAACATCTTCGTCAACCTCTCCCGTCGCAGCCAGGGCCTGGTGGAACGCCAGCTGCGGCTGATGGAACAGCTGGAGCGGCACGAGGAGGACCCCGAACAGCTGGCCAACCTGTTCAAGCTCGACCACCTCGCCACCCGGATGCGCCGCAACAACGAGAACCTGATGGTGCTTTCCGGCGCGGAGCCAGAACGCCGTTCGGGACAGCCCACCCCGCTGCCCGACGTGCTGCGCGCCGCCGTGTCGGAAATCGAGCACTACCAACGGGTTGTGGTGCGCTCGACGCCGAGCGTGGAGATTCTCGGCTACGCCTCCGGTGACCTGGTCCGACTCATCGCCGAGCTGCTGGACAACGCGACCTCGTTCTCGCCGCCCGGCAGCCCGGTCTACATCGCCAGTGAGCAGTTGCCCGGCGGCCAGGTGCGCGTCGACATCCGCGACGACGGCATCGGCATGGCCGACAACGAACTTGCCGAGTCCAACCGCCGATTGTCCGCCGGCCGCTCGGTCGACGTGCCGGCGTCCCGGCAGATGGGTCTGTACGTCGCCGGCCGGCTGGCCCGTCGACACAGCATCGGCGTGTCCATCGAGCCGGACCCGGAAATGGGCGGCCTGCGCGCGGTGGTCATCGTGCCGCCGGAACTCGTCCGCACCAGTGCCGACCGACCGGGTGCGCCCCGACCGGCCGGCCCGACCGCCGGCCTGCCCGCCGCGGCCGGCAGCGTTGCCGACGTGCTCGGTGGCGGCAACTGGCAGAACGAGCTCAACGGGCTGGTCAGCGACGCGCCGCGGAACGGTTCGCCGGTCAACGGCAACGGCAACGGCAACGGGTTCACGAATCATGGTGCGTCGGTCAGCGACGCGGCCACCTCGATCGTGCCGGCGCTGTTCGACAACACCGCAGGCCCGACCGTCGACAGCGAAGCTCAGCCGGTGGAGGCGAGAACAGAGTTCTTCGCCCCGGTGACCCCGCCGACCGAGGCGTCGGCCGAACCGGTCGGCGACCTGTTCGGCGGGGGGAGCCAGGCCGAGGAAGTCGAGCAGGCAGCGGCTGAGCGGCCCGCCGATGTGCCCGCCGAGTGGACCTCGTTCCACGGGCAGAGCATCGCCGAGCAGAACGCCGCCGCCTCGGCAGCGGCGGCCGCGCCCCGGGACCTGTTCGCCGACGGCCAGGTCGGTGCCGAGTCGGTCGACGTGGACGTGACCCGAGGCCGGGACGCGACCATCTTCGCCGACCTGCCGCCGTCCGGACGGCTCGGCGACCCGCCGGTGCCGGCCGGCTCCGCCCCCGAGTCGCCCAGCAACCTGGGCAGCTCCAGCGCCTTCGACCCGTCCGGGTTCACCTGGTTCGACCTGCCCGGCCGGCTCGACGCCGGTGGGGTGGGCAGCGTGCCGCCCCGGCCGGTCGTGCCGCCGGTGTCCGGCCCGGCGTCGGTGTCCGCTCCGGCGTCGGCTCCGGTGCCCAGGACGAGCGGGTCGGTCGCACCGCTGGGTCCGCCGCCGGCACCGGAGATCGCCGGGGTCACCCCCGGTGGCCTGCCGCGCCGGGTGCCGAAGAACAACCTGTCGGCCGGCGGCGCCGAGCCCACCGGGGCGGCCCTCGCCCCGACGGCCGGCGCGTCCGCGCCTGCCGCCACCGCGCCAGCCGCCACCGCGCCTGCCGCCACCGAGGCGGACGCGGCCGACACCGGGGAGTCGACGCCCAACGGGCTGCCGCGCCGGGTGCCGAGGTCCCACCTCTCGACCAACCTTGCCGACCGCCCGAGTACCGGGCCGGCCGCCGGGAACTCCTCGAACGCCGCTCCGGCCAAGCGCAAGCCCGGCCGGGCCCGTGGCTTCCTCGACGAGTACCAGGCGGGGGTTCGGCAGGGTAAACACCGTCGGCCAAACGAATCGACGGATTCCGCGTTCGGGCAGGAGGACCGATGAGCAGGCCGCAATCACGGCAGGTCAGCCAGTTCGGCTGGCTGGTCGCCAATTTCACCGAGCGAGTTCCTGGGGTTGTCCACGCCGTTGTGGTTTCGGTCGACGGTCTGCTGTTGACCTCGTCGTCCAGACTGCCGGCGGACCGCGCCGAGCAGTTGTCGGCGGTGGCCTCCGGGGTCGCCGGGCTCACCGACGGCGCCGCCCGCGCGCTGGGTGGTGGATCGGTGTTGCGCACCGTGGTGGAGATGGACGCCGGCATCATGTTGCTGATGTCCATCCGGGACGGCTCCTGTCTTGCCGTACTGGCCTCGCTGGACAGCAGCGTCGGTCAGGTGGCGTACGAGATGACCGTGCTCGTTGACCAGGTCGGCCAGCTCCTGACCCCGGAGCTGCGCGCCGAACTACAGGTGTTGAAGCAGGCGACAGCACACCAGCCGGCGTGAGGCGGTCATGAGCGGAACCGATTCCTCGTGGGACGACGCGGATCAGCGTGTCCCGCCTGGTTCGTACGACGACGACGCCGAGGACAGACAGACCTTCGGCGACGTGATGAACGGGTTCAGCTTCGACAGCGGCCGGGGACGGCGCAAGCGCAAAAAAGCTGACCGAGCCAGGCACGAACAGCAGCCGGAACAACACGAACGCGAGCAGGACCAACCACGGGAGCCGCGCCACGAGCGCCCGCGGGAACTGCCGCGTGCGCAGGCCCCGGAGCCACCGGCCGAACGCGACTATCCCAACTATTCCGAGTACTCCGCCTACCCCGACCACCTGGCCGAACAGCAGGCCACGGACACCCAGCCGTGGCCCGCGCCGCGGGTCCGCAACCCCCCGCCGCCCCGGCCGGCACTCTCCAACCCGCCCACTCATCCGTCACTTCCGCTGCCGGCATACGATCCTGCCTACGACGGGGGCGCTGATCATGGCGAGGACGACGCTCCTGCCCGTGTTCGGGCCTACGCGTGGACACGGGGGCGTACCCAGTCCCAGTTCAAACTGGAAGTGGAAACGCTCCTCACGACCAGCGCGCAGTACGAAGAGGGGAACGAGTGGACCCAGGCGGAGTATCACGCAGTTGCTTCTTTGTGCCAGCAGCCGCGTTCCGTTGCCGAGGTGGCCGCGCTACTGTCTCTGCCACTCGGCGTGGCGAAGGTACTGCTGGGTGACATGGCCGGTTCTGGGCTGCTTGTCGTACACGAAACCGCGTCCACCGATGGTCAAGGACCTGATCTGGCGCTGATGGAGAGGATCTTGAGTGGACTTCGCCGGCTCTAACAA
The DNA here is from genome assembly GCA_036268615.1 of Pseudonocardiaceae bacterium. Taxonomy (GTDB): domain Bacteria; phylum Actinomycetota; class Actinomycetes; order Mycobacteriales; family Pseudonocardiaceae; genus DATATV01. The sequence goes on from DATATV010000052.1 coordinate 76,584, forward strand.
CTCGGGTGCCCGCCCGACGCCAGCGCTCACTTCGGCCAAGATCCTCATCGCCGGCGGTTTCGGTGTCGGTAAGACCACCTTTGTCCGGTCCGTCTCGGAGATCGACCCGCTCACCACGGAAGCGCAGATCACCGAGGCGAGCAGCGGGATCGACGACCTGACCCACGCCACCGGCAAGACGACGACGACCGTCGCGATGGACTTCGGCCGGCTGTCGGTCGACCGCGACCTGGTGCTGTACCTGTTCGGTACGCCGGGACAGCACCGGTTCTGGTTCATGTGGGACGACCTGGCCCGCGGTGCGATCGGCGCGGTCGTGCTCGCCGACACCCGGCGGCTGGCCGACTCCTACGGTGCGATCGACTTCTTCGAGGACCGCGGGCTGCCCTACATCGTCGCGCTGAACGCCTTCGACGGGATGCTGCGGCACGAGATCGCCGAGGTCCGCGACGCGATGGCGATCGACGAGCGGGTGCCGCTGGTGACCTGCGACGCGCGCGACCGGGAGTCCACCAAGCGGGCGTTGATCGCCGTTACCGAGCACGCCATTCGCAAGCGGTTCGGCGTCGGCGCGCCCGGCAACACCGCACCCGGGATGCCGGGCAACGGCATCGGTGCGCCGGGAATGCCCGCCAGCTCCATGCAGCAGCCCGGCGGACAGAACCGCTGGACCGCCTGACCGAGACAGCTGACGTGAGCGGCGGGGTCCGTGCGGACCTCGCCACTCACGTCTTTCTGGCTACTGGACGCTGATGTCGTCCGCGTGGATGGCGCCCTGCGCATACCAACCGTGCAGGTAGACGGTGACCTTCGTGGTGCTCGACCCGGTGCTGAACGTCGTGGAGAGCTGGCTCCAGCCGGCCGCTGCCGGGGTCCAGGCGTTCGTGTCGGAGGTGCCGGTGCCGGTCACGCCCAGATAGGCGTAGTTACCCTCGACCCAGCCGGACAACGTGTAGGTGTGGCTCGGCGACACGGTGATCACCTGACTGCACTGCGCGTCGTCAGCATTTGTCGGCGTCGCGACCAGGGCGTGACTGCCGGTGTGCACCGGGCTGCCGGCCACGCTCGACGTGCCGGCGTCACACGTCCACGGCGCCAGGGCACCGGTCTCGAAGCCGGGGTTGGCCACCAGGTTGCCGCCGGTCGGCGGCGGCGGGGGAGCGGTGGTGGTGGTCGGCGGTGGGGTCGTGGTCGTGGTCGGCGGCGGCGGTGCGCTGGTGCCGGCGTACTGGTCGAAGATCTTGGTGAAGTCCAACGACTTCGAGCTGATCTCGGTGCACGCGGGCAGTCCGGTCGCCGAGCCCGCGCACGGCTGATCGCGGTCCACCGACCAGAAGGCCAGCCGGCCGATCCCGTTGGCGTTGGCGAAGCTCTCCACGGTCTGTGCGTTCGCCTCGCTGAACACCTCGGCCGAGTCGTCGTTCTGGCCGATCATCGGGGTGATGCCGATGTTGGCGTAGGTCTCCGACGGCCAGACGGTCCGGGCGAAGTTGAGCGTCGCGGTCGCCGCCTGGGTGGCGTAGCTGCCCATGTTCGGCGAGTTGTCCCAGGTGCCGTAGTAGTCCATCGTCATCACGTTGATGACGTCGATCCGCGCGCCCTGGGTCTTGGCGGCCTGTAGGAAGGGCTGACCGTAGTTGTCCGGGCCGTCCGGCTCGACCGGGATGGTGACCGACACGACCAGCCCCGGGTTGGCCGCCTCCAAGGTCTTGATCGCCTGGAACCGCAGGTTGTTCGTGGCGGTGTCGGCGATCGCCGCGCCCTCGACGTCGAAGTCGATGTGGGTGACCTTGAGTTCGGAGATCACCGACTGGTAGGCACTCGTCAGCGAGCTGAGATTGGTACAGGACTGGGCGAGTTCCACCCCGCTGGCCCCACCGAAGGACACGATCGGCACCGCGCCGGCCGCGGTCGCCGAGCTGATCTCGCCGGACACCGTCGGGTCGTTGCTCACCGGCAGCGTGTCACCCCAGATCGGCGTGCAGCCGCTGCCGATCACGAACGCGGCGGTGAACGCCTTCAGCCCGCCGCTGCTGATCGCCGAGTTGAGCATGCCCTCCTGGTTGTTGGTCATGTCGACGTAGGGCGCGACCGCGTAGGCGTTGGTGCTGGCCGCCGCGGAGGTCTGGGTGCCGGTCAGCAGGGCGAGGCCGACCGGCAGCAGCAACGCGGCGCCGGCTATCGCGGCCGCGGGTATTCGGGTGACTCTCATAGGGGATCTCCATCCGCCTTGACCTGAGGAGCCGATATTACGAAAATGGACTAGACCAATAGCGCCGTCAACATTCTGTCAACGGTCAAACCCCTGGGCCGCTGGGCGATGGCGGGCGTCCGTGATTGTCCGGAAATGCTTTCGCTGCTCGGGGCGCGCGGTCTAACATGGCCGGGTGACTGCCGGGTCGGCCCACTGGGGCCAAGAGCGAGTGGGGTACCCGGTCACGTCGTGATCACCGGGCGGGCCAGGGGCCCGCCGTCCTTCCAGCCACCCGATATCGCGGACAGCGCTGGGAGAGGAGGTGATTACCAATGTCGGAGTCAATACCCGGTGTCTCCCCGGAGGCGTGGCGGGAGTTCCTGGCCGCGCACGCCGAGGGGGACGTGCTCACCGGGCAGGTGGCCAGCATCGTGCCCTTCGGGTCGTTCGTCGAACTCGGTTCGGGCGTGGTCGGTCTGCTGCACGTCTCCGAGTACGTCGGGGGTGAGCCCGAACTCGGGTCGAGCATTCCGGTCCGGATTCATGCGGTCGACCGAGTCGGCCAACGCTTGAGCCTGAAACCGGCGTAGGCACCGGTTTCGGGAGCGGAGGCGTCCCGCTCCCGGAACCCTGGCTGCCCGGCGGACCGGCAAAGCTCTGCCCGAGTGGGTGATGACGAACGCCGACCGTCCTTCGTATCCTGCCTGGACTCGTTGACCACAGCGACGTTCGGACGGATCGGCGGACTTCATGGCGGAACTGCGGGTAGGCGTGCTGGCCCACCTGACCGGTCGACTGAGCCTGCTCGGCCCACCGATGCGGTTCGCCGCGCAACGCTGGCAGCACCGGCGCACCCCGGCCGGCGATCAGCTGCGGATCACCTTGGCCGACACCGGGTCCGAACCGGACCCGGCGGTCGCCGCGGTCACCCGACTGGTGCGGGTGGATGGTGTCCGGTTGATCCTCACCCTCGGCGGCACGCACACCGTACCGGCGATCGCGGCCGCCTGCGCCCGGCTCGGTGTGCCCTGTCTGTCCACCACGCTGCCCTGGCAGGTCTATCACTCGGCCCGCGCCACAGCGGACTGGGGATTCCACTTCTGTTGGGGCCTCGACGATATCGCGCACGCGTTTGCGGACGCCTGGACCAGCACCGGCCGGTGCGGTCCGGTCGGCTGCCTGTGGAACGACGGCCCGCAGGGCAGGGCGTTGCGCGCGTCGGAGTTCGCCGCCGTGGCCGCCGATCGCGGTGTCGAACTCGTCGACCCGGGCGGTTACGCCGAGGACCGGGCGGACTTCCGGACCCAGATCGCCGCGTTCCGAGCGGCCGGTGTCCAGACGGTCACCGCGGCGGCCACTCCGGGCGACCTGCGCCGGTTCCACCGGGCCGCCGCCGGGGCCGGGCTGTCCCCGGAGCTGCTGACCTGCTCACGCTGGCTGAGTTATCCCGACGGCGCACACCGGTCCGGAGTGGACGATGTGGCCACCGCCGTCTACTGGTCACCGGAGCACCCCTTCCGGTCGGCCGCGGACGGCACCGACTGTTCGGAACTGGCGGCCCGGTTCAGCCGCGCGACCGGCCAGGAGTGGTTGCAGCCATTGGGGTTGGCCTACGCGCTCGGCGAGATCTGCTGGCAGGTGCTGAGTACGACCGCCGACCCGACCGAGCCGGCCGCGCTCGCCGAGCGCCTGCGCCGGGCCCACGTGCACACCGTCGCCGGTCCGGTCGACTGGACGACGGGTCCGGCCGCCGGCATCGCCAGCCTGCCGCTGGCGACCGGCCAGTGGCAGGCTGGCGAACTCGTCGTGGTGGCCAACGAACGGACCCCGGACGTGCCGCTGGGCGGCCGGCTTCGGCTGGCCCGCTGAACGGCGGGGCGAGGTGCGTCGCCCCGCCGCCCGGCGGAGAACTGTGCGACAGCTGCTCGGCTCGCGCCGCCATCGCGTGGCAGCTCTTAGCTGTTCGTGATGTTCAGCGTGAACGTGTAGCTGTGCGCGACCGTGTCGGTCTCGCTGACCGTGCCGTCGCCACGGGCTGTGCGGTAGTCGCCCGCGCCGCCGATGATGGCCAGCGTGGTGTCGCTGAACCCGCCGCCGGTGTAGGTCCGCAGGCTGCCCAGGTAGATGTCGCCGCCGCTGAGCGCGAACACCGTTGTGCACTCGGCCGTGATCGCCGGCGGCACCGCGACCGACACCGCGGCCACCGTGCAGTTGGAGTACGCCTGGCCGACCTGGTTGGCGCCGGTCGAGTCGTAGAGCGCGCCACCGGCGATGAACGGCAGGCCGACGGCCGGAGTATCGGGCAGGCTGAACGCACCGCGTTTGCCGACCACGGTCAGCGTCTGGGTGGGCGGTGGGGTGTCGGCCGGGTGTGCGCCGGTGGCCGGTCGGCTGGACGCGGCCGAGGCAGCCAAGGTGCCCGAGCACAGTGCCAACGCGCAGAGCAGGCCGGTGAGCAGCCAGCGGTGCCGGCGCAGCCGGTCGGTGACAGTGATCATCTTTCTCTCCCTGGTGTTGTTCATTTCCCGGTCGGCTGGCCCATCTGGACCAGCGAGATCTCGAACGCGGCCGGCTCCAACCCCATCGGGCCGCGGAAGGGCTGTTCCATCAGGTAGGCCAGGAACAGTGAGCCGGACACGATGACCACCAGCACCACCAGCATCAGCAGGTGCGGCACGAGTCTGGGCACGCCGAAGAACAAGCCGAGCAGCACCAGCAGGGCCGCGCCGGTCAGCAGGCCGACCCAGAAGAAACCCGGAATGGACGGGTCGGTGTCGGAAATGCGTTGTCGCCGGGAGCTGTTGATGGTGTTGACCCGGTCGATCATCGAGGAATAGATGGCCTGCTGTTGCAGTGTCTGCACCGGGAGTTGGAGCAGGGCCTTGCGCATTGCCGAGGCGTCCGCGTCGACTTTCGGGCTCTCCCCGCCGGTGGCCAGCAGCGACCACTCGTCGTCGACCACGTCGCGGGCGTACGCGACGGTGGCGTTCTGAATGGCAACCTGATTGGCGGTAGGGAACAAGGTTGCGCTGTAGTACAACCCCGGGATCGCGTTCGCCTCGGTGTAGGTGTTCGTCTTCGCCGTGTCGTAGTCCTCCCACACGGCGACCACGACGAACGCGAGCAACACCGTGTAGAGCACGCCGATGGTGGCGAAGAAGACGCCGTTGACCTCGTCGTAGGACTTGCGGGAATGGTGCGGCAGAAACCGGTGGACCGCGACTGCGCCGCCGAGCGTGACAACAAGTGCGGCACCGCTGATCAGCGCCAGCAACATACCGGCTCCCTCCACATGCGACAGTAGAACCGACGCGAATGACGGTAGGGGTGATCAGCGTTATTGGAAAGTCTCACCCGAACAGCCCAGTTCACTATTTGGAGTGGCGCTGCTCCGGTTGGGCGCACGGTCGAGCACGAAATCGGCCACCCGGCAGGAGCAGTCGAATGGTCTTGCCGGGTAAACGTGTGTTGAACATCCACCGTGGGTATGCCGAGGTGACCGGATTGGGTGGTTTCCTTGGTGCGGTACCAAGATTTTTCTGCCGACCTGATCATTCGTTCGGGTGACTGTCCAGGTCAGCGCTTCCGGTGCTAACTTCGTGAACGCACTGGTCGAGCACGAGGCAAATTGACAGCAATGGGGGTCGACCGGAAGTCGGCTCGGTATGTCTTGTCCTTTCTTTTCTTAATTGCTGATTGGTGGTGTTCGTTTTGTCTGAGCCGGTGGCGTCGGATGTTCGAAACGATGGATCCCCGCTGAGTCTCAGTACTGCTGCCGCCCGCAATCTGGCGACGACGACGAAGTCCGCGCCGCAGATGCAGGGAATCTCCTCGCGGTGGTTGTTGCGCCTGCTGCCGTGGGTGACGGTCAACGCCGGCACCTACCGGGTGAACCGCCGGGTGAGCTACTCGGTCGGCAGTGGCCGGGTGAGCTTCTCGACCGCGTCCGACACCATCAGCGTGGTCCCGCCGACCCTTTCCGAACTGCCGCTGCTGCGCGGCTTCGAGGACGTGGACGCGCTGTCCGCTCTGGCCGGCCGGTTCCAGCAACGCGACTACGGTCCCGGCGACGTGATCGCGCAGGCCGGTGAGTCGGTCAACGAGCTGCTGCTGATCGGGCACGGCAAGGTGAACAAGATCGGCAGCGGCAAGTACGGCCACGAGACCGTGCTGGAAACGCTGGCCGACGGCGATTTCGCCGGCGACGAACTGCTCGCCGGTCCGGACGGCCAGTGGCAGTTCACCCTGCGCGCGGTCACCCAGGTCACCGTGCTGGCGGTGGCCCAGCCCGAGATCGCCGGGCTGACCGACCAGGCCGACGCGCTGCGCGAGCACATCGCCGGCATCGCCTCCAGCGCCCAGGCCGCGCAGAACCAGCACGGCGAGGCGGCCATCGAGGTCGCCTCCGGGCACGAGGGCGAAGCCGACCTGCCCGGCACGTTCGTCGACTACGAGCTGTCCCCGCGCGAGTTCGAGCTGAGCGTCGCGCAGACCGTGTTGCGCGTGCACAGCCGGGTCGCCGACCTCTACAACGAGCCGCACAACCAGATCGAGGAGCAACTGCGGCTGACCGTCGAGGCGCTGCGCGAACGGCAGGAACACGAGCTGCTCAACAACAAGGAGTTCGGCCTGCTGCACAACGCCGACGTGAAGCAGCGCATCCACACCCGGACCGGCCCGCCCGCCCCCGACGACCTGGACGAACTGCTGTCCACGGTGTGGAAGGAGCCGACGTTCTTCCTGGCCCACCCCAAGGCGATCGCCGCGTTCAGCCGAGAGGCCAACCACCTGGGTATCTACCCGCAGGGCGTCGAGGTGAACGGCAACAGGGTCCCCTCCTGGCGGGGCGTGCCCATCTTCCCCAGCAACAAGATCCCGATCAGTGCGGCCGGCACCACCTCGATCCTGCTGGTGCGTGCGGGTGAGCAGAACCGGGGCGTGATCGGCCTTCAGCCCACCAAGTTGCCCGACGAGTACCAGCCCGGCCTGTCCGTGCGGTTCATGGGCATCAACGAGAAGGCGATCATTTCCTACCTGGTCAGCGCCTACTACTCGGCCGCGATCCTGGTGCCCGACGCACTGGGCATCCTGGAGAACGTCGAACTCGGCCGCCACCACGACTGATCAGCCAGGGCCGCCGCCGGCCCGCTCAGCCGGGCCGGCGGCGGCCTTCTCATCCACGACTTCTCTGCTGTCCCAATGAAATGGTGGTGTTGGTTGTGACGGAGCCGCAGTTGAGTTTGGCTACCGGTGCCGCACGGAACCTGGCGACGACAACGAAGTCCGCGCCGCAGATGCAGGGCATCTCGTCCCGGTGGCTGTTGTCCTCGCTGCCGTGGGTCGAGGTCGGTGCGGGTACCTACCGGGTGAACCGGCGCGTGCAGTACCCGGTCGGCACCGGTCAGGTGAGCTTTTCCTCGGAGGGCGACGCGGTCCGGGTGGTGCCACCGACCCTGGCGGAACTGCCGCTGCTGCGCGGGTTCGGGGATGCCGACGCGCTGTCCGGCCTGGCCGGCCGGTTCCAGCAGCGCACCGTCTCGGCCGGCGACACGGTGGTGCGCGACGGCGAACCGGCCGACGCGCTCTACTTGATCGCGCACGGCAAGGTGCGCGCGGTCGCCACCGGCAAGTACGGCCACGACCGGGTGCTCGGCGTGCTCTCCGACGGCGATCACGTCGGCGACCAGGTGTTGGGGGAGGGCGACGGCAGTTGGGAGTTCACCGCGACCGCGGTCACCCAGGTGATCGTGCTCGTGCTGTCCCGGCAGGACATCGCCGAGCTGGTGGACCGCTCGCCGGCCCTGCGCGAGCAGATCGACGGCGCGCGCGGCGGACCGGCCCAGGCGCTCAACAAGCACGGCGAGGCGGCCATCGAGGTCGCCTCCGGGCACGACGGCGAGTTCGGCCTGCCCAGTACGTTCGTCGACTACGAGCTCTCGCCCCGGGAGTACGAACTGAGCATCGCGCAGACCGTGCTGCGCGTGCACACCCGCGTCGCCGACCTCTACAACGAGCCGCATGACCAGGTCGAGGAACAGCTTCGGCTGACCCTGGAGGCGTTGCGCGAGCGGCAGGAGTACGAACTGGTCAACAACAAGCAGTTCGGCCTGCTGCACAACGTCGACCTCAAGCAGCGCGTCCACACCCGGACCGGCCCGCCCACCCCCGACGACCTGGACGAGCTGCTGTCCCGGCGGCGCAAGACCCGGTTCTTCTTCGCCCACCCCAAGGCGATCGCCGCGTTCGGCCGGGAGTGCAACAAGCGCGGCATCAACCCCGATCCGGTCGAGGTGAACGGCCGGGCGACCACCGCGTGGCGGGGCGTGCCGCTGCTGCCGTGCGACAAGATCCCGGTCACCGACAGCGGCAGCACGTCGATCATCGCGCTGCGGCCCGGGCTGGAGAGCCAGGGCGTGATCGGCCTGCGCCCGGCCAAGGTGCCCGACGAGTTCCAGCCCGGCACGTCGGTCCGGTTCACCGGGATCAACGAGAAGGCGATCATTTCCTACCTGGTCACCACCTACTACTCGGCCGCGGTACTGGTGCCGGACGCGCTGGGCGTGCTGGAAAACGTCGAACTGGGACGCTGAGGGAGAAAGAAGGCGGTCCGATGACGGGTGTCGAGGTGAAACCCGAGGAGCGGTCGGCACACGACGTGCTGGCCTGGAGCCGAAACCTGGTCGATCCCGCGCTGCGCGCGGCGGTCGACACCCTGCCCGACTCGATGCGGCGCATCGCCGGCTACCACTTCGGCTGGTGGGACGAGGACGGCCGACCGGCCGAGGCGGACGGCGGCAAGGCGCTGCGGCCCGCGCTGGCCCTGCTGGCCGCCGAGGCCACCGGCGGGACCGCGGGGGTGGCCATCCCGGCCGCGGTCGCAGTGGAACTGGTGCACAATTTCTCGCTGCTGCACGACGACGTGATGGACCGGGATGTCACCCGGCGGCACCGGCCGACCGCGTGGAGCGTGTTCGGCATCAACGGTGCCATCCTGGCCGGCGACGCCCTGCTCACCCTCGCCTTCGACGTGCTCGCCGCGAGCGGACACCCGGCGGCGCGGGGGGCGATGCGGCTGATCAGTTGGGCGGTCCAGGAGTTGGTCGAGGGCCAGTGCGCCGACCTCGGCTTCGAACAGCGCAGCGACGTCGACCTGGCCGAGTGCGTGCGGATGGCGGAGCGGAAAACGGGCGCACTGCTGGGTTGTTCGAGCGCGATCGGCGGCCTGTTCGCCGGCGCTGACGAGCGCCGGGTGGAGCATCTGTGCGGCTTCGGCGAGGCCCTCGGCCTGGCGTTCCAGTTCGTCGACGACCTGCTGGGAATCTGGGGTGATCCCTCGGTGACCGGCAAGCCGGTGTACTCCGACCTGTACAGCCGGAAGAAGTCGCTGCCGGTCGTGGCAGCGCTGGTGTCGGGCACCGAGGCCGGGCGTGAACTGGGCGCGCTCTACTTGCTGGACCAGCAGTCCACCGGCATCGACCTGGGTCGGGCCGCGGACCTGGTGGACCTCGCCGGGGCCAGGGCGTGGAGCCAGAGCCGCGCGGACGAGTTGCTGGCCGGCGCGCTGCAACAACTGGAGCAGACCCGACCGGAGCAACGAGCCGGGGCCGAACTGGCCGCCCTGGCCAGACTGGCCACCAGACGCGACCGCTGAGCCGAGCGGTTACCGTCGTCGGATGATCCAGACCGTGCGCGAGCTGGCCGCGCGGCTGCGGGCGACCGAGCCACGGGCCGGCCGGACCAGGGTGCTCGCCCTGGACGGCCGGTCCGGCGCGGGCAAGTCCACCCTGGCCGCGCGGCTCCAGCAGGAACTGGCCGCGCCCCTGGTCAGCCTGGAGGACCTCTACGGTGGCTGGGACGGCCTCGCCCGGGGTGTGGACCTGCTGGTCACCGAGGTCCTGGAACCACTGGCCGCCGGCCGCACCGCCCAGATACCGCACTACGACTGGACCACCGCCGAATGGCTGGCCCCGGTTCCCCTCCCGCCGCCCGACCTGCTCGTCGTCGAAGGAGTCGGCGCCGGTGCGCGCCGGGCCGCCGCCTACACCAGCCTGTTGGTCTGGCTGGAGGCCGACGAGGCGAGCCGCAGGCAACGCGCCCTGGCCCGGGACGGCGACACCTTCGCGCCGCACTGGGCGAGTTGGGCCGCCCAGGAGGACGCCCTGCTCGCCGCGGACCATCCCCGGGACCGCGCCGATCTGGTCCTCGGGATGATCTCCGCTAGCTAGCGACGGCGGCGAAGTCGGCGAACCCGGACGGATCATGCCGCCCGATGCTCGCGTGCTCGAACAGTCCCCACCCCTCCACGCCGTCACACCGCGCCCGCGCGACGTGGTCGATCACGCCGTACGGGAAACGTCCCGCGACCGCCGGGTCGGTGAGGTCGTACACACTCGCCGAGGACCAGTTCGGCCCCTTCCACTGACCGTGCGTCCAGTCCGGGTCGCCGCCGTAGCCCGCGCCGATGTGCAGCGCGACGGCCGTGCCGGTGTCCACCTCGACGGTGAGCTGCTTGCCGTCCGGCGTGGTCAGCCCGAGCCGGGCGGAGGTCGGCAGCCGGGTGCCCGGCTGGTAGCTGATGTCGACCTTCGGCCAGCCGAGCTGCTCGGTACGTCCGTCGGCCCAGACCCGCACGGCGTCGTTGAGCGTCCGCCACCCGTCCGGCTGTTCCTGCACAATGACCACGATGGCGAACTCCGCGAACCGCAGTGGCGCGTAGAGCCACCAGAACCCGCCGCCGCCCGTCGCATCCGCCGGCCGCCCGGCCGGCTCGGCCGCACCCACCGGCCGAATCCCCCAGGACCGATCCCGGGTCCCGGTCCACGTGTCAGGTTCGACAGCGAGATCCTGCCCGTCGACCTGCAACGTGCCCTGCCAACTGCCCACCTGCGCGAACCGGGACGAATCGATGATCGCCCGCCCGCCGGCGAGAAGTTGGTGCGGCTGCTCATGAATCGCCGGAAAGGCGCCGGTCCAGGTCAGATCGAAGCCGAGCTCGTCATGTTCACACACCACCCGCAGCGTCCGCAGCGGCTCGATCACCTCGACCCGATAGCCGCCGACCCGCTGATCGAGCCCGCGTTCGGCCAACGCGTCGGAGAACCGCACCGCCCACTGCCGGTCGCCGCGCCGCACGATGGCGTACGCGTCGATCACGCCGAGGTTCGGGTAGACGCCGAGCCCGGTGACGAAGAACGTGCCACCGTCGCGGTTGTGCCCGTTGAGGTAGCACCGGTCGTAGAAGTTGCGGTCACTGGTGGCGACGCGGGCGAAGGACAGTGGGGTCTGGTGGATGGGGTACTCGTCCATTGGCACGGGCATGGTGGACAACGCTCCTAGTCCCACGAGTAGCGGCCGGTGATCATGGCGTCCAGGGTGTCGCGGTGCAGCACGTAGTCGTCAGGGTTGTCCGGCACGGCGTCACCGTCAAAATGAATCATCCGCCGCTTGATCCGGGCCATCACGATGGCGTGCCGAAGGGCGGCGTAGAGCAGATAGAAGTCAAGGTGCCGCAGGGTGTGCCCGGTGGCCTCCTGATATGACTCGACCACGTCGGCGCGGCGCAGGAAATCCGGCAGGCCAGGATGGTTGAACATCTTGCCGATATCCTGGAAGAACCGATGAATGAAGATCATCCAGGCCACGTCGACCTCTCGTGGTCCCAGTGCGGCCATCTCCCAGTCCAACACGGCGGCAGGCTTGAACCCCTGGTAGATAACGTTCCCCGGCCGGGCGTCGCCCCAGTTCAACACATCCGGACCGACCTCGTCCGGCCAGTTCTCGGCCAGCCAGGCGAACCCCCGGTCGATAACCGGAATCCGATACCCGTCATCGGCCAATGCCCACTTGTACCAGCTATGCTGCGTGTCGGCGTGCGTCCGAAGCGAGCCTCCTTTCGCCGCATATTTCGCCAGCAGCGGAAATCGATCTCGACTGTCGCTGATAGCATGAATTCGAGCCACAATATCAACGGTTCTTTGTTGCAACCCGGCCCGTTCGGCGGGGGAAGCCTCCGCCAACCACCCAGCAAAGACGTAAGGCGGATTGTCGGCCGGCACCCGCCCCAAAACCTGTTGCATCACAAAGAAAGGCGTACCCAGCGGGCGCTCGTCCGGTTCCAGCCAGCACAATCGAGGCACCGGCACATCGCTCGCCGCTGCGACCCCGGAGATCACCTCGTACTGCATGGCCAGGTCGTAACTCTGAAAAACGGGAAACGAGGTCTCCTCCGGCGCCATCCGGGCGACGAAGGCCCCGGCGTCCCCCTGCCCGTCGACGGTGTCCCAGGAGGCGTCGAACAAGACGGAGGAACTGGACAGACCCGCACCCTCCGGCCGCGTGATGGAGGTGATCCGCACGTCCGCGCCGACCTTGTGACCAAGCCAGCGGGCCAGACAGGCGGAGAGGTCGTCCAGCCCACGTGCACTGGTGGTCATCTGCCGCCGCTGCCCGTGTGCCGGGCCGGGCAGGTCGGGATTGGTTGACACCGTTGTCTCCGTCCCTGAAGTTCATGGCCGGTAGAACTTGTTGTAGTCGATGATGACGGCCAAGTAGCCCATCATCCAACAAGATCCCAACCCAGGGAACCCATCAACTAGGACGGGTTCTAAATCAGAGACCGCGCTAACCCCTATCGTCCCGATACCAAGCGCCTGTAAGACAATCGCGCGATCGGGAAGAAGGATCACCCTCAAAACGGGACTGTGTTCATCCGACCAGGCTTCCCGGTGGCGCCCCGCTTGTCCGGTCGAATCAAAGAGGTCGCTTCGGCTCCTGGCCCTTCCGCGTCGCTGGCGCGACAGGGCCCCACACGGACACCAGTGGCGAAGTGGCCAGATCCAGCCGTCCGGTAGCAACATTCTTCAGATGTTGGTCAATTTCCTCATCACTCGCCAACCCCCGAGCAACGAGTTGGGACCGGACCTGTTGAACAGTCGCGGTCTCCAGCACATTGTTGGCCGGCCCGGTGATCGGAAAGAACGCATCCGCCTGAACCTCGACCAGCCCGGCGTCCCGGAGCAGCCGAGGCAGCGTACGACCGTACGAAAGATCAGCGCCGCGCTCAGCGAGCAGCGTCCGAAACCCCCGCCGCAACCGATTGGCCAACTCCTGCTCCGGCCCGTACTCATCCGGACAGATCAACGGCTGCAACGCCGGATCGGCATCCTCAATGAGCAGCCACCCGCCCGGCCGCAACACATCGATCATCGCCCGCAGCGCAGCCGCCCGGTTCACCACATGAACCAGCACCAACCGGGCATGCACCAGGTCGAACGTCTCCGCAGGCGTCGAGTCCGTCCCGACCTCGTGCCGGCGCACCTCGACGACGGAACTGGCTGCGGAGCTGGTCCAGGACACGTCGATGTCAGTGGCCAGGACGCGTCCCGACGGTCCCACCTGCTCGGCCAGCCAGTTCGGGATCGACGGGCCGCCCGCGCCGACTTCCCAGCAGCGCCAACCGGGTTGGATGCCGAGGTCGGTGATGTGCCGGCAGGTGACCGGATCGAACAACGACGCCAGCGCGCCGAACCGCGCACCTGCCTCGACCTGCTGGTTGTCGAGCAGGTACCCCTCGCGATTGACGGCCATGTGCAGATGATGCCCCATCCGGTCGGGCACCAGGATCGACCCGATGCAGGCGATGCGGTACGAGCTCACGCTGCCGGCCGACTACGACATGGGCATCATCCGGCACCGCGTGGCCTCCAGGGGAGCGGCGCTGGACGACTTCGCCGGCCTCGGCGCCAGGGCGTACCTGATCCGGGAGCGCGGCACCCAGGGCTCACCGGTCAACCAGTACATACCGTTCTATCTGTGGAACTCGCTCGCCGGGATGAACCGGTTCCTCCGGGGCGGTGGGGGCTTCGGCGGCATCCTGAGCGACTTCGGCCGTCCGGTGGTCGCCCAGTGGACCGGACTGGCCTACGAGCACGGCCCCGACCACGCCGACGCACCGCACCGCACCGCACCGCGCACCGCACTGCGCCGGCTGGACCCGGTCCCGCTGGATGCCGATCCGATGGCGGTCATCAGCCGTGCGGTCGACGAGCTGCCCGCCAAGGCCGATCAACCCGGCGTGCACTCGGTCGTGCTCGCCGTCGACCACGGAACTGGCAGTTGGTGACATTCGCCCTGTTCAGCGGGGACGCACCCGAACCGGACGGCGCGGTCGCCTACCAGGTGCTGCACTTCTCCCAGCCGGAACTGGGAGAAGTGCAGACCGGTCGGCACTGGTAGGTGGCGCCCGTCTGGCCAGGGGCAGCCGCTCGTCCGGTGGAGAAAGAAGCCGGGCGTTTGGTGGAGAAAAGAAGCCGCTTCGGTCCTGGCCCTCCCTTGTCGCTGGCGCGACAGGGCCGCCTTAGTTCACCGCGAGTAGGTCGACCACGAAGATCAGCGTCTCGCCCGGCTTGATCACGCCGCCGGCGCCACGCTCGCCGTAGGCCAGGTGCGCGGGGATGACCAGCTGACGACGGCCGCCGACCTTCATGCCGGCGACACCCTTGTCCCAGCCGGCGATGACCTGGCCTGCGCCGAGGCCGAAACGGAACGGCTCGTTGCGGCTCCAGGACGAGTCGAACTCCGCGCCGGTGCCGAAGGACACACCGACGTAGTGCACGGTGACCTGCTGGCCGGGCGCGGCTTCCTGGCCGTCACCGACGGTGATGTCATTAATCACCAGATCCGCGGGCGGCGCGCCCTCCACCGGGTCGATTTCGGGCTTCTGCAAAGCCATCCGACGTTCCTCCAAAAAGTACCGTGTCGTGAAGCAGGACCTGGCCAGTCAACCACGCGTCCTTCGGTGCGGCACACCGGCCCGAACCCAGGTCGGAGCGGGGAACGGCCGTGCGACACGCTGCCGACGGCGGAGCTGCGCGTTCACGTCGAAGGCACCCTCGGACCTCGCTGTGATCATCCCCGGGTGCGTCCCGATCACCGTCCGCCCACTGTCCAATGTGGCCTGTCGAACGCCGGCCGAGCACGGCAGGACTTCGTCCGATATGACCGGCTGACCTGCGGCCCGGTGCACACTCCTGGGTGGTTCTGGCGGTTCGCGCCCGGCCAGTCATGATCATCCGCGATAGCGTCGGCCGAATGGCGTGGCGTCCGGTGTCGCGCCGGTAGACGACGTGCAGACCCTGCGGAGTGTTTGATGCGTGTAGCCCGCCGTGCGGTGTTGTCCGCCCTGATCGCCACGGCGTCGCTGGTGCTGTCCAGCGCTGCCGTGGTCGGGGTGGCTCAGCCGGCCGCGACCCTGTCCGAGCCCTCGATTTCCCCTGACCTGGTGCACATCTACCCGACGACCAACCACGTCGGCGAGGCCGAGGCTGCCCCGCTGACCACGGCGCAGTGCGAGACCCAGTTCAAGATCGCCTGCTATGACGCCCAACAGCTCCAGCAGGCCTACGACCTGCCCACGCTGTTCGCGCACGGCGACCAGGGCCAGGGGCAGACCATCGCGATCGTCGACTCGTTCGGCTCGCCGACGATCACCAACGACCTGGCGGTCTTCGACCAGACCTACGGGCTGCCCGCGCCGCCCAAGCTGTCGGTGATCCAGCCGGCCGGGGCCGTGCCACCCTACGACGGCAGCAGCGACCGCACGGGCTGGGCCGGCGAGACCACGCTGGACGTGGAGTGGGCGCACACCATCGCGCCGAAGGCCAACATTCTGCTGGTCGAGACGCCCACCTCGGAGACGGAGGGCACCGCGGGCTTCCCGGAGATCGTCGCCGCCGAGAAGTACGTGATCGACAACCACCTTGCGTCGGTGATCAGCCAGAGCTTCGGCGCCACCGAGGAGAGTTTCCCCAGCCCACAGGCCCTGCTCGGGCTGCGCAGCGCGTTCGAGGACGCCTACGCCAACAATGTGACCGTGCTGGCCGCGTCCGGCGACTCGGGCGCCGCCGACGTGGCGGCCGACGGGAGCACCTACTTCCTGAACCCGGTCACCAGTTGGCCCAACAGCGACCCGCTGGTCACCAGCGTCGGTGGCACCCAACTGCACCTGGACGCCAATGGTGGGCACACCGCGCCGGACTCGGTCTGGAACGACACCTACGACGTGCCCACCCAGCAGTACATCGAGGGTGACAAGGGGCCGACGCCACTGGCCAGCGGTGGTGGCCGCTCGGTGATCTTCGCCCGGCCGTCGTACCAGGACGCCGAGTCCAGCGTCGTCGGTGGCCGACGCGGCGTACCGGACATCACGATGAGCGGTGCGTGCAACGGCGCGGTGAACGTCTACCAGAGCTTCGGCGGCGAGGCGGCCGGCTGGTACCCCACGTGCGGCACCAGCGAGGCGACCCCGCTGTTCGCCGGCATCGTCGCGCTGACCACGGCCTACGTGGGCCACCCGATCGGCCTGATCAACCCCGCGCTGTACAGCATGTCCGAGTCGCACGCGCCCGGTCTGGTGGACGTGACGCAGGGCGACAACACCGTGTCGTTCACCCAGGGCGGCGGGGTGCAGACGGTGCACGGCGCGGACGCGACGTTGGGCTACGACCTGGCGTCCGGGGTCGGCACGGTGGACGCGGCCCGGTTCGTGCCGGAGTTGGCGCTGCTCAGCGACTGACAGCAGGTTGGTGACCGGCCTGCCGGCGATCCCGACGACGGGGTCGCCGGCGGGCTTTTATCATTCGACGATGCCCACTGCCTTGATCACCGGCGCGACGGCCGGCATCGGCGCGGCGTTCGCCCGCCGGCTGGCCAACGACGGTTTCGACCTGGTCCTGGTGGCCCGCGACACCGCCCGGCTCAAGCAGGCGGCGGCGACCTACCGCACCGAACACGGCGTCGAGGTGGCGGTGCTGACCGCGGACCTGGCCACCGACGACGGCATCGGGGCGGTCGAGGCACGGTTGTCCGCGGGCGTGGACCTGCTGGTCAACAACGCCGGCTTCGGCCAACGCGAGGCCTACCTGACCGCGCCGCTGGCCGACGAGTTGGCGATGCTGACGGTCCACTGCGAAGCGGTCCTCCGGCTGACCAGCGCCGCGCTGACCGGTATGCGGGCGCGCGGGCGAGGCGGCGTGATCAACGTGGCATCGGTCGCGGCGTTCTTCGCCAGGGGGACCTACAGCGCGACGAAGGCGTGGGTGGTCAGCTTCAGCGAGACCGCCGCGATGCGGGTCGCGGGGTCAGGAGTGCGGGTGATGGCGCTGTGCCCCGGCTTCGTGCGCACCGAGTTCCACGAGCGGTCCAATATGGACTCCTCGGCCATTCCCGGCTTCCTGTGGCTGGACGCGGACAAACTCGTCGCCGCGGCGGTGGCCGACTTCCGGCGGGGCGTCGCGGTGAGCGTGCCGGACCTGCGTTACAAGGTGATCGTCGCGGTCGGCCGGTTCGTCCCGCGCGGACTCATCAACGGCGTGTCCGCCCGGTTGGGGCGCCGCTCCTGAGAATCCGCCGCTCCTGAGAATCCGACGTGCTGACCGGTGAGCGCCGGCCGGCACGTCGGACTCCCGTGGTTGCTATCCGGTGACGGCGAGCATGAACACCACGGTGAGCGCGACGGCGCTGAACGCGATCAACGTGACGATGCCGCTCCAGGCGGAGCTGGCCGAGCCGAGCATGTTGGCCAACTGGCCGATCACCCGGCGCATGACTTTCGCCAGCCCCACCAGCAGGGCCAGCACGATCAACAGGACAATGATGCCGACCGAGGTCCAGCTGTGCGGCAACACTGCCGTACTTGTCGTCGAGCCGGCCAGAACTGACAGCGGGATCGGCTTTACCGATACGACTTGCAAAGCTAACGTGTGCATGGCGGTTCCTCACATGAGCGGTGGACTCTGCGGAAACGCTGTTGTTCGTCGGGCATCTCACTGGTTGCAGCCAGGGGGATGCCCGCTCTACTGAGTGGTGGACTGTCCCCTCAGACACCGAGGCGGTGAGCGCGCCACCTCGCGGGTCCACGTCGATCGAAGCACTGTCAAGGCGATCATCATTCGCCTCTTTTCTGTGAACTTCAGTAAATCTTGCTGAAGTTCACCCTTGTTTTGTAGAGATAGCGTAAGCCCCCTGCGTGCGACTGAGCAAGAGCTTTGGTCTACGCTGACTGGCCAAAGTATGGACACCGACCGGTTTGACCGGGATGTACGGCTTCAGCTCGCACTTCGATCGGCGTGTCGACTGGTGGCGGCGCACGTTCAGGTGTTAAGTTAAACCAACTGAAGTTCGCTGAAAGGTTATCTGTTGTCGGCTGACGGTCCTGGCCTCAAGCTGGCGCGTCGCCTGCGGGCGCTACGCGAGACGTACTGGCCGGACATCACGATCACACAGGGTGAGCTGGCCGGGGCTCTTGGTGATGACCGGCCGCTGAGCGTTCCGCTCATCTCGTCGTGGGAGAGCGAGCACAACCCGAAGGTCCCGCCGCCGAATCGATTGGCCGCCTACGCCACGTTCTTCGCGACCAGGCGTTCGGTGCAGCAGACACCGTTCCGAATGGTCGCTCCCGTCGAACTCACCGATGCGGAACGGGACCAGCGGGACGCGCTGCTGCGCGAGTTGACCGGCCTGCGCGACCGCGCGCGGCAACCGGCTGTTTCGGCCGCGGCGGTGGAGCAGCGGGACAGTGTCTGGCGGTTCCCGGAGAACGAGACCGTGGTCATCGCGGACACCGAACTCCCGCCGGAACTGCTCGCGAAGATGCCCAACGCCGATCGGGACAGCCCGGACTACATGGAGCTGTATCGCTACGGTGACCCCGATGCCCTGATCGAGCTGTACGGGCACCTGCGGGCGTTCAACCCGCGCAACGAAGTGCATTTCCGCACCGCGCCGATGTTGAAGACCGACGACTACGTCGATCACCTGGTGGTGCTCGGCGGGGTCGACTGGAATCTTGCTGCCCGGGATCTGCTGACCCGGATCAATCTCCCGGTGCAGCAGGTCGCCCGCGAGGGCGACGACGAGATCGGCTGTTTCGAAGTGGTCGAGGACGGCGAACCACGCACGTTCCGACCGACGGTGGAGCGGTCCTTCGGCCGTGATCGGCTGCTTGAGGATGTCGCCCTTTTCTATCGTGCGCCGAATCCGTACAACCGGTCGCGTACGTTGACCATCTGCAACGGCATGTTCGGTCGGGGAACCCAGGGTGTGGTGCGGGCGTTGACAGACGCCACGTTCCGGGAGTCCAACGAGGCTTATCTCCGGCAGCGGTTCGCCGGCCTGGACACCTTCAGCATCCTCACCCGGGTTTCGGTGGTCGCCGGCAAGGCGATCACTCCGGACTGGACAAAGCCGGGCAGCGTGCTGCACGAGTGGCCGGAGAACCCAAGTTGACGCCAGATCTCCGCACGCCGGGCCCCACGGCCACGGCGGTTTCGGTGCTTCACCATTCGTCGCACCGCCACCTGCTGGCCGCCGTGCCGCGTGGCCTGGCGGGCGCCGAGACGGTTGACGCGATCGTGGTGCCCACCGCGCGGCCGGCCGTCTACCTTCGTCCGGTGATCACGCTCGCCGCCGCGCTCGGGGCCACCCTGGTCACCTTGTGCAGCAAGGACGCCTCCGCGCACAGGACGGCCGCGTTCGCCAGGGACGCCGGCGTCGAGCTGATCGCGGTGGACACCAAGAAGCTCCCGCGCGGGCTGCTGCCTCGATTCGACACCACCGAGATGCTGCGCGACACCCGGCTCGAACGTTGGGCCGACACGAGCGCCAAGCGCAATCTCGGGCTGCTGCTCGGCCGGCTGATGGGCTGGCAGCGCATCGTCTTTCTCGACGACGACATCGCGGTCCCGCGCCCGGAAGATCTCAACGACGCCGTGCGGCTGCTCGACACCTATGACGGCGTCGGCCTGGCCATCGGCGGCCATCCGGACAATTCCGTGGTGTGCCATGCCAACCGGGAGTCCGGCGGCGCACAGGACACGTTCATCGGTGGCGGGGCGCTCGCGGTCGATCCATCGGCGATCTCCTCGTTCTTTCCCAACGTCTACAACGAGGACTGGTTCTTCCTGCTGGACAACGTCCGGCTGCGGCCGACGGCGGTGACCGGAACCGCGCTCCAACAGCCTTACGACCCGTTCGCCAACGACAAGCGGGCCCGGTCGGAGGAGTTCGGCGACTGCATGGCCGAGGGTGTCTTCTGGCTGCTGGACGGTGGCCTGCGGGTCCAGGACGCCACCGAGGCGCACTGGCGGGAGTTCCTGAAGCGCCGGCTGGCGTTCATCAACGAGATCCTGGCCAGGGTCGGGAAATCCGAGATCGAGCCGGGCAACAAGCGGCGGATGATCGAGTCGCTCAAGGCGGCCCGGGGTCGCTGCCAGATCATCGAGCCGGAGCTGTGTGTCCGATACCTGAAGGCCTGGCTGGCCGACTCGGACGTGTGGCGTCGGCACCTCGATGAGTGGCAGCGGCAACTGGGCACCGGGCTCACCGCCGAGAAGATGCTGGTCGAGCTCGGTCTGAAGGCCACCAGCGTCTACCTGCCGGGGAAACGAGCACCGCTGCCCGTGGCGTAGCCGGGCTGCCGGCCGGAACCAGGCCGGCAGCCCGCTGGCAGCTACGCCGAGCCGGCCTCAACCCGCGTCCCGATTTCGGTGAGCCCGGCCAACGCCGCCGGCAACGGGCCCTGGTGCAGGACGCCGAGGCGCTGGGTGGCGCGGGTGAGGGCGACGTAGAGTTCGGCCGCGCCGCGTGGGCCGTCGGCGAGGATTCGGTCCGGTTCCACGACCAGGACGGCGTCGAACTCCAGGCCCTTCGCCGCCGACGCGACCACCGCACCCGACACGCCCGGCGGCCCGATCACGACGCTGGTGCCTGCGCGGCCGGCCTCGTCCCGGACGAACTCCTCGATGGCAGCCGACAGCTCGTCCTCGGTGACCTGCCGGGACCACGGCTGGACACCACACGCGCGGACCGACTCCGGCGGCTGGACCCCGGGCGCGAACTCGGCGAGCAGCGCGGCGGCGACGGTCATGATCTCCGCCGGGGTGCGGTAGTTCACCGTCAGCGACCGGTAGACCCAGCGGCCCGGCACGTACGGGTCCAGCATCGCGCCCCACGCGGTCGCGCCGGCCGCCGACCGGCGCTGGGCCAGATCGCCGACCACTGTGAAGGATCGGTTGGGGCAGCGGCGCATCAGCACTCGCCAGTCCATCTCGGACAGTTCTTGGGCCTCGTCGACCACGACGTGCCGGTAGGTCCAGTCCCGGTCGGCGGCCGCGCGTTCGACCAGTTCGCGGGTGTCCTTTTCGACGAACCGGTCGGCCAGGTCCTCGGCGAAGAGCAGGTTCTCGGCCGCCAGCATGACGTCCTCGTCCATCTCCTCCCGGTCCAGCTTCATCACGTCCATCACGCCGGCGGCGTACTCGGCCTCGGCCCGGTGTTCCTGCTCGACGGCCTGTTCGGCGGCCCGGTCGGCCGCCTTGTCCCGGCCCAGCAGGTCGACCAGTTCGTCGAGCAGCGGCACGTCCGACACCGTCCAGGCGTCCCCGTCGGCGCGCAACAGGGCCGCGTCCGCGCCGGCCGCCCGCAGACGTTCCGGGGAGGTGTAGAGCGCGGCCAGCAGGGTTTCCGGGGTCAGGATCGGCCAGAGTTCGTCGAGCGCGGCGGTCAGCTTGTCGTCCTCGGCGATTTCCTTGAGCAGGTCCGCGCGCAGTTCCTCCCTGGCCGCGCGGTCCGACCGGGGCAGCCAGCCTCGGCCGATCCGGGTGATCGCCCGTTCGGTGAGCACGTACGTGACGATCTCGGCGAACGTCGCGCGGGCCTCGTTGTGCGGCAGCCCGCTCGTGCGCGCCTCCTCCCGGGCCCACTGCGCGGTCTCGGCGTCGATCCGCACCGTGACGTCGCCAAGGCTGATCGGCAGCGGGTCCGCCGGCAACTGCTGGCGGTCGGCGACCGCCGCCCTGAGCACGTCCAGGATCTTCAGTGAGCCCTTGAACCGTGCGGCTTCCGGGGTGTCCTCGGCGGTGATGTGCCGGCCGGGCACGAGGTCGCCGGGGGTCATGAACACGACATCGGACTCACCGAGGGAGGGCAGCACCCGGCTGATGTGGTTGATGAACGCCGGGTTGGGCCCGACCACCAGCACGCCGTGCCGTTCCATCCGCTCCCGCTGGGTGTAGAGCAGGTACGCGACGCGGTGCAGCGCCACCACCGTCTTGCCGGTGCCCGGGCCGCCCTCGATCACCAGCACGCCGGGGTGGTCGAGCCGGATGATCTCGTCCTGTTCGGCCTGGATCGTCGCGACGATGTCGCGCATACCCTCCCCGCGCGGCGCGTTGATCGCCGCGAGCAGCGCCGCGTCCCCCTGCTCGCCGCCACCGCCCGGCCGGCCGAACACCTCGTCGGTGAAGCTGACGATCTCCCGGCCGCGGGTGTGGAACTGACGGCGCCGACGCATGTTCTCCGGGGTCGCCGCAGTGGCGACGTAGAAGGCGCGCGAGGCGGGCGCCCGCCAGTCCAGCAGCACCGGCTCGTACTCGTTCTGCTCGTCGAAGAGGCCGATCCGGCCGATGTAGGAATGTTCCCCGGAAAGGGTGTCCAACCGGCCGAAACACAGCCCGTTGTCCGCCACGCTCAGCCGCTTCATCTCCTTGGCCCGCGCGCGCACCTCGACATCGCGCTCCATGGGTGTCCCGCCGTTTCCCCGCAACGCCGCGTTGTACTCGCCTTTCACTCGCGCGCGCTCGGTATCGAGCCGCGCGTGGAGACCGGCAACGTAGCCGCGCTCGGACCGCAATTCCGCTTCGTACCCCAGAGTTGACACAGGCCCCTCACCGCGTTTAAACTGAGCTTAGGTTCGGCGGTTTCTCCATTGGTTTATGGAGGACACGCCGATTTTTTATTGTCCACCTCGTGTCAAGTCCGCGCATGACCCGAGAACAACACGCGCACTTCGTTCCCCCGTTACCGCGGTTGTTGGCTCCGGCCGATGATTCTGCGGCACGACCGGGGTCTTGCCGCAAGCCCCCCGGTGCGCTATACGTTGAGAGTGGAGGGGAGCGGGTAGCCCTCCTTTTTCTGTTCCCGGGCCGTGCCGGCGCTAGATCGCCGCTCGAACCGCTCGGTCGAACTGCTCGACATGCCCTACCGCGATGGCCCGCGCCCGGTCGGCGTCCCCGGCGATGATCGCCTCCAGCATCGGCAGATGCTCGCTGGTGTGGTCGACCGGCGGGAGTCGGTCGAGGAACAGGTACCAGATTCGCAGCGACAGGTTGTAGTAGTGGCTCAATGTCGTTGCCAGATAAGGATTGTGGGCGCAGCTGTAGACGGCGCGGTGGATCTCGGTGTCCAGTCGCATCAGGGTTTCGCGGTCGGTGGACCGGCCGAGGATCTGATCGATCAGGCGGGCCAGTTCGGTGCGGTCGGCCGGGGTGGAGCGGTGGGCGGCTCGTTCGGCGGCGTGGCCTTCCAGCTGGCGCCGCACGTCGGCGATCAGCGCGTGGTCGGCGATGTTGATCTCGCTGACGAAGGTGCCCTGACGTGGGTAGATCCGCACCAGGCTTTCCGAGGCCAGACGCTTGATCGCCTCGCGCAGTGGCGTCCGGCCAACGCCCAGTTCGGCGCCGAGGCGGTCCTCCTGGATCGGGCTGCCGGGGGGTAGGCCGAGGGTGACGATCAGGTCGCGGACGGCCTCGTAGGCACGGTCGGCCAGCAGTGGGGGTTGGTTGACGCCGGCGGTCACGGCATCTAGCGTAGCGTACGTCTGATATATCAGTCGAATTGTCAGTGGTGTGCCAGGTGGAGGCGGAATGACGCTGCCCGAGCAGCCGGACTGGTTGTGGCGGACGCCGGACCCGAAATGGTCCTACGACGTGATCATCATCGGCTCGGGCGGGCACGGGCTCGCCACTGCCTACTACCTCGCCAAGAACCACGGCATCACCAACGTCGCCGTGCTCGAACGGGGCTGGCTGGCCGGCGGGAACATGGCGCGCAACACCACGATCATCCGGTCGAACTACCTCTGGGACGAGAGCGCGGCCATCTACGAGCACGCCCTCACCCTCTGGGAAGGGCTCCAGGACGAGCTCGACTACGACTTCCTCTTCAGCCAGCGCGGGGTGCTCAACCTCGCGCACACCCGCCAGGACGTCCGGGAGGGGATGCGGCGGGTGCACGCGAACCGGCTCAACGGCATCGACGCCGAGTGGCTGGACGTCGACGGCGTGCGTGCGGCCTGTCCGATCGTGAACACCTCGCCGGACACCCGGTACCCGGTGCTCGGCGGGACGTGGCAGGCGCGCGCCGGCATCGCCAAGCACGACCACGTCGCCTGGGCGTTCGCGCGGCGGGCCGACCAGTACGGCGTGGATCTCATCCAGGGCTGCGAGGCGACCGGGTTCCTGCTGGACGGCAACCGGGTCATCGGGGTGGAGACGAACCGGGGGCCGATCCGCGCCGGGCGGGTCGGGATGGCCGCGGCCGGGCACAGCAGCGTGCTCGCCGACACCGTCGGGCTGCGGCTGCCGATCCAGAGCCATCCGTTGCAGGCGCTCGTGTCCGAACTGCTCGAACCCGTTCATCCGACCGTGGTGATGTCCAATCACGTGCACGTCTACGTCAGCCAGGCGCACAAGGGCGAACTGGTGATGGGCGCGGGCATCGACGCCTACAACTCCTACAGCCAGCGGGGTTCGGTGCACGTGATCGAACAGCAGTTGGCCGCGGCGGTCGAGCTGTTCCCGATCTTCGCCCGCGCGCACGTGATCCGGACCTGGGGCGGCATCGTGGACGTGACCCCGGACGCGTCGCCGGTGATCGGCAGCACGCCGATCGAGAACCTCTTTGTCAACTGTGGCTGGGGAACCGGCGGTTTCAAGGCGACCCCGGCGGTGGGCTGGGTGTTCGCGCACACCATCGCCACCGGGCAGCCGCACCCGCTCAACGAGCCGTTCGGCCTGGACCGCTTCACCACCGGCGCACTGATCGACGAGCACGGCGCCGCCGCCGTCGCGCACTGACTGCCAACCGCACCGACCGCCAACCGCACTGAGGGGACCTCCGACCATGCTGCTGATCTCCTGTCCCTGGTGCGGCGACCGCGCCGAGACCGAGTTCCACTACGGCGGCCAGGCCCACGTCGCCCACCCCGCCGATCCGGACGCGGTGACCGACGCGCAGTGGGCCCAATACCTGTTCTTCCGGGACAACCCCAAGGGGCCGTTCGCCGAACGGTGGTGTCACACCGCAGGCTGCCGGCGGTGGTTCAACGCGGTCCGGGACACCCGCACCCACGAGTTCCTGGCCGTCTACCGGCCCGGCGAACCCGCCCCGGTGCTCCGGTGAGCCGGCTGGCCACCGGTGGCCGGATCGACCGGACGGCACCGTTGCGGTTCACCGTGGACGGCACCTCCTATCCCGCCTTTCGCGGCGATACGGTCGCGTCCGCGCTGGTCGCGGCCGATGCGCTGACCGTGGGGCCCTCGCTCTACCGGCGCCGGCCGCGGGGGGTGCTGACCGCGGGCGTGGACGAGCCGAACGCGCTGCTGGACGTGGCGGGCGAACTGCTGCCGGCCACCACCGTCGACGTGGTTGACGGGTTGGCGGTCAACACCCGCAGCGGGGTGGGCCGGTTGCGGCCGGAGCCGGATACCGCCCGGTACGACAAGACGTTCGCGTTCGCCGACGTGGCCGTCGTGGGGGGTGGGCCGGCCGGACTGGCCGCCGCCCTGGCCGCCTCGGCCGGCGGGGCGCGGGTGCTGATGGTCGACGACCAGCCCGAGTTGGGTGGGGATCTGTTGGCCGGCAACGACTCCGTTGACGGAATGGCCGGTTCGCAGTGGGTCGCGGCGGCTCGGGAGACGCTGCGCGCGCGGCCCGAAGTGCGGGTGCTGAGTCGGGCCGGTGCGGTCGGCTACTACGACGACAACTATCTGCTCGTGGCGCAGCGGCGGACCGGCCGTCCGGGGTCGGCCGCGCAGCGGCTCTGGCACGTGCGGGCCAAGTGGGTCGTGCTGGCGACCGGCGCGCACGAGCGGTCGATCGTCTTCGCGGACAACGACCGGCCCGGCATCATGCTCGCCTCGGCCGTGCGCGACTACCTCACCCGCTATGCCGCGCTGGCCGGGCAGAACGCCGTTGTCTGCACCACCAACGACAGCGCCTACCCGACCGCCCTCCAGTTGCGGGCGGCGGGCGCCCGGGTCGTCGCCGTGGTCGACACCAGGACCGCGCCGCCCCGGGACCTGGTCGGCCGCGCCGAGGTCGCCGGTATCCGGGTGCTCAGCGGGATGGTCGTGCACGGCACGCAGGGGCCGGGCCGGATCTCCGGTGTCACCGTCTCCCGGCTCGACCGGGACGACACGCTGGTCGGGCCGAGCCAGGACCTCGCCTGTGACCTGCTGGCGGTGTCCGGCGGCTGGAACCCGGCGGTGCACCTGTTCAGCCAGTCCACCGGCACCCTGCGCTGGGACGGCGACCTGGCCGCGTTCCGGCCCGCGCACGGCGGCCGGCGGCAGCGGGTGGTCGGCGCGGCCAACGGGACCTACCCGCTCGCCGACTGTCTCCGGGAGGGCACCGAGGCCGGCGCGGAAGCGGCCGAGCAGACCGGTTTTCCGGCGCCGGCCGGGCCGGTTCCGACGGCGGCACGCCGTCGGGGCGTGCTGCCGCGACCGGTCTGGCTGGTGCCGGGCACCGGCGATCCGGGGGAGTGGCGCGACCACTTCGTCGACCTGCAACGGGACGGCACGGTCGCGGACATCTGGCGGGCCACCCGCGCGGGGATGCGGTCGGTCGAGCACATCAAGCGCTACACCACCATCGGCACCGGTCAGGACCAGGGCCGCGGCTCCGGGGTGCTGGCGTCCGGGGTGATCGCCGAGGCGCTCGGTGTCGACTCGCCGGGATCGTTGGGCACCACCACCTTCCGCCCGCCCTACCAGCCGGTGTCCTTCGCCCTGCTCGCCGGGCGGGACCGGGGCCCGCTGGCCGACCCGGTGCGCACCACGCCGATGCACGGCTGGCACGTGGCGGCCGGTGCGGTGTTCGAGAACGTCGGGCAGTGGAAACGGCCGTGGTACTACCCGCGTGCCGGTGAGGACATGGAAACGGCCGTGTGGCGGGAATGCCTGGCCGCGCGGACCGGGGTGGCGCTGATGGACGCATCCACGCTGGGCAAGATCGAGGTCCTCGGCGCGGACGCCGGGGAGTTCCTGAACCGGATCTACACCAACGGGATGAAGAAGCTGCCGGTCGGCTCGGCGCGCTACGGGCTGATGTGCACGGCCGACGGCATGGTCCTCGACGACGGGGTCGTGCTGCGGCTCGCCGAGGACCGCTACTACCTGACCACCACGACCGGCGGCGCGGCGAAGGTGCTGGACTGGCTGGAGGAGTGGTCGCAGACCGAGTGGCCGGAGCTGGACGTGGCCTGCACCTCGGTGACCGAGCAGTGGTCGACGATCGCCGTGGTCGGGCCGGACGCGCGGCAGGTGGTCGGCCGGCTCGCGCCCGGACTGGACGTGTCGGTGGTCGGGTTTCCGTTCATGACGTTCCGGGACACCGTGCTGGGCAACGGGATAACCGCCCGCATCGCGCGGATCTCGTTCTCCGGCGAACTGGCCTACGAGGTGAACGTCGCCGGCTGGTTCGGCGCGGCGACCTGGGAGTCGGTGCTGGCCGCCGGGGCCGATCTGGACATCACGCCCTACGGGACCGAGACGATGGACGTGCTGCGCGCGGAGAAGGGCTTCCCGATCGTCGGGCAGGACACCGACGGCACGGTCACCCCGCAGGACCTGGGCATGGACTGGGTGGTGTCCACGCGCAAACAGTTCGTCGGCCGGCGATCCCACCAGCGCGCGGACGCCGTCCGATCCGACCGCAAGCACCTGGTCGGGTTGCTGCCGGTCGACCGGACCGCACTGCTGCCCGAGGGTGCGCAACTGGTCGAGCCGGGAGCCGGGACGACGGACGGCCGGGTGCCGATGCTCGGACACGTCACATCGAGCTACCGCAGCGCGATCCTGGACCGGACATTCGCACTCGCGCTGGTCCGGGACGGCCGCAACCGGATCGGCCAGACGCTGCTCGCGCCGCTGGTGGACAAGGAGATCGCCGTCGTGGTCACCGAACCCGTCGGCTACGACCAGGAAGGGCACCGCCGTGACGGCTGAACCTGCCACTGCCCGCCGCGGCCCGCTCGCCGACCACCCGCTTGAGCTGACGGTTCCCGGACTGAGCCTGGGCGAGTTGCCGTTCCTGACCATGGTGAACGTGCGCGTGCGGCCCGGCGAACTGGACGTGCCGGCCGGGAGCGCTCGCACAGTGGGGGAGTGGGCCGTGCTCTGGCTGGGACCGGACGAGCGGCTGGTGGTCGGGCCGGCCGCGGGCAGCACCGACCTGGTCGGTGGGCTGCCGACGGTGGACGTCTCGGCCAGCCGGACCACGCTGACGGTGGCCGGCGTGGCCGCTCGCGAACTGTTGGCCACCGGGTGCCCGCTGGACCTGCACCCCCGGGTGTTCGGGCCGGGCAGCGTCGCACAGTCGACCGTGGGGCGGGCCCAGGTGATCCTCTGGCAGACCACGGATCTCCCGGTGTACCGGCTGCTGGTGCGCGCGTCGTTCGCCGGCTACCTGGCCGACTGGCTGACCGACGCGGCGGTCGAGCACACCGGGAGATCCCTGGGTGCGGGAGTCACCGCCGAGGGCTGACCTCCACCGGCAGCTGTTTGGGGCCGACGATCACCCACGGGCTCTGGAACTCGGACGGCCGCAGCCGGGACACCGCGATGTCCGGGAACCGCTCCAACAGCGCGCCGAGGGCGATCCGGGCCTCCAGTCGGGCCAGCGGGGCACCGAGGCAGAAGTGGATGCCGTGCCCGAAGGTCAGGTGCGGGTTCGGCTGGCGCAACGGGTCGAACCGGTCGGGTTCGACGAACCGCGCCGGGTCCCGGTTGGCCGCCGCGACACACAGCATCACGATCGACCCGGCGGGGATGATCTTGCCGCCCAGCGGGACCTCGGTGGTGGTGCGCCGGCCCAGCCGGGGGAAGGGGCTGTAGAAGCGCAGTACCTCCTCGATGAACATCGGCAACGCACCGGGGTCGATGCGCAGCAGCCCGGCCACCCCGGGGTGTTCCCGCATCGCCACCAGTGCGTTGCCGATGGTGGCGGTCATGGTGATGTGACCGCCGGTGAGCAGCGATCCGATGAACCCCAGAATGTCCTCATCGGACAGTCGATGCCCGTCGACCTCAGCTCCGATCAGCTTGCTGGTGAGGTCGTGCCCTGGGTGTCTTCGGTGGCGCCCGATGTGGTCGAGCAGGTAGCTGTTCATCTCCCGCACGGTCGGGGCGGCCGCGTTGACCGCCGCCTCGATCTCCTCCGGCGTGGTCGCGGTGGCCACGTCGTCCCCGCCGAACAGGATCGCTGCCCAGCGCATGAAATGACCACGGTCGGCCAGTGGAATGCCCAGCAGTTCGGCGATGACCATGATCGGCAGCGGGTTGGCGATCGCGTCGATCAGGTCGAACTGGTCCGTGTCGCCCACGTCGTCGAGCAGGCCGTGCACCAGTTCGGTGATCCGCAGCGCCAGCTCGGTGACCATTCGCGGGGTGAACGCCTTGCCGACCAGGTTGCGCAGCTTGCGGTGCCGGGGCTGGTCGATGCCGGTGAAGTCGCCCTTGGTGAACAGGTCCAGGTCCTCCTGGACCGGGCCGAGACTGCTGAAGTCGGAGGAGAACGTGCCCGGGTCGGACAGCACGGTGGACACGTCCTCGTAGCCGAACACCTGCCAGATCTGTTGCCGCTCGTCGAACTGGACCGGGTCGGCGTCGCGCAGCTGGCTCCACCAGCCGATCAGCTCCGCGAAGCCGAAACCGGTCGGGTCGACCGGCGCGGCGTGCGGCTCGGTACTGGGCTCGGTCATGCTCATCGTCTCGCTCGTTTCCGGCGCGGGGTCGGGGTGCTCACGCGTTCCCGTCCGCGGCCATCTGCTCCCGCAGGCTGCGTGGCCGCATGTCGGTCCACACCTCGTCGACGTAGGCCATGCACTCGGCCTTGCTGCCCTGCTTGCCCGCCTGGTGCCAGCCCGCAGGCACCTCGTAGTCGGCCGGCCAGAGCGAGTACTGGTCCTCGTCGTTGCGCAGCACCTGGTAGGTGGTGTCCTCGTCCACGGCTGTTGCCCTTTCTTTCAGTGCGTTTCCACGGTCTGGGTGGTCTGCTGGCCGACCGAGTCGGGCCGGGGGAAGGTGCGCAGGGTCGGGTTGAGCGCGAAGAGCAGGGTCAACCCGGCGATGCCGGCGGTGCACAGCAGCACCGCCGCGTGCCCGGGGAAGACCTGCATCAGCACGCCGCCGAAGGCCGGACCGGTCGACGTGGACACGCCGCCGACCACGGCCATCACCCCGCTCAGTCGGCCGCGCAGGTCGTCGGGGGTGAGCAGCAGCTGGTAGGTGTTGATGGTGGTGTTCGCGGTCGGCGGCACCAGGGCCATGCCGGCGAACAGCGCGCCCATCAGGTAGCCGCTGTGGATGAACACGGCGAGCGGGGTGATGAGCGCCATCACCAGGAACACGCCGATGATGGACTGGTAGGGGCTCAGCTTGCGCAGCAGGTAGGGCGCGGCCAGCGAGCCGACGATCCCACCGAGGCCGAGCATCGCGGCCATCACGCCGATCTCGCCCGAGGAACTGCCGTCCATCTTCGCCAGCACGATGATGACCACGTAGTAGGCGGTGAAGAAGAAGTTCAGGGTGATCGCACAGAGTGCGGTGATCCGCACGTGCGGCTGCCGCCAGCTCCACCGCAGCCCGGCGACGATCTCCCGGCCGAGCTGCGGCAGCGGGGCGCGGGTGCGCGGCCGCTCGGGCAGCCGCAGGAAGCACAGCGCGACCGTGGCGAGGGCGTGGGTCAGCGCGTCGGCGACGAACGGCACCGCCCGGCCGATCGCGAACAGGAAACCGCCGGCCGCCGTGCCGGAGAGCTGCCCGACACCGGCTCTGGCCACGTTCAGCGCGACCGCCGAGGACAGCTGCCCGACCGGCACCACCGCCGGCAGGCAGGCCATCTCGGCCGGCACGAACAGGGCCTTCGCCCCGCCGAGCACGGCCGCCACGACGATGATCACCGGCACGCTGACGGTGTGCAGCCACAGCGTGCCGACCAGCACTGCCACCGCGAGTGCCTGCGCGGCCTCGCAGCCGACCATGATCTTCTTGCGGTTCCACCGGTCGGCCAGTGCGCCGGCCGGCAACCCGGCCACCAGTTGGGCGGCCGAGGCGACACCCAGCACGATGCCGGAGTCGGCCGGCGAACCGGTGATGGCCAGGACCAGCAACGGAAACACGATCAGCGTGGCGCTGAAACCGGCCAGCGACGCGGTCTGACTGCTCCACAGGAGGGCGAAATTCCGGTTGTGGATCAACGGTTTCTGGATTACCGCAGTCGGCGGGGGCAGGGCCGGCTCGGTCGGTTCGGTCATGGTCACTCGCTTATCCCTCGGCAGTATGCCGCGACAGCGGCCAGCGCACCGGCGAACCGTTCGGCGAGTATCTGCACGGTCGCCGGGGCGAACCGCTCGGGCTGGTGGAACCAGGTAAACACCAGCTGGCCGGACTGCACCACACCCAGTACGTCGAGCGGGTGTGCGGCTACGTCCGCCGAGTCGTGTTCCTGCCCGATGGGTGGATGAACTGCTTGGTAGAGGCCGGTTTCGCCACCTGACGTACTGCTGTCCCACTGCCCTAGGTAGTTGAAGCCGACCCGGTTGGCCGCGTCGTCACCGGCCAGCCGGTCCCGTGTGTCCGGCGGCCCGAGATAGCGCAGCGCGCCGAAGCCGATGCCGTTGGCCGGCACCGTGCGCAGCTGCCGGCGGACCGACTTGATCAGCGCCCGCCAGTCCGGCTGCTCGGCGTCGGGCACCTCCAGGTTGATCGGGAACATCGTGGTGAACCAGCCGACCGTGCGGGACAGGTCGACGCCCTCGACGATCTCCTCCCGACCGTGGCCCTCCAGGTCGATGGCGACCCGGTTGTGCCCGGTCCACCGGGACAGTGTCCAGGCCAGCGCGCTGAGCAGCACGTCATTGATCCGGGTGCGGAACGCGGCCGGTGCCAGACGCAGCAGCGCGTCGGTGTCCTCGACGCTCAGGGCCACCGAGACCGGTTCCCCGGCAGAGGTTTCGGTCACCTCGTCGGTCGGCAGCGGGCCGCTGGCCAGGGCGTCGGCCCAGTGGTCCAGCTCGCCGTCGAGCTGCCCGGCGGCGACGTGCTCGGTCAGCCTGGTCGACCAGTCCAGGAACGAGGTCGACTTGGCGCCGAGGTCGACGGCCCGGCCGGCGGCGGCCTGCTGGTAGCCGGTGGCCAGGTCGTCCAGCAGGATGCGCCAGGACACGCCGTCCACCACCAGGTGGTGGGCGACCAGGAACAGATAGCCCGGGCCGTCCGCACCGGTGCTGAACCGCACGGCCTTGAACAGCGGTCCGGTGGCCAGGTCGAAGCCGGCGTGGATCAGGTCGGCGGCGCGCTCCATCGTCGCCCACCGCTCGGATTCCTCCACAGTGGACAGATCGATCGTGTCCAGCACGGCGGCCGGTCCGACCGGCGCGTTCTCCGCCCGCCAGCGGCTGTCCACGCGCTCGAAGCGCAGCCGCAGCGCGTCGTGCTGCACCGGCAGCTCGGCCAGTGCGGCCCGCAGCGCCGGCTCGTCGAGGTCGGTGGTCAGCTCGACCAGCATGGACTGGTTGAAGTGCGCAGGCCGGTGCTCGTGGGTGTGCAGGAACCAGTGTTGGATCGGGGTGAGCGGCACCGCGCCGACAACCGGTTCGGCGCCGGCCGAACTGTCCTCGGCGAGGCCGACCACCGCGGCCAGTTCGGCCACGGTCTGGTTGAGGAACAGGTCCTTCGCACTCATCCGCACGCCGGCCTGCCGGGCCTTGGCGACCACCTGGATGCTCAGGATGGAGTCGCCGCCCAGCTCGAAGAAGTTGTCCGTCGCGCCGACCGAGGGCAGCCCGAGCACCGCCGCCCAGACCGTCGCGAGCAGCTCCTCGGTCGGCCCGTTCGGCTCGACCTGCCCGGCCGGCGCGGCCACCTCGTAGTCCAGTGTGGACAGTGCTTGCCGGTCCAGCTTGCCGTTCGGGCTGACCGGCAGCTCCGCCAACAGCACGAACGCCGTCGGCACCAGGTAGTCCGGCATCGACCGGCCGAGGAATTCGCGCAGCTGCGCCGGTTCCGGTTCCGCCGCTGCCGGTTCGGGCCGCACGTAGGCGACCAGCCGGACGTGGCCGGACTCGTCGGGCAGCGCGAGCGCGACCGCCTCGGCCACCGCCGGGTGGCGGCGCAGGCCGGCCTCGATCTCGCCCAACTCGATCCGGAAGCCACGCACCTTGACCTGGGTGTCCGCCCGGCCGACGAACTCCAGTTCGCCGGCAGCGGTCCAGCGGACCAGGTCACCGGTGCGGTACATCCGGGCGCCGTCGCCGTTGAACGGGTTGGGCCCGAACCGGTCGGCGGTCAGGCCCGGCCGGTTGAGGTAACCGCGGGCCAGCCCGTCGCCGGCCACGTACAGCTCGCCGGGCACGCCGACCGGCACCGGCCGCAACGCCCGGTCCAGCACGTACACCCGGGTGTTCGGGATCGGCCGGCCGATCGGCGGCAGCCCGGCGCCGGGCAGCGGCGCGCTCCAACTGGCCACGACGGTCGTCTCGGTCGGGCCGTAGGCGTTGACCATCCGGCGGCCCGGCGCCCAGCGCGCGACGAGTTCGGCCGGGCAGGCGTCGCCGCCGACGATCAGCGTCCGCAGTTCGGGCAGTTCGGCCGGTGGCAGGGTGGCCAGCGCGGCCGGCGGGATCAGCGCGTGCGTGATGCGCTGCTCGACCAGCACGGTGGCCAGCGTGTCGCCCACCAGCGGACCGGGCGGCGGCACCACCAGTGTCGCGCCGGCCGGCAGGGACAAACACAGCTCCAGCACGGACGCGTCGAAACTCGGCGAGGCGAACTGGAGGACCCGGTCGCCCTGGCTCACGGCGAAGTGGTCGATCTCCGCCGCCGAGAAACCGGCCAGCCCGGTGTGCGTGACCAGCACGCCCTTGGGCTGTCCGGTCGAACCGGAGGTGTAGATCAGGTACGCGGGCTGCTCCGGGCGCTGCGGCCGGAGCCGGTCCCGGTCGGTCAGTGCGGTGCTTGGGTGCCGGCTCAGGTCGTCGGCGAACTCGGCGGTGTCCACCAGCAGGCACTCGGTGCCGTCGGGCAGCAGCTCCGGGTTGGGCGCGGTGTCCGAGGTGGCCAGCACGAGCACCGGGCGGGCGTCGGCGAGCATGAAGCCGATCCGCTCGGCCGGGTAGGCCGGGTCGACCGGCAGGAACGCCGCGCCGGCCTGCCAGACCGCGAGCTGGGCGACCACCAGCTCCACCGAGCGCGGCAGCGCCAGCGCGACGATCCGCTCCGGTCCGGCGCCGCCCTGCACCAACAGCCGGGCCAGCCGGTTGGCCAGGGTGGTCAGCTCGGCGAAGCTCAGCGCGACCGGGCCGGACCGCACCGCCGGCAGTTGCGGCGTGCGGGCGGCCTGCTCGGCGACGAGCTGCGCGACGGTCTGGTCGGCGACCGGCCGATCAGTGTCGTTCCAGGTGCGCAGCGTGCGTTCGCGCTCGGCCTCGGTGAGCAGCGGCAGGGCGGCCAGCGGCCGGTCCGGCGCGGCGACCAGGCCGGCCAGCAGCACCCCGAGACCGTCGGTGAGCCGCTGGATCGTGGCCGGATCGAACAGGTCGGTGTTGTAGCTGATCGCGCCGCGCAGCCCGTCGGCCACCGGCTGGAACTCGATGGTCAGGTCGAACGGCGCGGTGACCGTGTCCGGTGCGATGTCCTCGGTCTCCAGGCCGGGCAGCCCCGGCGCCTGGCTCGGCGTGTTCTGCAGCACCACCAGCACGTCGAACAGCGGGCTGCGGCTGGTGTCCCGGGCCGGTTGCAGGTGCTCGACGACCCGCTCGAACGGCACGTCCTGGTTGGCCATCGCGTCGGCCACCGTCCGCCGCACCCCGGCCAGGAACTCGCCGACGGTGGCGGTGTTGTCGATCCGGGACCGCAGCACCAGGGTGTTCACGAAGAACCCGATCAACTGTTGGGTTTCCGGCTGTTCACGGCCGGACACGACCGTGCCGACGGCGATGTCGTCCTGGTCGGTCCAGCGGTGCAGCACCAGCTGGCAGGCCGCGACGAGCGCGGTGAACAGGGTGCCGTCCTGCTGGTGGGCCAGCGCGGTGAGCCGATCGGTCAGCGCTGCGGGCACCCGGAACTCGTGCACCGCACCGGCCTGCGTCTGCACCGCCGGGCGTGGCCGGTCGGTCGGCAGCGCCAGGGTGGGTACTCCGGTGAGCTGGTCGTGCCAGTAGCCGAGCTGCTCGTCGAGCACCGGGCCGGACAACAGTTCCCGTTGCCACACCGCGAAGTCCGCGTACTGCGTCGGCAACTCGGGCAGGTCGGGCCGCTCACCGAGGCGCAGCGCCCGGTACAGCTCGCTCAGCTCGCCGGCCAGCACGCCCATCGACCAGCCGTCGGTGATGATGTGGTGCAGCACCAGGCCCAGCACGTGTTCCCGCTCGGCGGTGCGCACCAGCCGGGCGCGCAGCAGCGGACCGGTGCGCAGGTCGAACGGGCGGGCGCTGTCCTCGCGCAGCACCTGCGCCAGCTCGCCCGCGGGCCGGTCGGACAGGTCCAGCACCGACAGCGGCAGCACGGCCGGCCGATGGATCACCTGCCGCCCCTGGCCGTCCACCGAGTCGAAGGTCGTGCGCAGCGACTCGTGCCGGGCCACCAGCATGGTCAGCGCCGCACTCAGCGCGGGCACGTCCAGTTCGCCGCGCAGCCGCACGGCGAACGCGGTGACGTAGGTCGAGGCGCCCTGGTCGAACTCGTTGAGGAACCACAACCGTTGCTGGGCCAAGGACAGCGGCAGCTCGCCGGTTCTGGGCACCGGGGTGATCGCCGGCAGCGCGGGCCGGTTCTCGCCCAGTGCGCCGGCGAGCGCGGCCACCGTGGGGTGGCTGAACAGCGCCCGCGGGGAGACCGGCACGCCGAGCGCGGCGCGCAGCCGACCGGCCAGCCGGATGCTCAGGATGGAGTCGCCGCCCAGCTCGAAGAAGTTGTCCGTCACGCCGACCGAGGGCAGTTCCAGCGCCTCGGCCCACACCGCGGCGATGGTCTGCTCGGTGCCGGTGCGCGGCGCCCGCTGCTCGGCAGGATCGTGCTCGCGAACTGCCGGCAGCGCGGTTCGGTCGAGCTTTCCGTTACGGGTCAACGGAAGCGCGGCCAGTTCCAGGAACACCGAGGGCACAAGGTAGTCGGGCAGCAGGTTACCCAGGAAGCCGGCCAGGTCGGCCGGCTCGGGGATCACCGCCGGGTGTGCGGTCACCAGATAGCCGACGAGTTGCTTGCGACCGGCGTGCGTGTGCACGGTGACCACGGCCTCGGCGATCGCCGGGTGGCTGGTCAGCGCGGCCTCGATCTCACCGGGTTCCACCCGGAAACCGCGGATCTTGACCTGCTGGTCGGTCCGGCCGACGAACTCGACCTGGCCGGCGGCGTTCCACCGGGCCACGTCGCCGGTCCGGTACATCCGCTCGCCGGCCGGGCCGTACGGGTCGGCCACGAACCGGTCCGCGGTCAGGCCCGGCTGGTCGAGATAACCGCGGGCCAGCCCGGCGCCGGCGAGGTACAGCTCACCGGGCGCGCCGACCGGACACGGGGCCAGCGCGCCGTCCAGCACGTACACCCGGGTGTTGTCCATCGGCCGGCCGATCGGCACCGGGTCGGGCACGGTGTCGGCCGAGCCGAGCACGTACCGGGTGGCGAAGGTGGTGGTCTCGGTCGGGCCGTAGCCGTCCACCACAGTCAGTCCGGGGCAGGCCCGCAGCACCCGGCGGACCGAGTCGGCCGGCACCACGTCCCCGCCGGTCCACACCTCGTGCAGGCCGGCCAGACAGTCGGGGCTGTCCTGGGCGAGCAGCCGGAACAGCCCGGCGGTCAACCAGATCGCGGTCAGGCCGTGCTCCGCGACGAGCCGGCGCAGGGTCGGGCCGTCCAGTTCGCTCGGCGGTGCGATGACGAGCTGGCCGCCGTGCAGCAACGGGGTCCACAGTTCGTAGGTGGACGCGTCGAACGCCTGCGGCGAGTGCAGCAGCACCCGGCGGTGGGCCGGTTCGGCGAACCGGCGGTCGAAGGCGAGCGCGACCACATCCCGGTGGCGCACCGCGACACCCTTGGCCGTGCCGGTGGAACCGGACGTGTACATCAGGTAGGCCAGGTTGTCCGGCCGGCAGCGCACCGCCGGATCGGTCTCCGGCTCGTCGTCCAGGCCGGGGTCGGACACGGTGAGCAGCAGACCGTCGTGCGCCCGCGCGGCCAGGTCGTGCGAGACCTGGTCGGTGAGCACGATCCGGGTGCCGGTGTCGGCGAGCGTGCGCCGCAGCCGGCCGACCGGTGACCGGGCGTCCAGCGGCAGATAAACGCCGCCGGCCTTGACGATGGCCAGTTCCGCGATGACCAGGTCGATGCAGCGCCCGACGAGCAGGCCGACCGGCTCCTCCGGGCGCAGGCCGAGGCCGATCAGCCGGTGCGCCAACTGGTTGGCGAACGCGTTGAGCTCGCCGTAGCTGACCGACAGGCCGTCGGTGACCAGCGCGGCCGTGTCCGGCGTGCGCCGTGCCCGCTCGGCGAACAGTTCCGGCAGCGTGCCCGCCGGGATCGGCTGGGTGGTGTCGTTCCAGGCCACCAAGACCTGCTGCCGGTCGGCCTCGGTGAGGGTCGGCAGCGCGCCCAGCGGGCGGTGCGGATCGGCGGCGATGGCGTCCAGCAGCAGGTGCAGGTGGGCGGCCAGCCGTTCGACGGTGGCCTGGTCGAACAGGGTCGGGTCGTAGTCGAGGCTGAGCCGCAGCTGCTCGGCCAGGTGTGCGCGCACGGCCAGCGGGAAGGTCGTGCTGTCGGTCGCGGACACGCTGTCCACCCGCAGGCCGCCCTCGGCCAGCGGGTTCTGGTCGAACGGGTAGTTCTCGAACACGATCATGCTGTCGAACAGCGGGGTGCCGGCCGGCAACTCACTCCACCGGGACAGCTGGGCCAGTGAGACGAAGTCCAGTTGCCGGCCGCTCGTCTGCTCCAACTGGAGTTCCCGCAGCCAGTCCAGCAGGTCGCGGTCGGGCCGTGGCCGAGCCCGGGTGGGCACGGTGTTGATGAACATGCCGATCATCGACTCGACCCCGGGCAGTTCGGCCGGGCGACCGGACACGGTCGTGCCGAACAGTACGTCGGACTCGCCGCTGTAGTGCGCGAGCAGCAGCGCCCACGCCCCCTGCACCGCGGTGTTCACGGTCAACCCGTTGCGCTGCGCGGTTTCCCGCAGCCGGGCCGACCGCTCGACGGACAGCTCGACGCCGGTGGAGGCGACCGACTCGCTGCGGTGCGCCTCGGTCGGCTGCCGGTCGCAGGGCAGTGGGGTGGGCGCCTCGACGCCGGTGAGCACCCGCCGCCAGTGCAGTTCCGGGGCGGTCGTGTCCTGCTCGGCCAGCCAGCGCAGGTAGTCCCGGAAGGGCCGGCGCCGGATCGGCCGGAGCTGCCGGCCCCGGGTGCTCGCGGTGTACTGCTCGAACACCTCGGTGAGCACCTGGGCCAGGCTCCAGCCGTCCAACAGGATGTGGTGCGAGGTCAGCACCAGCGCGACCTCGTCCCCGGACAGCGCGGCGATCGCCAGCCGGAGCAGTGGCGCCGCGGTCAGGTCGACACCGGCGGCCAACTCCCGTTCGGCCAGCCCGGCGAGTTCCCGTTCTTGGTCCACAGTGGACAGCTGGTGCAGGTCGGTGTGGTTGATCGGCACCTGGGCCGCGTCGTGGATGACCTGCCGTGGCTCGGTCAGGCCCTCCCAGGCGACCGAGGCGCGCAGCACCGGGGTCTGGTCGACCACCCGCTGCCAGGCCGCGCCGAGCGCCCCCGGGTCGGTGACCCCGGACAGCCGCACCCGGATCTGGTCCAGGTAGGCGGTGGCGCCGTTGTCCACCAGGCTGTGGAACAACATGCCGGCCTGCAACGGGGTCAGCGGGTAGATGTCCTCGACCGAGCTGCCGTCGCCGACCAGTCGGTCCAGCTCGGCCTGGTTCAGGCCGGCCAGCGGGAAGTCCGACGGCGTGCGGCCGCCGGCGTCGGGCGCGGCGCAGTGCTCGACGATCGCCCGCACGGCTTGGGCCATGTCCTCGGCCAGGCCGCGCACGGTCCGCTCGTCGTGCAGTTCCGCCGAGTACGTCCAGCTCAGTTCGAGCTGTCCGTCCTGCACCATGCCGGTGACGTCCAGCAGTTGGTCGCGTTCGCTGTCGGCCGGGTGGTCGGCGCCGATGCCGTCGCCGAGGCCGAGGAACAGCCCGTCCGGCTCGGCGCCCACGGCCCACTGACCGAGGTAGTTGAAGCAGACCTGCGGTCGCGGGTCGACCCGCAGCACGTCCGCGGCCGAACCGGGCCGACCGAGGTAGCGCAGCGCGTCGTAGCTCAGTCCGCGATGCGGGATGACCCGCAGCTGCTCCTTGACCGACTTGACCAGCGCGGCCCAGCCCTCGGCCGCCGGCGCGGTCAGCGCGACCGGGAACTGCGAGGTGAACCAGCCCACCGTGCGCGAGATGTCCAGGCTTTCGGGCCCGTCCAGCAACTCCTCGCGGCCGTGGCCCTCCATCGCGACCAGCACCTCCGACCGGCCGCACCAGTGCCACAGCGTGTGCCCGAGCGCGGCCAGCAGCACGTCGTTGATCTGCGTGCGATACACCGGCGGAACCTTGTGCAGCAAGGCATCCGTGTCCTGCTGGCTCAGCCGCACGGACACCGTCCGGCTGGTCGCGACGGTGTTGGCGCCGTCGTGGTCGGTGGGCAGCCCGGCCGTCGCGAAGCCGGCCAGCGCGGTCCAGTGCGGCAGGTCGGCGTCGAACCCGCCGGCCTGGACGTGCTCGGCGAGCCGATGCGCCCAGCCGGCGAAGCTCAGCCCGACCTCGGCCAGGTGGACCGGCCGGCCCGCGCTCGCCTGCCGGTAGGCGGTGTCCAGGTCGGCGAGCAGGATGCGCCAGGACACGCCGTCCACGGCCAGGTGGTGACCAGTCAGGAACAACTGCCGGTGGCCGGCCCCGAACTCGACCAGCACCGCGGCGAACAGCCTGCCGGCCGCGATGTCCAAACCGGACTGAACGGCAGCGGCGTGCCGATCCAGCACGGACTTCGGTTCGGCCGCCGAGGTCAGGTCGAGTCGGGTGTACAGACCGGCCGGCGCGGTCACCGGCTCCGCCGACCGCCAACCGTCGGCGGTGCGGACGAACGGCGTGCGAAGCGCCTCGTGCCGGGCCACGACGGCGGCCACGGCCGTGCCGAGCGCGTCCGGGTCGGCCTCCGGCGCGAGGTCCAGCAGTAGCGACTGGTTGTAGTGCTGTGGCTGGTCGGCGTGGGTCTCGAAGAACCAGTGCTGGATCGGGGTCAGCGGCGCGGGACCGGTCGCCGAGGGCACGACGGTCAGTGCGGTGCGCGGGGTCAGGTCGGTCGCCTCGGTCAGTTCGGCGATCGTCTGGTGCACAAAGATGTCCTTGGCGGTCAGCCGCAGGCCCGCCTGCCGCGCCCGGGCGACCACCTGGATGGACAGGATGGAGTCGCCGCCCAGTTCGAAGAAGTTGTCCAGCACGCCGACCCGGGTGACCTGCAACACCTGCGACCAGATCCCGGCGAGCGTCTGCTGGACGGCCGTGGCCGGTTCGAGGTAGTCGGCGGTCGCGTCCAGCGGCTCGGTCGGCGCGGGCAGCGCGCGCCGGTCCACCTTGCCGTTGGCGGTCAACGGCAACTGGTCGAGCACGACGAACGCCGAGGGCACCAGGTAGTCGGGTAGCCGCTGCTTGAGCGCGGCCCGCACCGCGGCCGACGCGGGCGCCGCGGAGTCGGCGGCGACCAGGTAGGCGACCAGCCGGTGGTGGCCGTCCGCGTTCTCCCGGGCCACCACGACCGCCTCGGCCACGTCGGGCAGGGCCAGCAGCGCGGTCTCGATCTCACCGGGCTCGATCCGGACGCCACGCACCTTGACCTGGTCGTCGGCCCGGCCCAGGTACTCCAGCACGCCGTCCGGGGTCCACCGGACCACGTCCTCGGTGCGGTACATCCGGCTGCCGGCCGGCCCGAACGGGTCGGCCAGGAAGGCCGCCGCGGTCAGCCCGCGCCTGCGGAGATAACCACGGGCCAACTGGTCGCCGCCGAGGTACAGCTCGCCGGGCACGCCGACCGGCACCGGCCGCAGCGCCGCGTCCAGCACGTAGGCCCGCACATTGCCCAGCGGGCGACCGATCGCCGGTGCCCGGTCACCGGTCACCCGGCACCAAACCGCGTCCACAGTGGACTCGGTAGGTCCGTAGAAGTTGTAGCTCGCGGTTCCGGGCGTGTCGGCCAGCTCCCGCCAGAGCGCGTCGCTGAGGGCTTCACCGCCGAGCATCAGGATCGCCGGTCGGTGGCGTCGGTCGGTCAGCAGTCCGGCGGGCAGCAGTTGGCGCAGGAACGACGGGGTCACGTCGAGGAAGTCGATCCGGTGCTCGGCGACGTAGTCGACCAGCCGGTCGGGGTCCAGCCGCAATGCGTCGTCGATCAGGTGCAGCTCGTGGCCGTCGGCCATCAGCAGCGGGCCCTCCAGCGACGTGTCGAAGGAGAACACCGCGGTCGTCGCGACCCGCAGCCGCCGGCCCCCCGCGTCGGCCACGAACCCGGCCCGGTGGTTGGCCAGTAGGTTGAGTAGATTTCGTTGCGGGACAAGCACTCCCTTGGGTCGGCCGGTCGAACCCGAGGTGTAGATGAGGTAGGCCGCGCTGTCCGGTCCGAGTCGGCCGGTCCGGTCGGCCCCGGTCGGGTCGGTGGTCGGGCACAGGCCGACGGCGGCCAGCGTCTCCGGCGCGTCCAGTTGCAGCCGCAGCGCGCGGTCCGGCACATTGCCACCGGTGCCGACGGTGACCACCAGGATGGGGGCGGCGTCCTCGATCAGGACGGCGATCCGCCCGGTGGGCAGCGTCGGATCGATCGGCAGATAGACGCCGCCCGCCTTGAACACCGCGAGCAAGGTGATCACCAGGTCGGCGGTGCGCGGCAGGGCGAGCGCGACCACTCGTTCCGGCCCGACCCCCAGCCGGATCAGGTGGTGGGCCAACCGGTTGGCCCGCTCGTTCAGCTCGGCGAAGCTCAGCGCCTCGTCGCCGCGGACCAGCGCGAGGTCGTCGGGTCTGCGCTCGGCCTGCTGCTCGAAGAGCGTCGCCAGCGTGCCGGTCGGCGCGGCCAACTCGGCACCGGTCCACTCGGTGAGCAGCTGGTGGTGCTCGGCGGCGGTGAGCAGCGGCAGCGCCGCGATCGGCCGGTCCGGGTTCTCGGCGATGCCGGCCAGCAGCACCTGGAGGTGACCCACCAGCCGGACCGCGGTGGCCCGGTCGAACAGGTCGGTGTTGTAGACGAGCATCCCGGCCAGGTCGGTGCCCTGCTCCTGGAAGTCGACGCTCAGGTCGAAGCTCGTCGTGACCACCGGCATGGCCAGCTCGCTGACCTCAAGGCCGGGCAGACCGTCGGCCTGGCCGGGCGTGTTCTGCAGCACGACCATCGCCTGGAACAGCGGGGTCCGGCTGGTGTCCCGCTCCGGCGCGACCTCGTCGACCACCCGCTCGAACGGCACGTCCTGGTGGGCGAACGCGTCCAGCACGGTGCCGCGCACCTGCGCCAGGAAGTCCTGGAATCCCAGCCGGTCATCCACGGTGGACCGGATGACCAGGGTGTTGACGAAAAAGCCGATCAGCCGTTCCCACTCGGCCCGGTCCCGGCCGGACACCACGGTGCCCACCGCGATGTCCCGCTGCCCCGACCAGCGGTGGAACAACAGCTGGCAGGCCGCGGTGAGCGTCATGAACAGCGTGCCGTTCTGCGCCCGGCCCAGTTCCCTGATCCGCGCGGCAACCTCGGCCGGCACGGTGAACTCGACCCGGTCACCGTTCTTGGTCTGGACCGACGGCCGGGGCCGGTCGGTCGGCAGCTCCAGCGGTGCCACGCCGGCGAGCTGACCACGCCAGTAGCCCAACTGCTCGTCGACGGCCGGACCGGCGAGTTCGGCCCGCTGCCAGACCGCGAAGTCCGGGTACTGATAGGACAGCGGCGGCAGCGGGGTGCCCGCGTAGAGGGCACTCAGG
Source organism: Pseudonocardiaceae bacterium (assembly GCA_036268615.1). Taxonomy (GTDB): domain Bacteria; phylum Actinomycetota; class Actinomycetes; order Mycobacteriales; family Pseudonocardiaceae; genus DATATV01. The sequence continues at coordinate 119,879 of DATATV010000052.1, forward strand.
TCGTCCACGAGCACGCTCATCGACCAGCCGTCGGTGACGATGTGGTGCAGGGTCAGGGTCAGCGCGTGCTCGTCGGCGCAAAGCCGGATCAGCCCGGCCCGCAGCAGCGGGCCGGTGGTCAGGTCGAACGGCAAACTGCCGTCCGCGGCCAGGATGCGGTCCAGCTCGGCGGCCGGCTGATCACGGATGTCCTGAATGGACAGTTCGACGTCCGTCGCCGGGCCGACGATCTGCACACCCTGTCCGTTCACCGAGTCGAACGTCGTGCGCAACGACTCGTGCCGGGCCACCAGCGCGGTCAGCGCCCGACGCAGCGCGGCCACGTCCAGCGGGCCGCGCAGCCGGACCGCGAACCGGCTCAGGTACTCCGCGCTGTCCTGCTCGAACTGGTCCAGGAACCACAGCCGCTGCTGCGCGAAGGACAGCGGCAACGGCTGGTCCCGGGGTGCCGGTGGAATGGTCGAGGGCGCCAAGGTGTCCGTCGCCTCGCCGTCGATCGCCACGGCCAGCGCCGCGACCGTGGGATGGCTGAACACCGTGCGCGGGGACAGCTCCGCCCCGAAGTGCGTGCGCAGCCGGGAGGTCACCCGGATACTGAGGATGGAGTCGCCGCCCAGCTCGAAGAAGTTGTCGTCACGGCCCACCCGCTCGACGGTCAGCAACTCGGTCCAGATCGCCGCCACGACCCGCTCGGTCGCGCTCACCGGCGCGCGGAACCGCGCTCGCGCCAGTGCGCCCAGCTCGACCGAGGGCAGTCCGGCGCGGTCGAGCTTTCCGTTGCGAGTCAACGGAAGTTCAGCAAGTACCAGAAAGGCGGTGGGCACCAGGTAGTCCGGTAGTTGGGCGGCCAGCGCGGCGCGCAGCACGGTCGGGTCCGGCGCCGGACCGCCTGCCCTCGGGACGACGTAGCCGACCAGATGCTTGTCGCCGTTGGCGTTCTGCCGGGCCAGCACGACGGCCTCGGCGACCGTGGGCAGCGCGGTCAGCGCGGCCTCGATCTCGCCGGTCTCCACCCGGAAACCGCGGATCTTGAGCTGCTGGTCGGTGCGGCCGAGGAAGTCCAGCGCGCCGTCGGCGCGCCAGCGCACCTGGTCACCGGTGCGGTACATCCGGGCGCCGGGCGGTCCGAACGGGTCGGCGACAAAACGTTCGGCGGTCATCCCCGGCTGGTTGAGATAACCCCGGGCGAGACCAGGGCCGGCCAGGAAGAGTTCCCCGGGTACACCGACCGGAACCGGGCCGAGCCGGTCGTTGAGCACGTAGGCGCGCATGTTGTCCAGCGGGCCGCCGATCGGCAGCGCAGCCGGCACGGGCGCGTCCGGCGGCAGCACGAACCGGGTGCCGAAGGTGGTCGTCTCGGTCGGGCCGTAGCCGTCCACGATGGTCAGCCCGGGACAGGCCGCCCGCACCCGGCGCACCGCGGCGGCCGGCACGATGTCGCCACCGGTCCACACCTCGGCCGCGCCGGCCAGGCAGTCCGGCGCGTCCTGGGCAACCATCCGGAACAGGCCGGCGGTCAGCCAGAGCGCGGTGACGCCGTGCTCGCCGACCAGCCGGCGCAGGGTGGCCACGTCCGGCTCGCCGGGCGGCGCGATGACAAGCTGCTGGCCGGTGAGCAGCGGCACCCACAGCTCGTAGGTGGACGCGTCGAAGGCGAGCGGCGAGTGCAGCAGCACCCGCGCGTGGCCACCGGTCGCGAACGACGAGTCGAAGGCGAGCGCGACCACGTCCCGATGACACACGCCCACGCCCTTGGGCACGCCGGTCGAGCCCGAGGTGTATTCGACGTAGGCCAGGTTGTCCGGCCCGACCAGCACGGCCGGCGCGGTCGTCGGCCGGGCGGTCGGCTCCGGGTCGGCGTCCACCGTGAGCAGCGTGCCGGCGTGTGCCTCGGCGGCGAGCGAAGCGTTTGCCTCGTCGGTGATCAGCACATTCGTCGCGGACTCGGTGAGCACCAGCCGCAGCCGGCCGACCGGCGCGCGGGAGTCCAGCGGCAGGTAGGCCGCGTTCGCCTTGAGCACGGCGAGCACCGCGACGACGGTGTGCACCGAGCGGTCCAGCAGGATGCCCACCCGGTGCTCCGGGCCGACGCCGGCCGCCAGCAGCCGGTGCGCCAGTTGGTTGGCCCGGCGGTCGAGTTCGGCGTAGCTGACCGATTCCTGGTCGGCGCGCACCGCACACGTGTCCGGCTGGCGGCGCACCTGGGCGGCGAACAGTTCGGCCACCGTGCCGGTCGGGAGCTGTTGGCGCCGCCCGGTGCCGTGCGCGAACACCCGGGCCCGCTCGGCCGGGTGCACTGTGGGCAACCCGGCGACGGTGTCGGTGTCGGTGATCGCGACGAGCAGCAGGTGCAGGTGCGCGGCGAGCCGCTGCGCGGTCTCCTCGTCGAACAGGGTCGGGTCGTAGGCCAGGTCGACGTGCAGCCGGTCGTCCAGGTGAGCCCGCGCGCTGAGCGGGAAGTTGGTCGTCTCCACCGCGCGCACGTCGGCGATCCGCACCCCGGCCGCGGCCACCGAGTCCTCGTCGAACGGGTAGTTCTCGAACACGATCATGCTGTCGAACAGCGTGCTGCCCTCGGCCAGCTCGCTGAACATCCGCAGCTGGGACAGGGAGACGTAGTCGTACCGCCGGGACTCGCTCTGCTGCTGTTGCAGTTCCCGCAGCCAGTCCACGACGCGCTCGTCGCCGGTCAGCCGGACCCGGGTGGGCACGGTGTTGATGAACATGCCGACCATCGACTCGACCCCGGGCAGGTCGGCGGGCCGACCGGACACCGTGCTGCCGAACACGACGTCGCGCACACCGCTGTGCTGCGCGACGAGCAGCGCGAACGCGCCCTGGGTGACGGTGTTGACGGTCAGTCCGTGCCGCTGGGCGAAGCCGCGCACCCGTTCGGACTGCTCGGCCGGCAGGTCCACCTTCGCCCACGCCGAGGACTCGCTGCGGTGCGCCTCGACCGGCTGCCGGTCGAAGGGCAGCGGGGTCCGCGTGGTGAAGCCGTCGAGCAGTGCCCGCCAGTGCGTCTCGGCCTGCCCGGCGTCCTGCTCGGCCAACCAGCGCAGGAAGTCCGGCACCGGCCGGCGGGGGACCAGCTGGGCCGGCCGTCCCTGCACACCGGCCGCGTACTGCTCACACACCTCGGCGAACACCTGGCCGAGGCTCCAGCCGTCGAGCACCAGGTGGTGCGAGGTCCAGATCAGCACGACCTCGTCCTCGGTGTACCGGGCGATGGCCAACCGGACCAGCGGCGGCGCGGTCAGGTCGATGCCGGCCGCGCGGTCGGCATCGAGCACCCGCTCCAGTTCCGCGTCCCGCTCGGCCGTGGGCAGCGCCCGCCAGTCGTACTGCCGCACCGGGATGTCCAGCTGCCGGTGGATCACCTGGAGGGGTTCGGCGACGCCGTCCCAGACCACCGAGCCGCGCAGCACCGGCGTGCGGCGCACCACCCGCTGCCAGGCCGCGCCCAGCGCCGCCGGGTCGGACACCCCGGTCAGCCGCAGGCACGCCTGGTCGAGGTAGACGCTGGAATCGGCGTCCACCAGGCTGTGGAACAACATGCCGGCCTGCAACGGGGTCAGCGGGTAGATGTCGGCCACCCCGGTGCCGTCGCCCACCAGCCGGTCCACCGTCGCCTGGTCCAGCCGGGCCAGCGGAAAGTCGCTGGGTGTCCGGCCGCCGGCCGCCGGCCGGGCGCAGTGCGCGACGATCTCGCGCAGTGCCTCGATCATCCGTTCGGCCAGGCCGCGCACGGTCGGCTCGTCGTGCACCTGGTCGGAGTACAGCCAGCTCAGTTCGAGCTGCCCGTCGCTCACCAGACCCGTGACGTCCAGCAGGTGATCGCGCTGCTGGCCGGGGTCGAGGTCGCTGCCGATACCGGCGCAGCGCTCCCGGAACAGGCCCTCGGTCGGGCCGGTCAGGTCCCACTGGCCGTGGTAGTTGAGGCAGACCTGTGGCGTGGGATCGTCGCGCAGTACCGCGGCCGGCGAGTCCGCCGCGCCGAGGTGGCGCAGCGCCTCGTAACCCAGCCCGTGGTGCGGCACGGCGCGCAGCTGTTCCTTGACCGACTTGAGCGTGTCGCCCCAGTCCACTGTGGACCCGAGGTGCAGCGGAAGTGGGAACTTGCTGGTGAACCAGCCGATCGTGCGGGACACGTCGACGCCGTCGAGGATGTCCTCCCGGCCGTGGCCCTCCATCGTCAGCAGCACGTCGGGCCGCCCGGTCCAGTCGGCCAGCGTCCGGCCGAGCGCGCCGACCAGCAGGTCGTTGATGCGCGTGCGGTAGGCGGCCGGGACCTGGTGCAGCAGGGCGTCGGTGTGCTCGCGGTCCAGTCGGACGGTGACCGTCCTGGTCGAGCCGACCGTGTTCGCGCCGTCCAGGTCGACCGGCAGCGCGCCGGCCGCCGTCGTGCCCAGCTTGGCCCAGTAGGTCAGGTCCTCGTCCAGGGCGCCGGATCGGACGTGCCCGACCAGCCGGTGGGCCCACTGGCCGAAGTCGGTCGGCACCGCCGGCAGGGTCACCGGCTCGCCGTTCGCGGCCTGCTGGTAGGCGGTGTCCAGGTCGCCGAGCAGGATGCGCCAGGACACGCCGTCCATGGCCAGGTGGTGCACGGTCAGGAACAGCCGGGGCCGGCGGTCCGGGCCCAGCTGGAACAGGATGACCCGGATCAGCGGCCCGTCGGCGAGATCGAGGCCGGCCTGCGCCGCCAGCGCGGCCGCGTCCATCGCCGCGTCCTGCCCAGATTCGTCCATTGCGGACATGTTGCGGCGTTCGAACACCGCGGTCGGCTCGGTCGGCGCGATCTCCTGTTGCCAGTCGTCGGCCACCGAACGGAACCGGGCGCGCAGCGCGTCGTGCCGGCCGATGACCTCCGCCACGGCCGTGCGCAGCGCCTCCGGGTCGAGCTGCTCGGTCAGCTCCACCAGCGTGGACATGGTGAAGTGGCCGAGTGCCCCGTGGGTGTCGAAGAACCAGCGCTGGATCGGGGTGAGCGGCGCCGGCCCGCTGATCGGCTCCGCCGCGGACGTTTCCGGTGCGGTCGTGCTGCCGATCGTGGTGGCCAGTTCGGCGATGGTCTGCCGCAGGAAGATGTCCTTGGTGGTCACCGCGATCCCGGCCTGCCGGGCCAGCGACACCACCTGGATGGACAGGATCGAGTCGCCGCCCAGTTCGAAGAAGTTGTCCAGCACGCCGACCCGCTCGGCACCCAGCACGGTCGCCCAGATGTCGGCGAGCGTGGCCTGCACCGGGGTCGAGGGCGCCAGGTAGTGCGCGCGCAGGTCCGCCCCGACCTCCGGGTCGGGCAGCGCCCTGCGGTTGACCTTTCCGTTGGGGCTCAACGGAAGCCGGTCCAGCACCACAAACGCGGCCGGCACGAAGTAGTCCGGTAGCCGCTGCTTGAGCTCGGCCCGCAGCTCGGCCGGCTGGGCCACCCCGGCGACCTGGTCGGTGGGCACGAGATAGGCGACGAGCTGACGGTGGCCGTCGGCGTTGTCCCGGCCCAGCACCACCACCTCGGCCACGTCCGCCCGGCGCAGCAGGGCTGCCTCGATCTCGCCCGGCTCGATCCGGAAGCCCCGGATCTTCACCTGGTCGTCGGCCCGGCCGAGGAACTCCAGGGTGCCCTCGGCCAGCCAGCGGACCAGGTCACCGGTCCGGTAGAGCCGGCTGCCGGCCGGCCCGAACGGGTTGGCGACGAACCGGCTCGCGGTCAGCCCGGGGCGCCCGAGGTATCCCCGGGCCAGGCCGGCACCGCCGAGGTACAGCTCACCCGGCACCCCGACCGGCACCGGCCGCAGCGCCGTGTCCAGCACATACCCCCGGGTGTTCGCGATCGGCCCGCCGATGGAGACGATCTCGTTGCCGGACAACGGTTCGCTCATCGTCGCGCAGACCGTCGACTCGGTCGGTCCGTAGCCGTTGAGCAGCCGGCGGCCCACCGACCAGCGGCGGGCGAGAGCGGCCGGCATGGCCTCGCCGGCGACCATCAGCGTGCGCACCGAGGGTAGTTGCGCCGGGGACAGCACCGACAGCGCGGTCGGCGGCAGGATCGCCTGGCTGACCTGGTACTCGGCGATCAGCGCGGCCAGCGGTTCACCGGGCAGCAGCCGGTCGGCGGTGCCGAGGACCAGCGCCGCGCCGGAGACCAGCCCGATGGCGATCTCCACGAAGGACGCGTCGAAGCTGGCCGACGCGAACTGGAGCAGCCGGTCACCCGGGCCGAGCTCGAACCGCTCGGCCAGCGCGAATCCGACGCTGGCGATACCGCGATGGCTGACCACCACGCCCTTCGGCGTACCGGTCGAGCCGGAGGTGTAGATGACGTAGGCCGGGCTGTCCAAGGTCAGCCCGGTGCCGGCCGGCGGCGAGTCGGGCTGCTCGGCGAGGTCGATGGTGTCGTCCAGGAACAGCGTGGGCACCGCGTCGAGGTCGGGCAGCCGGTCGACCAGTTCGTGGGTGGTGATCAGCAGGGTCGGCCGCGCATCGGTGAGCATGAAGGCGATCCGGTCGGCCGGATAGGTCGGGTCGACCGGCAGGTAGGCCGCGCCGGCGGTCATCGTGCCCAGCATGGCCACGATCAGCTCGGCGGATCGCGGTAAGGCCAGCGCGACCACGTGTTCGGCACCGACGCCCCGGCCGCGCAACAGGTGCGCGAGCCGGTTGGCCCGGGCGAACAGTTCGGCGTAGCTGAGCGTGCCGTGCTCGCCGAGCAGCGCGGGCGCGTCCGGTCCGGCGGCCACGGTGGTGCCGAACAGCTCCGGGAAGGTCGACGCGGGCAGGTCGCGCGCGGTGTCGTTCCAGCTCACCAGGGAGCGCTCGCGCTCGACGGCGGGCAGCCAGTCGACCGTGCGCAGCGGTGTGGCCGGGTCGGTGGCCAGGTTCGTCAGCAGCAACACCAGGTGCTCGGCCAGCCGAGCGACGGTCGCCGGGGTGAACAGGTCGGTGTTGTACTCCATCGACCCGGCCAGCGAGTCGCCGTGCCGCTGGAACTCGACGGTCAGGTCGAAGTTGGCGTTGTGCCGGGCCAGCGGCACCGATTCGGCGACCAGGCCGCCGAACACGGTCGCGGCCTGCGGACTGTCGTGCAGCAGCACCATGACGTCGAAGAGCGGATTGCGGCTGGCGTCCCGGTCCACCCGCAGCGCGTCCACCAACTGCTCGAAGGGCACCTCGTCGTTGGCGAACGCGTCCAGCACGGTGTCCCGCACGCCGTCCACGAGGTCACCGACCGTGGCCGACTCGTCCACTGTGGACCGGATGGCGACGGTGTTGACGAAGAAGCCGACCAGCCGGTCCAGCTCCGGGCGCTTGCGGCCGGAGACCACGGTGCCCAGCGCGAAATCGGCCTGGCCCGACCAGCGGGCGAAGAACACCTGGCACGCGGCCATTAGCACGGTGAACAGGGTCGCCTGCCGGTCGAGCGCGAGCCCGGTCAGCCGCTCGGTCACCTCCGCCGGCAGGGCGAACCCGTGGGTCGCGCCGGCCGACGTGCGTACCGCCGGGCGCGGCCGGTCGGTGGGCAGCGGCAGCGTCGGCGTGTCCGCAAGGTGCTTGGTCCAGTAGTCGAGCTGACCGGCCAACGTGTTGTCCGCCAACCGATCCCGCTGCCACACCGCGTAGTCCACGTACCGCAGGTCCAACTCCGGCAGGTCGGCCGACCCGTACAGCGCACTCAGCTCGTCGACCAGCACGCCCATCGACGCGCCGTCGATGACCACGTGGTGCGCGACGAGCAGCAGCACGTGCTCGGTCGCCGACAGCCCGACCAGCAGGGTCCGGAACAGCGGGCCGCGGCGCAGGTCGAACGGGCGGCGGTACTCGGCTTCGAGCACCGCGTCCAACTCGTCGGCGGCCGCCAGGTCGACCACCGGCAGCGGCACCTCGACGGGCGGGTGCACGGTCTGCCGGCCGACGCCGTCCCGCTCGTCGATCGTGGTGCGCAGCGACTCGTGCCGGGCGACCAGCCGACCGATCGCGGTGTGCAGCGCGGCCGGGTCGAGCGCACCGCGCAGGCGCAGCGCGAGCGCGCTGTGGTAGTCGGCCTGGCCGGGCTGGAACTCGTTGAGGAACCAGAGTCGTTGCTGCGCGGGGGAGAGCGGGAACGGGCCGGGCTGCTCGGTTCTGGGAATCGCCGAGCGCTCCGCCCGGCCGCCCAGCCGCTTGGCCATCAGCTCCCGCAGGTGCGCGGGCAGCGCGGCGATCCGGTCCTCTTTCGATGACGTCATGTTCCTACTCCTCACAGCTTCTCGACGTTGTCGTCACCGAAAGCAAGTCGTTCGATGTCGGCCAGGATCTTTTCCTCGACCACCGCCGCGAGGCCGCGCACGGTGCGCGCACCGAGCACGTCGCGCGGGGTGAGGTCGGTGTCGAACACGGCGTTCGCCCGGCCGGTGATGTGCAGGCTGCGCAGGGAGTCCCCGCCGAGTTGGAAGAAGTCGTCGGCGATCCCGACCCGGGTCGCGTCCAGCACCTCGGCCCAGATCTCCGCGAGCACCTGCTCGGCCTCGGTGCCCGGGGGCTGGTAGCCGACCTGCGGCAGTGCGTCCCGCGTCGGCGCGGGCAGCGCGTCCCGGTCGAGCTTTCCGTTGGGGCTCAACGGAAATTCGGCCAGCGACACGATCGCCGACGGCACCAGGTAGGCCGGCAGCGAGCGGGCCAGGAACAGGTACAGCTCGCCGGGTTCGGGCGCGGCCGCACCGGCGGCCGGCCGCACGTAGCCGACCAGCCGCTTCTCGCTGGTCTCGTCGGCGCGCGCCACCACCACCGCCTCGCCGACCCCGGGGTGGGCCAGCAGCGCGGTCTCGATCTCGCCCAGCTCGATCCGGAAACCCCGGATCTTCACCTGGTGGTCGGCCCGCCCGACGAACTCCAGTTCGCCCTCGGCGGTGCGCCGGACCACGTCACCGGTGCGGTACATCCGGCTGCCCGGCGCACCGAACGGGTCGGCCAGGAACCGCTCGGCGGTCAGCCCGGCCTGCCGGTGATAACCGCGGGCCAGCCCGACGCCGGTCACGTACAGCTCGCCGGCGATCCCCACCGGCACCGGCCGCAACGCCGGGTCCAGCACGTATGCCGTGCTGTTGGCGATCGGCCTGCCGATCGGCGGGGTCCGGCCGGGGACCAGCGGCTCACTCCAGGTGGAGACGACGGTCGCCTCGGTCGGCCCGTAGGCGTTGATCATCCGCCGGCCGGGCGCCCACCGGGCGACCAGTTCGGCCGAACACGCGTCCCCGCCGACCACCACCGTGCGGAACTCCGGCAGCTCCACCGCGGGCACGGTGGCCAGCGCGGCCGGCGGAATCAACGCATGGGTGACGTGTTGCCCGGCGAGCACACCGGCCAACTGCCTGCCCAGCAGCGGTCCGGCCGGCGGCACCACCAGCGACGCCCCGGCCAGCACCGACATGCACAGTTCGAGCACGGACGCGTCGAAACTGGGCGAGGAGAACTGCAACACCCGGTCGCCGGGCTGCACGGCGAACCGGTCGACCTCGGCCGCGGCGAAACTGGCCAGTCCGGCGTGCGGGACGAGCACGCCCTTCGGGCGCCCGGTCGAGCCGGAGGTGTAGATCAGGTAGGCGGCGGCGGTCGGGTGCAGCGCGGAGCGTCGGTCCGCGTCGGTCGGTGCGTGTTCCGGTTGCCCGGCCGACGCGTCGATCAGCAGCACGTCGGTGGGCAGCCCGGCGGCGAGCTCGGCGGTGCTGATCACCAGTACCGGGTCGGCGTCGGCGAGCATGAAGGCGATCCGCTCGGCCGGATACTCCGGGTCGACCGGCAGGAAGGCCGCGCCCGACTTGGCCACCGCGAGCTGCGCCACCACGATGTCCACCGACCGCGGCAGCGCCAGGGCGACCACCCGCTCCGGGCCGGCGCCGCGCGCGATCAGCAGGTGCGCCAACCGGTTGGCCCGCCGGTCCAGCTCGGCGTAGCTGATCGGCCCGGCGGCCGAACGCACCGCCGGCAGGTCCGGTGTGCGCGCGACCTGCGCCTCGAACAGCGCCGGCAGCGTGCGCACCGCGTCGATGCCGGGCCGCCACCCGCCGACCAGCGCGGCCCGCTCCGACTCGGTCAGCACGTCGAGCTGGTCGAGCGTGCCGACCGGACCGGCGGCGAGTTGCCGGAGCAGCTGGGTCAGGTGTCCGGCCAGCCGACGCGCGGTCGTCGCGTCGAACAGGGCCGGGTCGTAGCCGAACTCGACGGACAGTCGCCGGCCCGGGCTGACCACCACGGTGAGCGGATAGTTGGTCGTCTCCAACGCCTGTAGCTCACGCAGCCGCAGGTCCTGCCCGCTGGCCATGTCCGCGCTGATCGGATAGTTCTCGAAAACCATGATGCTGTCGAACAGGTTCACCCCGCCCGGCAGCTCGCTGCGCTCCTGGATGCGGCCCAGCGCGACGAAGTCGACCGTGCGGGCCGCCGACTGCCGGTCCTGCACTGCGCGCAGCCACTCGACGACCGGCGCGCCACCGGTCACGTCGAGCCGGACCGGCACCGTGTTGATGAAGATGCCGATGCTCGTGTCCGCGCCGGGCAGCTCCGCCGGCCGCCCGGAAACCGTTGCGCCGAAACAGATGTCCGCCTGTCCGGCGTAGCGGGACAGGGCCAGCCCCCACATGCCGGCGAGCACCGTGTTCAGGGTGAGCCGCTGGTTGCGGGCGAACCGCTCCAACTGGTCGGACTCCGCCGCCGACAGTTCGACGGTCAACCAGTCGGCCGAGCGGGTCGACTGGCCGGGCGCGGGCTGGCGGTCGAAGGGCAGCGGGGTCGGCGCGGTCAACCCGGCCAGCTCGGCCCGCCAGTACTCCTCGGCCGCGGCCTGGTCCCGGGTGGCCAGCCAGCCGAGATAGTCCCGGAACGGAGCACGGTGGGGGAGCACCGGGTCCAGCTCGGCGGTCGGCCCGGAGCGGGTCAGCTCAGCGTAGGCGGCGAACACGTCGGACAGCACGCCGAACA